>NZ_JBGFSK010000003.1:0-205340 GCF_041365945.1 Janibacter sp. GXQ6167 | reverse complement strand
CCAACCCCCCCCCCCCCCGACCCCGCCTCCGGCGAGCGCGAAGATTGTCGTGCACGTCGTCGGTCAGGTCCGCCGTCCGGGCGTGATCGAGTTAAGGGCTGGTACGCGGGTCGACGATGCGATTGCTGCTGCAGGAGGCGCGACGACTAAGGCCGATCTGGCGCAGGTGAATTTGGCTCGCCTCGCCGTCGATGGCGAGCAGATCATCGTCCCGAAGGAGGGGGAAGCCGGCACCGCCGCGCCGGCCCCGCAGTCTCCGGGAGCGTCCGGCGTCGGCCCCGGGGGCGGTGGTCAACTCGTCGACCTCAACTCCGCCGATCAGGCCACCTTGGAGACCCTGCCGGGCGTCGGTCCCGTGCTCGCGCAACGCATCATCGAGTGGCGCACCGATAACGGTCGATTCGCCTCGGTCGAAGATCTCAACGCGGTGAGCGGGATCGGGGAGAAGATCTTCGCCCAGTTGGCACCGAAGGTCCGGGTGTGATCGGGCGTGGCGTCGATCCTTCCCGGGGTGAGCCGAGCGAGGTCGAGCAGGTCCCCGGTCGGCTCGACCTGCGGCTCCTCATCCCCGCGATCGTCGCGTGGGCGCTCGGGGCCTTGGCTCTCGGATGGCCGGTGCATCAGCGTGGTGGGGTAGCGGCCGCCTGCGCTGCGCTAACGGGTGTGGTCGGTCTGATCGGCTGGAGACGCGGCGGTCGAGGCTGGCCGGGGCTGATCGGGTTGACCGGGGTCGCGAGCACCTTGGTCCTCGGGGCGTCGACAGTGCACGGCGCAGCTCGCGAGCTCGGTGACATCGCGGACCTCGCCGAGAGCCGGGCCGCGATTCAGGCCCGGGGGGTCGTCCTGACCGAACCCATCGTGCGACGGCCGGCCGGTCGGGATGAGCCGATGGTGATGCTCCGCCTGCGGCTCACCAGCGTGAGCGCGCGGGGGACAGTGCGGACCGTCAACACCCCGGTCCTGGTGCGTGCCGGTGCCGACTGGGCCACCCTGCGCTGGCGCGATGAGGTCAAGGTCGCCGGCAGACTCTCACCGGCCGAGCCCGGCGAAGAGGTCCTCGCGATCCTCGCGCCACGGGGGCCGCCGCAGCGGCCAGGCGAGCCGCACCCCCTTCTCGCTTCGACCGAACACATGAGGGCGGGACTGCGGCGCGCGGTCGATCACCTTCCCGCCGACGCACGGGGGCTCGTGCCTGGCCTTGTCATCGGCGATACCAGCCAAACCCCGCAGGACCTCACCGACGCGATGCAGGTCACGGGGCTGACCCACCTGTCGGCGGTTTCGGGGAGCAATGTCAGCCTCATCCTGGCGGCAGCGCTCGGTCTCAGTCAGGTGGTGGGCGTGCGTCGTCGTTGGCGGCCCGTGGTGGGGCTGGTCGTGCTGGCCTGGTTCGTCCTGCTGGCCCGACCGGAGCCGAGCGTCGCGCGGGCGGCGACGATGGGGGCAATCGGCGTTATCGGGTTCGGGATGTCGCGGCGGGCGATTGGTCTGCCGGTCCTCTCAGCCGCCGTGCTCGCCCTGCTCACGCTCGATCCGTGGCTGGCGCGCTCGTACGGATTCGCGCTATCGACCCTCGCCACGCTCGGCCTGCTCCTCTTCGTGGCGCCGTGGAGCGAGGCCATTGGAACACACCTACCGCGGCGCGTGCGGTGGGCCGCTCCCGTGCTCGCGGTGCCCCTCGCCGCGCAGGTGATGTGTGCTCCGGTCATCGTCTTGCTGCAGGGGTCGGTTTCGACCGTGTCGGTTCTGGCCAATGTGCTGGCGGCGCCGCTCGTCGCACCGACCACCATCGTCGGGATCAGCGTCGCGCTCGTCGCCCTCGTGAGCAGTGCGCTCGCGTCCTGGCTGGCCTGGGTTGCCGCCCTTCCGGCGCTCGGGATCGCCTGGATTGGGAGATCCTGCGCGCAGATCCCCGGCGGCACGATGCCGTGGCCCGACGGGGCCTTCGGCGCGGGGCTGCTGGCGGTCCTCACGGTCCTCGCGCTGCTCGTCGGACCGTGGCTGATGTATCGGGCCCGTGCGGCGCCGGTGGTGGCTCTCGGTGTGATCGTCGTGCTCGCGGCGGGGTCGGTCCCGGCCCGCACCTTCACCTGGCCACCCCAGGGATGGCTCCTGGTCGCCTGTGATGTCGGGCAAGGCGATGCCCTGGTGCTCGCAACCGGCCGGGGTCGCGCGGTCGTGATCGACGCTGGCGCCGAACCGGCGCCGGTCGACGGCTGTCTCGGCCGCCTGGGTGTCACGCAGGTCGAGGCGGTGATCCTCACCCACTTTCATGCCGATCACGTCGGGGGGTTAGAGGGGATTCTCGATGGGCGTCGGGTCGAGCGGATCATCGTCACCCCGGTGGCCGAACCCGTCTCTGAGGCGCTGCGGGTCCGCCAGCTCGGGGCCGCCGCTCAGATCCCCGTCAGCGAGGTGGTGGCCGGCGACCACCTGAGGTTCGCAGGCGTCGAGGCGGACGTCTGGTGGCCGGCTCAACCGATCAGCAGTGGATCGGTGCCCAACAACGCGAGCATCGTCTTGGCCGTGCGCAGCGGCCCGCTCGATGCGGTCCTCCTCGGTGACATTGAGCGGGAAGCCGGGGGCGCCATCATGCGCCACCTGCGGTCCCATCCCGATCTGCTCGCCAGCGCGAGGGGGCTGGACGTGGTGAAGGTCGCGCATCACGGGTCGGCCAATCTCGATCCCGCGCTGGCCGAGCAGCTGGCCGCGCCGGTCGCGGTGATCAGCGTGGGCGCCGATAACTCCTATGGCCACCCGGCTCCGTCGCTGCTGCGGCTCCTTGCCCGTGAGGGCAGCGCGGTCTGGCGTACCGACCAGCGAGGGGACATCGCGATCATCGCTGTGGGTGATCGGCTCGCGGTGGTCGGTTCGGCGTCACGGTGGTGACCCCCTTCAGCCCACGAAACTGATACCCTCGGGGGTATCCAAGTACGTCAGGGAAGGGAAGAGCAATGTGTCGACCGGTGGCCTGCAAGGTGTGCGGTAAGACGACCTGGGCGGGGTGTGGCATGCACGTCGATCAGGTCATGGCGAATGTGCCGAAGGGGGCTCGCTGCCCGGGGAACCACACCGCCGACGAAAAGCAAGCCGCCGGCGGTGGCGGGTTCCTCAGCAAGCTCCTCGGGCGCTGAGCACCCGACCTCCTCGATACCCGCACGGGTATCATCAATGTCAATCAATGCCTCACCGCGAGGAGGACCTCCCGTGCAACTCGATCCGCAGCAGATGGACGCCGTCGTCAAGCGCCTCAAGCGCGCCCAAGGGCAGATCGGCGGGATCCTGAAGATGATCGAGGAGGGCCGCGACTGTCAGGACGTCGTAACGCAGCTGGCGGCCGTCAGTAAGGCTCTGGATCGTGCCGGCTTCGCGGTCATCTCGCTCGGGCTGCGAGAGTGCCTCGTCGAAGGCCGGGAAGGTCAAGAGGTGGACCTCGCACAGATGGAAAAGCTCTTCCTCACCCTCGCCTGATGGACGCCTCGGACTGGGATGCCCGGTACGAGGGGGCAGACCTCGTCTGGTCGGCCGGACCCAACGCCTGGGTCGAGCAGATCGTCTCGCCAATCACCCCTGGCCTGGCCCTCGACGTCGCGGCGGGCGAAGGGCGCCATGCCCTCTGGCTCGCCGAGCGGGGTTGGCGGGTCATCGCGAGCGATTTCTCGCCGGTGGCGGTAGAGCGCATGGCGAAACTCGCGGACGCTCGCCTCGGTGCTCGCCGCTCATCGCTCGCCGCCGTCGTCGGCGATGCCACCGCCCCGGCGCCGGTATCGGACGCTGACCTCGTCCTGCTGAGTTATCTCCACCTGGAGGACGCGCCCTGGCGTGCAGCTCTCGACTCGGCCGTAGCGGCCCTGCGGCCTGTCGGGATGCTGCTCATCATCGGTCACGCGCGCCGCAATCTCGCCGAGGGGGTGGGCGGGCCGCAGGATCCGCGCCTCCTGCGCGACCCCGAGACCGTGGCCGCCGACCTCGATCCGCTCCCGGTCGAGGTCGTGAGTTCGCAGATGCGCTACCGATCGGTCGCGACCGACCAGGGCGAGCGTCAGGCGCTCGATACGGTCGTGGTCGCCCGCGCGCTCTCACAGAGCGCTTCGAGGGTCGCGGCGACGGCTGGCACCCGCTGAAGGTCGGGCGTCGTCACCACGTGGATGTGACGCCGGGACGGCGGGTTGAGCGGCCGGATCACCACGTCGGGGTTGTGCGTCGCCGCCCGGATGAGGTCGGGGATCAACGCGACGCCGAGACCGGCCGCGACGAACCCTTGGACAGCGACATAGTCCTCGGTCTCGAAGGCCACCCGCGGGGAGTACCCCGAGGCGGCGGCGATCGATAACAGGTGACCGCGACATCGGGCGCACCCCGCGATCCAGTCCTCATCGGTGAGTTCGGTGAGGTCGACGCTCTCGTGCTGCGCCAGCGGGTGTGTCCGGGGAAGGGCGACGCGCACCTCTTCTTCACGCAGAGAATGCACGACGAGTCCCTCGAGATCCTCTTCGCGGCCGAGGTCCTGCCCGTCGTAGGAGAAGGCCACCGCCAGGTCGCACTCCCCGGCGCGCAAGGCGGCGAGGGATTCGGGGGGCTCGGCTTCGGTGAAGGTCACCGAGATGTCCGGGTAGCGCTCGCGCACCGCCGCGAGGGCCCGGGGCACGAGGGTGACCGAGGACGAGGGGAAGGCCATCAAGCGGACCCTGCCGGCGCGAAGCCCCGCGATCGCCGCGACCTCCTCTTCGGCGGCGTCGAGGGCGGCAAGGACAGGGGTGGCATGGCGGGCGAGGACCTGGCCGGCCTCGGTGAGACGCACGCTCCGCCCGACCTTTTCGACAAGGACCGTCCCGGTCCTTTGCTCGAGGCGCTTGACCATCTGCGAGACCGCCGGCTGGGAGTAGCCGAGCGCGAGGGCCGCAGCGGTGAAGCTGCCCTCGTCGGCGATGGCCCGCATCACGCGCAGCCCTGCGGCGTCGATCATGTCCCCCAGGGTATAACGCGTGGTTATCGGTATCGGGAAATGCGGCGGATCAGCGCATACTGGCGGTCATGACGACCGGAGTGTTCCCACCAGCTGGGCGAAGGGAGGGCGCGGCCACCCCGCGCCCGCACTCAAGCCCCGACGAGGTCGCCCAGGTCCTCCGCCGCGGCCCGGCGCTGGTGCTGAGCGGAGCCGGGATGTCGACCAACTCGGGGATCCCCGACTACCGCGGGCCCGATGGGACGCGGCGGGTCACGCCGATGCATATGTCCGAGTTCGTCGCGAGCAGCGAAGCGCGCCAACGCTATTGGGCGCGCAGTTTCGTCGGGTGGCGGCGCTTCCGAGCGGCCGAGCCCAACGACGCCCACCGGCTCGTCACGACCCTGCAAGAGCGCGGCGCGATCGGGGCGGTCATCACCCAAAACGTCGATGGCCTTCACCAGGCGGCGGGGACGAGCGGCGTCGTCGAACTGCACGGCAGCCTCGCTGGCGTCATCTGTCTCACGTGCGGCGACCGCAGCACTCGGACGGATCTCGACGAGCAAATGGCTGCGCGGAACCCCGATTTCGATGTCGTGAGCGATGAGATCCGACCCGATGGTGATATCTCGTTGGAGGCCATCGACGTCGAGCGCTTCGTCGCGCCCGTCTGCGCCGCGTGCGGAGCGGACACCCTCAAGCCCGATGTCGTCTTCTTCGGGGGAGCCGTCGATCGCGAGATCGTCGAGCGGTGCTACGCCTTGACCGACCGCGCACCGAGCCTCCTGGTCCTGGGCTCGAGCCTGCAGGTGATGTCCGGCTTGCGCTTCGTGCGCCGCGCCGCGCAGCGCGGCATCCCGGTCGTCATCATCACCCGTGGCCCGACGCGTGGCGACGCGCTCGCGACGCACGGTCTCGATGGTGAGCTCATCTCCCTTCTCGCCGAAGTCGCCTACGACCTGGGGTAGGGCCCGACTAGGGTGGCCGCCATGAAGGGGTTCCCCAGGTCGGTCATGCGCAGGCTGGTGCTGGCGTACAGCGTGCGCAACCGAGAGCGCAAGGCTCGTCTGATCGCCGACTTCATGCGCCAGCACGAGGTGCGCACCGTCCTACTGGTGGGCTCGAGCACCATCACCTCTCGCAACGAGGGAATCGTCGAGCGCCGGATCACCGAGCACGCCGACCTGGTGGCCTCGACCGATATCGCCGACCGTCGCGGGGTCGAATGGCCTTTCTTCGTCGCGGACGGCAGGCACCTCCCCGTCGCCGAGCGCGCAGTGGACATGGTCCTCGCCAACGCCGTGATCGAACATGTCGGCGATGAGGCCGACCAGGCGCGCTTCGTTGCGGAGCAGACCCGAGTCGGTCGGGGCTGGGTCATCACGACACCGAACCGATGGTTCCCGGTCGAGTCGCACACCTCGGCGCTCTTTCGGCATTGGTCACCGGCGTGGTCGGCGAGCCGTCAGGAGTTCACCCGCCTGCTCTCGCGCCGCGAGTTCGCTCGGCTCTTACCGGACGACGCCGTGATCCACGGGCGGCCGTGGTCGGCCACTTTTACCGCGACCTGGTGGTCGTCGTAGCGGCTCGGCGCCCCCTTCTCGTCGCTTAGATACTGCGCAGGACGGCGGTGACCTTGCCGAGAATCGTCGCGTGGTCGCCATCGATCGGGTCGAAGGCGGGGTTGTGCGGGAGCAACCAGACGTGCCCGTCACGCCGCTTGAAGGTCTTGACCGTCGCCTCGTCATCGAGCAGCGCAGCGACGATATCGCCGTTGTCGGCGGTCGGCTGCTGGCGCACCACGACCCAGTCCCCATCGCAGATCGCCGCGTCGATCATCGAGTCACCGACGACCTTGAGCAGGAAGAGGGACCCCTCGCCGACGATCTGGCGGGGGAGGGGGAAGACATCTTCGACGCTCTCTTCGGCGGTGATCGGCACGCCCGCGGCGATCTGCCCAAGCACGGGGACGTAGGACGCCTCGGGCCGATCGTCGCCGATGCCGGTCTCGTCGAAGGGGGCATCGCTGGGGTCGGCGCCGCCGCGGTACCCGTGCAGGTCAATCGGGCGAGGCTCCTGAGGGGAGACGATCTCGATCGCGCGCGGCCGATTGGGGTCCCGGCGGATGTAGCCCTTGTTTTCCAAAGCGGCGAGCTGGTGCGAGACCGAGCTCGGGCTCGCGAGCCCGACGGCATCACCGATCTCCCGCACGCTGGGTGGGAAGCCGCGGCTCAGGACGGCATGCCGGATCACCTCAAGGACGCGGGCTTGACGCGCCGTGAGGCCGCGCCCGTTATCCCGCTCGGGGAGTGCGCGCACGTTGTCCGCGCCGGCGTTCTCGCCTGATTCGCGGTCTTTGCGTCCCATGGAAGGTCCCCTTCGTTGGTGCCGAACGAGCGTTGTCGGTGCTCGCTGATTGCCTGGTCTTCGTGTCACTCACAGTACCGGCGATCGAACGCCTGATTCAAACACCTGTTCGAGGTGTGTCTTGCGATTGTTCGAACACCCGTGCTACACATCGTACATACGTTCGCTCGAACACCGGTTCGAACGGGCTCGAGGAGGACTCCATGACGCTGTCGCCGATCGCCGTTCCCGCCCGCGCCACCCGCCCGGCGCCGGATCGTCGCGCCCCTGTGCGCCCCGCCCATCCCCAGCGGCACCTCGTCTCGGTCCCGACCGGCGCCCAGGTCCCCGTGCGCGAGTCCCACCCGTCGCGTCTTGTGCTCACCCGCCGCGGGCGCGTCCTGATCGGCCTGGTGGTCGCGGCGGTGTTCGCCCTGACCCTGGCGATTGCCCCCTTCGGCGGGGCTAGCGAGCCGGTGACCGTGGGGACGGTGACCGTGCAGGCTGGTCAGACGCTTTCCGAAATCGCCGCCCGCGAGCTCCCGGGTGTCCCGGTGGCCAATGCCGTCGTGTTGATTCAGCGGCACAACCGGCTCGCCTCGACCGAGGTGCATGCGGGTCAGAGCCTGCAGATCCCGGGGCGCTAGGGCCGCCCGACGGCGGGGTGTGTCGCCCGGAGCGCCGCGCGACACGCCGTCGGACCGCGAAGGGGCTTGCGCCGCGTGGGTCAACGATGTTCAATAGGCACTACATCTAGTGGTTACAGCGATGTAGTTCATCCACATCTAGTGGCCCGTGATGCACAGGTTCTCCACACCATCAGCGGCCCGTCCCCAGCGTCATCCACCGGATCGGCGGCCCGTATCCACATTGTTCGAGCCGATCGGGAGCGAAGGGGGCTATCGGTCATGCACTGTCCGTTTTGTCGGCACACCGATTCTCGGGTCATCGACTCACGCACGGCCGATGACGGCGGAGCGATCCGGCGCCGGCGTCAGTGCCCGAGCTGCGGTCGTCGCTTCACGACGGTCGAGACGGCCAGTTTGACCGTGGTCAAGCGCTCCGGTGCGAGCGAGCCCTTCGATCGGACGAAGATTCTGGTCGGTGTTCGCAAGGCCTGCCAGGGCCGTCCAGTCACCGATGACCAGTTGGCTCTGTTGGCCCAGCGGGTCGAGGAGACGATTCGCAGTCAAGGCAATGCCGAGATCGAGGCCCACGAGGTGGGGATGGCGATCCTCACCCCCCTTCGAGAGCTGGATGAGGTCGCGTACTTGCGCTTCGCCAGCGTTTATCAGGCCTTTGAGTCCCTCGAGGACTTTGAGGCCGCGATCACGATCCTGCGCGCCGAGCGCGCGGCCGACGGGGTCGAACCCTCTCCGATCGGGCGGGCGTCCTCATAGGCCGCGGCCGGATCGATCACCACCAGCGCACCACCTTCACCACAGCTACCACCCATAGCGACACACACGAGCAGGAGAGACGTCACATGACCGAAACCGCGGGCAAGACCGGAGCGAGGCGCACGCCGCGCCGACGGGGCATCACCGTCGAGCGCATCTTCACGACCGAAGGCGTGCACCCCTACGACCAGGTCACCTGGGAAAAGCGTGATGTCGTCCAGCAGAACTGGCGCACCGGTGAGACGATCTTTGAGCAGAAGGGCGTCGAGTTCCCCGACTTCTGGTCGATCAACGCCTCCACGATCGTGACGACCAAGTACTTCCGCGGCGCGCTCGGGACCGAGGCCCGCGAGACGGGTCTGAAGCAGCTGATCGACCGGGTGGTGCTCACCTACGTCAAGGCCGGCAAGGACCACGGCTACTTCGCGACCGACACCGACGCCGAGATCTTCGAGCACGAGCTCACCTACGCCCTGCTGCACCAGGTCTTTAGCTTCAACTCGCCCGTGTGGTTCAACGTCGGTACCAAGAGCCCGCAGCAGGTGAGCGCCTGCTTCATCCTCTCGGTCGATGACTCGATGGACTCGATTCTTAACTGGTACAAGGAGGAGGGTTTCATCTTCAAGGGCGGCTCTGGCGCCGGCCTGAACCTCTCGCGGATCCGCTCCTCGAAGGAGTTGCTCTCCTCCGGTGGTACCGCCTCCGGTCCCGTGTCGTTCATGCGCGGCGCCGACGCGTCCGCAGGCACCATCAAGTCCGGTGGCGCGACCCGCCGCGCGGCGAAGATGGTCGTCCTCGACGTCGACCACCCCGATATCGAGGAGTTCGTCGAGACCAAGGCGCGCGAAGAGGACAAGATCCGCGCCCTGCGCGACGCGGGCTTCGACATGGACTTGGGCGGTAAGGACATCGTCTCGGTCCAGTACCAAAACGCGAACAACTCGGTGCGCGTCACCGACGAGTTCATGCAGGCCGTCGAGGACGGCACGGAGTTTGGGCTCCGCTCGCGGATGACCGGCGAGGTCATCGAGAGCGTCGACGCTCGCGAGCTGATGACCAAGATCGCGACCGCCGCCTGGGAGTGTGCGGACCCGGGCATCCAGTACGACGACACGATCAACGACTGGCACACCAACCCCGAGACCGGGCGGATCACCGCGAGCAACCCGTGCTCGGAGTACATGTCGCTCGATAACTCTTCGT
Source organism: Janibacter sp. GXQ6167 (assembly GCF_041365945.1). Classification (NCBI taxonomy): domain Bacteria; kingdom Bacillati; phylum Actinomycetota; class Actinomycetes; order Micrococcales; family Intrasporangiaceae; genus Janibacter; species Janibacter sp. GXQ6167. The sequence goes on along the minus strand of NZ_JBGFSK010000003.1, from coordinate 195,446 downwards.
GCAACCTGGCGTCGCTCAACCTGCTGAAGTTCCTGCGCGAGGACGACACCTTCGACACCGCCACCTTCCAGAAGGTCGCAGAGTTGGTCATCACCGCGATGGACATCTCGATCTGCTTCGCCGACTTCCCGACCGAGTCGATCGGGGAGACGACCCGCGACTACCGCCAGCTCGGGATTGGGTACGCGAACCTCGGTGCCCTGCTGATGGCGACCGGCCACGGCTACGACTCGGCCGGTGGCCGGGCCCTCGCCGCGTCGATCACCTCGTTGCTGACCGGCGCCGCCTACAAGCGTTCCGCCGAACTCGCCGGTGTCGTCGGCCCGTACGCCGGGTACGCCCGCAACGCCGACGCGCACCAGCGCGTGATGCGCAAGCACCAGGCCGCCAATGACGCCCTTCGCACCGTCGGTTCGATGGACCACGAGATCCACGCGGCGGCGACCAAGGCCTGGGACGCGGTCGTCAAGACCGGCGCCAAGGACGGCTTCCGTAACGCGCAGGCCTCGGTGCTCGCGCCCACCGGCACCATCGGCTTCATGATGGACTGCGACACCACCGGGATCGAGCCGGACTTCTCGCTGGTGAAGTTCAAGAAACTCGTCGGTGGCGGCTCGATGCAGATCGTGAACCTCACGATCCCTCGCGCGCTGAAGAAGCTCGGGTACACCGAGGAGACCATCGAGGCGATCGTCGAGTACATCGCCGACAAGGGTCACGTCGTCGACGCCCCGGGCCTGAAGACCGAGCACTACGAGGTCTTCGACACCGCGATGGGTCAGCGTGCGATCTCGCCGATGGGTCACGTGCGGATGATGGCCGCGGTCCAGCCCTTCCTCTCCGGCGCGATCTCCAAGACCGTGAACCTGCCCGAGCGCGCGAGCGTCGAGGAGATCGAAGAGGTCTACCGCGAAGGGTGGAAGCTCGGGCTCAAGGCACTGGCCGTCTACCGCGACAACTGCAAGGTCGGCCAGCCCCTCTCCGATGGTGGCTCGAGCTCCAAGGATGAGAAGGCGTCGGCGCAGGCGGCCGAGACCATCACCGAGACGGTCGAAAAGATCGTCTACCGCCCGACCCGTGAGCGCCTCCCGAAGCGCCGCGACTCGCGCACCACCTCCTTCGCCATTGGTGGCGCCGAGGGCTACCTGACCGCCGGGACCTACGACGACGGTCGCCTCGGCGAGGTCTTCTTGAAGTTCGGTAAGCAGGGCTCGACCCTCGCCGGCGTCATGGATGCCTTCTCGATCGCGATCTCGGTAGCGCTGCAGTACGGCGTGCCGCTCGAGACCTTCGTCGAGAAGTTCTCCAACATGCGCTTCGAGCCGGCCGGCATGACCGACGACCCGGATGTGCGGATGGGTCAGTCGCTCGTCGACTACGTCTTCCGCCGCCTGGCTCTGGACTACATGGACTTCGAGACCCGCAGCTTCATGGGGATCCACACTGCCGAGGAGCGCGCTCGCCAGCTCGAGACCGGTTCGTACGCTCCGGCGACCGTCGATGACGACGCCGAGGCCATCGAGGACGAGATCGAGAGCTTCAGCCAGGGCGTCGGCGCCTCGACCAAGGCCGGTGCCACCAAGTCCGCGTCGGTCGACCACGCCGCCGAGGTCACCTCGGGTGCTGGCGCGGCCTCGGCTCGCGAGGTGAGCGACGAGGTGCACTCCTCGGCCGATCTCCTCGAGCGCTTCCAGGGCAAGACCGCTGACGCACCGATGTGCATGACCTGCGGGACCAAGATGCGCCCCGCTGGCAGCTGCTACGTCTGCGAAGGCTGCGGTAGCACCTCCGGCTGCAGCTGATCACGGCCGCGCGAAGGGCGCGGGGCGCCGACCAATAGGGTCGGGGCCCCGCGCCCTTCGTCGTTGGTCCCGCGAAACTCCGATTTTCTCGTGGAAGTTCGCGGGATGATCGGAAGTTCCAGGGACGGGGGAGACTCGCGCCCTTCGTCGTTCGTCCCGCGAAACTCCGGTTTTCTCGTGGAAGTTCGCGGGATGATCGGAAGTTCCAGGGACGGGGGCGGGGCTCCGGGAATGGTGGAGATTTCGGGGACCTGGGGAGACTCGCGCCCTTCGTCGTTCGTCCCGTGAAACTCCGGTTTTCTCGTGGAAGTTCGCGGGATTGTCGGAAGTTCCGGGGACGGGGACGAGGGTGGGGGGCTTTGGGACGGTGTCAGGCGCGAGGCTCCGTGGTGCCAGGTTCGGCGGGGGTCTGGAGGTTCGGGGGTTTGGGGGTTTCGGGGAATGTCGAGACCAGGGCTCAGCAACGCCCCGGGGGACGGCAGAGGGCTAGCCTCGGAGGCGGGTGCTCGCACGGCCGCGGGCGGCCACGACCCAACCGCGAGGAGTCACGATGAACGAGCGTCCGGTGCGGATCGGTGTGCAATTGCAGCCGCAGCACGCCACCTACCAGCAGATGCGCGACGCCGTGATGCGCGCCCAGGACCTTGGCGTCGACGTCATCTTCAACTGGGACCACTTCTACCCGCTCTACGGCGACCCGGACGGGGCGCACTTCGAGTGCTGGACCATGCTCGGCGCCTGGGCCGAGCAGACGTCGCGCGTCGAGATCGGGGCCCTGGTCACCTGCAACTCGTACCGGAACCCGCAGCTGCTCGCCGATATGGCCCGCACGATCGACCACATCAGTGACGGCCGGCTGATCCTTGGCCTCGGGTCGGGGTGGTTTGAGCGCGACTACGACGAGTACGGCTACGAGTTCGGGACCGTCGGCAGCCGATTGGACGATCTTGGCGAGGCCATCCCGCTGATGACCTCGCGTCTGGCAAAACTCAACCCGCCACCCACCCGCCGCATCCCGATGCTGATCGGCGGCGGGGGAGTGAAGAAGACGCTGCGCTTCGTCGCCGAGCACGCCGATATCTGGCACAGCTTCGCCGGTCCCGAGGAGATGGCGACCAAACTCGAGGTCCTGCGCGGTCACTGCGATAACGCCGGGCGGGACGTCGGCGAGATCGAGATTTCGGTGGGCGTGGGCGGCCGAGGCCGAGACGGGCTCTCACCGGATGCTCCGGAGGTCGAAGGGCGGCCGCTCTACGACCTTGGTGCTCGCCTCTTCACCACGGGCATCTCGGGACCTGAGTACGACCTCGAGGCCATCACGCCCTGGCTGCGCTGGCGCGACGAGCTCAACGGCGGGTAGCCGGGGGCGAGGTCGACGGGGCGGCGCTTACCCCCTTCGCAGGTCGAAGCGATCGGGCTAGCCTCGATCAGCATGCGATATGAGTACCGAGTGGTGCAGGTCCGTGAAGGCATGATCGGCTCGAAGATGAGCGCCGACAAGCTGGAGAAGGTGATGAACGCCGAGGCCGCGAAGGGGTGGCAGGTCAAGGCGATCACGTCCGCCGATGTCAAGGGCCGGCTCGGGCCTGGGGGGACCGAGGGGCTTCTCGTCACCTTCGAGCGTCCGGTGGGCTGAACCCGCTGGGGCGAACGCGGCACGGGTAATCCTCCCCATATGGTCCGCTGCTGCCCGCGCGATAAGGTCAGCGCGTTCCGAGAACGGCGAAAAATCGAGGGGGAGGACCTCTAAATGAACCAGTGGGCCGCAGGGTGGTACCCGGACCCGGAGCAGCACGGGCAGATTCGATATTGGGACGGAGCAGCCTGGACCGAGCATCGTCAGCCGATGCCCGCCGACTTCGGTCCGCCTCAGCAGGCGAATGATCACGCGGCCGGAGTCGCCGGGAGCGGTGAGCAGGCTGGCAGCACCGGTGAGGGCGAGTCGGCCGCGACGCAGGGCGCAGAGCCCACCGCGGTCTATGAGCGTCCGGCGTCCGAGGAGGGCTCGGCCGAGCAACCCGTTGACGAGTCGACCCAGGTTCGCCCGAACGCCGACCGGGCCAGCGATGACGCGAGGTGGCAGGAGGCCGCCGGCGCTTCATACGGCTACGGCTCGTCCACCGAAAGCGGACAGCACGGCTCGTACGGCCAGCAGGACTCGGGGTCCTACGGGGCGGCCCCTGGCACGGACAACTCCTATGGCGGCGGCTACGGCGGCTATGGCGGGCCGGGGGCACCGGGCGCTTCTGGCCAACCAGGCGGTCCGGCCCAGTCGCCGGATGGTCCAGGTGGTAAGAGCAAGGCCCTCCCGATCGCCATCGGTGTCGCCGCGGTCGTCATCATCGCCATGATCGCCGGGCTCGCGGTGTGGGCCTTTAGCGGGGGCGACGACGAGCAGCCGACGGCGAGCGACACCTCCACGACGACCTCGTCGACCACGCAGCCCACCACGGCGCCAACGACGACGACGGAGCCAACCAGCCCGACCACGACCCCCGGGAGCGAGACGTCGAGCTCCCTGCCCGGACGGGTCTACGCGGGCGACTGGGACAAGAAGATCGAGGGCGAAAACGACGCCGTGGTCAACCTGCCCCCGAACTCCACTGTTGGCCTGATCGAAGCCGCGTACGAGGGGGACAGCAACTTCGTGGTCCACGGCCGCGATAACGACGGCCAGACGACGGGCCTCTACGTCAACAAGATCGGCAAGACCAACGACGTGGTCCCCTTCAACCTCGGCGGGTACAGCGACGAGGCGACCCGGATCAGCATTCAGACGACGGGCAAGTGGTCGGTGACCTTCAAGAGCATCTCGACGGTCCCCGACTTCGGCACGATGGCCAAGGGGACCGGCAGCAAGGTGCTGAAGTGGAGCGGCGACTCCTCCGATGTGCGCGCGGCCTACGACCCGGGCGATGCCCGGATGGGCTCGTTTGAGGTCGTGGCCGTCCACCCCGATGACCGTTTCCCGGACCGTCTGCTCTCGGAGTACAAGGCGTACGAGGGCACCACGACGGTGCAGAAGGGGACGACCTACCTGATCGTCACCGCGGAAGGGAAGTGGTCGCTCACCAAGCGGAAGTGAGCCTCACCGACGCGTCATCGAGTGCTGGCCCGGACGAGGGTTAGCACTCGATGACGTTGACGGCGAGGCCGCCGCGAGCGGTTTCCTTGTACTTGACCTTCATGTCGCGCCCGGTGTCGCGCATGGTCTTCACGACCTTGTCCAGGGAGACAACGTGCGACCCATCGCCGCGAAGGGCGGTCCGCGCCGCGGTGATCGCCTTGACCGAGGCGACGGCATTGCGCTCGATGCACGGGATCTGCACCAGCCCCCCGACCGGGTCGCAGGTGAGTCCGAGGTTGTGCTCCATCCCGATCTCGGCGGCGTTTTCGACCTGAGCGGGGCTCCCACCGAGGACGGCAGCCATCGCTCCTGCCGCCATCGAGCAGGCCGATCCGACCTCGCCCTGACAGCCCACCTCGGCGCCGGAGATCGAGGCATTTTCCTTGTACACGACGCCGATCGCGGCGGCGGTGAGCAGGAAACAGACAATCCCATCGTCATCCGCGCCCGGCACAAAATCGATGTAGTAGCGCAAGACGGCCGGGATGATTCCCGCCGCGCCGTTGGTTGGTGCGGTGACGACCCGGCCGCCAGCGGCGTTCTCCTCGTTGACGGCGAGGGCATAGAGGGTCAGCCAATCCATCCCGCGAAGGGGGTCGTCGCTCGCCGATTCCGCCCGGAGGCGGCGGTAGAGGCCGGGCGCCCGCCGCTTGACCTTGAGTCCGCCGGGGAGCACCCCTTCGGTCTTCAGGCCATTGTCGATGCATTCCTTCATGACCGACCAGATGTGAAGCAGTTCCTCGCGGACCTGCTCCTCGGGGCGCCAGGCGGTTTCGTTCTCAAGCATGAGCGCCGAGATCGATTTGCCGGTTTCGGCGCAGAGCTCGAGGAGGCCGTCGCCGGTGGTGAAGTGGTGGGGGACCGGGGTGGTGTCGGCGACGATCCGGGTGGATCCGCTCGCATCCTCACCGACGACGAAGCCACCACCAACCGAGTAGTACGTGTGCTCGGAGAGCACCTCACCGGCCGCGTCGTAGGCGGTGAAGGTCATGCCATTCGGGTGCAGCGGCAGCGTCGCGCGCCGGTGGAGGACGAGATCGCGGTCCTCGTCGAAGGCGATTTCGTGCTCGCCGAGGAGGCGCAGGCGCCCGTCGGCGCGAATCGCTTCCAGTTGCCCAGCGACGGTGCGCGGATCGCACTCTTCGGGGCGTTCACCGGTGAGCCCTAACAGCACCGCGGTGTTTGATCCGTGCCCGTGACCCGTGGCGCCCAGACTGCCGAAGAGCTGCGCGTACACCCGCTCGACCGACGGCAGGGCACCCTCGTCTTTGAGGGTCTGCGCGAAGGTGACGGCAGCGCGCATCGGCCCGACCGTGTGCGAACTCGACGGTCCGATGCCGATCGAGAACAGGTCGAAGACGGAAAGAGCCACGGTGGGTGCAGCCTCCTTGCGGCGAAGCGGTGATCGTGTCGCGGGTCACATTACCCCGCGCTCTCGAGTGCGCTGTGGATAACTCCGGGGGCCCGTGTGACGTTCCGTCACGCTTGAGGACATGAGCTTTCACGACCTGCCCTCCGACTGGCCGACGCGGGCGCTGAGCGACACCGCTGTCGCCGCCGATGTGGTGGACCTGGTCATGCGCGAGAGCGACCGGATCAATCATGCGGTGTGCGCGATCTTCTGCCGTCCCGATCTCACGATGCTCCAACCCATGGCGGGCGCGGGATTCTTCAGGGATACACCACCGCACGCGTGCCGCTCCTTCTTCGACCTCGCGCTGGGCGAACTCGGGCTCCCGGTCGGGGCCGTGGTGTTGGGGCTCGGACGACCGCATGGGACGGTGCCGACGGACGCCGAGCGCACCTGGCACCAGGGCGCGATCGAGTTCTGTCGGGACCAGGGGGTGCCGCTCCTCGCCGCCTATCTCGTGACCTGCGATGGGGTGACCGAGTTGCCCCGCCACGACGTCGCGGCCTAACGCGCGAGCGGCGTCCCTTCGCGGGAGGGCTCGCCCCCGAGTTCGCGCACCTGCTCGGCGATCGCTGCCCCGATTGCGCGGGCGAAACCTTCCGGGTCCTCATGGGCCGGGATCGACTCGGCGACGATGTGATCTACCGTCCCGTCGGCGGCCATGTGCTGGGCGGAGACCCGCTGCCGGGTCGCGAGCAGCGCCGCATGGTCGGTGTCGCGATAGAGGATCGCGCTCGCCCCCTCCGGCGGAAGGGGGGAGAGCCACCCATGCTCGGCGGCGATGACCCGACGTGCAGGGAGCAGCGCCAGCGCGCCGCCGCCGGTGCCCTGGCCGAGCAGAACCGAAACGCTCGGGATCGCGAGCGAGGTCATATCGGCGAGCGAGCGGGCGATCTCACCCGCGAGAGCACCCTCTTCGGCCCGCGGGGACAGATCCGCGCCGGGCGTGTCGATGACCGTCACGAGGGGGAGCCCGAGTTCGCTCGCAATCCGCATGCCCCGGCGCGCCTCCCGCAAGGCTGCCGGGCCCATGGACTGTTCGACCTGATAGCGCCGGTCCTGCCCGACGACGACACACCCCTCGCCCTCGAAGGACGCGAGCGCGAGCAGCAGCCCGGCGTCGGACTCGCCGTGGCCGGTGCCGTTGAGCGGGATCACATCGTCGGCGGCGTAGCGCAGGAGCTCGCGCACCCCCGGACGGTCGGCGCGCCGGGTGAGCTCGATCGAGGACCAGACCTCGGCGATCTCCTCTTCGCTCGGTTCGGGGGAGGACGAGAAGGGGGTGACCTCCCAGGTCGCTGCGTCCACATCCGCGACGGCGGCGGGGGTCGGGTGGGCGTACGCCTCGGCGTTGGCGCTCAGCACTCGCAGGGCACGCGCAGCGATCCCCGCGAGCTGATCGACCGGCACCGCGGCGTCGATGATCCCCTTGTCGACGAGGTTCTCGGCGAGTTGGACGCCCTCGGGGAAGGGTTCGCCATGGACGGTCTCGTAGACGACGGGGCCGAGGAACCCGACGAGCGCGCCCGGCTCGGCGATCGTGATGTGGCCGAGGGAGCCCCAGGAGGCGAAGACGCCACCGGTCGTGGGGTGGCGTAGGTAGACGAGGTAGGGCAGACCCGCGGCCTTATGGGCGACGATCGCAGCGGAGATATCGACCATCGTGACGAAGGCGGGAGTGCCCTCCTGCATGCGCGTCCCGCCCGAGGCGGTGGCGGCAATCAAGGGGAGGCGCTCGGCGGTGGCCCGCCGGATCGCCGCGACGATCCGAGCGGCCGTCCCTCGACCGATCGAGCCACCGAGGAAGGCGAACTCCCCGACCACAAGCGCCACGCTCTGCCCCTCAATCGTGGCGCGCCCGGTGATCACCGCCTCGTCGGTCCCCGCCCGTTCGCTCGCCTTCGCAAGGGCCGCCCGGTAGTCCGCCGAGAGCTGATCGGTGGGCACGGGGGCGTCCCAGGAGACGAAGCTGTCGGAGTCGACGACGGTGTCGATGAGGGCTCGGGATCCCATGCGTTCGGCCATGACCTCGATGGTGCCAGTCGGCGCGAAGTGGCGGGCAAGTACCCTGGCGGGCGTGCTTGTGCCGTTGACCACGATCGTGCTGATCGCCACCGCAGTGCTCGCGGCGCTCACCGCCTGGTATCTGCTCCGTAACCGTCTCGTCGACGACCGACTCCTCCTCGTCGGAGCCGTCGTCGCGGTCCTGCTGATCGTGCAGGCCATCGCCTCGGTCGTGACGACCGGAGGGATGTCCTCGAGCGAGGAGCGGGCGACGATGGTCGCTTACGCCCTGACCCTGCCGATCGTCCCGCCGGCAGTGCTCTTCCTCACGATCAAGGAAAAGAGCCGGTGGTCGATGGCGGTCGTGCTCGCGGGAGCGTTTACCGTCGCGGTGATGACCTACCGCATCCTGCAGATCTGGCAGACCTATGCCTGAGCCCACGCCCCGCCCGACCGGATCCGGCCCGGGCCGAATCATCGTGGTCTGCTACGCGGTCCTCGCGCTCGCCGCGACCGGGCGGTCGATCTTGCAGCTCACCACCGCGTTCGAGCGGGCACCCCTTGCCTACATCCTCTCGGCGCTCGCCGCGGTGATCTACCTCGTCGCGACCGTCGCGCTCGCCTCGACCGCGCCCTGGGCGCGCCGGGTTGCGACGACCGCCGTCGGGATCGAAGCGGTCGGGGTGCTCGTCGTCGGCACCCTGTCCTATCTCGCGCCCGACCTCTTCCCCGATAAGACCGTCTGGTCCCACTTCGGCTCGGGCTACGGGTTCGTCCCGCTCGTCTTGCCCTTCGTCGGCCTGTGGTGGCTGGCGCGCACCCGCCGGGGATAGCGCGGACCTGTCCGCGATGAGAGACCGGGTTTCGCCGACCCGATCGACGCGACGTAAGGTCTGACCCAGGTCAAGAGTGTCAGCGCCAAGTCCCGGCTCGCTGACCGGCAACCCTCCTACCGCGGTGGGGTGCCCCGGGGGAAGACCAGGCGGGCCCGAGGTGGGCCCGCAAGCGCGGGCAGTACTTGGCTGACTCCCGCACCGTGCGCGGGCCCCCGCTCGCGCGCGGAACCGACGCGACGAGAGGTACTCCTTCACCATGAGCGACACCGCCAACTGGGCCTTCGAAACCCGCCAGGTCCACGCCGGTCAGCAGCCCGACCCGACGACCGGTGCCCGGGCCCTGCCGATCTACCAGACGACGTCCTACCAATTCGAGTCCACCGAGCACGCGGCCAACCTCTTTGGCCTCAAAGAACTCGGCAACATCTACACCCGCCTGATGAACCCGACGACCGATGTCGTCGAGCAGCGGATCGCGAGCCTCGAAGGGGGAGTGGGCGCCCTCCTCGTCGCCTCCGGGCAGGCCGCGACGACCTTCGCGATCTTGAACATCGCCGAAGCGGGCGACCACATCGTCTCCTCGCCGGCCCTCTATGGCGGCACGTACAACCTGCTCGGCTCGACCCTGACCCGGTACGGGATCGAGGTGACCTTCGTCGAGAACGCGCGTGACCTGGAGCAGTGGCGCGCGGCGATCAAGCCGAACACCAAGCTCCTCTTCGGCGAGACGGTCTCCAACCCGCGCTCGGAGATCCTCGAGATCGAAGGGGTGGCCGCGGTCGCGCACGAGGCGGGCGTGCCGCTCGTCGTCGATAACACGGTCGCAACGCCGTACGTGCTCCGCCCGATCGAGCACGGCGCCGACATCGTCGTGCACTCGGCCACCAAGTATCTGGGCGGACACGGCACCTCCATCGCGGGTGTCCTCGTCGACTCCGGCAACTTCGACTTCGCCGCCGACCCGGAAAAGTTCCCCAACTACAACGAGCCGGACGAGAGCTACCACGGCCTGCGCTACGGGCCCGATCTCGGGGTCGGGAGCGCCTTCGGGGCGAACCTGTCGTTCATCTTGAAGGCGCGCGTGCAGTTGCTGCGCGACCTGGGCTCGGCGGTCTCGCCCTTCAACGCCTTCTTGATCTCCCAGGGGATCGAAACTCTGAGCCTGCGCGTCGAGCGCCATCTCGACAATGCCCGCGCGGTCGCCGAGTACCTGCGCGATCACGCGCAGGTCGAGTCGGTGCGCTGGGCCTCGCTGGAGGGCGATGAGTACTACGACCTGGCGAGCAAGTACACCCCGCGGGGAGCGGGCGCGGTGCTCTCCTTCGAGATCGCTGGGGGCGAAGAGGCGGGCCGCCGCTTCGTCGAAGCGCTTACCCTGCACAGCCACGTCGCCAATATCGGTGATGTGCGCTCGCTCGCCATCCACCCGTGGACGACGACGCACTCCCAGGGCAGCGACGAGGGCCGCTACGCCGCCGGGGTCACCCCGGGCCTGGTGCGCCTCGCGGTCGGTATCGAGCACGTCGATGACATCATCGCCGACCTCGAGACCGGGTTTGCCGCTGCCGCCGGCTAAACCCGCCCGCGCAGCCTGTGGATAACCGTCGAGGTGCCGACGAGCGCGCCTAGCCTGGAGGTCATGACCACGATCCGCGTCGACGGCGACGGCATCGCCGCGCTGGGCGGCACCCTGCGCGAGGTCGCCGACCACCTCACCCGGTCGCGAGACCGGTCCGCCGCAGCGAGCGGTGGTGACTACGGGTTCATCTCCCGGGCCACCGACGCTGCGCTGGACGGGGTGGTCGGCGACTTCGAGCAGCGCCGGATCGCCTTGGTGACCGGGCTGGAGTCGCTCGCCACGGCCGCGCGGCAAGCCGGCGCCTGCTATCTGCAGGCGGAGTCATCGGTTCACAACGGCTTCGTCGGTGGTCGACGTGTCGGGTGAGGTGAGGTACCCGGTGAGCGACTGCGGGGTCTTCGATGCTCGGCCGGACGATCTCGACGCCCTCGCCCGCGACCTGGATCGGCGCGCGGAGACGATGCGGGCCGCCGCACGGATCCTTCGGGATCTGCGCATCGCGGCGGTCTGGCAGGCCCCCGCAGGGGAGGCCTTCGCGGGACTGATCGGTGATGTCCCGACCGGTTTGGAGCAGGTTGCCCTGCGGTGGGAGGGCGCCGCGACAGCGATCTCGACCTGGGTCCCGACCCTGCGCGATGGTCAGCGGCGTTTGCGCGAGGACGGCCGCGCCCTTGACGACGAAGACGAGACCGTGCGCCGACTGGAGGCCCGCGAGCGAGCGATCGGTCCGGATCACCCCGATCATGATCAGGTGATGACGGCGCTCGCGCGCCACCGACGGTTGCGCGAATCTGCTCTGCGTCGCTTCACCCGACGCGCTCAGGGCCTGCTCGCCAGCGAGAGCCCCGTCGTCCGCAGGCTGGACGGTCTTCGTGATGACGGACTGGCCGACTCGTGGAATTACGACCTCATCGAGGGGGTCGGGACCGCTCGCGACCGAGTCGCTCCGGTGGCCGGTGTGCTCACCAAGGTCCCCTATGTCGGTGGGGCGGTGGTCACCCTCGGGATCGCCGGGACCGGTAGCGACCTCACCCGCAAGATCACCTGGGACGAAGGCACCTGGAGCGGGCTCGGCCGCAAGACCCTGGGGCACGCCGCCGACCACGTTGCGCCGCGCCTTGCCGGTCGGGCGCTGCTGCGCCTGAAGGGTCCGTGGAAGGTGAGACCAGGATCGATCAACAAGCCCTGGTTGGTGATCCCTGCCACCGGATCGCGCCGGCTCACTCGCCATTTCGGCAAGATCCCCGAGGTGAAGGAGACCAGAGCGATCCTCGCAGACTGGCAGGCCGTCGCCGGGGGAGACCGGCGCACCCAAGCCTTAATGGCGGGGGCCCTCACGATCAGGACCGGTCGGCTCGTCGATCGCCAGGTGGGCCGGGTGGAGACCGGACGCAAAAGGCTCGCCGAGCGCCGGAGCCGCCGAAAAGAAGGCGAGTGACGCGGCGCGCTGACGTATCGTTACGGGCCATGCCCGATCCCGACCTGCTCGACGGTGTCGACCTGGGCTACCCCGAGCACCTCCCGGTGGTCGATCGCAAGGACGACATCGCCGCCGCGATCCGAGACCACCAGGTGGTGGTCGTCGCCGGAGAGACCGGCTCCGGCAAGACCACCCAGCTGCCGAAGATCTGTCTCGACCTGGGCCGCCGCCGCATCGGTCACACCCAGCCGCGCCGGATCGCGGCCCGCTCGGTCGCCGAGCGGATCGCCGACGAGACGAACACCCCCCTTGGCGACCTGGTCGGCTACCAGGTGCGCTTCGTCGACCAATCGGGGGAGCGCACCGCGGTCAAGGTGATGACCGACGGGATCTTGCTGAACGAGCTCCAACGCGACCGGGACCTGCGCCGCTACGACACGCTGATCATCGATGAGGCCCACGAGCGCAGCCTCAACATCGACTTCATCCTCGGGTACTTAAGCCAGCTCCTGCCTCGCCGACCCGATCTGAAGGTGATCATCACCTCCGCGACGATTGACCCCGAGCGCTTCGCGGCCCACTTCGCCACCGACGGCGTCCCGGCGCCGATCATCGAGGTCTCCGGGCGGACTTATCCCGTCGAGGTGCGCTACCGCCCGCTGGTCGATCCCGATGGGGACGAAGAGCGCGATCAGGTGACCGGGATCTGCGAGGCCGTCGAGGAGTTGTGGACCGACCCGGCGTCGCGCGATGGCGGTCCCCAAGACGTGCTCGTCTTCCTCTCTGGCGAGCGCGAGATCAACGACGCGGCCGACGCGCTCACGGGCATGAATCTTCCGGACACCGAGATCGTGCCCCTCTTCGCGCGGCTCTCCGCCGCCGAACAGCACCGCGTTTTCGCCCCTCACCGGGGTCGCCGCGTCGTGCTCGCAACCAACGTCGCCGAGACCTCGCTGACGGTCCCCGGCATCCGCTATGTGATCGACACCGGGACCGCTCGGATCTCGCGGTACAGCCAACGCACGAAGGTCCAGCGCCTCCCGATTGAGCGGATCTCTCAGGCGAGCGCCAACCAGCGGGCCGGGCGCTCCGGCCGCCTCGCTGACGGCATCTGCATCCGCTTGTACTCCGAAGAGGATTTCGACGCGCGCCCCGAGTTCACCGACCCGGAGATCCTGCGGACCAACCTCGCCTCGGTCATCTTGCAGATGACCGCGCTGCGGCTCGGCGATATCGCGCGCTTCCCCTTCGTCGAACCGCCGGACCCCCGCCAGATCGTCGACGGCGTGCGGCTCCTCGAAGAGCTCCATGCGATCGACGGCGGAAGGGGGCGGCCGCGCCTCACCCGGACCGGTCGCACCCTCGCCCGGCTCGCGCTCGACCCCCGGCTCGGGCGGATGCTCGTCGAAGCCGACCGCCTCGGCTGCGTGAGCGAGGTCCTCGTCATCGTCTCGGCGATGTCGATTCAAGACCCCCGCGAGCGCCCCCTCGAGCAGCGCGCCCAGGCCGACCAATCGCACGCGCGCTTTAAGGACCCGCACTCGGACTTCGCGTCCTACTGGAACCTTTGGCAGTACCTTCGCGAGCAACAGCGCGAACTCTCCGGCAGTGCCTTCCGGCGCATGTGCCGCCGCGAGTTCCTCCACTATCTGCGCGTCCGCGAATGGCAGGACCTTCACGCCCAGCTGCGGCGCGCGGCCAAAGAGCAGAAGATCGATACGCGCTCGCGGACCAGCGCGGAGGGCTCCGACCCCGACTGGGCAACGATTCACCAGGCCCTGCTCTCCGGGCTGCTCTCCCACATCGGAGTGCGCGACGAAGCGCGGCGCGACTATCTCGGAGCGCGGGGCGCTCGCTTCGCGATCCAGCCGGGCTCGACCCTCTTCCGCCGCCAACCCGACGTGGTGATGTCGGCCGAACTCGTCGAGACGGGCCGGCTCTGGGCCCGCACCAATGCCCGGATCGACCCGGCGTGGGCCGAGCGACTCGGGGCGCACCTGGTCAAACGCTCCTATTCCGAGCCGCGCTGGTCCCGCAAGGCCGGGTCGGCCCAGGCGACCGAGCGGGTCACGCTCTACGGCGTGCCCCTCGTCGTCGGTCGCACCGTCGCGTACGGGCGGATCGACCCCGAGACCTCGCGTGACCTCTTCATCCGGCACGCTCTCGTCGAGGGCGAATGGGACACCGAGCACGCCTTCTTGCGCGCCAACCGGCGCACGCTCGCGCGCCTCACGGAGTTAGAGGACCGGGCCCGCCGCCGCGACCTGATCGTCGACGATGAGGATCTCGTCGCCTTCTATGACGCTCGCATCCCCGCCGAGGTCGTCTCCGGCCGCCACTTCGACCGCTGGTGGAAGGGGGCGCGCCGCGAGGACCCCGACCAGCTCACCTTCACCGAGGACCTGCTGACCCGCGATGGTGCGCCCGCGGTGAGCGCGCAGGACTACCCGCGCACCTGGACGAGCAATGGCATCGAGTTGCCGCTCACCTATCAGTTCGACCCGGGATCGCAGACCGATGGCGTGAGCGTGCACATCCCGGTCGAAGTGCTGAACCGGATCGACGCCGAGGGCTTTGACTGGCAGGTGCCGGGCCTGCGCGGCGACCTCGTGACGGCCCTGATCCGCGCGCTGCCCAAGGCGACCCGGCGCCACTTCGTCCCGGCACCGGATCATGCGGCGGCCGCCCTGCGTGAGATCGATCCCGAGCGGGGCTCGATCACCGAGGAACTGCGCCGCGTCCTGCGCGAGCGCACCGGCGTCACCGTCGCGCCCGGCGAGTTCGATATCGCGCGGGTCCCCGATCACCTCCGGGTGACCTTCCGGGTCGAGGACCGGCGCCGACGCGTGCTCGGCGAAGGCAAGGACCTAGAGGTCTTGCGCACCGAACTCGCCGGGCAGGTTCAAAGGCGCATGTCGCAGGCCGGTGCCTCGATCGAACGGACGGGCCTGACGACCTGGGACCTCGGCACGCTGCCGCAGACCTTCACCCGCACCCAGGGCAAGACCACCGTGATCGGCTACCCCACCCTGGTCGACGAAGGGAGCAGCGTCGCCCTGCGCGTCGTCCCCGACGCAGCTCAGGCCGAGGCGGCGCGCCGGGTCGGCGTGCGCCGCCTGCTGATCCTCGGGACGAGCCCGCCGTGGAAGCGCGTCCTCGCACGCCTCAGCAACGCCGAAAAGCTCGCCCTCGGCCACAACCCGCACGGGTCCGTCCCAGCGCTGCTCGATGACGTCCTCGCCGCGGCAGTCGATGACATCGTCGCCGAACACGTCCCCCAGGTCGTCCGCGACGAGGCCGCCTTTGAGGCGGCGCTCACTGCCGTTCGAGCCCACCTCGTCGCTCGGGTGCTCGCCGGTGTGCGCGCCGTCGAGCCGGTCCTCGCCCTCCATGCGCAGATCGAGGCTCGGATCGCGTCGCTCACGGCCCCGGCCCTCGCGGCCACGCTTGCTGATATCCGCGCCCAACTCGCGAGCCTGATCCGAGCCGGTTTCGTCGCCGATACCTCGCTCGCGCGCCTGCCCGACCTGCGCCGCTATCTCGAAGGGGTCGCGGTGCGTCTCGACCGCGCCGCCGAGGATCCCGCCCGCGACCAGCGCCAGCAGCCGATCATCGACGATGTCGAGGGGGCCTATGCCGATCTGCTCGAGCGCCTCGACCCGCTTGCTCGGCGCACGGAGGCCGTCGTCGACATCGGCTGGCAGATCGAGGAGCTGCGCGTCTCCCTCTTCGCCCAAAAGCTCGGGACCAGGCGTTCGGTCTCGCCGCAACGGATCCGCAAGGCGATCGCCGCGATCGAGTAGCGCCACAGGGTTTCGAGACGGCGTGGGGAATGGCCCTGGCCTCACGGTCGTTGGGACAATTCAGTTCATGCACCACTCGCGAAAGGGTGAAAGCTCGTGACCGATCGACTGTTCCGCTTCGAGGTCGACACCGACCCGGCGTCCCTCACGCCCGGGCCGCTGATCGTCGCCTTCGACGGGTTCATCGACGCCGGTGCCACCCAGCGCATCTTGGTCGACCACCTGCTGGAGAGCAGCGACGCGAAGGTCGTCGCCTCCTTCGACATCGATTCGCTGATCGATTACCGCGGCCGCCGTCCGGCCATGGTGTTCGAGGCGACCCGGTACACCACCTATGACGACCCGGCCCTGCTGCTCTACCGCATGACCGACCGCGAGGGCCAGGTCTACTACCTCCTGAGCGGCCCCGAACCGGACTACCGGTGGGAAGCCATGATCGAGGCGATCCGTGATCTGATCGCGGGCCTGCGGATCAGCCTCGTCGTGTCCGCGCACGGCATCCCGATGGCGGTGCCGCACACCCGCCCGGTCGGAATGACCGCCCATGCCAGCGACGAGCGCCTGATCGGCGAGCGCAAGCCGGTCTTCGGCAGCGTCCAGATCCCGTCGAGCCTCACCTCGCTCCTCGAACTCCGCCTCGGCGAGGCCGGCGAGGACGCGGTCGGCTTTTCGGTCCACGTGCCGCACTACCTCGCCGGCGCCGCCTTCCACGACGCTGCGCTGACCGCTCTCAACGCGATCGTCGACGTGACCGGCCTGAACTTGCCCAATGACGACCTTGTGGCCGCCGCGGCGACCAACCGCGCGGAGATCGCCAAGGAGGTCGCCGAGAACGGCGAGATTGGAGAAGCCGTCGCCGCGCTGGAGCGCCAGTACGACGTGCACCTGCGCGGCCTGGAGCGCCCGAGCCTGCTCGCGAGCGAGGGCGATGACATCCCCTCGGCCGACGAGATTGGCGCCGAGTTCGAGGACTTCCTGCGCACCGTCGGTGACGAAGAGCCGCCTCGGAGCTAAGCCCGGGGAGCCGGCTTAGCCTCCGACCACCGCTGCACGATGGTGGTGTCGGCGACGAAGCGCACCGGGTAGCCGCGCAGCCACCAGCGCGCGGTTTCGGTGAGGGTGCTCTCGATCGCGGCCGCCGCTTGGTCGGCATTCTCGGCGGGGACTTCGACGAGCAGTTCGTCGTGCAGGCACAGGACGATTCGGCCATGAAGGGGGCGCACCGCCACCCGCACGGACGCCGCCCATGCCTTGAACAACTCGGCGGCGGACCCCTGGATCACGGCGTTGCGGGCAAACCGCCCGCGCGCCGCGGCGGCCGGTGCCGGCTCGCCGGGGCTCGGGATGGCGACCCGAACCCGGCGGCCACCATAGGTCTGCACGCTTCGCCCTTCGCGTCCGGCCTCCTGAGCCGCCCCAAGGTGACGCATCGCGACGGGGTACTCGCGCTCGAGCCCGATGAGGGCATCGCCCGCTGCACCGCTGCGCTGGCCGTACATCGCCGCGAGGACCGCGATCTTGGCGACCTCGCGCGCGACGCCGAGCCGCTCGGCGACCGGGGCGTAGAGGTCATCGGCCCAGGTGGCGCGGGCGAGCGCATCGTCTCGCGCGACCGCGGCGAGGACGCGGGGCTCGACTTGCCCGAGGTCCGATCGGATGAGGACGGACCCGGCCGGGGCGGCGACCCCTGGCCGGAGCTCCGCGGGCAGATTGTGCAGCCCCGCCTGGGCGGTCATCCGTCCCGCGGCCCCATCCGAGGCGCTCCACGCTCCGCGGAGCCGGTCGTCGGCCCCCACGTGGCGCGCAAGCCAGCCCCATCCGTACGTCGTCGCGATCCGCTCGCGGCGTCGCCAATCCAGCAGCGCCGCGATGACGGGATGCTCGCCGCGATGCGCCTCGAGGGTCCACCGCCGGGTGTCGGTGACATCGATCCCCGCCAGGGAGAGCAACTGGCGCACCTGGGCAGGGTTTCTGAGGTCCAGTCGTCCGACGCCGGGGACGCTCGCGAGGACCGGAGCATCCCGCTCGGCGCGGTGCACGAGCTCCGCGGCGTGGTCGCGGGGGAGCGGACCGGCCGCCGCGGTGATGAGGGCGCTCATCGTGGCTCGATCGATCGGGAGCCCATCGCGTTCGAGCTCCACGCAGAGCACCGCAGCGGCGGACTCGGCGTGGGCGGCGGCGAGATGGCGCGGGTCGCTCAGGGCATCGCGTTGCGCCGAGGCGACTTCCCAGGCTGCCTGGGCCCAAGCGGCGTGGCGCGCGGGTGTCGTGAGCCACGCGCCGGTGAGCGCGTCGGGTCGAAGATGCCCCGTCGTCATCAGCACCTCATCCCCGCCGGGCAAGCCAGCGAGCGCACTGAAGAGATCATCGGCGAGGGCTGGCGGGCGAGAGGCGGGGTCGAGCCCGCGATGGAGCGCCCAGATGAGGGCCGGGTCGGCGTCCCAACCGCCGTGTCGCAGCCGGTGGACCTCAGCGATCTCCCACGCACGGGCGACCGCGGCTCCGGCGTCGATGAGCGGGCGGAGAGCGGCCGCCGACCAGATCACCCACCGAACGCTGGGGTCCGCAAGGAGCGCGGACACCTCCGGCACGGTCGCGGTGAGTTCCTCGGTCCCGGACTCGTCGGCGATCGCGCCGATCACCTCGGCCGATCCCACGAGGGACAGGCTGATCGCGCGGAAGGAGCTCACGCCCCGAGACGCTACCGCCGCGCCGAGACTGCGGGACCCCCTTCGACGACCGGGCGGAGATCACCCTTCGGTGCGAGGTCGATC
Source organism: Janibacter sp. GXQ6167 (assembly GCF_041365945.1). Taxonomy (NCBI): domain Bacteria; kingdom Bacillati; phylum Actinomycetota; class Actinomycetes; order Micrococcales; family Intrasporangiaceae; genus Janibacter; species Janibacter sp. GXQ6167. Next base: position 176,690 of record NZ_JBGFSK010000003.1, on the reverse strand, counting down.
CGGTCCCTGACGTGGCACGATGTCGTGTTGTCTTCACACCCGAAGTCATCGTCTTTTTCTAAGGAGTCACCCGGTGGCACGTCAGTCGAGCGATCACCCCGGCACCGAGGTTGCCGCGAGCACCAAGGGCCCCAAGAGCGCCGTGGCGGCTTCTCTCGTCGAGAACCTGCTGCAGGTGGGGATCGACGGCAAGGGCCCGTTCGACTCCGCGTCCGAGGTGGCCGATGCGGCCCTCGCCAAGCACAAGGGCAACGCCGACAAGGCGATCAAAGAGGTGCAGCGCTCGCACCTGAAGTTGGTCGCTGGCAATGGCTTCATCACCGGCCTCGGCGGTTTCATCGTGCTGCCGGTCGCGATGCCTGCGAACATCCTGGGCTTCTACGTCGTCGCCACCAGGATGGCGGCCGCGGTGGCGAAGTTGCGCGGTTATGACATCACCGATCCGGCGGTTCGCTCGGCAGTCCTGCTCTCCCTCGTCGGCGCGGACGCCGCCGAGATCCTGGGCAAGGCCGGGCTCGTGGCGCCCTCGGGCAAGGTCACCTCGATGGCGCTGAAGCAACTGCCCGGGCCGGCGCTGATGGTGGTCAACAAGGCCATCGGATTCCGCCTCGTGACGAAGGCGGGGAGCTCGGCGCTCACCCGCTTCGGGAAGTACATCCCGGTCGTCGGCGGCGGGATCGGCGCGAGCGTCGACTCGTGGATGTACAACCAGATCGCGACCAACGTCAAGCAAGAGTTCCCGCGGACCGACCGCATCGTGACCCAGTCGTAACGAAGCCCCCGGAATCTCGTCCGCACGCTGGATCGTTGGGACCTGGTGAGTGCTGCTTCGCGCCGTCTACCAGGCGGCCGGAGGACTGAGGCACCATCCTCGTGACCAAAGGGGGGCCACCATGGCTTCTGCAACCCGTAACGCTTCGCAGCTCTATGGCGCGGTCCGCGCCGCGTCCCGACCGGGATCGCCGGGCCTCTGGCAGCGCCTGCGCGCCGTCCCACGGATGGTGCGCGCCGTGCGCTCCGGCGCCTACACGGGGGTGAGCTCCGCTCGCCTCGCGATGATGATGGCCGGGGTCGCCTATGTCGTCTCGCCGATCGACCTCATGCCCGAAGGGCTGCTCTTCATCGTTGGCCTCGCCGACGACGCCCTCGTCCTCAGTTGGCTCGCGGTGGCCCTGGTCAACGAGACCGAGGACTTCCTCGCGTGGGAGAAGGGGATGGCTCCGGCCTCGTCCGGCACCTGGCCGGGCGGTGGGGAGTCCAAGCCCGGGGATCCCGCGTGGCAGACGGTGCGCTCGCACGTCGTGCGCGAGGACGGCTAACTCACCTCGGTGGTCCACCGACTTCACCACGCGGGTGCGGGTATCCACCGGGCCCCGAGGCGGGTCGTTCCTCGCTGCTGAGCCGAGCACGCTGCGTGGATGGAACGAACCCGCGTCAGCCAGGCCGCCGACCTCGCCGTGCTCTTGCCGTACATGCTCGGCTTTCACCCCAGGGACTCGGTCGTGGTGGCCGCGTTGGAGGGCAAGCGGGTCGGCCTGCTCCAACGTCATGACCTGATCCCGGAGCACGACAACCCCCGCCCCTTCGCCGCGGACCTCATCGAGCGCGCCCTCGCTCACCGCGCCGACGCCATCGTGGTGGTGGGCTACGAAGAGGCCAAAGGCGCGTGCAACGCCCTTCGCCGCGCGGTCGCGGCTCGGGCGCGAGCCCGCCGGCTGCCCGTGGTCGAGAGCATCGTCGTGCGGGACGGCCGGTGGTACGCCCCTGAGTGTCGAGACGGGTGTTGCCCTCGAGAGGGTGAGGACCTCCCACCCGCCGATCGCGTGCCGGCGGTCGCGAGTTTCGTCCTGCGCGGCTGCGTCCCGCTGGCCGACCGCGAGGCGGTCTCCGGCCAAGTGCGCCCTGGGACCGGCCTCCTCGTAGCCCCTGGGCGGATCGCCGCTGAGGCCAGTCGCTTCCTGGCGCAGATCGATGCCGCCGGTGGGGTCGGCGGGCTGACTGTTGATGGGCCGGCCTGGAATGTCTTCACCGGCCGCTCCATCGCGCGGGCCTGGCAGGCCATCCTCGATCCTGGCGCCGATGCGCTCGCCGTCGACGAGCTCGACGACGACGTGCTCGCCGGGGCGGTTGGGTCGCTGGTGGACCGGCAGTGGCGTGATGCTCTGATGGGTTCTCTCGCGCCGGAGACGATGCCGATGGATCGCTTCGCGCCGCGTTATCTTCGTGACGCCCGGGTCGCGACGCGCGCGTGCAGTTGGTCCGTCGCGGCGCGCTCGAGTCCCCTTGGGATGCTTCTCACTCCCTTCTCTCGCGAAGAGGTCGATGCCGGAGAGGTCGCCCTGGTGGGGGAGCGGCTCGCAGCCGTGGTGCGTCGAGTGGCCCCGGCGGACGCGGTCCACCTGCTCGTCGTGCTCGCTCACTTCTGGTGGTGGGTGGGAGATGGACCTCGGGCCGTGTCGTGCCTGGAGGAGGCCTTGAGCGTGGATCCCGCGCACCGGCTCGCCGCGATGATGTACCACCTGGTGAGCAACGGGGTCTCCATGCAGGAGATCGCCTGACCGCATGGTGGACGGCGGGGCTGACACCTGGCCGGTGGCGGTGGCTATAGTGGTCGGCAGGTCATGAGTTCCAGCGTCAAGCCCCGGCTTGCTGGGCGGCAACCCTCCTCGCGATGGGGTGCCCCGGGTGATGACCCGGTCTCACCGCGGTGGTGAGGCAACCGCGAGTCTCCCGGGAGCTTCGTACGATGAGTATTACCTCCGTACCCCCTACTACCACCCGCGCGTGGCGCGACGGCGACCACCCAGGTGAACGCCTCTTCGCCTCGCTCGGCCCGATCGAACTCGACGGCGGAGATCGCCTCCCCGACGTGGTCCTCGCCTATGAGACGTGGGGTGAGCTCGCACCCGATGGATCCAACGCGATCCTGATCGAGCATGCCCTGACCGGCGATAGCCATGTCGTCGGTGAGGCCGGGCCCGGCCATCCCACCGCGGGTTGGTGGGAGGGGCTGATCGGGGCCGGCGCTCCACTGGACTCCGATCGCTACTTCATCGTCGCCGCCAATGTGCTCGGTGGCTGCCAGGGATCGACCGGCCCGTCGAGCATTGCCGCCGATGGCGAGGCATGGGGCAGTCGCTTCCCCTACGTCACGATTCGTGACCAGGTGCGGGCCGAGGCCCTCCTCGCCGATCGCCTCGGGGTCGACCGCTGGGCGGCCGTCGTCGGCGGCTCGATGGGCGGGATGCGGACCCTGGAGTGGGTGGCGAGTTACCCCGAGCGGGTCGAGGCGGCGCTCGTCCTCGCGAGCACGGGCTACGCGACCGCCGAGCAAATCGGGTGGTGCCAGGCGCAGATCCTCGCGATCAGTAACGACCCGTGGTTCGCCGGCGGGGACTACTACGACGCCGAGCAAGGCCCCGACGCTGGTCTCGCGATCGCCCGCCGGATCGCTCACGTGACCTATCGCAGCGAGATCGAACTGCACGACCGGTTCGGTCGTCGCGAGCAGGGCGGGCCCGCGTCGAGCCGCGGCGGGCGCTATGCCGTCGAGAGTTATCTCGATCATCACGGGGCCAAGCTCGCCGGTCGCTTCGACGCCAACAGCTACATCGTCTTGTCGGAGGCGATGAACTCCCACGACATCGGTCGCGGCCGCGGTGGCCTTCGGGGGGCCCTCGCCGGTTTCGACGGGCGCCTCATCGTCGCGTCGGTGACCTCCGACCGGCTCTACCCACCCCGGCTGTCCGAAGAGATCGCGCAGGCTCGCCCCGGGACGGTGTTGCGCTCGATCGTGACCGATGTGGGACACGATGGGTTCTTGACCGAGCCCGACCAGGTCGCAGCCCTCTTCGCCGAACTGCTCGATCGATAGCCTGGGCGACGCCGCATCCTGCGCGGCGCTGGGTACCCGGTGTAGCGTCATCCTGCAGGCCAGGTGCAGGTAGAGCGGACAAGGAGAAGTCAGCGATGGCAATCGTCGTGGGATATGTCTCGACCAAGGAGGGCCGTGCCGCCCTGGAGCGCGCGGTCGCCGAGTGTCGGCTGCGCGGCGAGAACCTCGTGGTGATCAGTTCCGATCGTGGCGGGTCGAGCCTCAGCGGCGACGCGGCCCTGCGCAAGGAGAAGACCCTTGACGATCTGCGCCACGAACTGGCCGATTCCGGCATCGACGTCGAGGTGCGGGGTTTGGTGCGCGGCAAGGAGCCGGCGGACGACCTGATCGCGGTGGCGGAAGAAACCGACGCGGATTTGATCGTGATCGGGCTGCGTCGGCGCACCCCGGTCGGGAAGCTGATTCTCGGCTCCAACGCCCAGCGCGTGCTGCTCGATGCCCCGTGCGATGTGCTCGCTGTGAAGGCTCGCTGAGCAGCCCGACGCGCGTTTTGTCGGCCCATCGTTTTATAATGGTGGTCAATGACGCCCCGTCGAACGGGGCGCACCTGTTCCGAAGAGGGGCGAGCGGCATTCATTCGCTGCTGCGTCGTGGGGCGGGGAATGATCTCGCGACGAAAGGTTGTTGGTGACTCCTGTGTCCCCACGCTCCGGTCAGCCCGTGGCGGCCCTGCCCGCGGAGTTCGCCCACGAGGCGCTCCAAGCCCTGATCGTCACCGGTCGCACGACCGGAAGCATCACCGGCGAAGCCCTGAGCGACGCGGTGACGGCGGCCGGGGTGGCCCCGAACCGGTTGAAGGTGGTCCTGCGCGCGCTCGCGAGCCAGGACATCGACGTCGAGGTCCCGATGGCCTCGAGCGTGGCGGCGACGAGTACGCGGGCGAAGAAGACCGCGACCAAGAAGACCGCAACGACGAAGAAGGCTACGACGAAGACCACGACCGCCAAGAAGACGGCGGCCAAGAAGGCCGCCACGAAGACCGCTGACGCGCCGCAGGCCGCCGAGAAGGCTCCGGCGAAGAAGGCCGCGGGCAAGAAGACCGGAGCCAAGGCGCCGGCGAAGAAGGCCGCCGCGACGGCGACGAAGAAGACCGCGGCGCAGCCGGCTACCAAGGCGAGCGCCAAGACGACGAAGAAGACTGCCGCGAAGGCCGCGGCGAGCGCAGCCACCAAGAGCGCACCGGCCAAGAAGACCGCCGCGAAGAAGACGGCGGCGAAGAAGGCCGCGTCGCGGACGTCGGCGACGGCGGAGGAGACGCCCGAGGTCGAGGTCGAGGAGACGCCGGAGCCGACGGCCCCGGCGAGCGAGACCGACGAAAACGCCGGCTTCGTCTTGAGCAATGACGACGACGACGACGCGCCCGCCCAGCAGGTCGTGACCGCTGGCGCGACGGCCGACCCGGTCAAGGACTACCTCAAGCAGATCGGCAAGGTGGCGCTGCTCAACGCCGAGCAGGAGGTCGAGCTCGCCAAGCGCATCGAAGCCGGGCTCTTCGCCGAGGAGAAGCTCTCCTCCGGCGAGAAGATGGACATGAAGCTCAAGCGTGAGCTGTGGTGGATCGCCCAGGATGGCAAGAACGCCAAGAACCATCTCCTCGAGGCCAACTTGCGCCTCGTGGTCTCGCTTGCGAAGCGGTACACCGGCCGCGGCATGCTCTTCCTCGATCTCATCCAGGAGGGCAACCTCGGTCTGATCCGCGCGGTAGAGAAGTTCGACTACACCAAGGGCTATAAGTTCTCGACCTACGCCACCTGGTGGATTCGACAGGCGATCACCCGCGCGATGGCCGACCAGGCCCGCACGATCCGTATCCCCGTGCACATGGTCGAGGTCATCAACAAGCTCGCCCGCGTCCAGCGGCAGATGCTTCAGGACCTCGGGCGCGAGCCCACCCCCGAAGAGCTCGCCAAGGAACTCGACATGACCCCCGAGAAGGTCGTCGAGGTGCAAAAGTACGGCCGCGAGCCGATCTCGTTGCACACCCCCCTCGGTGAGGACGGGGACTCGGAGTTCGGCGACCTCATTGAGGACTCCGAAGCCGTGGTGCCGGCCGACGCGGTGAGCTTCACCTTGCTGCAGGAGCAGCTGCACTCGGTCCTCGACACGCTCTCCGAGCGCGAGGCCGGGGTCGTCTCGATGCGTTTCGGGTTGACCGACGGCCAGCCGAAGACCCTCGACGAGATCGGCAAGGTCTACGGCGTGACCCGCGAGCGGATCCGTCAGATCGAGTCCAAGACGATGTCGAAGTTGCGGCACCCGAGCCGCAGCCAGGTCTTGCGCGACTACCTGGACTAAGGTCGCCGGTTAAGCCTGCCTCGGATCACCCGGGGCAGGCTTTTCCATGCCTCGATGCCGTCGGTGGGCAACAGCGCGGCGCGAGCCTTGATGCCGAGACGGCGGCGCCGCCGGACCGAGCGGACGATGGCGTGGACATCATCGTCGACACCGTCGAGGTCGGTCCCGGGTGGGGCGTAGCGAGCCCGCTCGAGGGTCTGCACGACGTGCTGCAGGTGAACGGCGCTCTCGTCGTCGAACCCGGCCGAGCGGTACAGGGTCTCACCGGTTCGCCGAGGTGTCGCCCCGCCGGGGACCGGCACGTCCAGATCGGCGAGCGCATTGACGAGCGTGGCCCACTGCCCTTCGATCCGAGGTGGTCCCTGCTCGCGCCGGCGGCGGGACCGCACGACGAGCGCGGTGAGGGGCAAGATCGACGCGGCGGCCGCGAGCAGGAGCAGGACGACTGCGGCCCACATCAACCGACCGGGCCACGGGGACGCCTCGTCCGCGGACGCGGCGGCTGGGTCGACCGCGGCCGGGTCGTTCTCGGGGCGCGCCGCCGAGGTGGTCGGGGAAGGGGTCGTCTCTTCGGCCGTCGGGGTCGGCGTGGCATCGGTGGCCTGGTCGTCGGCCTCACGGCTGTAATCCGGCAGCGACGCTGCCTGGGCGCCGGGGGTGGGCTCGAAACGGACCCAGCCGTAGCGCTCAAAGTAGAGCTCCGGCCACGCGTGAGCGTCCGAGGCCCGCACGACCCGCTCTTCGCCGTCGGAGGTGCCGGGGAGGAAGCCCACTGCCATGCGAGCCGGGATGTCATTGGCGCGCGCGAGCAGCACCATGGCCGAGGCGAACTGCTGGCAATAGCCGACGCGAGTGCGCAAGAAGGCGACGACCGGGTCCTCTCCGGGGAGCGACGGCTCCAGGGTCAGGCTGTACCGGTACCGCTCGCTGCGCAGATGGGCCTGGATCGCTTGGGCCGCCTCGGCAGGTCCCGCGCCCTGCGGGACGATCTCGCGGGAGAGTTGCTCGATCTCGGAGCGGGAACCCTCGTCGAGAGCGAGATAGTTCGCGCCGAAGGGGGAGGCCGCGCGGCCGACCGCGGCTAGTTCTGCGGAGGTCGGCGCGATCACCCGGTAGTCGAGGCTGTACTGCGGCACCGAGTCGTCCACCTGGACGGCGTCTTGACGGTCGATACTCCAGGCGACGCCGTCGAAGTCCGCATCGGTCACGTTGAGCGGCGCCGCGAGCTGGGGAGCTCGGACCCGGTTCGTCGAGACGGTCAGCCGGTACGAGGGGGCGTCGGGTTCGAGGGTGTCAAAGATCCGGAAGTTCGGGTCCATCTGGGGCGGATTGTTTTCGACCTGCGAACGCCCGTCGACGAAGTCCACCACCGCGCCGATCCGCAAGGGTTCCGGCGTGGGGTTTGTCGTTTGATAGCGGATCACCGGGCGCGGGCTCGGGTCTTCGAGGCTGCGCCGAAGATCGAGGTCGGTGGCGAGCGAGATGGAGCCGCTCGCTCCGCTGCCGGCGCCGCGCCCCAGGCCTTCGGTTAAGAAGGTCGCCCCCTGGTGGGGGAGGAGCGCGGGAAGGGCGATGGCGGCGGCCAGCGCGAGCACCCCGACCTGGGCTGCCTGGCGGCCGCGGGTTCGGCTTGTCTGCTCGGGCGCACCGGTCGGACCAGCCGCCACTGGGATCGCGGTGATCCACCGGTCCTGCTCGACGCGGCCCCCGACGGCGAGCATCGCGAGCCAGAGGCTGGCGGGCACGATCACGTAACCCCAGTGCAGCCCGTCCGGGATATTGACCGCGGGGACGAGGTACAAAGCGAGCAGCGGCATCCCCGCCGTCACCGGGCTGCGGGCGGTCGCGGCGGCTAGATCAACCGCGATCGCGACCAAACCGACGACGAGCGCCAGGGCGAAGGCGACGCCGGGATCGACGGGCGCCGGTGCCGGGTTGGTCGCGATCGTGTGCTGGGCCTGCTCGAGCAGTTCGATCGCAGCAGTCCACGTGGATCGGCTCGGGAGCCCAAGCCAGAGGGTCTGCGGAGCATGGACCCACGCGAGGGTGATCCCGGCCGCGGCGACTTGGAGGCCCAGGACGACCGCGGTGCCACCGCGGATCAGCCGGGCGGCGATGCCGACGACAACCACGGCGATCACGGTGACCGCGGTCTGCGGGAGCCAAGCGGTGCCACTAAAGAGGGTTCCGACGGCGACCGCCGTGGCGAGGGTCGCAAGCCCACCGAGCACGGCGAGGATCGTGCTCGCCCATCCGCCCCTCATGCCGTCCTCCGTAGCGAACGAGTTTGCGCCCGCCTCCAGGTGGCGGCGAGGTCGTCACCCGGCCGAGTGGCGGCCACGTGCCAACCCCGGGTGGTGAGCGCGGAAGCCTGGCCAGCACCGGGCTCCGGCTCGACGACGAAGGCGATGGGCCCGGTGCCGGGTGCATCGAGCGCCTCGTGAAGAGCATCGGGACGACCGACGACGGCGATGACGTGGCCCCCGCCTCGGCGGAGCAGATCGTGGATGGCGTGAGTGAAGACCGGCGCCGCGTTCCCCCTGCTCGGCGCGATGACCGCGAGCAGATCCAAGGGGCTATCGATGGCGGTCAGCCCCGTGACGCCCTTCGACTCTCCGCCCGCCGTCGCGAGATACACCTCGTGGCCGTTCGTGATCAGGTGCACGACGATGGAGGCGGTGACGGTGACGGCCCATTCGAAGGGCTCCGAGCGACCCGCCGACGGATAGGCATCTGCTCGGTTGTCGAAGAGGATCAGCGTGCGTCGACGTCCCGGTTGCTCGTCCTGACGCACCATGAGCTCTCCGGTGCGAGCGGTCGAGGGCCAGTGGATCCGGCGCAGATCGTCGCCCTCGCGATAGTCGCGGACCGTCACATCATCGTGTCCGTGAAGCGCGATCCGGTGGGACCCACCGACGTCACCGCCACCTCCGGCGAGACCGGCGGGGACGATGCCGAGGGGAATGATCCGGGGCAGCACGATGAGGTGCGACTGCCCGGGGAAGGTCAGGGCCCGCGAGGAGAGGCCGAAGGGGTCGGTGATCCACGCGCGGAGCGGCCCGAGGCAGTGATGACCGCGCAGGTGCGAACGCACCAGATAGCCCGCCCGGCGCTCTTCCCCGCGGCGCATCCGGGGGATAAGGACGTGGGGGCGGTCGCCGAGCGGGACCGCGACCTCCTCCTGCGCGAGCAGAAGGGGGGTGCGGCGCGGCCCGAGGTTCTTGGCGGTGACCGTCACCGTCGCCGGTTCTCCGACGCTCACCCGATGCGGCGCGATCGAGCGCGACACCTCGATCTGCGCCGTCCCACGGCCGAGGAGCCACGCCACGACGGGCAGCGCGGCGCAGAGCAGCCCCGCCCGGGTGAGTTCGCGAAAGCCCAGGCCCATCCCGGCCGCGAGGAGGATCAGGCCGACGACGAGCAAGGCCCGCCCACGCGTCGTGATCACTCGCATACGGGGTCCGTCACCGCGGCGCCGGGACGCGCACGGTGCTCACCAGGCGACTGAGGACGGCAGCCGGGGTCAATTGCTCGATGTGGCCTTCACCGCTCAGCAGGATCCGGTGGGCGAGCACCGGGTGCACGAGCGCTTGGACGTCGTCGGGGAGCACGTGGTCTCGGCCGGCGAGGGCGGCCCGGGCGCGCGCGGCGCGAAGGAGATGGAGCGCCGCGCGGGGGGACGCTCCGAGCCGGATAGCCGGGTCGCGGCGGGTCGCTTCGGCGAGGTCGACCACGTACTGGCGCACGGCAGGTGCCGCGTACACCCGACGGACGGTGGTGATCATCGAGCGGACCCCATCGGCATCGGTGACCGCCCGCACGTCGTCAAGGGGGGAGACGGCCCCATGGTTCTCGAGCATCGCGACCTCGCTCTCGCGCGAGGGGTAGCCCACCGACACCCGCGCCATGAAGCGATCTCGCTGGGCCTCGGGGAGGGGGTAGGTCCCCTCCATCTCGATGGGGTTCTGAGTCGCCATGATGATGAAGGGCTCCGGCAGCGCGTAGGTCTCACCGTCCACGGTCACCTGGCGCTCTTCCATCGCTTCGAGCAGGGCGGATTGGGCCTTCGGAGACGCCCGGTTGATCTCGTCGCCAACGACGACATTGGCGAAGACGGCGCCCGCGCGGAACTCGAACGCGCGATGGTCGGGGTTGAAGATGCTGACGCCGGTGATATCGCTCGGGAGTAGATCCGGGGTGAATTGGATCCGGCGCATCGTGCAATCAAGCGAGCGTGCGAGCGTCTTGGCGAGCATCGTCTTGCCGACCCCGGGGACATCCTCGACGAGGAGGTGGCCCTCGGCGAGCAGCACCGTGATCGCGGTCCGCACGACCTCCGGCTTGCCCTCGATGACGGTATTGATGGTGGTGGCGAGGCGCCCGGTGATCTCGGCGAGGCGATCGAGCTCGCCCGGGCCAGGGGGTACCGGCGGGGCGGGGATGGTCTGCGTCACCGAAGAGTCCTTCCGCTGATCGACATTGTTCAGGGGCAGTACATCACTTCGGGTCGGGCCCTCGCGTCCCCCACTTCGCGCCACGGCCCTCCCGTGGCGCGCTCCATTTCCCACCCTTGGCGCCCACACACGGGGCGCGGGAGCGGGTTGGGGGCATGTGGAGGACCCCCTTTAAGACAGTTCACCAAAAGTTTCCCCACTACGCTCCACCGGCGCTGACCTGCGTAGATAGGGCTTCAGGGCGGCACAGATCGAGGATTCTCCGGCGGAAGGGGGCAAAGGTGGAGTAAAGTGGGGCGCACGGGCAGGCCGTGGGTGGACGAAGGGGGTGAGCCGCGATGTTTCTCGGGACGCATACCCCACGCCTCGACGACAAAGGGCGGCTCTTCCTCCCCGCGAAGTTCCGTGAGCGGCTTGCCGGGGGCCTCGTCATGACCCGCGGTCAGGAGCGATGCCTCTACGTCTTCCCGATGGACGAATTCACCCGCCTCACCGAGTCCTTCCAGGCCGCTCCCACCTCCAGCAAGGCCGCCCGCGATTACCTGCGCGTCTTCCTGTCCGGTGCCTTCGATGAGATCCCCGACAAGCAGGGCCGGGTCACCGTGCCAGCGAACCTGCGCGAGTACGCCGGGCTCACCAAGGACTGCACGGTGATCGGTGCGGGCAGCCGGGTCGAGGTGTGGGACTCAGGAGCCTGGGACGACTACCTCGCGAGCACCGAACAGGCCTTCGCCGAGCAATCCGAGGAGGTCATCCCCGGACTCCTTTAGACGACGCACCAGCCCGCTGCTGCGCCCTGGCCTCCAGCCGATGTCCGATGCCGACGCGACTTCCCCCGCGCCGGACCGGTCCTCGGATGGGGACCAGATCGCAGCACCGTCACCCCGATCAGTACCGACGAACAGGAAGGCCCACCCGCCGATGGACGAGCACGCACCGCGGACCGACGCGGCGGGCCGTCACGTCCCGGTAATGCTGGACGAGGTGCTCTCGCTTCTCGCCCCGGCGCTCGAGCAGCCCGGGGCGATCCATATCGACGGAACCTTGGGGATGGGGGGACACGCGGAGGCGGTCCTGGGCGCTCACCCTGGGGTGCGGCTGATCGGGATCGATCGCGACCGAGAGGCGCTGGCCCTCGCTGGCGAACGGCTCGCCCCCTTCGCCGATCGCGTCGACCTCGTCCATGCGGTCAACGACGAGGTTCCGGACGCTCTCGATGACCTCGGGATCGCCACCGCGAACTCGATGTTCTTCGACCTTGGGGTCTCGTCGCTGCAACTCGATGAGGCCGATCGGGGGTTCGCTTACGCCAAGGACGCCCCCCTCGATATGCGGATGGATCAGGGGGAGGGGCTCACCGCCGCCGATGTGCTCAATACCTACGACGCTCGCGACCTCGCCCGGGTGCTCGCCACGTACGGCGAGGAGCGCTATGCGCGCCGGATCGCCGAGGCGGTGGTCCGCGAGCGAGAGCGCGAACCCTTCACCACATCGGCGCGCCTCGTCGAGGTGCTGCGCGCTGCGATCCCCGCGCACACGCAAAAGGGCGGGCATCCGGCCAAGCGGACCTTCCAGGCGCTGCGCATCGAGGTCAATGCCGAACTCGCCGTGTGGGAGCGGGCGCTCCCGGCCGCCCTGGCGCGCCTCGCGATCGACGGGCGCATCGCGGTCCTGTCCTTCCATTCGCTGGAGGACCGGATCACCAAGCGGGTGCTCACGGCCGGAGCCGCCAGCTCGGCGCCTCCGGACCTGCCCGTCGAACTCCCCGAACACGCCGCCGATCTCGAGCTGTTGACCCGAGGAGCGGCGACTCCTTCGGAGAGTGAGCGGGCGACCAACCCGCGCTCGGCCTCGGTGCGCCTGCGCGCCGCCCGCCGGATTCGCCCCCCACGACCTGCCCCCGCCAGACCCGCCTCTCGACGAGGAGTTGCCCGATGAGTCAGACAACGGCCGCGACGACCATCGCCACCCGTGGACCCAAGCGCGCACCACGTCAGCCGCTGCGGGTGGTCTCCGCGCGAGAGACGACAGGACGCATCTGGTTCCCGCTCACCTGCCTCGTGTTGCTGCTGCTGGGGCTCGGTTCGGTCCTCGCCCTCAACATCGCGATGGCCCGCGATGCCTTTACGATCGCCGGACTCGAGTCCCGGGCGACCGCGCTCGCGAACTCCGAGGAATCCCTGACCGCCGAGGTCGAGACGAAGTCCGCTCCGGCGAACCTCGCCCGCCGGGCGAGCGCGATGGGGATGGTCCCGTCGCAGGACGCCGCCTTCGTCGACCTCGCCGACGGCACGGTGCGCGGCGTGGCGCGCCCGGCAAAGAAGCAACCGGCCTTTAGCGTGGAGGGGGCGGCCAAGACCACCCCGGACACGACCCCGACGATCGTGGCCCCCCGTTCATCGACCACTGCGACCAAGACCACGGACCTTCCCGCAGCACCGCCGCCGTTGGTGCTGACCGACCCGAGCGCCGCCCGGGCGGACGGCACCCTCCCGAGCGGGCTCGTCCTCACCATCCAAAGGACCACGCGTTGACCGAGCGACGACCCCCTTCCCGTCCCGGCCGGCCCCGCCGCGCCGGGACGGGTCGTCCTCGACCCGCCGGTGGTACGCCGCGCCAGGCGGGACGCCCTGGTCACGGCTCCGGGCCCCGGCCGAAGGCCCGGCCAGCGGCCCGTCCTGGATCCCCTTCAGCCCGCCCGGCGCGTCCAACCGGGCGCCCGAGCGGGCGGCGCACGACAGCGAGCTCCCCGCCGCGCGTGCCGCCGGTACCCCGAGCTGCGACCGGGAGCCCGCGGCGACGGATGCGGATCCTGATGGTGGTCGGCATCTTCGTGCTCACCCTCTTCGCCGCGCAGTTGCTGCGGATCCAGGGCCTGGAGTCGGCGGCGACCGCTGCCGAGGCGCGCTCGCAGCGGATCGCCACCGAGGTGATCCCGGCCCAGCGGGGCACGATCTACGACGCCCACGACACCGTGCTCGCCACGAGTCAGGAGCGCCGCAAGGTCGTGATCGATCAGACTGCGGTGCCTGCGTACAAGCGCAAGGTGGACGGCGAGACGACAACGGTGGGTGTTCAGGGAGCCGCCGAACAGTTGGCGCCCCTCCTTCAGACCGACCCCGCGACCCTCGCCGGGGCGCTCACCGGAGACCAGCGCTATGTCGTCCTCGCCACCGGCGTCACCCCTTCGACCTGGCGGGAGATCTACCGGCTCGGCATCCCCGGGGTTTATAGCGAACGCACCTCGATCCGCAGCTATCCCCAGTCCAGCAATGTCTCGCCCCTCGTCGGCTTCGTTCGGCCCAACGACCAAACGGCCGGTGGCGGCCTGGAGCTGATGCTGGATCAGACCTTGAAGGGCAAGGACGGCAAGGCGGTGTACGAGGTGGGCCGCGACGGGAGCCGGCTGCCGAACGCCCGCTCGGACGTGAGCGAGCAACTCGCGGGTCGCGATGTGCGCCTCACGATCGACAATGACATCCAGTGGTACGCCCAGAACGCGCTGGCGCAGCAGGTGAAGAAGACCGGCGCGGAATCGGGCACGGTCGTGGTGCAGCGCCGCACGGGGGAACTCGTGGCGCTCGCGTCGTACCCGAGCTTCGACCCCACGAAGCTCAACTCCAACAAGGGGACCTTCGCGAACCTCGCCTTTAGCGATGTCTTCGAGCCGGGCTCGACGACCAAGGTGATCACCGTGGCGGCCGGGCTCGAAGAGGGCAAGGTCACCCCCGACACCCCGGTCGTGATCCCGAACACGATCCGGCGCTACGACCGCACGCTTCGTGATTCGCACCCGCACCCGACGCTCTACCGCACGGTCACCGGAACCCTCGCCGAGTCAAGCAATATCGGGACGATCTTCATCAGCGAAACGATGGCGCCGAAGACGATCGATCAGTACTACCGCAAGTTCGGACTCGGGACGACGAGTGGCTCGGGCTTCCCGGGGGAGTCGGCAGGTCTGCTCCCACCCGTCGAGAAGTGGGGCGCCGTGCAGCGCTACACGATGTCCTACGGGCAGGGCATCTCCGCGACCGCGATGCAGGTCTCGGGGGTCTTCCAAACGATCGCCAACGGCGGGGTGCGGGTCGCGCCGACGCTGGTCTCTGAGGTCCAAGATGCCGACGGTCGTTGGCAGGCGGCGCCGACCCCGAAGAGCACCCGAGTGGTCTCGGATAAGACGGCCCGCGAGGTCAGCCACATGCTCGAAGGGGTCGTGACCGATCAGGGCACCGCCCCTCAGGCCCGGGTGCCGGGCTATCGCGTGGCCGGCAAGACGGGGACTGCGGACCGCTACTCGGCCGAAGTGGGTGGCTACTCGGGCAAGACCGCGAGTTTTGTCGGGTACGCCCCGGCGGGCGACCCCCAGCTCGTCGTCACCGTGATCATCCAGCGCCCCACCCGCGGCTACTACGGCGGCGCGACGGCCGGCCCGGTCTTTAAGGACGTCATGACCTACGCGCTGCAGCGCGAGCAGGTGGCCCCGAGCGCCGAGGACGCCAAGCCCCCGAAGCTCACCATCGAACTCGATGGCCCGCCCCCGGCAGGTACCGAGGTGCTGAAGGACCGTGGCACCAAGGCCGGAGGGTAAGGTCGCGGATCGTGCAGAGTCCGCGTCCCTCACCCCCGCAGTCCCTCAGCCTGAACGCCCTCCTGGATCTTCTCGGACCGGCGGCTCACCTGGAGGTCGGGGACGGCTCGACCGAAGTGAGCGGGGTGAGCCTCGCGACCTCCGGTATCGAGCCCGGTGATCTCTTCGCTGCTCTCGGCGGGGCGCGCGCCCACGGGGCGCAGTTCGCCGATCAGGCCATCGCGGCTGGGGCGACGGCGGTCCTGACCGATCCCGATGGTGCACGCCGGATCGCCGAGGCCGGACTCGACGTCCCAACGATCGTGGTCGCCGATCCGCGGGCTCGCCTCGGCGAGGTGAGCGCGGCGATCTACCGCACCGGCGATCGCGACCTCCACCTCTTCGGCATCACCGGAACGAACGGCAAGACGACGACGGCCTACATCCTCGCGTCGGCGCTCGGTGCCCTCGGGCGCAGCACGGGCCTCATCGGCACGGTCGAGACCCGGATCGGCAGCGACCGCGTCCCAAGCGCCCGCACGACCCCCGAGGCCACCGACCTGCACGCCCTGCTCGCCGTGATGGCCGAGCGCGGCCTCGACGACTGCGTGATGGAGGTCTCCAGCCACGCCCTCGCGCTCCACCGCGTCGACGAAGTCATCTACGACATCGCGATGTTCACCAACCTGTCGCAGGATCACCTCGATTTCCACGAGACCATGGAGAACTACCTCGCGGCTAAGGCCGATTTGTTCACCCCGCGACGGTCCCGGCGCGGCGTGGTCTGCATCGATGACGAAGGGGGCCGAGAGGTCGCCGCCCGGGCGAGTGTTCCCGTCGTGACGCTCGCGTCCCAACCAGGGCAGGGCGCGGATTGGTGGATGGAGCGCGGCGCCGAGGGCTTCGTGCTCCGAGGTCCAGACGGGCTCGAACTCGCGCTGCGCTCGGCGCTGCCGGGCGACTTCAACGAGGTCAATACCGCGCTGGCCGCGGTGGCGTTGATCCTCGCCGGTCACGATCCGCAGCGCGTGCGAGTGGCGCTCGAGGTCACCCCAGAGGTGCCGGGCCGGATGCAACCGGTCGTTGGGCCGACGGGCAGCCCGCGGGGCGTGGTCGACTTCGCGCACACCCCGGACGCCGTCGCAGCGGCCCTCGCCGCCCTTCGCGAATCCACCCCCGGCACGCTGGTCGCCGTGCTCGGCGCTGGCGGGTCACGAGATCCCGGCAAACGACCGGGGATGGGGGCCGCTGCCGCTCGACATGCCGACGTGGTGATCGTGACCGACGACAACCCCCGCGATGAGGACCCCGCCGCCATCCGCGAGGCCGTGGCCGTCGGCGCGCGCGAGATCGCGGGCAGCCGGCCGGTGGAGGTGAAGATCGTCCCCGGCCGCGCCGAGGCGATCGCGCATGCCGTGGCGGCGGCTGGCGGGGACGGGACGGTCGCCCTGCTCGGCAAGGGTCACGAAACCGGCCAGGAGATCACCGGCACGGTCCACCCCTTCGACGACCGCGAGGTGCTCGCCGCCGCCCTGCGGGAGGAGACCCGATGATCCCAATGACCCTCGCCCACATCGCCGAGGTGACCGGTGGCTCGATTGCCGGGACCGGTGACCTCGATCCCGCCGAGATCGTCATCGACGGGCCCGTCGTGACCGACTCGCGCGAGGCCGAGCCGGGCAGCCTCTATATCGCCCGGGTCGGCGAACACGCGGACGGCCACCAGTACGTTGGCGGCGCCGCCGCGAAGGGGGCCGTCGCGGCCCTCGTCACGATGCCGGTCGACGGCCTGCCTCACGTGCTGGTCACCGACGTCCAAGACGCCTTCGTCGCGCTCGCCCGCCACCTAGTCGACAGCCGCGGTCCGAGCCTGAATGTCATTGGGATCACCGGCAGTTCGGGCAAGACCAGCACCAAGGACCTCCTCGGTGCGGTGCTCGCGCAAGATGGCGAGACCATCGCGCCGCAGGGGTCGTACAACTCCGAGGTCGGCGTCCCCCTCACCGTCTGCCGGATCACCCCGACGACGGCCCACCTCGTCGTCGAGATGGGTGCCCGCGGCGCTGGCCATGTGCGCTACCTCACCGAGATCGCCCCGCCGCGCATCGGTGCGGTTCTTAACGTCGGCCATGCCCACGTCGGCGAGTTCGGCTCACTTGACGCCGTCGCCCGCGCCAAGAGTGAGCTGGTCGAGGCGCTGCCTGCCGACGGCGTCGCGGTCTTAAACGCCGATGACCCGAGGGTCGCCGCGATGGCGCCGCTCACCTCGGCCCGCGTGGTCTTCGTGGGGGAGTCGCCGCGCGCGCAGATTCGCGCCGAGCAGGTCCGCACCGACGATCGCGGCCGGGCCTCCTTCGACCTGGTCACCCCGGTCGGGACGGCCCCGGTCACGCTGGCCCTCGTCGGCCGCCACCACGTCGGCAACGCCCTCACCGTCGCGGCGATCGCCCTCGAAAGCGGCCTCGCCCTGGACCAGATCGCGACGGCCCTGGCCGCCACCGGCCCGGTCAGCCGCTGGCGGATGGAGGTCAGCGAGCGGGCCGATGGCGTCACGGTGGTCAACGACGCCTACAACGCCAACCCGGACTCGATGCGCGCCGCGCTCCGGGCCGTCGCCGATATGGCGGTGCCGGGTCGCCGCTGGGCCGTCCTCGGCGCGATGCTCGAGATGGGGGAGGAGTCCGAGGCCCTCCATGAGCAGGTCGGTCGGGAGGCTGCCAACCTCGGCTTCAATGAGGTCCTCGCCGTTGGCAAGATCGCCGCGCCCATCGCGGCCGGTGCGATGGCGGCTGCCGACTCGACCCACGCCGAGGTCGTCGCGGATACCGATGGCGCGTGGGACGTGCTATCGGACCGACTCCGCCCTGGCGACGTCGTATTGTTCAAGTCCAGTCGCGACGCCGGGTTGCGCTGGCTCGCGGAGCGTGTGGTGGAGGTTACGAAGTGAAAGCGGTCCTGATCGCGGCGACGGTCTCGCTCGTGGTGGCCCTTCTCGGAACCCCGGCCTTCATCAAGTTCCTCGTCAAGAAGGGCTACGGCCAGTTCATCCGGGATGACGGCCCGACCTCGCACCACACCAAGCGCGGGACGCCGACGATGGGGGGCACGGTCATCATCGGCGCCACCGTCATGGCCTACCTCGTCGCTCACCTCGTCACCTGGGAGTTGCCCACGGCGAGCGGCCTGCTCGTCCTCTTCCTCATGGCCGGGCTCGGCGCCGTCGGGTTCGCCGACGACTACATCAAGATCAGCAAGCAGCGCAGTCTCGGCCTGCGGTCGGGCCAAAAGCTGATCGGGCAAACGCTGGTTGGCGTGATCTTCGCCGGGCTGGCCCTGCAGTTCCCGAACGACGCCTTCCGCACCCCGGCATCGACCCATATCTCGTTTGTGCGCGACACCGCCTTGGACCTCGCCTTCGCGGGCCCCCTCCTCGGCTTTGTCCTCTTCCTCCTATGGGCCAACCTGATGATCGCCGGGACCTCTAATGGAGTGAACCTGACCGACGGCCTCGATGGCCTCGCGACCGGCGCTTCGGTGATGGTCTTCGCGTCGTACGTCCTCATCGCGATCTGGCAGTTCAATCAGAACTGCCAGGTCAACCCGAGCATCAAGTGTTACGACGTCCGAGATCCGCTCGACCTCGCCGTCGTCGCCGCCGGCGGGATGGGGGCCTGCTTCGGTTTCTTGTGGTGGAACGGCTCGCCCGCAAAGATCTTCATGGGTGATACCGGCTCCCTCGCCCTCGGTGGCGCGCTCGCGGGTCTTGCGATCCTCACCCGTACCGAGATCCTGATCGTGATTCTCGGTGGGCTCTTCGTCACCATCACCTTGTCGGTGATCATCCAGGTCGGTTTCTTCAAGGCGACCGGCAAGCGGGTCTTTCGGATGGCACCCCTGCAGCACCACTTCGAGTTATTAGGCTGGCAAGAGGTCACGATCGTGATCCGCTTCTGGATCATCGCCGGACTCTTCGTCGCCCTCGGCCTCGGCCTGTTCTACGCGGAGTGGGTCGTCGGTGGGAACTAACCTCGACGCCCTCACCCACCGCGACGCCCCCGGCTGGGCTGGCCTGAATGTCCTGGTGACCGGTCTCGGCGTCTCAGGCTTCGCCGCCGCCGACGCCCTCCTCGAGCGCGGGGCGAATGTCACGGTCGTCGACGGCAAGGAGCCGGCGGCGGGTTCACCACTTGCCGATCGCGCCGAAATCCTCGGCGTTCTCGGCGCCCACCTCTTGCTCGGCCCGCAGCATCCGCAGGCCCTGCCGGAAGGGGGCGCGCCGGACCTGATCGTGACCTCGCCGGGATGGGCACCTCATCAACCGCTGCTCGCCGCTGCCGCCGAGCGCGCGATCCCGATCTGGGGCGATGTCGAGCTCGCGTGGCGACTGCGCCCCGAGCAGGGCGCCGCCCCGTGGATCACCGTCACCGGCACCAACGGCAAGACGACGACCGTCCAGATGCTCGCCTCGATCCTGTCCGCCGCCGGGTTACGGGCGACGAGCGCGGGCAATGTCGGCACGCCGGTCATCGAAGCGATTCAAGACCCGCAGGGCTACCAGGTCATCGCGGTCGAACTGTCGAGCTTCCAACTCCACTGGTCACACTCCCTTCGTCCGCTCGCCTCGGCCTGCCTCAACATCGCGCCCGATCACGTCGACTGGCATGGTTCGCTCGAGGAGTACACGAGGGCCAAGGGCAAGGTGTACGAAAACACCGAGATCGCCTGCGTCTATAACGTCGCCGACCCGGTGACCGAGCGGCTCGTCGAGCAGGCCGATGTCCAAGAGGGGTGCCGGGCGATCGGCTTTACCCTCGGGATGCCCGCGCCGTCCATGGTGGGACTCGTCGAAGAGGTTCTCGCCGACCGGGCCTTTATCGACGACCGCCAGCGCAGCGCCGCCGAGCTCGGCACGCTCGATGATCTCCGGGATGCAAGCGGTCACGTCGCTCCGCACGTCATCGCCAATGCCCTCGCCGCGGCGGCCCTCGCTCGCGCGGCGGGTGTCCCGACCTCCGCTATCCGCGACGGACTGCGGGCGTGGACGCCCGAGCCGCATCGGATCGCTCACGTCGCGACCAAGGACGAGGTCACCTGGATCGACGATTCAAAGGCGACGAATCCGCACGCGGCGACCGCGTCGCTCACCGCCTACCCCTCGGTCGTCTGGATCGCTGGCGGGCTCTTGAAGGGGGCTAAGGTCGACGAGCTCGTCGCCGCGGCCCGCGACCGGCTGCGCGGCGTGATCCTGATCGGGGCGGATCGCGAGCAGATCGCCGAGGCGATGCGGCGACACGCGCCCGATGTGCCGGTCATCGACGTCGCGAACACCGACACTGATGCCATGGACCGCGTCGTCCAGGAGGCGGCCCTGCTGGCGCGACCCGGCGATGTCGTCCTCCTGGCACCGGCCGCGGCCTCCATGGACATGTTCGAGAACTATCACCAGCGCGGCGTCGCCTTCGCCGCGGCGGTCGAAAGACACCTGCAGGAAGGGTGAGGCGATGAGCAGCAGCGCCGCGACGGACTCACGCCGCGGCGCGCGCTCGGGTGCCGAACGCTGGCTGGCCCGCTTCGAGACCCCCTTGACGACGTACTACCTGCTCCTCGGCATTGTCGGGGCCCTCGTGATGATCGGCCTCGTCATGGTCCTGTCGGCCTCGATGATCGTCTCGCTGAAGGAGCACGACGCCTCCTTTGCGATCTTCGGCAAGCAGGCGCTCTTCGCGGCGATCGGGGCCGGGGCCCTGTGGTTCGCGGCGAACCGCAGCATCGGCTTTTGGCGCCGCCTTGCGGTGCCGCTGCTCCTCGTCTCGATCGTGCTCCTCGCGGTCGTCGCCTGGACGCCGCTCGGGACGGGCTTTCAGGGCAACAAGAACTGGTTGACGCTCGGCCCGTTGAGCCTGCAGCCGAGCGAACTCGCCAAGCTCGGTCTCGCGCTGACCGGCGCGGTGATCTTGGAGCGCAAGCGCGCTCTCGCCGGGCGGCTGCGACATGCCCTCATCCCCTTCGTCATCCCGCTCGCCGCGATCGTGCTCGGCCTCGTGATGTACGGCCACGACCTCGGGACGGCGATGGTGATCGCGGCGGTGGTCGTCGGAGTTCTCTTCGCCGCGGGAGTCCCGGCGCGATGGTTCGTCGCCGGGCTCGCCGCCCTCGGAGCGCTCGCCGCCGCTGCCGCGCAGATGAGCGATAACCGGATGGCCCGGATCGCGATCTGGCTCAACCCCGAGCAGTGCGCCCCGACGAGCGAGCTGTACTACGGGATCTGTCAGCAGCCGGTGCACGGCAAGTACGCGCTCGCCGATGGCGGCTGGTGGGGAGTTGGTCTCGGCGCGAGCCGCGAGAAGTGGGGGCGTCTCGCCGAGCCCTACAACGACTTCATCTTCGCGGTGATCGGCGAGGAGCTCGGCCTGATCGGCACCTTCGTCGTCCTGGCCCTCTTCGGCGCGTTCGCGCTCACCGCGGTGCGTCTCGTCGCTCGCACCGATGACCTCTTCGTCCGCCTGGCCACGGCCGGGATCGCGACCTGGATCCTCGTCCAGGCGATCGTCAATGTCGGGGCGGTGATCGGGATGCTCCCGGTGATCGGCGTCCCGCTGCCCTTCGTCTCCTCCGGCGGCTCCTCGCTGGTCACGACCATGCTCGCGGTCGGGGTCCTGCTGAGCTTTGCCCGGTCCGAGCCGGGCTGCGTCGAGGCGATGTCCTCGCGCCCGAGCCTGCTCCAACGCACCGCCGCTCTCGTGCGGCGCAATCCGTCCTAACAGGAAGCATCGACCATGCCCAGCCCCGGACCTCGACACGTCCTACTGGCCGGCGGGGGGACCGCCGGCCATGTTTCTCCTCTGCTCGCGCTTGCCGATGCGCTCCGCCGCCGCGACCCGCAGGTGCAGGTGACGGCGCTCGGCACCGAGGTTGGTCTGGAGTCCCGACTGGTCCCCGAGCGCGGCTATCCCCTCGCGATCGTGCCCAAGGTGCCGATGCCGCGCCGTCCGGGCAGGGCTCTGTTCCGGCTGCCTGGTGCGCTCCGGGATGCGGTCCGGGCCGCGGAGGAGGCCATCGAGTCCTCCGAGGCCGAGGTGGTCGTGGGTTTCGGCGGGTATGTCTCGACGCCCGCTTACCTGGCCGCGCGGCGCAAGCGCGTGCCGATCGTCGTCCATGAAGCGAACGCCCGGCCGGGTCTGGCCAATCGCCTCGGCGCGCGGATGACCCCCTTCGTCGCGACCACCTTTGCGCGGACGCCCTTGCGCGGGGCGCGGGTCCTCGGCCTGCCGCTGCGGCACGAGATCGCGACCTTAGACCGCGCTGCCCGCCGCGAAGAGGGGCGCGCGACCTTCGGCTTGGACCCGGACCTGCCGACCGTGCTCGTCACTGGCGGCTCGCTGGGTGCGCAGCGGCTCAACGAGGCCTTCGCGGCGAGCGTGGGGGCGCTTAGTTCATCGGGGATCCAGGTGCTCCACGCGACCGGAGCCGGCAAGGAATTCGTCGCCTCGGGCGCTTCGGGTGCCCCGTATGTCGTCGTCCCGTACCTGGATCGGATGGATCTGGCCTACGCCGCCGTTGATGCCGTGGTCTGCCGGGCCGGGGCCGGGACGGTGTGCGAGCTGACCGCGGTCGGTTTGCCGGGGATCTACGTGCCGCTACCGATCGGCAATGGTGAGCAGCGGCTCAACGCGACCGGAGTCGTCGAGGCCGGGGGAGGACTCCTCGTGGAGGACGCCGAGGTGACCCCGGCGTGGGTTGCCGAGCAGGTCCCCGCTCTCGTCGGAGACCCCGAGCGGGTCGCCGCGATGTCGCGTGCCGCGGCCGCGGTGGGGGAGCGCCACGCCGACGAACTCCTCGCCGACCTGGTGGCCGAGGCGGCGGCCTCGGCGCGAGGAGGCGAGCGCCGATGACCCGCAGCTTCACACCGCGCTTCGATGTCGATGCCCCGATCCCGCCGCTCGCTGGGCTCGGGCGGGTCCACGTCCTCGCGGTCGGGGGTGCGGGGATGTCGGCCGTCGCACGACTTCTCCTCCAAGCCGGCCTCCGCGTGAGTGGCTCGGATCAACGCGATGGCGCGGTGCTGCAAGCCCTGCGCGAGGCGGGCGCGACGATCTTCGTCGGCCACGATCCCGCCCACGTCGACGGCGTCGACACGATCGTGGTCAGCTCGGCGATTCGGGCAGACAACCCCGAGCTGATGCACGCTCGGGAACTGGGCCTGCCGGTGCTCCACCGGAGCCAGGCCCTAGCGGCGGCGATGGGCACGCAGTGGCGGGTGGCGGTCGCCGGCGCTAACGGCAAGACGACCACCTCGTCGATGCTGACATCCGCGCTCAGCCACGCAGGCCAGGACCCCTCCTTCGCGCTCGGCGGTGAGTTGACCGAGCGCGCCACCAACGCCGCGCTCGGTGGCGGCGCGGCCTTCGTGGCCGAGGCGGACGAGTCCGACGGATCCTTCCTCGTTTATCACCCGGACGTCGCCATCGTGACCAACGTCCAACCGGACCACCTCGACTTCTACGGCACCTACGAGACGGTGCAAGAGGCTTACCGAGAGTTCGCCTCGACGATCCGCGATGGGGGTCTCCTCGTCGCCTGCGCCGATGACCCCGGCTCGGCCGACTTGGCGCAGAGCGCCCGCGCCGATGGTGGGCGGGTGATCACCTACGGCTTCGGCCAGGACGCCGACCTGCGCCTCACCGGCCTCGACCTCGATGGCCTCGGTTCGCGTGCCACCCTCACCGACGGCGGGGTGCCCCGCACGCTGCACCTGCAGGTCCCGGGGGCGCATAACCTGCTGAACGCCGCGGGCGCCTATGCCGCTGCCACCCGCGGGCTCGGCGTCGATCCCGAAGCCATCCTCGCTGGCCTCGGGTCCTTCGGCGGGACACGGCGCCGTTTTGAAACGCGGGGCACCGCGCGCGGCGTGGTCGTCGTCGACGACTACGCCCACAACGCGGGCAAGGTCGAAGCGGTCGTGCGGACCGCCGCCCAGATCGCGGCGCCGGGCAAGTTGCGGGTGATCTTCCAGCCCCACCTGTATTCGAGGACCCGAGATTTCGCCGCGGGCTTCGCGGCCGGCCTCGCACCGGCCGACCAGATCATCCTGCTCGATATCTACGGCGCTCGCGAGGAGCCCATCGACGGGGTCTCCTCCGAGCTCATCGCGGCCCCCCTTCGGGCCAGCGGGAAGGCCGTGGACGTCCTGGGCCGCGAGCAGGCGGTGGCCGCCGTGGTGGATCAGGCGCGCCCGGGCGATCTGATCCTGACGATCGGGGCCGGCGACGTGACCGAACTACCGGCAGCAATCCTCGCGGCCCTGGCGACGGAGGGGCGATGACCACGCGGGGCCACGACGACCCCTTCGCCCATCGCGCCAGCGCTCACCGGGCCCGCCGACGCCGCCGATTCCTGATCGCTGCGGTGAGCGTGGTGGTGCTCGCCGCGCTGGCGTGGGTCGTGGGTTTCTCACCGGTCCTCGCGGTCAACCAGGTCGAGGTCGAGGGCGCCGACCCGGCCGACCGCGCTCGAGTGAACACGGTCGGCGAGCAGTGGACCGGCACACCGCTCGCGCGGGTCGATACCGACCAGGCAGCGGCCGAGGTCGCGGCCCTGCGCGGCGTCGCTCACGTACGGGTCGAGCGAGCCTGGCCCAATACGCTGCGCCTCGTCGTGACGAGCCGTGAGCCAGCGCTCGCCGTCCGCACCAACGGCAAGCTCGACCTCGTCGATCACCATGGCGTGCGCTATCGCACGGTAACCAAGGTTCCGAAGGGAGTCCCTGAAGTTCGAGCCGAGGGTGAGGCAGAGGTGAGCCAGCACGCGGTCAGCGCCGCTCGCTCGATGCTCGCCGCGCTCCCTGCGGATCAGCGCGCCAAGGTCCGTGATGTTCGTGTCGATGCGGCCCAGGCCGTGACCTTCCGGATCGGCTCGACCACGGTGGTCTGGGGTGACGCCAGCGATCCGGAGCTCAAGGTCAAGGTGATGGAGATCCTCTTGGCCAAGAAGCCGAAGCGGATTGACCTCACCGCCCCCAATGACCCGGCGACGACGCCGCGCTAGCCAGACGAGCCGGCATTTCCCAGGCGGCGGGTGCGACACGCGCGAATGTTCTTGAAAGGGCTGTGCCGCCCACCTAACGTCATCGGCACACCGGCCGTGACCAAAATGTAACCCTCAAGTTTACCTTTAGGTTTTGGTTTGCGGAAGGGGTGCGACCGAGAACAACACCAGACTTTTTACTTTCTTTCGCAGTGCAGGACGTCAGGAGACCCCGCCGTGGCATCACCCCAGAACTACTTGGCCGTCATCAAGGTCGTCGGCATCGGCGGCGGCGGTGTCAACGCCATCAACCGGATGATCGAGGTGGGCCTTAAGGGTGTTGAGTTCATCGCGATCAACACCGACGCCCAGGCCTTGCTCATGTCCGACGCCGACGTCAAGTTGGACGTCGGCCGCGAGCTGACGCGCGGCCTCGGTGCCGGAGCGGATCCCGAGGTCGGTCGCAAGGCCGCCGAGGATCACGCCGAAGAGATCGAAGAGGTGCTCAAGGGCGCCGACATGGTCTTCGTCACCGCAGGGGAGGGCGGCGGGACGGGTACCGGCGGAGCGCCGGTCGTCGCCAAGATCGCCAAGGGCCTCGGCGCGCTCACCATCGGTGTCGTCACCCGGCCCTTCACCTTCGAAGGGCGACGCCGGGCCAACCAGGCCGACGCGGGGATCGGGCAGCTGCGCGACGAGGTCGACACCCTGATCGTGATCCCCAACGACCGGCTGCTGTCAATCAGCGACCGCAATGTCAGCATGCTCGATGCCTTCCGCAGCGCCGACCAGGTGCTGCTCTCCGGTGTCCAGGGGATCACCGACCTCATCACCACGCCGGGTCTGATCAACCTCGACTTCGCCGACGTGAAGTCGGTCATGCAGGGCGCCGGCTCCGCCCTGATGGGGA
Organism: Janibacter sp. GXQ6167; assembly: GCF_041365945.1. Taxonomy (NCBI): domain Bacteria; kingdom Bacillati; phylum Actinomycetota; class Actinomycetes; order Micrococcales; family Intrasporangiaceae; genus Janibacter; species Janibacter sp. GXQ6167. The sequence goes on along the minus strand of NZ_JBGFSK010000003.1, from coordinate 150,543 downwards.
TCGGCTCGGCCCGCGGAGAGGACCGCGCGGTCCAGGCCTCCGAGCTCGCCATCTCCAGCCCGCTGCTCGAGGCGAGCATCGACGGGGCTCACGGCGTGCTGCTCTCGGTCCAAGGTGGCAGCGACCTCGGCCTCTTCGAAATCAACGAGGCGGCACGGCTGGTCCAAGAGGCTGCTCACCCGGAGGCCAACATCATCTTCGGTGCGGTCATCGATGATGCGCTCGGCGACGAGGTGCGGGTCACCGTCATCGCTGCCGGCTTCGATGGTGGCGCGCCGGCCAAGCGCACCGAGGCCCAGGCCCGCTCTCTTGGATCTGTTGGCGAGTCCCGCCCCGCACCCGCGCCCGCTGCCGCTCCGGCGCCGGCTGCGGCACCGCCCGCGTCGCAGCCCGTCTCGCACGAGGCTCCCGGCGAGGCGGTCGAGGTCGACGAGCACGCCCCGGTGCACCCCGTCGACCCCGCGCCGGCCCCGGTCCCTTCGCGTCCCTACACCCCGCGCGAAGATGACCTCGACGTGCCCGATTTCCTCAAGTAGTCACCCTTCGTGCTCTCGTGGCGTGAAGACGACGGTGAGGTGACGCTGGCCTTCACCGATCGTGGCGATGGGCGCAGTGAGGGCCCGTACGCGGGGCTCAACCTCGGGTCGCACGTCGGCGATCGGCTGGAGGACGTGCGGGCGAATCGCGATGCGGTGGCGCGGGCGCTCGGGGTCACGAGCGTCGTGTACATGAACCAGGTTCACGGCGCGGAGGTGGCGCAGGTCGATCAAGGCTCGGTGGATCACCCGCCGACCGCTGACGCGATGGTGACGACCGAGGCCGACCTCGCGCTTGCGGTCTTGGTGGCCGATTGCACCCCCGTGCTGCTTAAGGACGAGCGCGCAGGGGTGATCGCGGTGGCTCATGCCGGCCGCCCGGGGATGATGGCGGGCGTGATCCCCGCCGTCATCGAAGCGATGCGTGACCTCGGAGCCCGCGAGATCGAGGCCACGGTGGGCCCCTCGGTGTGCGGCCGGTGCTACGAAGTGCCGGAGCCGATGCGCGCCGAGGCCGCCTCGGTGAGCCCGGCCGCCTCGGCGGTCACCTGGATCGGGACCCCCGCGATCGATGTCGCCGCGGGGGTGGTCGAGCAGTTGCACGCCGGCGCCGTCCCAGTCACCTGGGTGCCGGGATGCACGCGCGAGCGAGACGACCTCTATTCGTATCGGCGCGACGGCGTGACGGGCCGTACCGCCGGGGTGATCGTGAGGCGTCACCAATGAGCTCGCGGCGCGAGGTGCTCGCCGAAGGCCTGGCCGAGGTTAACCGGCGGATCGGGGCGGCCTGTGACGCCTTTGGGCGACCCCGCGATGACGTCGACCTCATCGTGGTCACCAAGACCTTCCCCCGCAGCGACATCGACCTGCTCGCCGAACTTGGCGTGCGCGACGTGGGCGAGAGTCGCGAGCAGGAGGCCCGCGTCAAGGTCGAGCAGGGTGGGCTCCCGCCGGACCTGCGATGGCACTTCATCGGTCAACTGCAGTCGAAGAAGGCCGCCGCGGTGGCGCGATGGGCCGATGTGGTCCACTCGGTGGACCGCGCGAAGGTGATCGCGCGGCTCGCCCGGTCCGCCGCCGAATCCGGACGCGATCTCACCGCGCTCGTCCAGGTCGATCTCGACCCGACCCCGCAGCCCGGACGCGGTGGAGCCCGCCCCGACGAGGTCCGCGCGCTCGTCGATGAGATCGCCGCGAGCGGTCTGCGACCGGGTGGGGTGATGGCGGTCGCTCCGCTCGGGGCCGACCCACGCGAGGCCTTCGAGCATCTTGCGGGGATCGCCGAAGAGGTCCGCCGGGACCATCCGACGGCGCGCATGATCTCGGCTGGGATGAGCGCCGATCTGGAAGCCGCGATCGAATTTGGGGCGACACACCTGCGTGTCGGGACCGCAATCCTCAAAGAACGCGAGTCACACGGGTAACTTCAGTCACGACCGAACACGCCGCCACACGGGACGAACTGGCTGCACAAGGGAGAGACATGGCTGGGGCACTGCGCAAAACGATGGTCTACCTCGGGCTCGCTGAAGACGAGCGGTACGACGCCGAGTACGCCGACGACGGGTACGACGAGGGTTACGAGCAGGAGGCTCCTTATGCCACCCACGAGCCGCGGGCCCAGGTGACCCCCCTTCGGCCGGTGGCGCCGATCCACGATGCCGAGGTGGCCCCCTTGAATCGCATCACGACCATCCACCCGCGCACCTACAACGACGCGCGCGCCATCGGGGAGAGCTTCCGCGCGAACACCCCGGTGATCATGAACCTGACGGACATGGACGATGCCGACGCCAAGCGCCTGGTCGACTTCGCCGCCGGTCTGGTCTTTGGTCTCCACGGGTCGATCGAGCGGGTCACCAACAAGGTGTTCCTTCTCTCACCCGAGCACATCGAGGTCGACGCCGAGGGTGCCGCCGCCGAGGCCGGTCCTGCCCGCGGTCTGTTCAACCAGAGCTGAACGAGCCGCGAGTAACCATCGGTTCGATCGTGCGCGGGCTCTTAAGCAGCGCTCCTCGATTTGATCCAATAGAGCCATGAGCACGGTCCGCGCGATCCTTCACCTGATCCTCTTTGTGTATTTCGTCGTCCTATTGGGGCGCTTGGTGCTGGAGTGGATCCAGGTCTTTGCCCGCCAATGGCGGCCCCGCGGCCCACTGCTCGTGATCGCCGAGACCGTCTACACGCTGACCGATCCGCCGTTAAAGGCCGTGCGCAGGGTCGTCCCACCCCTGCGCATCGGCGGCGTGGCGATCGACCTCGCCTTCTTGATCGTGCTCCTCGTCGTTTCCTTGTTGTTACGAATCGTCTAGTCTGAACAGGTGAGACACGTCCGGGCGCGACGCGCGGACGTCTCACTGTGTGCTGTTTCAGCTGGTTCCCCAGCTCACCGTTGATGAGGAGTAGATGATGGCGCTGACGCCCGAGGACGTCCTTAATAAGACGTTTACGCAGACCCAGTTCCGTCGTGGCTACGACGAGCGCGAGGTCGATGACTTCCTCGACGAGGTCGTCGCGGAGATGCGACGCATGGTCAAGGAGTCCGAGGACCTGCGGACCCGGGTCGAGGACGGTGGCGCTGGAGGCAACGCGGCCGGTGCGGCTCCTCAGGAGCTCGCGGCCATGACCCGGCAGCGCGACGACGCCCAGCGTCGTGGCGAGGACCTGTCCCGTCAGCTTGACGACCTTCGCTCGCGGTTGGAGCGCGAGAAGGGGGCCCGCGTCGACGCCGAGTCCCGCCTCGCCGACCTCGAGCAGCGTCAGGCACGTGCGGACCAGGAGCAGGCCCGCGAGGTCAAGGATGGCCAGGCCCGAGTCGCGAGCGCGCAGGAGCAGGTCGAGCGCATCGAGCGCGAGTCCAAGGAGCGCATCGAACTTGTGGGTGCGCGCGCCGAAGAGGCCGAGCGCGCCGCCCAGGAGCGGATCGCTCGGGCCAACGCCGCGGCCGAGCGCGCCGAGGCCGAGGCCACCAAGCGCCAGCAGGAGGCGGCCAACCGCCCGGCCCCCGAGGCCGCAGCGCCCGCGGCCGCCCCGGCCAATGACATGGCCGCCGCTGCCGGTGTCGGCGGGACGTCGGCTACCGGCCTGATCGCCCTGGCGCAGCGCCTGCACGACGAGCATGTCGCCGAGGGTCAGACCACCCGCGACAAGCTGGTCGCCGAGGCTCGCTCGCAGCACGACACGCTGATCTCGACCGGTCAGCGCCGCCACGACGAGTTGATCGCGACCGGCCAGGCTCAGCACGATGAGCTGGTCGCCACCGGTCAGCGTCGCCACGACGAGCTCGTCTCCTCCGGCCAGTCCCAGCATGACCAGCTCGTCGGCGAGGGCACCAGCACCCGCGACCAGTTGGTCGGTGAAGCGCGAAACCGCGCGACGGGCATGGTGACCGAGGCGGAGAACAACAAGAAGAAGATTCTTGACGACCTCACCACCCAGCGCGAGGGGATTGAGCGCCAGATCGCCGAGTTGCGTTCCTTCGAAAGCGACTACCGCGGTCGCCTGAAGGCGTACATCACGGGTCAGCTGAAGGACCTCGAGTCGACCGGTGCCAGCACCGAGCAGGCTCACCAGCACTGACGCCACCTGGCGTGGTAGACCACGCACAAAAAAAGGGGCCGAGCACCGGAGCGGGTGCTCGGCCCCTTTTGTTGACGGCGAGTTAAGTGGCCGCCAGGGGCTCGGAGCGCCTATCCTCAGGCCACCGAAGGCGCTGTAGGGCGCCTTCGACTGCGGCTGACCAGGTAAGGGACGGGGCATGGCGACCAAAGCGGCGAAGAAGAGCGCCAAGAGCACGACGGGCGCGAAGAAGGGCGGGGGCGGAGACCGGTCCCGCCTGTTGGTGCGCGAGGACGAGTCCCCGTGGACCGCCGCAGAGCTCAAGGCCGTGCGCCGAGACCTCCAAGAAGATGTCGACCACCTGCGGGCCGAGATCGCAAGCGCCGAGCACGAGATCGTTGATCTCATGCGCGACACGGTCGAGGGCGCCGGGGACGACCAGGCCGACGCCGGTGCGAAGACCTTCGAGCGGGAGCAGGAGATCAGCCTCGCCAACAACGCTCGCGCGATGCTGGATCAGGGTCTGCATGCTCTGGAGCGGATCAAGGATGGCACCTACGGGGTCTGTGAGGCCTGCGGCGAGGCGGTCGGCAAGCTTCGACTCCAGGCCTATCCGCGTGCGACCCTGTGCGTGCGATGCAAAACGAAACAGGAACGACGCTGACCGGCGAGACACCCACAACGACACCGTCCCGCCAGGTCGAAGGGGGCTCCTCGCGCCTGCGGTGGGCGATGGCCGCGATCGCGGTGATCGGGCTGATCGCCGATCAGGCGAGCAAGGTCTGGGCCTTGAGCGCGCTCGCCGATGGACACCGGGTGCCGGTCGTGGGCGATCTGCTCAGCTTGCGGTTGATCCGTAACTCCGGGGCCGCCTTCTCCCTTGGCAACGAGGTGACCTGGGTGATGACCGCGCTCGCGGTGCTGATCACGCTCGGGATCATCTGGGCCGCGAGGAAGCTCACCCACCCCGCGTGGGCGATCGCCCTCGGGCTGATCCTCGGGGGATCGCTCGGGAACCTGATCGACCGCTTCTTCCGCGAGCCCGGACCCGGCCGCGGGCATGTCGTGGACTTCATCGACTACGCCGGCTATTTCGTCGGCAATGTGGCCGATATCTGGATCGTGGTCGGGGCGGTGCTGGTCGTTGCCCTCATGATCAAGGATGTCCCGCTCGGCGGGCCGAAGGGGGAGCAGTGAGCCAGACCCGTAATGTCCTCATCCCAGACGGCCTCGAGGGGGAGCGGGTCGATGCCGCGATCGCCCGGCTGTTTGGTCTGTCCCGGACCCGCGCTGCCGAGCTCGCGAGCGCGGGCCATGTCGTCCTCGACCACAAGGTGGTGGCCAAATCCGAGCGGGTGCGCGCCGGGGCCCACCTGGAGGTCACCCTGCCCGCCGCGCCAGTGAGCCCCAGCCTGGAGGTCGTCGCCGAGCCGGTACCCGGGATGCGGATCATCCACGATGACGACGACATCGTGGTGGTCGACAAGCCCGTGGGCGTTGCCGCCCACCCGAGCGTCGGCTGGCAGGGCCCGACCGTCCTCGGCGGACTCGCCGCGGCGGGATACCGGATCAGCACGAGCGGAGCGAGCGAGCGCCAGGGGATCGTCTCGCGGCTCGACGTCGGGACCTCGGGCCTGATGGTCGTCTGCAAGAGCGAGTACGCCTACTCGGTGCTCAAGCGGGCCTTCAAGGAACGCCGGGTCGATAAGACGTACCACGCGCTCGTCCAGGGCCTGCCCGACCCGCACGCTGGCACGATCGACGCACCGATCGGGCGTCATCCCGGTCATGACTACAAGTTCGCCGTGATGGACTCGGGCAAGCACGCCGTCACCCACTACGAATTGCTCGAAGCCTTCCGTCACGCGTCCCTGCTCGAGGTGCACCTCGAGACCGGACGGACTCACCAGATCAGGGTGCACATGGCCGCCCTTCGGCATCCGTGCGTCGGGGACCCGCTGTATGGAGCAGACCCGGTCCTCGCCCGGTCCCTTGGCCTCGAGCGGCAGTGGCTCCATGCCATGGGCCTTGGCTTCACCCACCCCGGGACGGGCGAGTACGTGCACTACGAGAGCACCTACCCCGAGGACCTCGCCGCGGCCTTGGAGCGTCTCACTCCGGCCTAGCGGGTCGCTGCGACCGGTTGTCGGCCCGCGGATCTAGAATCGAGCGCGATGTCGATGCTGCCCCGTGAGAAGAACTTCGTCCACCTCCATAACCACACCGAGTACTCGATGCTCGATGGTGCGGCCCGGGTGGGGGATATGTTTGCCATCGCCCAGGAGATGGGGATGCCGGCGATCGCGATGACCGATCACGGCTACCTCTTCGGGGCCTACGAGTTCTGGTCCACGGCGCGCAAGTACGACGTCAAGCCGATCATCGGCCTCGAGGCCTATGTCACCCCGGGCACTCACCGCACCGACCGCGAGCGGCGCACCTGGGGCGAGCGGGGGCAGGAGCGCGATGACGTCTCCAACCGCGGTCTCTACACCCATATGACCCTGCTCGCGCGCGATAACGCGGGGATGCACAACCTCTTCCGGATGGGCTCGCAGGCCTCCTTGGATCAGGTGTACGCCAAGTACCCCCGGATCGACAACGAACTGCTCAGCACCTACGGCAAGGGCCTGATCGCGACGACCGGCTGCCCCTCGGGGGAGATCCAGACGCGGATCCGCCTCGGCCAGTACGACCAGGCTCGCCAGGCGGCCTCGGATCTCAAAGACATCTTCGGTGCCGACAGCTTCTACTGCGAGCTCATGGAGCACCACCTCGACGACGACATCGAGCGTCGGGTCCGTAAGGATCTGCTCCGACTCGCGAGGGACCTCCAGCTGCCGCTGCTTGCGACCAATGACCTGCATTACGCGACCCAGGCCGACGCCCAAGCGCACAGCGCCCTGCTCTGCATCAACTCCGGCGCGACCCTGCACGACCCCAACCGCTTTAAGTTCGGCTCGGATGAGTTCTACATCAAGTCGCCCGCCGCGATGCGCGAGCTCTGGCGCGAGTTGCCGGAGGCGTGCGACAACACCCTGCTGATCGCCGAGCAATGCGATGTCTCGTTCACCGAGGGCGAAGGGCGCTACATGCCGCGCTTCCCCTGCCCCGAAGGGGAGGACGAGACGAGTTGGTTCATCAAGGAATGCGCGAGCGGGCTTGCCCGTCGCTTCCCCGATGGGGTGCCCGATTACGCGCAGCGCCAGGCCGCGTATGAGCAAGAGGTGATCATCGGCAAGGGATACGCGGGGTACTTCCTCGTCGTCGCCGACTTCATCAACTGGGCCAAGCGCCAGGGCATCCGAGTCGGTCCGGGACGAGGCTCCGGCGCGGGGTCCATGTGCGCGTACGCCATGGGGATCACCGACTTGGACCCGATCCCGCACGGGCTGATCTTTGAGCGCTTCTTGAACCCCGAGCGGGCCTCCATGCCCGACTTCGATGTCGACTTCGACGAGCGCCGGCGCGGCGAGGTCATCCGCTATGTCACCGAGAAGTACGGCGACGACCGGGTGTCCTACATCGTCACGTACGGGACGATCAAGGCCAAGCAGGCCGTCAAGGACGCCTCCCGGGTGCTCGGCCACCCCTTCTCCGTCGGAGAGACCCTCACCAAGGCGATGCCCGCCGATGTGATGGGCAAGGGCGTGCCGCTCACCGGGATCTATGACCCAGAGCACCCCCGCTATGACGAGGGCAAGGAGTTCCGCGATCTCGTCGAGACCGAGGGGTACTATGGCGAGGTCGTCGAGACCGCGCGAGGGCTAGAAAACCTCAAGCGCCAATGGGGGGTCCACGCCGCCGGCATCATCATGTCGAGTGAGCCCTTGATCGATGTCATCCCGATCATGCGGCGGCTGCAGGACGGGGCGGTCATCACCCAGTTCGACTACCCGAGCTGCGAGCAGCTGGGCCTGGTCAAGATGGACTTCCTCGGCCTGCGCAACCTCACGATCCTCGACGACGCTATCCGCGGCATTAAAGAAAACCGCGGCGAGGACATCGACCTCGATGAGTTGTCCAAGGACATGACCGACCCGGCGACCTATGCGCTGTTGGCGCGCGGCGACACCCTCGGGATCTTCCAGCTCGACGGCGGCGGGATGCGCTCCCTGCTGCGCTTGATGCAACCGGATAACTTCGAAGACATCTCGGCCGCGCTCGCGCTCTACCGGCCGGGCCCGATGGGTGTTAACGCGCACACCAACTTCGCGCTGCGCAAGAACGGCAAGCAGGAGATCATCCCGCTCGACCCGGCCCTAAAGGGCAAGTTGCAGCCGGCGATGGTCGACGCGCTCGACCCGATCCTCTCGATGACCTACGGCCTGGTGATCTACCAGGAGCAGGTCATGGAGATCGCCCAAAAGCTCGCGGGCTACACCCTCGGTAACGCCGATCTGCTCCGCCGGGCGATGGGCAAGAAGAAGAAAGAAGTCCTCGACGCCGAGTACGTCCCCTTCTCCGAGGGGATGAAGGCCAACGGCTACAACGAGGCCTCGATCGCCGCCCTCTGGGGCGTGCTCGTCCCCTTCTCCGACTACGCGTTCAACAAGGCGCACACGGCGGCCTACGGCCTGGTCTCGTACTGGACCGCCTACCTCAAGGCGAACTACCCGGCCGAATACATGGCGGCGCTGCTGACGAGCGTGCGCGACGACAAGGACAAGTCCGCCCTCTACCTCAACGAGTGCCGCCACATGGGGATCAAGGTGCTCCCGCCGGATGTCAACGCCTCGGTCGCCGACTTCGCGGCGGTCGGGACCGATATCCGCTTCGGCCTTGAGGCGATCCGCAATGTCGGGCGCCATGTGGTCGAGGAGATCGTGGCCGCGCGCGAGGAGAAGGGGGACTTCACCTCCTTCGACGATTTCCTCGCCAAGTGCCCGGCGGTCGTCTGCAACAAGCGCACCATCGAGTCCCTGATCAAGGCCGGCGCCTTCGACGAACTCGGCCACCCGCGCCAGGGCCTTGCGATGGTGCACGAGGAGTACGTCGACGCCTTCGTTGGGCAAAAGCGTCAGGAGGCCGTCGGCCAGGACAGCCTGTGGGATCTCTTCGGCGACGACGCCGGCGATCAGGGGCCAGCGGGGATCGAGGCGATGGGCCTGCGTCCCATCCCGAGCGTGGAGTGGGATAAGCGCGCCAAGCTCGCCAACGAGCGCGAGATGCTGGGCCTCTACGTGAGCGATCACCCGCTCTTTGGCATCGAACATGTCCTCCAGCGCGCGGCGGACACCGAGATCGCGACCTTGATGGACCCCGACGGCGAGACCCCGGATGGGCGCAGCGTCACGGTCGCGGGCCTTGTCACCTCGTTGCAGGTCAAGCGCACCAAGAAGGGGGACCTCTGGGCGATCGCGACCGTCGAGGACCTCCAGGGCGCGATCGAATGCCTCTTCTTCCCCAAGACCTATATGACCGTCCAGACCTTGCTCACCCAGGACATCGTCGCGGTGGTCCGAGGCCGGGTGAAGCGCCGCGATGACTCGGTCTCGATCTTCGCCGAGGACCTGCGGATCCCGGAGGTCACCGACGGGCCGCGCGGCCCGATCGTGCTGACGATGGATGTCGCTCGGGCGACCACCGGTCGGATCGAAGAGGTGAAGTCGGTCCTCGCTCGGCATCCCGGAGGGACGGAGGTGCGGATCAAGCTCGTCCAGCCGGGCCGCTCGGTCACGATGACCGTCGACCAGTCCTACCGGGTCGAAGCGAGCGAGGCCTTGATCGGCGACCTCAAGGTGCTCCTCGGGCCGCGGGCGGTCACCGCATGAGCATCGATCCACCGATCGCCGCGCGGCGCGCGCACCGCCGTGAGCATCACGGCGAGGTCGTCGATGATGCCTACGAATGGCTGCGCGACGCCGATGATCCCGCGGTCCGTGCCTATCTCGCCGCCGAAAATGACTACGCGGAGGCGATGACGGCCCACCTCGAGCCGGTCCGCGGCGCGATCTTCGACGAGATTCGCTCCCGCGTCCAAGAGAGCGACCTCACCGTCCCCGTGGCGAGCGGCCCCTGGTGGTACTACACCCGCACCGTCGAGGGGCAGCAGTACGCGCTCCACTGCCGCGCTCCGATCGCCGGCGCCCGCGAGGTGCCGGTCCTCACCGACGGGTCGGCCCTGCCGGGGGAACAGATCTTGATCGACGGGGAGGCGCTCGCCGAGGGTCACGATTTCTTTGAGATCGGTGCCTCCACCGTCTCGGCCGATCACCGCCTGCTCGCGTACTCCGTCGATGTGAGCGGCGATGAGCGCTACGACGTCACCGTGGTCGACCTCACGACCGGGGAGATCCTCGATCGCGCGGTCACTGGCATCGGCTACGGGCTCGCCTTCGCCGGCGGCGGCCGCGAACTGCTCTACACCCGCGTCGATGACGCCTGGCGCCCGCACGAGGTCTGGCGTCACCAGATCGGCGCCTCGGCTGAGGCCGACGAGTTGGTCTTCAGCGAGCCGGACGAGCGCTTTTGGATCGGTCTGGATACCTCCCGCGATGACCGCTGGGTGTGCCTGGCGATCGGGAGCAAGACCACGAGCGAGTGGTGGCTCGCGGATGCCATCGAGCCCGGTGCAGCGTTTCGCTGCGTGACCCCACGCCGCGACGGCGTCGAGTACGGCGTCGAGGTGGCCCGCGATCACCTCCTGATCGTTCACAACACCCACACCCGCGAGGGCGAGCTCGCAATCGCGCCGCTCACCACCGAACGCGCCGACCAATGGCAACCCCTGCTCGAACCCGGCGAGGGCGAGCGCTTCCTCGGGGTCGAGGCCTTCGACCGGGTCGCGGTGCTGGTGCTGCGTCACGGGGGACTGCCCACCCTTCGCCTCCTCCCGCGGCTGGGGGAGGGCTACGACACGCCGAAGGCGGTCACCGTCCCCGGAGATCTCACCGCCATCCACCTCGGCGACACGCCGGAGCCCTCGACCGATCGGCTGCGGATCGTCACCGAGTCCTGGACGCAACCGCGCCGGGTGAGCGACCTGGTGCTCGCGACCGATGAGGTGATCTTGCTGCGTGAGCAGCCGGTGCGCGGTGAGGTCGACCTCGGGGCGTTCCGCGCCACCCGCGAGTGGGCCACGGCCCCGGACGGGACGGCAGTGCCCCTCACGATCGTGCGCCACCGCGATGTTCAGCCCGATGGGTCCGCTCCCGGGATCCTTTACGGCTACGGCGCCTACGAGATCTCGATGGACCCCTATTTCTCGGTCGCCCGGCTGAGCCTGCTCCAGCGCGGCGTCGTCTGGGCGGTCGCGCATGTGCGCGGGGGAGGAGAGCTCGGGCGCGGGTGGTACGACGACGGGAAGATGGCGGCCAAGGCCAACACCTTCAGCGACTTCGTTGCCTGTGCCGACCACCTCGTGCAGTCAGGCTGGGTCGCGCCCGATCGCCTTGCGGCAGAAGGGGGTTCAGCCGGTGGCCTGCTGATTGGGGCCGCCGTGAATCTCGCGCCCGATCGCTTCGCCGCGGTCCACGCAGCAGTTCCCTTCGTGGATGCCTTAACGACCGTCCTGCGCCCAGAACTCCCGCTGACGGTGATGGAATGGGAGGAGTGGGGAGACCCCCTTCACGACGCCGAGGTATACGCGCGGATGCGGGCCTACAGCCCCTACGAGAACATCGCGGCGCGAGACTATCCGGCGATTCTTGCGACCACATCGCTGAACGACACGCGGGTGAGTTACACCGAACCGGCGAAGTGGATCGCCCGGTTGCGCGCCACCGTGACCAACGACCCGGTGCGCCGGCCGATCCTGCTTCGCACGGAACTCGAGGCGGGACACGGCGGCCGATCCGGGCGCTATGACGCATGGCGGCAGGTGGCCTGGGAGTGGTCGTGGCTGCTCGATCGCATCGGAGCGGCACGCCCCTAGGAATTCCACCCTAAAGGAGGTATGCCGTTTTGATATCAAGCAATCCCCCATTGCGGCATAGCGGCGCACTAACGTCTCAGTATGTGAAGGCCCGGCGAAGCGCCGGGCCATGATGTGAAAGGTGTGATGAACCGTGGGTTTGGGCATCATCGGTTGGATTATCATCGGTGGTCTCGCTGGCTGGATTGCGAGCAAGATCATGGGAACCGATGCTCAGCAGGGCATCATTCTCAACATCGTCGTCGGCATCGTCGGCGGTCTGCTCGGTGGCTGGATTCTCGGCCTTCTGGGCGTTGACGTCGAAGGCGGCGGGCTGATCTTCAGCTTCCTCACCGCCCTGGGTGGCGCGTGCGTGCTGCTCTTCCTCGTCGGACTGGTGACTGGGCGTCGCCGCTAAGACGCCATTTGAGCGCTAAAGCCGCGGCACACCCGATCATCGGGTGCGCCGCGGCTTTGGTGTGTCAGGGCGCTGGCCAGCTCTAGACCGGATCATCCTCACCGCTTGGGGCCCACGCGGCGGCGAGCTCATCGATCCGGTTTAGGCGGACCTTGAGGTCATCGAGGTCAAGGGTGGTGTCGGGACCGATCACGGCGTCGATCCCGCTCCTGATCCGCTCGCTCTGCCCGACGAGCGCGTCGAGCACGGTCATCAGGCCCGCAGTGTCGGGGGCGGCGGCGAGCAGGTGCATCGGGATCGCCCGCAGCGCATCGAGCCCGGAGCGGATCCGCGCAGTCAGAGCCGATGCGGCCTGCTGGTCGGCGGCGACATCGGCATCGACGATCGAGCCGAGAGCTGCGGTCAGGCTTTCGGCGGCGTGGCGCGACGACGGCAGGTCCTCGCGCCCCGCGACTGCGGCCGCGACGAACCGGGCGATCGCCTCGGCCTGGAGCCGAGCGATGGCGGTGGTGAGACGCAGCCGCTTGCGCCGTGCCATGACCTCATCGAGGACGGGCCAGGTGTCCTCGACCGCTCGGCTCGCGGCCACGATTCGCTCCCGCGATTCCTCGTCGTCGATGAGCTCATCGAGTTCGGCGAGGTGCGCGCGCGCCCGGCGGAGGTCACGGCGCAATCCGTCGACCCCGGCGAGCGAGGCGCCGACGGCGTCGGCGAACACGCCGAGCTCCGCGCGCAGGGTGGCGATCTCGGCGAGGAGCGCGTCGGCACCCGGGTCGCCGACCTCGGTCGGGACCTCGACAGCTCCCCCTTCGCGCGCCGCCACTTCGACCGGAACGAGGTCGAGTTGGAGTTCGTCGTAGTCGGCGAATCCCTGGTCTCGGAGCGCTTCGCCAAGGAGTGCGCGACCGAGCATTCCGACCTCGTGCGCGGACCGACCGGCAGCTCGGGCAGCACGCTCCTGCTCCCGCAGACTCTGATAGAGACCGGAGAGCAGATCGCGGGCCTCGAAGTTCACCGGGCCAGAGCGCACCGACAGGTAGCGGTCACCATCGATAGGGGTGATCGTGGCGAAGGCCCAATACGAGCTGCCGTCTCCTGCGAGGTTACGGACGTAGGCGCAGACCGGTCGCCCTTCGCCGAGCATGTCCCACATCGAGGCGAACACACCGGCCGGCATGTCGGGGTGGCGAATGATGCTGTGCGGCGCCCCGATCAGGTCCTCGCGCGAGTAACGGGCGTTGCGAACGAAGACCTCATTGGCCTCGTCGATGACGCCACGCGAATCGGTGGTCGAAAAGAAGAGGTCCTCGGGGGGCACCTCGTGGGTCGCTCCGGTGGGCGTGGCGGGCATCGTCGCTGGGTCGTCCTTTTCTGGCGTGCAGGGGATCGGCGGTCACGCTACCAGCGGTTCACCTCGGGATTTGTTCTCCACCCGAGCCGGACTCCGCGCCCGCAAGGTGGCGCTGCATGGCGCGCGTGAAGGCCGCTTGCGCGGCGCCGAAGTTGGTCGCGGGGTCGCACCGGCCGGCCATCGTGGGGTCTGGCTCGAGGACCTGCGCTCCCTGGCGACCCCATTCGTCGCGGACCCACTCTGCGAAGAAGTGCTTGGCGCGCTCGGCGAGGTGATCCGGGGGTTGGGCCTCGTTGCGGTGGTCGAGCATCGCCTGCGCGAGCTCGGTGATGCCATCGCCACGGCGGGCGGAGGTCAGGAGCACGGCAACGCGGTCGGCGTCGAAGGGACGAGCGAGCCACAAGGCACCGCGCAACTGGTAGTAGGCGGCGCTCGCCCCGGGCGTATCGGCCTTGTTGATCACGAACGCGTCAGGGATCTCGACGATCCCGGCCTTGATCATCTGGACGTCATCGCCGCCGCCGGGGGACATGACGAGGTAGACGGTGTCGGCGAGGTACTTGATATCGGCCTCGCTCTGGCCGATCCCGACGGTCTCGACGAGGACGTAGTCGTAGAGCGTGGTCAGGGCCCGAACGACGAGGTAGGTCGGGGGCGCGAGACCCCCGAGGGCGGTCACCGAGGCCTGGCTGCGGAAGAACAGTCTTGTCTCCTCGACCGACGTGCGCATCCGGGTGCGATCGCCGAGCAGCGCGCCCTTGGTCACCTGGGACGACGGGTCGACGGCGACCACCGCGATCGTCGCCTCCGGGTCGAGCCGGAGCATCTCGCGGGTGGTGGCCGCGAGAAGGGAGGACTTGCCGGCGCCCGGAGTACCGGTGACCCCGATGATCGTGCTGCGGTGGCCGCGCTGGCGAGCCTCCTCTTCGAGGTAGGCCAGAGCATCGTCTCGGGCCGACGCCGAGGCGGCGCGGGTGTCCTCCATCAAGGACACCAAGCGCGCGACCGGGTGCCGCTTGCCGCTGCGCGCTGCCCGGGCGAGGGCGGCGCCATCCATTAGGACTGGGCCCTCGCTTCGAGGATCGTCACAAATGACTCCATGATGTCCATCAAGTCGTAGTCGGCGGGGGTGAAGATCTTCTCGACGCCGAGATCGGTCAGCTTGGCGAAGTCGCCCTGGGGGATGATCCCGCCGAAGACAACCGCGATGTCGTCCTTGGCCCCTTCGGCCTCCAGCCCCTCCATGATTTGGCGGGCCAGCGCGACGTGTGATCCGGAAAGGACCGAGGCGCCGATGATGTCGGCGCTCTCTTCGACGGCCGAGCGCACGATCTCTTGCGCGGAGAGGCGGATCCCGGAGTAGACGACATCGAAGCCGACGTGGCGCGCGGAGACCGCGATCACCTCGGCGCCGTTGGAGTGGCCATCGAGGCCGGGCTTGCCGACCACGATGCGGGGGCGGTGCCCGAGCTGCTCGGAGAGGGTTTCGATCCGGTCGCGCAGGGACTGGACGCGGTCGCCTTCGAGCCCGAGCTTTTGCCCGTCGACGCCGGTCGCCGGGCGGTACTCGCCAAAGACCTCGCGCAGGGCATTGGCCCACTCACCGGTCGTCACCCGGGCGAGCGCGCACTCGATCGAGGGCTCCATCATCGACTCACCGGAGCGGGCCGCGGCCTTCAGCGCCTCCAAGCTCGCCTGGGCCTTGGCCTCGTCGCGGGTCGCGCGGGTGCGCTCGAGGTTGTCCAGGGACTCCTGGGCCGATTCGTCGGTGACGGTGAAGAGGCCACCGTCGTCTCCGGAGAGCAGCGGCGACTCGATGCCATCGGTCCAGCGGTTGAGGCCCACGACGAGCTGCTCGCCGGCGTTGATCCGGCTCATCCGCTCGGACATCGACTTCACGAGCGCCGACTTCATGTAGCCGTTTTCGATGGCGCCGATGACGCCGCCCATCCCCATGATCTTGTCGATCTCGGCGTACGCCTCGGCCTTGAGGGCATCGACCTTGGAGCGCACGACGACGCTCCCTTCGAACAGGTCGGGGTACTCGAGCAGGTCGGTTTCGTAGGCGAGGATCTGCTGGAGCCGAAGCGACCACTGCTGGTCCCACGGGCGGGGAAGGGAGAGGGCCTCGTTCCAGGCGGGCAGCTGCACGGCACGGGCGCGCGCATCCCGCGAGAGCGTGACGCCGAGGGCTTCGATCAGGATGCGCCAGGCGTTGTTCTCGGGCTGGACTTCGGTCAGGCCCAGCGAGTTGACCTGCACGCCATAGCGGCAGCGGCGGTAGCGCGGGTCCTGCACCCCGAACCGGTCGCGGGTGATCTCCTCCCACATCTCGGTCATCGCGCGCATCTTGCACATTTCTTCGACAAAGCGGATGCCGGAGTTGACGAAGAAACTGATTCGGCCGACGGAGCGCTCGAAGTCGGCTTGGCCGATGTTGCCGCGCTCCTTCAGCAGGTCGAGCAGGCTGATCGCGTTGGCCAGGGCAAAGGAGAGTTCCTGGACTGGGGTCGCGCCGGCCTCTTGGAGGTGGTAGCTGCAGATGTTGGAGGCATTCCAGGACGGGACCTCCGAGAGGGTGAACTCGTACATCTCGGCGATGATCCGCAAGGAGGCCTCGGGCGGGTAGATGTACGTCCCGCGGGCGAGGTACTCCTTGATCAGGTCGTTTTGGGTGGTGCCCTTGAGTTCCGCGACGTCGACCCCGCGCTCGCGGGCCAACGCGACGTAGAGCGCGAGCAGCCACATGGCGGTGCCGTTGATCGTCATCGAGGTATTCATCTCTTCGACCGGGATCTGGTCGAAGAGGATCTCGAAGTCGTCGAGGCTGTTGATCGGGACGCCGACCTTGCCCACTTCGGGCCGGGCGATCGGGTCGTCAGAGTCGTAGCCGCACTGGGTGGGCAGGTCGAAGGCGATGGACAGGCCGGTCTGCCCGCGCGAGAGGTTGTCGCGGTAGAGCTCATTGGAAGCGCGAGCGCTGGAGTGGCCCGCGTACGTGCGGATAATCCACGGACGATCGGTGGTCGGCTCGCCGGCCTTGTCGTAGAGGATGTGGGCCTGGCGTTCCGGCTGAGAAGTCATGCGCTCGATCTCCTAGGTTGGTCCGACTGACCCCATTGTGATCGACCCCGCCCGGCAATCAGAGGGCGGGTGACTTGATCTTCGACACGTCTGCACGACGGGGAGGGGGTGAGCCGGCGGAGGATCAGGGCGGCCACTCGTCGGCGCCGAGTTCTCGCAGGTGTTGCCGTAGCGGCTTCCACACGGGCGACCCGTGGCCGAGGTCCTCAAAGAGCGTTCGGGCCTGATGCGCGAGGTCCTGGTCGCCCTCTTCCAGCAGGTCGCGAAATCGTGGATCGAGTAACCAGGCCGACGTGGTCGAGGCGTGGAGTCCGACCCGATCGAGGAAGATTTCGAGCACCCGGTAGGCATCCATCCCGTCGACGGGGGGGCAGGTGAACCCAGTCCAATTGCCCCTCCCACAGTTGCGCCCGGATCGACGGGCCGCGATTGGAGGGATGCAAGACGGTGCCGAATTCCGACTGCTCTTGGTGATGGTCTTCCCGGTAGGCCTGGACTTCGTGGGCGAGCCGGATCACGTTGTCGTCGGTCATGGACGCGCCGATCACGAGCAGGTGATGAGTGAGGAAGAGCGACTGGAGCAGCGCGGCCGACGGCCTGTTGGCCGCGTCGTAGCGGACCATGTGCCGACGAGTGAGCACGATCTGCTCCGGATGTTCGCGATCTCCGTGGAGCTTCAGGACCCACCGGTCGGCGCCCGAGCCCGAGGCCCAGGGCAGGATCGCCGCGACCGGATGGCCCGCCGCTTCCATCGCTTGCTCGTACAAGGTGTCGTAGTTCGTGGTCGCGGCCTGCCGGATGTCGAGCCCCGCGATCAGGGCGTGGAGCAGGGCCGGTTGCGCCGCCTTGCTGGTGCGCTTCGCGACGGATTGTTGGAATCGCACGCGGCGCTGGCTGCCTGCTTCCGCTTCGGCCCGATGCTCGATGAGTTCTGCTTGGTCGATCGGAGTGAGCTCCGTCAGGTCCGCGTGCGGCAGGCGGGCCTCCTCGGCGAGATCCTTGATCAGGTCCTCCCACGACGGAAGGCCGGCAGGAATGCTGATGCCAGCGCCGAGGAAGAGGGCGAGTTCGCCGTGCTTCGCGCGCTTGCCCAGTGCCTTGGCTCGGGCCTCGAACTCTGGCAACGGGGGGTCGAGTTTCCGGCGCAGGTTCTGCGCTGCGTGGTACACCGAGGAGTTTGCCGCGACCAGAGCGATATCGAGCTGGTGCGTCGACGCGAGATCGGTGAGTCGAGCGATCAGCGACGTGAGGACGCGCCCTTGTTGCCCGTCATAACCCCCCTTCCCAATGCCGAGCACGGGGACGGCCACGAGGGGCAATGCGCGGCGGCCCCGAGGGTCCCCGAGGTCCTCGGAGCGGGCGATGTCCTCGACGGCGCCCTCGAGGCGGTCGAGGACGGTGTCGTAGACCCCGTAGAGGTCGGTCACGTCCACCAACCAGCACCGAGTATCGCGGTGGCGGCCCCACCCCTTCGCCCAGGTGGTGGGCCTAGGGGGCTGTTCGGTCTCGATCAGGTCGCGCCAGTGCGGCTCGACCGTGAGAAATTCGTCGGTCGGGACCACGACGGCGTCGTGGAGGACCTGGTTCACCTTGCCGTGAACAACGAACACGTGGCCCTTGAGGGCCTGCTCCTCGGCAGTCATAACCGAACCGTAGTGGCGCGATCGTCGCTTGCCTCAGGTTTTCGACCGGTTGGTTTTCGGGCGGTAGAGCGCAGCCGGGCGCCCGCGCATCCCTTCGCTCATCACCGGTTGACCGTTGCGCTGGACCGCACTGAGGTGCGGGCTCATCCGGCGGGCGAAGTTGTCCTTGTGAAGGCGCGCCCCGACGACGGCCTCATGGAGACGGCGTAGCTGGCGGGTCGTGTAGGGGGGCGGGAGGAAGCGATCGGGGTCGGGGAAGGTGTCTCGGAAGCGATAGCGGAAGTCGTAGCGCTCCCGTAGCGCCGCGAGTGCCGCCTCGACGATCTGATCATGGTCAAAGAGAAGCCCCATCTCGTGCTCGAGTCGCCCGTCCGGGCGCACGGGCACCAGATCCCCCCGCGCGCCTCGAAGGGAGGCCTCGGGGAGTGAGAGCGAGTGAGCCACCGAGACGACCCACGAGCGGTCATCGCGATCGGGATCATCAAAGACGCGCAACAGCCTTGGGGGAGAAGGGAGTTCGCCGTCGATGCCGACCTTCGTGGCGAGGACCCGGCTCACCGTCTGGGCGACGGTCTCCCGATCGTGGACGAAGCCGCCGGGAAGGGCTCGGCCGGTGGGGTCCGTGCGGTCCTGGACGAGCAGGCACAACTGCGGCGCGTTCCCCGCGTCGACGACGGTGAAGACCGCGAGGTCGATGGTGAGGGAGGGTCGCGGGTACTCCTCCAGCGGGATCGTCATGGCGACATATTAGCGATGTCAGAGGGCTAATGTATCTTTAGAGACGTCAAGGGGTTAAAGGGCCGAGGATGGCCCGCCGCCGACGACAGACGAGGAGGTCGCCATGAGCGAGATCAACACCGGTGAGCGACCGGGTGAGGCTGGGGACGACCTGGGACGCTGGCGAGTCTTTGGCGAGGCGCTCGTGACGTACCAGCACGCAATGACCACTCCGGACGATGTGCTCGAGCTCTGCGCGCCGCGATCCTGCGGCGGCGCCGTTCGGTTGCAGGGGGCCGGCTCCGGCGAGGGGATTCACGTTCGTGCGAACGGCACCATCGCGCTCGACGAGGAGGTGGCGACCACACTCAGCGAGCTCGAATGGGAGCAGGTCTCGGAGGTCGACTGGGTGATCCACGCGCAGCAGGGGTGGGAGGAGTACACGGCGGCCGAGTTGGCCCTACTCCTCAACGCGGGGTGGGGCATCCCCGACCCCTTCCTGCTGACCTTCGACGCCAAAGGTCCTTCGGCGACGCTCTCTCACCTTCTCGGGCTGATGCGGCAGGAGGAAGTGCCGATGGATGCGGCTGAGTTCATCGAGCGGGCAGAATCGCGGGTGGCCGACGAGCCGATCATCGAGCCGGCGAGCGCGCAGGACGTGCGCTATCTCGTGCAGGCGGTCGTGAAGAGCATCCTCGGCTACGCGCCGACGGTCGATGACGACGGCGATCTGGTCACCGCTACACCCGGCGGCTCCGTCGCGATCTCGGTTCGCTCTGGCGGCCGCTATGCCGAGCTCTGGGCGGTCCCGGTGACCGCAGTCACCTCCCGGCAGGCGGCGGCGCGTGAAGTCGCCGTGATCAATTCGAGGAGCACGTGGAGTCGGTGGTCTCTCGGCTCCCATCAGGTGGCGCAGCGGCTGCGGATTCCGACCACGCCCTTCGTCCCAGCGGTGGTAAGGGGCATGGTCGACACCTTCTTCGCCGAACTGATGCGGACCTTGCCCGATCTCAGCACGCGTCTGCAAAAGGAGAACTGACGATGAAACTCACGATTGCGCAAACTGACCGGGCGCTCGGCGCGATTCTCGGCTCGGCCGCAGGTGACGCGCTCGGCGCGGGGTACGAGTTTGGCTCGGCGTACCCCGGTCGGGGAGGTCCGAGGATGATCGGCGGCGGGCTCGGAGGCTTCGCGCCGGGGGAGTGGACCGATGACACGGCGATGACATGGTGCGTCCTTCAGGCCGCTTCCGAGCATGAGGACCTGCGTGCTCCCGAGGCGCTCACCGCCATCGCGCGACTCTTCCGGGCCTGGATCGCCTCCGGCCCGGCCGATATCGGAGTGCAGACCTCGGCGGTCCTGCGCTCGGTGGGCGCGGACGTCACCGGGGACGAACTCACGCAGGCCGCCGCGGCGCTCCACCGGCGGACCGGGCGCACGGCGGGTAATGGCTCGTTGATGCGCACGGCCGCGGTCGCCCTTCGCCATCTGGATGACCCATCCGCGTGTGCCGAGGCGGCCCGAGCGGTCAGTGACCTCACCCACGCGGATCCGCTCGCTGGTGACGCGTGCGTCCTGTGGTCGCTCGCGATTCGCCACGCAATCCTCACCGGGGAGATCGACGTGCGGGTCGGTCTGGACTACCTCAGCGAACCCGCGAACTGGCCGGAGGTGATCGATGAGGCGGAGACGAGGGAGCCAGAGTTTTTCTCGGGCAACGGATTCGTCGTGGTCGCGCTGCAAGCGGCCTGGTCGGCGATCTGGCACACACCGGTCCCGCCCGAGGACCCTCGCCGGCACCTGGAGGATGCGCTCGCGACCGCGATCGGGATCGGTCATGACACCGACACCGTCGCGGCCATCGCCGGAGCACTACTCGGCGCGAAGTGGGGAGTCTCGGCCATCCCGGCGCGGTGGCGGCGCATCCTTCACGGGTACCCGGGCCTCACCGGGGAGGATCTCCTCGTCCCGGCCAGTCTCGCGGTGGGGAGTCCGAAGGGGCAGTGGCCCGATGTCGACCACCAGCCCAACCCCACGTGGCTGAGTGGCTCGGCGCTCACTCGGCACCCGCATGACGAGGATGTGTGGCTAAGCGGCGCGGATCACCTGTCGTCGCCGCCCGACGGAGTGACGGCAGTGGTTAGCCTCTGTCGGGTGGGCCGCGCCGACGTGCCCGAGGGGATGTCGCACATCGCGTTTCGTCTCATGGACGAGCCGGACGAGGCGAGTAATCCGAACCTGGACTTCGTGCTCCGAGATGCGGCGCAGGCCGTTGCCGACCTGCGCGACGAAGGTCACGTCGTCCTGCTCCATTGCGTGGCAGCGCAGTCACGGACGCCGACGGTCGCGGCGGTGTACTCGATGATGCGCGGAGTGCCCCACGACGAAGCGCTCGCAGCGGTATGCCGGGCCTTGCCGGACGCGTGGCCGAACGCCGGTTTTCTCACCGCGCTTGGCCGACTCGCTCCCGTCCTTCGGCCGTAAGGGGTCTGGGGAGGAGCGTGGTGACCAGGCCACCCCTTCGGGGGTTTCTCGATTGCCACCCGTGCGGACCGCCCACAGGTGCAGCGGCGGGACTACGTTCGTTGGCATGACATTCGTAAGCACCGCCATCAGGGCCACGCATTTGGTCACCAACGCCGCCTGGTTCGGCGGCTCGCTCATGGGAGCTGTCGGCCTCAATACCGCTGCCCGGCAGGCGGACAGCGAGCGGAAGCAAGCGGAGATCTCCGGCGCTGGCTGGGAGACGTGGGGTCCGGTCCAGGGCGGGGCGATCGCCCTTCACCTGCTGAGCGGGCTCGGCATCGTCATCGACAATCGCCGCCGGACCGTCTCGCACGCGCCGACGACGACCGCCGTGGTCCTCAAGACCGCGTTGACCGGCGCGGCACTTGCCGCCACCGCGGCGGCGTACATCAACGGTCAGAAGCTCGGCGATGTGCGGACCGGGTCCAACGATGCGGGTCAGCCGGTGCAGGAGTCGGCCCGTGAGCTCGAAGGGCGGATGCGCTGGCTCCAGTGGGCCGTCCCGGCGACGACCGGTGCGCTTCTCGTCTCGGACGCCTACCTCGGCGAGCAGCAGCGAGGGCCGGCCGGGCTCCTCGACTGGGCCCGCAAGTGACCCAGTTCAGCTTCGACTTCGACCGCAGTTACCGGCTCGCGGCGCTGCCCTTCGGCATCACACCGGGAAACTCCTCGGTGGAGGTGGACGAGGAGGAACTGCGAGTGAGGTTTGGGCTGTGGTCGCTGCGCACTCCGCTCAGCAACATCACGGGCAGCGAACTGAGCGGCGACTTCGCTTTCATCAAGACCGCTGGGCCACCGCACCTATCCTTCAGCGATCGTGGCGTCACCTTCGCCACCAATGGTCGACGGGCGGTCTGCCTGACCTTCGCCTCGCCAGTGAAGGGCATCGACCCCACGGGGATCATCACCCACCCCAACGCGACGATCACCGTCGCCGACCCCGAGGGCTTGCGCCGCGCGATTAGCTGACGGCGTCTCGGTCGGGTCGACTGCGCAAAAAAAGTCCCGCGATCGTCGTCCAAAGACCGGTCCGGAGGGCCGACTAAGGCCGACGAATAGGGCCCGCACCGCCTGCGCGGAGAGCCAACCGACCTAAACTAGGACGCTACTGCCATGATGGTTGGCGGGTTAGAGCACTCATGCTCGTAGTGCCGGACTTAAATGCGACAGGGTGCGGTCGCCTCAGGTCAACCGGACGACTTCTGACCACGGGGAGCGTTGAATCGCCACTCTCCTGGCAGGTCCTCATCCGGCCGTTCAAGGTCGATCGCTGTGTAGATGCGCGAGAGGACGAACTCGCGCCCTGTGGCCCGGCGACTCCCCAACGCACTCACCGCATCGTTGCGGTACCCACGCATGGCGTGCGCGAGGCTCCGCTGAGAAACGCGCCAGATTGTCGCCTTGCTCCCGTCGTCAAATACAAAACGGCCCTTGCCGTACGTCGCCGTCAATTCACCGTCGCCATTGATGTCTTCGGCAATCAGGTGCATCAGGTTCATAGAGACCTTCTATGCGGTTCTGCGCGGATAGGAGGTGATGATGTTCTGGGACTTTCGCGCTACTCAAAACGACGGCGTAAAATTGATGCCGCTGGCCCTTTGGTCCCAACAGCACGATTGGAGTGACGTACTGGAGAGTGTCGTTATCCTTTCGGTAGAACGCCCTGGACGGGTGCGCCAGGGCGTTCTTCATGCTCGCATCCTGCGAACGACTCCCACTGAGCGTCGACGAACAAAGATTTCGCATACCAGTCCGCTTGGTGCTTGGCCTTAATATGCCAGTAGCCCCAGTTATCCTTCGGGCCACACCTCAAATTAGCAGACCTCCCTGGCACTCCCTTCATGGTCCGCCTATTGTACTGTTTGACAAGTTGGTGCTTACTACTTCTGAAATTACATTTGCGCCATTCGTTAGGATAGTAGCCCTTTGAGGGTTGGATCTCCTCAACCTGCGGAACGACCCGTGTCGGCAGGAAAGTCGCCCCACCGGGAGCTACAGCGACATACTCGCCGTCGCGCAAAGAGTTCTCAATCTCAGCGCCCTCGCGGATACTTGAAAAACCGATGCCGTCCATCGAGGGCTCAATGGCGCGAAGATGAGCTTTCCTAATTGGCACCTGACGACTCGATGCCGGCGCAGGAGAAGCAGTTGATGCACGGGCTTCGGGGGCGGGAGCGCTCACGATACTAATCGCAGGCACCACAGAAAGGGCCGCGAGAACTCTCCTGCACTGAAACAAGGCCCTTAACTGTCCTTCAGGTCCACCTTCACACGCGCGTTCGATCACCGTCGCCGATCCCGAGGGCTTGCGCCGCGCGATCAGTTAAGAGATAAGCACCGAAGGGGCAGGACGGGTGACCCGTCCTGCCCCTTCTTTTCGCCCCTTACGGCATGGGCTCGATCAGATGTCGAAGTACATCTCGAACTCGTGCGGGTGCGGACGCAGCTGCAGCGGGGCAACCTCGTTCTCGCGCTTCCAGGTGACCCAGGTCTGGATCAGGTCCTCGGTGAAGACGTCGCCTTCGAGGAGGAACTCGTAGTCGGCCTCGAGGGCCTTCAGGACCTCAGGCAGGGTCGTCGGAACCTGCTCGATGGCCTCGTGCTCCTCCGGCGGCAGCTCGTAGAGGTCCTTGTCCACCGGCTCCGGCGGCTCGATCCGGTTGCGGATGCCGTCGATGCCGGCCATCAGCTGCGCGGCGAAGCACAGGTAGGGGTTCGCCGACGGGTCCGGGATGCGGAACTCGATGCGCTTGGCCTTCGGGCTGTTGCCGGCGATCGGGATGCGGATGCAGGCCGATCGGTTCCGAGCCGAGTAGACCAGGTTGACCGGAGCCTCGAAGCCCGGGACCAGGCGGTGGTAAGAGTTCGCGGTCGGGTTGGTGAAGGCGAGCAGCGCCGGGGCGTGCTTCAGCAGACCACCGATGTACCAGCGGGCGATGTCGGAGAGACCGCCGTAACCCTGCTCGTCGTAGAAGAGGGGCTCGCCGTCCTTCCACAGGGACTGGTGGGTGTGCATACCCGAACCGTTGTCACCGAAGATCGGCTTCGGCATGAAGGTCGCCGTCTTGCCGAAGTCCCACGCGGTGTTCTTGATGACGTACTTGAACTTCATGATGTCGTCGCCGGACTGCAGCAACGTGTTGAAGCGGTAGTTGATCTCCTGCTGGCCCGCGGTGCCGACCTCGTGGTGGCTCCGCTCGACCTCCAGGCCGACCTTGGCCATGTTGAGGCACATCTTGTCGCGGACATCGGCGAAGTGGTCGACCGGCGGGACGGGGAAGTAGCCGCCCTTGAAGCGGGTCTTGTAGCCCTTGTTGCCGCCCTCTTCGACGCGGCCGGAGTTCCAGGCGGCCTCGATCGAGTCGAGGTAGTAGTAGCCCGCATTGGCCTTGGTCTCAAAGCGCACGTCGTCAAAGACGTAGAACTCGGCTTCGGCACCGAAGTACGCGGTGTCGGCGATGCCGGTGGACTTGAGGTAGGCCTCGGCCTTCGCGGCGATATTGCGCGGGTCGCGGCTGTACGGCTCACCCGTGAAGGGGTCGACGATGGAGAAGTTCATCACCAGCGTCTTCTCTTCCCGGAAGGGGTCGAGATAGGCCGTCTTGACGTCCGGGACGAGCTTCATGTCGGACTCGTGGATGGCCTGGAAACCTCGGATCGAGCTGCCGTCGAACATCTGGCCTTCGGTGAAGAAGTCCTCGGTGACGCTCTCGGCGGGCACGTTGAAGTGCTGCATGACGCCGGGCAGGTCACAGAACCGAATGTCGACGAACTTGACGTCCTCGTCCTTGATGTACGACAGGACCTCGTCAGCGGTGCTGAACAATCCATCCTCCTGGGGTGGTGGCGGGGAGCTGGTCGGCGCTCTCCGCGGGGTATGCGTGAAACGTTATGCACGGTCAGTTACCCGACCATGACCCGAGTGTTTCACCGGTGTTACATGAGACGGTCATATCGAGATGTGAGACACACTGCGTATTAGGGTGGGTCATCGTGAGTTCTGGACCAAGCACCCGCCCCGCCTTTCCCGCCGAAGGGCCGGGCTCGATTGCCTCCCTCGGGCGGCGCCTGATCGCGGTCGCGATCGACTGGGGCGCGTGCCTGCTGATCACCTACGGGCTGATCGCGAACCTCACCGAACTCAGCGAGGTCGGTCGCAGCTTTGTCCCGCTTCTCGTGTTCTTCGTCGAGAATCTGGTCATGGTCGCCTTTGGTGGTTCGACCTTCGGGCATCGCCTCCTTGGCATGCAGGTCATCCCGGTCGCGCGCCCGCACATCAGTGTGCTCCAGTCCGCGATCCGCGCCGCCTTGATCTGCCTGGTGATCCCGGCGGTGATCTTTGATCGCACCGGCCGGGGCCTGCATGACCTCGCCGCGGGCACCGCCTTGGTGCGCACGCGCTAAGGATCAGCGGCCGCGCAGGGCCTTGCGGTCCATCCGGGCGCGGGTCGGGTCGACACCAGCGGGGATCGCCTGGCGGATGCCGGGGAGGGACTTCAGTCGCTTGTTGACGACCGACATCTCCTCCTTCGACAGGGCCGGGCGAAGGCGGGTCAGGGTCCAGCGGATCTTCTTCACGGGCAGCTCGCCCTCCCCAGAACCGACGTGGTAGGTGTGAATCGGCACGCCGGGAGCGACGCGGGCGACCTTCTTCTTCTCCTTCTCGAGGAGCTTCGCGGCGCGGCCGTGCGGGCCCTCGGCGAAGAGGACCACGCCGGGGCGGCCGAGTGCGCGAAAGACGACGGCAGCGTTGTCGAGCTCGGTCGCGCGCTGCGCGTCGGCGGCCACCGGCTCCTGCTCGTAGTACCAGCCGCGGCGGATCGCCGAGAGGCCACCGAGCGTCGCGCCCTTTTGGCCTTCCATCTGCCGGTAGGCAGCGGCCTCACCGCGCCGGGCGAGCACGATCATGCCCGCGAGCAGCGCGATCGGCAGGGAGACGAAGAGAGTCGCCCACGGGTGTCCCATGAGCAGCCCGATGGCGAGCCCGACGAGCATGACCAGCACGAACGCCCCAAGCATCCACCGCCCGATGGTCGGGTCGACGGTCTTAACGGTCTGATAGACCTGCCAGATTCGCTTGAAGGGGTTCTTGGTGGGCTTGGAGGGGTCGGACTTCGCGCGTGCCATAACCCCCGATTCTACGGGCTCGCCGCGGTGGTCGCGGACGGCGCCTGCTTAGGCGCTGGCCCGCTTCGCGAGCAGTGACGAAGCCTCTTGGCGCGCAGGCTCTCCCGCCTCGCCCAGGTGGGCGAGGTGCGCCGGAATCTCCCGACCCCAGCGGCGCATCGCGCCCGCCCACAGCCGGCCGGCTCGGTACGACGAGCGCACGAGCGGCCCGGCCATCACGCCCTTGAAGCCCAACTCCTCGGCGAAGTCGCTCCAGTGGACGAACTCCTCGGGCTTAACCCAACGGTCGATCGGGTGGTGAAGGGGGGAGGGGCGCAAGTACTGCGTGATCGTGAGGATGTCGCAGCCCGCCTCGTGCAGGTCGACGATGGCCTGCTCGATCTCGTGCTCCTCCTCGCCCATCCCGAGGATCAGGTTGGACTTGGTGACGAGTTCGGCCTCGCGCGCCATCGTGAGGACCTTCAGGGACTTGTCGTACGTGAAGGCGGGACGGATCCGCTTGAAGATCCGAGGGACCGTCTCGAGGTTGTGGGCGAAGACCTCGGGCCGGGCATCGAAGACCTGGCCGACGAGTTCGGGGCGCGCACCAAAGTCGGGCGGCAGGATCTCGACGCCGGTATTGGGGTTGAGCTCGTGGATCGCGCGGATCGTCTCGGCGTAGAGGCCCGCCGCGCCATCGGGCTGGTCGTCGCGCGCGACACCGGTGACCGTGGAGTAGCGCAGGCCCATCTGCTGGACCGATTCGGCGACCCGTCGCGGCTCGTCGAGGTCGAGCGCCTGCGGGCGTCCGGTCGCGATATCGCAGAAGTCGCACCGCCGCGTGCAGGTGTCACCCCCGATTAAGAAGGTGGCCTCGCGGTCCTCCCAACACTCGAAGATGTTCGGACAGCCAGCCTCCTGACAGACCGTGTGAAGGCCCCCGGACTTCACCATCGAATTGAGCTCGGCGTACTCCGGGCCCATTTTGGCGGTGGTCCGGATCCACGACGGCTTGCGCTCGATCGGGGTCTCGGCGTTACGCGCCTCTACGCGGAGCAGGCGGCGTCCCTCGGGTGCGACGGTCACGCGGTGTCCTTTCGGGGGTCTAACCGGTACACGACCTAGGGCGTTCGTGATGGACGTCCTAGTCCTAGGTGCAAGAGTACGTGGCGCAGATCTCTTCCCGAAGAGCCCGTCGCACCCGCCGAGATATGCTCTGCCCCCTTCCGCCAAGGGGAGGGGTCCGGACTAGGGTGGAGATACGCCCTTCGGCCCGACCGGGCCGCCCCGCGATCGAAGCAGGTGGAGACGATGACCGACAGCCCCATCCACGACCTCACCATGGATGAGTGCTGGGAGCTGCTGCGCACCCACGAGTTTGGGCGCCTTGCCTTCCACCTCGCCGGCGAAGTCCACATCACCCCGATCAACTACGCGGTCGACGGCAAGACGCTGCTCTTTCGCACCGCGGAGGGCAACAAGCTCCTCGGCGTCGTGATGAACGAAGATGTCGCCTTCGAGGTCGACGAGTACAGCGGCGATGAGGCGTGGAGCATCATCCTGCGGGGAAGTGCCCGGGTCTTGGAAGGCCAGGAGGCCTACCGCGCGGACAACGTGCCGCTGCGGCCATGGGTCCCGACCTTGAAGTTCAACGTCGTTGAGATCGCCCCGACGGAGATGTCCGGGCGTCGCTTCGACCTCGCCAAGCCGTGGGAGCACATCCGCCCCCAGGGCTAAGGCTGCCGCCGCTCAGCTAGCGAGCTTGAGAGCCGGATCGAGCACCTCGATGAGGTGCTGTTCGGCGAGGGGGAGGACCTCGGCCACGGTGATCTCGCGGCCCGCCTCGAGCGAGAGCGTCGTCACGTCGGCGTCGGGGATCCCGCACGGCACGATGGACTGCGCCCACGACAGGTCGCAGTTCGCGTTGAGGGCGAAGCCGTGCATCGTGACGTCCCGGCTCACCCGGATCCCGATCTGACCGAGCTTGCGGTCACGGCCGCGCTCGTCGGCGGTCACCCAGATCCCACTTCGCCCCTCGACGCGCGTCGTCTCGACGCCCACATCGCGGGCGACCCGGATCATCATCTCCTCGAGGCGGCGGACGTAGTCGACGACATCGACCGGGTCGCCGAGGTGCACGATCGGGTATCCGACGAGTTGTCCGGGGCCGTGCCAGGTGATCTTGCCGCCGCGGTCGACGTCGATGACCGGGGTGCCGTCGAAGGGGCGTTCGTGCGCCTCGGTCCGCTTCCCCGCCGTGTAAACCGCCGTGTGCTCCAGCAACAAGGTGGTGTCCTCCTGCTCGCGCGCGACGACGCGGGCGTGGACCTCCTTTTGCAGGTCCCAGGCTCGCAGGTAGTCGACGGTGTCCGGCGCGAAGCCGAGGTGCTCAAAACGCATGAGGCGACGATAACCCGCGCATGTGACCTGGGTCATTGTGGATAACTCTGAGCGGTCGGAGAGCCGGCCTGTCACCGTTAAGTGATGGACGAGCAGCAACGGGGGAGTGCCCCGCCGCGGATCGTGGGCTATCGGATCACTCGCCGGCTGGGCGAAGGGGGATCCGCGACGGTGTGGCGTGCCCGGCGCCTCGCCGATGATGTCGCCGTCGCGATCAAGGTCCTGCGCGATCCGGTCGAGGACGGGGCCGTGCAGGAGTACACCCTGCTTCAGCATGCGGTCCACGACCACCTGGTCGGCCTCCACGAGGTCACCGAGGCCGAGACACCAGAGGGCATCCGCACGGCGCTGGTGCTCGAGCTGTTCGCGGGGGGATCGCTCGGCGAGATGATCGCGGCGCGCGGACACCTCACTGCCGGGGAGTGCGTCACGGTCCTGGTGCCACTCGCCCGGGCGCTTAGCGGTCTGCATCACCTCGGGATCGTTCACGGCGACCTCAGCGCCGGCAACGTCCTGCTCGACTCCACGGGTCGACCGGTCCTCGCGGACCTCGGACTCGGCAGGCTCGTCGCGCAGGCCGACGATCTCGACGAGCAGGGCTGGGGCACCGAGGGGTTCGTCGCGCCTGAGGTGGTGGTGGGCGGCTCGCCCACGACCGCCGCCGATGTGTACGCAGCCGGGGCGCTCGGGTGGCTGGCGCTCACCGGTGAGGCTCCCGGCCACGTCGCCTGCCGGCGCCGCCTCGCCGTGGCTGCGCCGGGGACCCCCGAGCCGCTCATCGCCCTGATCGAGTCCTGCCTCGATCCTGAGCCCGAACGCCGACCGGACGCTGAGTCTCTCGCTGTCGAGGCCTTCGACGCCGCGCTGGCAGAACCCCTTCGCCTGACCGTGGCCGGTGATGTCGGCACGGCGTTGACCCGGCGCCTTCGTGGGCCATCTTCTGACGATGAGGAGCGCCCGAAGGTGTGGCAGATCGACCCCGAGGCAGCGGGGCGGACTCCTCGCTGGCGACGGGCGCGCCTGCCACGGCGACCATCACGGCCACGCTCGCTCGGGAAGCATCGCCCGGTCGCACCCAGGTTAGGTGGGGTCACGATGGCGGCGGCGGGCGTCGCCGCCGGGCTCGCCGTGATCATCCCCTGGCCCTTCGCGTCGCGAGCGCCGGACGCTCCGATCGCTGCGGCAACGGCTGCCGCGCCGAGCACGGGACCCCACGGGGTCCTCGCTCAAGTCGACGGCCCGCGCGAACAACCGGTGAGGACCATGAAGGCGCTCCTCGATGCCCGCTCCCGCGTCCTTGCGACCGGCGACCCGCGTCGCTTAGTCGAGGTCGACGCCCCGGGCTCGAGCGCTCTAGCGGCCGATCGGAAGATGCTCGCAACCTTGCGCCGAGCCGATGTCCGGTACGTGGGCGTGCGTTGGCGGGTGGTCTCAGCGAGCCACCAGTCGAGCGACGGTGACGCGGCGGTCATTCGCGCCCGGGTCGACGCCGAGCCCTTTCGCGAGGTGAGCGGGACGGGCGCTACCCGGGAGCGGCCCGCTCGCCGCGGAGTGGCCGCCGACTATCACCTCGTCCGGGTCGAGGGGCATTGGCGGGTGAGCAGGGTGGTTAGCGCGCGGTGATCCACCGCAGCGCCGAGCGGATGTCCTCGTGGGTGAAGCGGTACCCGGTCTCCTCAAGGACCGTCGGCAGTGCCTTGGTCGAGGCGAGGATCTCTCCGGCGAACTCGCCGACCGCGATTCGCATCGCGAAGGCCGGCGCTGGGAGCACTGCAGGACGTGAGAGCTCCTGCCCGAGCGTCTGCGCGACGACCTTTTGGCGCTCCGGGCTGGGGGCGGTGAGGTTGACCGGGCCGGTGATCTCCGGGTGGTCGATGAGGTGGATCAAGGCATTGACCTCATCGGTCAGGCTGATCCAGGGCCACCACTGCCGTCCGGATCCTAGGGGCCCCGCGAGACCGAACTTGCCGAGGGTCAGAAGGGGGGCGAGCGCACCCCCTTCGGGGGCGAAGACCAAACCGGTGCGAGACATGGCGACGGGGATTCCGGCCTCGGAGGCGGGCTGGGTCGCGGCTTCCCACGCCCGGACCACCTCGGCGAGGAAACCGTGACCTGCAGGGGAGGTTTCGGTCAGGGTTTCCTCACCGCGGTCGCCGTAGAAACCGACCGCGGAGGCGTTGACCAATCGCCGCGGGCCAGCGCCCTCGGCGAGTCGGCGGGCGATCAGCCCGGTGGTCGTGGTGCGCGAGGTGAGGATCTCGCGCTTGTACTCGGGAGTCCACCGCTTGTCGCCCACGCCGGCGCCGGCGAGATTGACCACGACATCGACATCGGCCAGGTGCCCCGGATCGAGATCGCCCGCGTCGGGATCCCACTGGCGCTCGTGATCGGCGCGCGGCGCGCGACGCACGAGCGCGACGACGTCATCGCCGCGCTCGCGCAGAGCCGACGACAGCGCGCCGCCGATCAGGCCGGACGAGCCGGCGATGGCGACGCGCTGTCGGTTGGCGTTACTCACGCGTCGAACGCGCCCTCTTCGAGACGGGCCTTGACCGTGCCGAGGAAGCGGGCGGCGTCGGCGCCGTCAACGACCCGGTGGTCGTAGGACAGGGCGAGGTACATCATCGAGCGGACCGCGATCGTCTCTCCGCCGTCCTCAGCGGCCACGACGACCGGGCGGCGCACGATGGCGCCGGTGCCGAGCATCGCGACCTGCGGCTGGTTGAGGATCGGGGTGTCGAAGAGCGCCCCACGGCTACCGGTGTTGGTGATGGTGAAGGTGCCACCAGCGAGATCATCCGGGGTGATCTTGTTGTTGCGGGTCCGGTCGGCGACATCGGCGATGGCGCGCGCCAGACCGGCAACATTGAGGTCACCGGCGTTCTTCACGACCGGGGTCAGCAGACCCCGCTCGGTGTCCACCGCGATCGAGAGGTTTTCTTGACCGTGGTAGATGATCTCGTCGCCTTCGACGCTGGAGTTGATCACCGGGTGGACCTTCAAGGCCTCGGCCGTCGCGAGGGCGATGAAGGGCAAGAAGGAGAGCTTGGCACCTTCGCGCTGGGCGAACTCCTCCTTGACCCGGTCGCGGACGCGGGCCACCTTCGTCATGTCGACCTCGACGACGGTGGTGAGCTGCGCCGAGACCTGGAGGGACTCGACCATCCGGGTCGCGATGACCTTGCGCAGACGCGACATCTTCTCGCGGGTGCCCCGCTTGGACGGAGACACCGAGCTCGTCATCGCCGCGGGAGCAGGCGACGGGGCGCTGGAGGTCGTCGGCGCAGCAGCCTGCGAGGCGGCAGCCTCCTGCGGCTTCGGCGCGTCCTTTTCCTTCTTCGCCTCGGCGGCGGCGAGCACATCCTGCTTGCGGATGCGCCCACCCACGCCGGTGCCCTCGATGCTCGCCAGGTCGAGACCGTGCTGGTCGGCAAGCTTGCGCACGAGCGGCGTCACGTAGCTCGACGCATCCTGACCGGTCCCCGAGGGGGCGGTCTGGGTCGCGGCCTTTTCGTCGCCGGCCTCCGCGGCATCGGTGGGGGACTCGGCGGCCTCTTCGACCTCGTCGTGCTTGCTCGAAGAGGAGGAGTCGTCCTTTTCCTTCGGGTCGTCGCCCGCGGGCTGGTCCTCGACGTCGCCCCCTTCGCCGTCTTCGGGAAGGTCGTCGCTCGCGGCCTCGTCGGTGCCCTCGTCCTTCGAGCTCGTCTCCTTCGCCTGGGGTGCCTCCTCGGCGTCCCCGGCTGGCGCCGAGCCCGACCCGGAGCCGCCGACGATCGCGAGGTCCGCGCCGACCTCCACCGTCTCGTCTTCCTCGACGAGGATCTTGGTGAGCGTTCCGCCCACCGGCGAGGGGATCTCGGTGTCGACCTTGTCGGTCGAGACCTCGAGGAGCGGCTCGTCAACCTCGACCTCATCACCCTCGGCCTTCAACCAGCGGGTGACGGTGCCCTCGGTGACCGACTCGCCGAGCGCCGGCATCGTCACGGTCGTGCCCTCGCCTCCCGAGGAGCCGGAACTCTCGGACGCAGACGACGACTCATCGGAGCTCGCCTGCTCGTCGTCCTTGGCGTCATCGGCCGACTCGGGTTGGGGCTCCGGCTCGGTGTCCTCGGGCTCCGCTTCGGGCTCGGGCTCGTCATCGCTGGAGTCGGCGGAGTCGGTGGAACCGCCACCGTCACCGTCGCCGATCACGGCGAGATCGGCACCGACCTCGACGGTCTCGTCCTCCTCGACCAGGATCTCCTGGAGCGTCCCGGCGACCGGCGACGGGATCTCGGTGTCGACCTTGTCGGTCGAGACCTCGAGTAAGGGCTCGTCGACCTCGACGGAGTCACCGACCTCTTTGAGCCATCGGGTCACCGTGCCCTCGGTGACGGACTCGCCCAGCGCCGGCATGGTTACGCGTTCAGACATGCGTCTTCTTCTCCTCGTCGAAGCCCTTGGTGGTACTGGTCACAGACTCTCATGAGCCGACCCCTCCGGTACAAGGTGTTCGGCATTCATTAGGCGTGGGCATGAAGTGGACGACCCGCAGCGAGCATGGCGGCCTCGCCGAGCGCCTCACCCTGAGTGGGGTGTGCGTGGACCAAGGGGGCGACATCTTCGGGGTGGGCTTGCCAGCCCACGGTGAGTTGCGCCTCGCTGATCATCTCGCTCGCGCCGGCCCCGACGATGTGGATTCCGAGCACCGGGCCGTCGACTTCGCGGACCACCGAGACCGATCCCTGGGTGCCGCGGATGATGCTTCGGCCATTGCCCCCAAGCGGATAGGTGACGGCCTCGACCTCGTGGCCGGCCTCTCGGGCCTGCTCTTGGGTGAGTCCCACCGAGGCGACCTCGGGGTCGCAATAGGTGACCCGCGGGATCGTGGAATCGACGACGGGCTGCGGGTCGAGCCCGGCGATGTCCTCGGCGACGAAGATCCCGTGGGCGAACCCGCGATGGGCCAATTGGAGACCTGGGACGATATCGCCGACGGCGCGGACTCCGTCGACATTGGTCCGACAGCGCTCGTCGGTCACGACATAGCCGCGCTCCATCGCGATGCCCGCTTCTTCGAAGCCCAGCCCATCGGTGCGCGGACCGCGCCCCACAGCGACCAGGACAAGGTCGGTCTCGATCGGGTCGGAGCCGTCAAGTTCGACGCGCACGGCGTCGCCGGTATCGGTCACCGCGGTCACCGAGGTGCCGGTCTTGACGGTGATCTTGCGCTTTTTAAAGGCCCGCAGAAGTTGCTTCGAACTCGCTTCCTCCTCGGCGGCGACGAGCCGGGGGAGAGCCTCGATGACGGTCACCTCGGAGCCGAGGCTGGCGAGCAAGGAGGCGAATTCGACACCGATCACCCCGCCGCCGAGGACGACGGCGCGCTGCGGGAGTTCGGTCAGTCCGAGCGCGCCATCGCTGGTCATGACCCGGGGCCCGAGCTCGATCCCCGGGATGGTCTTGGCATACGAGCCGGTGGCCAGGACCACGGTCGAGCCGGTGATCTGCCGGTCCTCGACCGCGACCGTGTGAGCATCGACGAGGCGTCCTTCGCCCTCGATGACCTCGATCTCCGCCTGCTTCACCAGACCGCTCAGGCCCTTGTAGAGCTGGCCGATCACGGCGTCCTTCTTGGCGTTCAGCGCACCGAAGTCGACCCCGTCGTAACTCGATTGGATGCCGTAGTCGGCGCCCGAGCGGGCGTGGTCGGCGATCTCGGCGGCGTGCAGCATCGCCTTGGTCGGGATGCACCCTCGGTGCAGGCAGGTGCCGCCGACCTTGTCTTTTTCGATGAGCGCTACGGTGAGGCCGAGCTGGCGAGCCCGCAGGGCACAGGCGTAACCGCCACTGCCAGCGCCCAGGATCACGAGGTCGAACTCGGCGCTCACTGCTCGGCCCCCTTCGCTTCGAGAAGAGCGACGAGGGAGGCGACTGCCACGCCGGTCCCACCCTTCGGCAGATCACCAGCTGGGCCAGCCTCGTTAAAGGCCGGTCCGGCGATGTCGAGGTGGGCCCACGGGATGGGCTCGCCGTCGGTGGTGGTCGCAAACTCCTTGAGGAACAGCCCGGCCGTAAGGGCCCCGCCCCAGCGTTCGCCCATGTGAGTGAGGTCGGCGACCTCGGACTTCAAGCCGTCGCGGAGTTCCTCAGGCAGCGGCATCGGCCAGGCCGGCTCGTCGCTCGCCTTGGCGGCGGCCAGGATCTGCTCACTCAGGGCCTCGTCGTTGGCCATCACGGCGTAGATCTTTGGTCCGAGTGCCACCATGGCCGCGCCGGTCAAGGTGGCGACGTCGATGATCGTCTCGGCGCCGTCTTCGACCGCGAGGGTCATGCCATCGGCGAGGACCATCCGGCCTTCGGCGTCGGTGTTGATGACCTCGACCGTCGTGCCCTTGCGCATGGTGACGACATCGCCAGGGCGCTGAGCATTGCTACCCGGCATGTTCTCGGCCAGGCAGAGGTAACTCGTGACCGCCACGGGCAGCTCGAGCTCCGCCGCGGCGAGGACGGTGGCCGCGACGGCCGCCGCACCGCCCATATCAGACTTCATCGTGGTCATCGAGCCCGCCGGCTTGATGCAGACGCCGCCGGTGTCGAAGGTGATCCCCTTGCCGACCAGCGCGATCTTGCTCTTGGCGCCCTCCGGCGCGTACTCCATCGCGACGATCCGCGGGGGGCGGGCCGAGCCCTGGCCGACCCCGACGATGCCACCGAAGCCCCCTTCGATGAGTTCGCTGTCATCAAGGACGCGAAGGGCGATCGACGCTGACGAGCCCTCGACAACCCGCTCCACCTCGTCGGCGAAGGACTGCGGGTAGAGGACGTTCGGGGGGGTGTTGACGAGATCGCGGGCCCAATTGACGGCCCGGCTCAGCACCTCGGCCCGCGCGACGATGCCCGGCGCGTCTTCGACCTCGCTGATCACGGAGAGGTCCAGGTCGACGGGCTGGTCCTCGTCCTTGTCGCGCTTGGTCTTGTGGGCGGTGAAGGTGTAAGTCCCGCTAAGGGCGCCCTGCGCGATCGCCGCCAGGTCCGATGCGCCGCCGTGGGGGAGCGCGATGACCGCGCTCTGATGGCCCGCGAGAGCGCGGGTCGCGGCACCCGCTGCCCGCCGCAGGGTCGTCGTGGTCGGCTCTTCGTCGCCGAGTCCAACGAGGACCACCGTCGCAGCTTCGATCCCGGCGGGACCGGCGATCCGGGTGACGGTCGCGACCTTGGAACTCGCGCGAAGGGAGCGGGCTGCGCGCTTCAGGAACTCAACCGTGGGCTCGGGGAGCGGGGTTGCCGACACCACCGTGAGGTCGTCGCCCGAACCGGTCAGGCCAACGACGAGGGCGTCGGTCTGCAGAGAGTCGAGGGAGGGTTTGCCGGGGGTCAACACGTTCACGTGAGGCGACCTTTCGAGTCTGATGTCAGGGCGTGCCCTCAGGGTGGGGGTCGCCCGATGTGGTCTGGGTTACGTTCTGCGAGGTTATCCCGGATGGGTTAGCGGTAGCGTGCGACCCATGACGGACGCGCTGCGAACCTCACCGATCCACGACCGCCACGTCGCGCTCGGCGCCAAGATGGCCGACTTCGGCGGCTGGGAGATGCCGATCGAGTACCCCGGGGGTGGCGTGGTGCGCGAGCACACCGCTGTCCGAGAGCGCGTGGGCCTCTTCGATGTGTCGCATCTCGGCAAGGCGAGCGTTACCGGCCCCGGCGCCGCCGACTTCGTCAATCGCTGCCTGACCAATGATCTCGGCCGGATCGGACCGGGGAAGGCGCAGTACACCCTGTGCTGCGCCGACAACGGTGGCGTGGTCGATGACCTGATTGCCTATCTGCGGGCCGATGACGATGTCTTCTTGATCCCCAACGCCGCCAACACCGCGACCGTGGTCCAGATGTTGCGCGACGAAGCCCCCGATGGCGTCGAGATTGTCGATCGGCACGAGGACTACGCCGTCCTCGCCGTGCAGGGGCCGAAGAGCGACGAGGTCCTCCAGTCCCTCGGCCTGCCGGTCGACCACGACTACATGTCCTATGACGACGCCACCTGGGAGGGCGATCCCCTCACCGTCTGCCGCACGGGGTACACCGGCGAGCGCGGCTATGAGTTGGTGATCGCCTCGGAGCACGCGATGGCCCTGTGGGACGCGCTGATCGAGGCCATGGAGCCCTACGAGGGACTTCCGTGCGGTCTCGGCGCTCGCGACACCCTGCGGACCGAGATGGGCTATCCGCTCCATGGCAATGACCTCTCGCTCGACATCACCCCGGTGATGGCCGGCTCGGCGTGGGCCGTTGGTTGGGACAAGCCGACCTTCTGGGGCAAGGACGCGCTCGTCGCACAGCGCGTGGCGAAGGAGTCGCGCCTCTTGCGAGGCCTCGTCGTGACCGGCCGGGGGATCCCGCGACCGCACCTCAGCGTCAAGAACACCGAAGGGGACGTGGTCGGTGAGGTGACCTCCGGGACCTTCTCCCCGACCCGGAAGCAGGGGATCGCCTTGGCGCTGCTCGACCGGTCGGTCAAGATCGGCGACGAGGTCGTCATCGATGTCCGCGGGCGCGACGTCCCCGCCGAGGTGACCAAGCCCCCCTTCGTCGAGGTGCAGGTGCGTCAGGCGTGAGCGAGCGGTGGAGCTGGACCTACACCGGCCCGAGCGGCCAGCCGCTCAGCGAGGAGTCCGCGGTGGCCGCTGGGTTGCCCATTGACGCGGTCTTCCCCACGCAGGCCGATGCCGAGGCGTGGTTCGCCGAGATCTGGGGCGACCTCGCCGACGCCGGAGTCTCCGCGGTGACATTGCACCGCGACGGCGACGTCGTCTACGGCCCGATGAGCCTCGAAGCGACTGAGTGACGACATCGCGAGAGGGGGGGTTCTGATCGGACTCCCGGAGGTCGGCCGCGATGGCCTGAGCGATCACGATCAGGCGTTGCCCCCGTTGAAGTAGGGCGAACCCGCCCGGCTCTGGTCAGGAGAAGGCGAGCGATGCCGTGCCATAGCGCTGCGGTGGAGTGCAATGCTCCAGCGCAGCGCCGTCGAGGTCTAGCGGCGGGCGAGCGGTGCGGAGGAGGCCATGGACGGTCGAGACCTCACGAAGATCGGAGCTCGGATCGATCACGGTGGTCGAAGGGGGCTCGGCCCACGGTTGCAATTCGGCTGCGGTTCGAGCGAGCGACAGGTGGGCGTGTCCACCCCCACCGCGCTCGGCCCGACGCGTCAGCAGAGCCAGCACGGCGGCGACAATCCCGTAGCCGGTCGCGTGATCGAGCGCCTGAACGGGTAGCGCGCCCGGAGAATCATCGGGCTGCCGGTACTGCCACGCGATCCCGCAGGCCGCCTGCACGATCGAATCGAAGCCGCGTCGCGCCGCCCACGGCCCGGTCCGTCCCCAGGCGTCCAGCGTTGCGATGATGAGGTCCGGGCGGCGCTCGAGGAGGACCTCTGGTGCCAGACCGAAGGGGGCGAGCGCGCCGCCGCGGTAGCCCATCACCACGACATCGGCCTGGTCGATCAGAGCACGGACCGCTGCTCCCTGCTCCGGTACCCGCAGGTCCGCGAGGGCGCTGCGCTTGGACCAGCCCGTGTCGAGATGGGTGCCATGATCTTCGGGTCGGTGCGGTGGGTCGATCCGCAACACGTCGGCCCCCAGCGCTCCAAGGACCCGAGTCGCCGTCGGCCCCGCGATCACTCGGGTGAGGTCGAGGACCCGCACCCCGGCGAGCGGCAGCGCGCCCGGCGTCACCGGTAGCGGTTCGCCCTTGGTCAGACTCCAGCCGATCCACGGAGCGAGATTCGCGTGACGCCCCGGATCGCTCGCTCGCCATTGGGCGGGTGTGCGCACAGCGGCCGCGACGCCACCTGAGGCCACCACGGCGTCCTCGATCTCGGTTGCGCTGCGTTCGCCGATGGCCGCGGCAACTGCGTCGCGGGCGTGGCCTGCGGGATTGGTGAGTCCGAGGGCCGATCGCAGGGCGGCGGCATGGTGCGGATAGTTCGCGTGGGTCCGAACCCAACCGTCGGTGGCCCGGAAGAAGCCGCTGAGGGGAGCGAAGGCGGTCAGGGCGGCGCCGTCGACGCGTAGCAGGCCATAGGAATCGAAGGCGGCGGCGACCGCTTCGGAGCGCACCGTCACGGTCCCAGGGAGGCCAATCGCCTCGCGCCAGCAGCTGAGGGCTGTGGCGGCCGCTTGGACCGCACCGAGCGCGAGCCCTTCGACATCGAGCGGACCGCCCCACCAGGAGCGGGGCCCCGTCACCGGCGCCGCTTCTCGGGCACCGAGGACGGGGGCGAGGGCTCCGAGCAGCTCCTCGCCCGCCACGAGCTACGCCCGGGGCTTGCCGCCGCGCTGCACCATCGGCGCGGGCAGGCGGGTCCGGCGCAGTTGGAAGGCGCGGGTCGTGAGGTAGAGCCCGAGGCCACGAAGGGGGGTGTCCGGACCGAACTTTTCGATGATCTGCTTCTTCGTGCGGAACCAGAGCAGCACCGCGTCGCCGATCGCGAGGAAGACGATCAGGTACATCGACAAAAAGACCAGGGTCGCCCACTGCTGTGCGACCAGGGTGAGGAGCAGGACACCGAGCATCAGCGGCAGCAGGATCTCGCCGATGTTGAAGCGGGAGTCGACCGCGTCTCGGACAAACCGGCGGACCGGACCCTTATCCCGTGCCGGGAGGTGCTTTTCGTCGCCGGTGCGCATCGCCTCGCGCATCTTCATCGACTCTTCGCGGCGTCGCATCCGCTCGGCCTTGCGATCGGCCTTCTTGTTCCCGGTCGCGGGGGCACCGACGAGGGGGCGCTTGCGAGCGGCCTCCTGGTCCTTGCGCTTGGGCGTCGGACGATTCTTGGCGCCCTCCCGGTAGGGGTGAGCCGCCTCGGTGGCCTCTTCTTGCAGGGTCTTATCTTTACGTCCGAACACGAGGGGCACTCTAGTAGCGTTCGCGGATGACCACCGACGCCACTGACGCCCTCACCCCGGACGCGATCGCCGAGATCACCAAGCGCGTCGCCGACCTCATGCCGCAGGTCCGCGCCGATCTGGAGGACTTAACCCGGATCCCGAGCGTCAGCCTCGACTCCTTCGACCAAGCGCAGGTGCAGCGCAGCGCAGAGGCGACCGCCGAGTTGCTACGCGCCGAGGGCCTGGAGGTCCAAATCGTTGAAGAAGGGGGTCGCCCCGCGGTCATCGGGCACATCGACGGCCCTCCGGGAGCCCCGACGGTCCTGCTCTACGCGCACCACGACGTCCAGCCGCCCGGTGACGAAGCGGACTGGGATTCGCCCCCCTTCGAGCCCACCGAACGCGACGGCCGGCTCTACGGACGTGGCGCGGCCGATGACAAAGCCGGGGTGATGGCGCACGTGGCCGCCCTGCGCGCCCACCGCGGCGCCCTACCGGTCGGCGTCACCCTCTTCATCGAGGGCGAAGAGGAGATCGCGAGCGAATCCCTCCCGCGCCTGCTCGAACGTCACCGCGACCGGCTCGCCTGCGACGCGATCGTCCTCGCGGACTCGCTCAACTGGGCGATCGGGACCCCGGCTCTGACGACGACGCTGCGCGGCTCGATCCGGGTCGTCGTGACCGTGCGGACCCTCGCTCATGGCGTGCACTCCGGGATGTTCGGTGGGGCCTGTCCCGACGCGATCACATCCCTGGCCCGCCTGCTCGCGACCTTGCACGATGAGGCCGGAGATGTCGCCATCGCGGGGCTAACGAGCGGCGAGGCGCCCACACTCGACTACGACGAGGCTCGCCTCCGAGAGGAGTCGGGTCTGCTGCCCGGGACCGAACTCATCGGCACCGGCACGATCCTCGATCGCCTCTGGACCAAGCCAGCCGCGACCGTGATCGGCATCAACAGCCCGAGCGTCGAGGAGGCGGGCAACGTGTTGAACCCGACCGCCAGCGCCAAGATCAGCGTGCGCCTCCACCCGGAGCAGGACCCGATGGAGGCATGGGAGGCCATCAAGAACCATCTCGAAGGCAACGCGCCCTGGGGCGCCGAGGTCAGCGTTCAACTGGAAGAAACCGGCTGGGGGTTTGCCGCCAAGGCCGAGGGCCCGGTTTACGACCAGGCGCGCGCCGCCTTCGCCGATGCCTGGGGGAGCGAACCGGTCGACGTGGGGATCGGTGGGTCGATCCCCTTCGTGCGAGCCTTCGC
The DNA here is from genome assembly GCF_041365945.1 of Janibacter sp. GXQ6167. Taxonomy (NCBI): domain Bacteria; kingdom Bacillati; phylum Actinomycetota; class Actinomycetes; order Micrococcales; family Intrasporangiaceae; genus Janibacter; species Janibacter sp. GXQ6167. Next base: position 109,220 of record NZ_JBGFSK010000003.1, on the reverse strand, counting down.
CGACCTCTTCCCCGACGCGGCCATCCTCGTCACCGGGGTCGAAGACCCCGACACCCGCGCCCACGGCGCGAACGAGTCCTTGCACCTCGGCGAGTTTGAGCGCACGTGCGCTGCCGAGGCCATCTTGTTGGCGCGCCTTGGCACGCTGGGGAAGGGGGAGTAGCGGTGGCCGATCAGGCCTATGTCGAGGGCGAGTTCAACCGCGACACGAACTACATCGAGGATCGGATTACGGCCGACGGGAGCAGTCCGTGGCCCGTCGAACCGGGTCGGTACCGGCTGGTCGTGGCGCGGGCCTGCCCCTGGGCCCATCGTTCGACGATCGTGCGGCGCCTGCTCGGGCTCGAAGACGTGATCTCGATGGGGATCTGTGGACCCACGCACGACCAGGACTCGTGGACCTTCGACCTCGATCCGGGTGGGGTGGACCCCGTCCTGCAGATCCCGCGGATCAAGGACGCCTACCTGGCGCGCTTCCCGAACTACCCGCGTGGGATCACGGTCCCGGCCATCGTCGATATCCCAAGTGGCGGAGTCGTCACGAACAACTTCCCGCAGATCACCCTCGACTTTTCGACGCAGTGGCGTGAGTACCACCGCGAGGGTGCCCCCGATCTCTATCCGGAGCCGCTGCGCGAAGAGATCGATCGGGTCGCCCGGCACATCTACACCGAGATCAACAACGGGGTGTACCGCTGCGGGTTCAGCGGACAACAGGCGGCCTACGACGCCGCCTACGAGCGCCTCTTCACCGCGCTCGACCTCGTGAGCGAACGACTCGCGGGCCAGCGGTATCTCGTCGGGGACCACATCACCGAGGCCGACGTGCGCCTCTTCACCACCCTCGTGCGCTTCGATCCGGTCTACCACGGGCACTTCAAGTGCAACCGATCGACGCTGAGCGCGATGCCGGTGCTCTGGGCCTATGCACGCGACCTCTTCACGACGCCGGGGTTCGGCGACACGGTGGACTTCACCCAGATCAAGGAGCACTACTACATCGTTCACCGCGACGTGAACCCGACGGGGATCGTGCCGCGCGGGCCGGATCTCGCCGGTTGGCTCGAACCTCATGGCCGAGAGGCTCTCGGCGGGAGCCCCTTCGGCGAGGGCACGGCGCCGGGCCCGGTCGTCGCGGGGGAGCGGGTCGCGCCGGCTAACAACCCACTCCTCGACGACCGCGGCATGGTCCGGACGAGCTGATCGCGGGCGGGGTCCGCCCGGGCGCGATTGGGTAGGGTCGAGGAGATCTGCCCGCAACCAACCCCACAAGGGAAGGCCCCGTCATGCCCGAGCTTTTTATCGACGGTGAGTGGCGCGACGCCGCCTCCGGCGAGACCCGCACGATCACCTGCCCGGCGGACGGTACCGAGGTCGCCGTGGTGAGCGAAGGGGGCGCGCGCGATGCCCTCGACGCCGTCGCTGCGGCCCGTCGCGCCTTCGACGAGGGACCCTGGCCGCACACTCCGGCACCCGAGCGCGCCGCGCTCCTGCGGGCCGTCGCGGACCGTCTGGAGGCCGAGAAGGACGAGGTCGCCCGCCTCGAATCGCTCGACACCGGGAAACGCTTCTATGAGTCCCAACTCGATGTCGACGACATCGCCTCGGTCTTTCGGCACTTCGCCGACCTGGCGGCCGCCGACGCGGGGCGGGTCGTCGACACCGGGATGAGCCACATCTCCAGCCGGATCGTGCATGAGCCGGTCGGTGTGTGCGTGCTCATCACGCCCTGGAACTATCCGCTCCTGCAGACCTCGTGGAAGGTCGCCCCGGCGCTGGCTGCTGGCAACACCTTCGTGTTGAAGCCCAGCGAACTCACGCCCCACACGGCGATCTGGCTGATGAAGACCCTCGATGACCTCGGTCTGCCGAAGGGCGCCGCGAACCTCGTCCTCGGCGCCGGCGCCGAGGTGGGACCGCCGATGACCGAGAGCCCCGACGTCGACCTCGTCTCCTTTACCGGCGGGCTTGTCTCCGGCAAGCGGGTGATGGTGGCCGCGGCCGAGACCGTTAAGCGGGTCGCGCTGGAGCTCGGCGGGAAGAACCCCAACGTGATCTTCGCCGATGCCGACCTCGACGCCGCGATCGACAATGCGGTGACCGCGGTCTTCTTAGACTCCGGGCAGGTCTGCTCTGCGGGCGCTCGCTTGATCGTCGAAGAGGAGATCCACGACCAGGTCGTCGCCGAACTCGTCCGGCGCGCGAAGGCCATCCGCCTCGGAGGCCCCTTCGATGACAGCGCCGAGACCGGACCGCTCATCAGCGCCGAGCACCGCGCGAAGGTCCAGGCCTATGTCGACCAGGCGGTCGAAGAGGGCGCGACCCTGCTCGCCGGCGGCGGCGCTCCGGACGACCCGGAGCTCGCGAACGGCTACTACTTCGAGCCCACCGTCCTCGATGGCGCCACCACCACGATGAGCGCCGTCCAAGAGGAATCCTTCGGGCCGGTCGTGACCGTTGAGACCTTCTCCGGTGCGACCCGCGATGAGGCCGAGGACGCGGCCATCGCAATCGCCAACGACACGATCTACGGGCTCGCCGGTGCCGTCTGGAGCGAAAATGCCGGGCGGGCCGAGCGGGTCGCGAGCCGACTGCGCCACGGCACGATCTGGATCAACGACTACCACCCCTACGTGCCGCAGGCCGAGTGGGGCGGGATGAAGCAGTCCGGGATCGGCCGCGAGTTGGGCCTGGCCGGTCTGGAGGAGTACCGCGAGACCAAGCACATCTGGCACAACACCCGGCCGGCTCGTGCCGACTGGTTCGCCGACGAGGGGAGTGACGCATGAGCAAGCACTATGACTACGTGATCGTCGGGGGAGGTTCGGCCGGGTCAGCGCTCGCCAACCGCCTCTCCTCGGACCCCAGCACTTCTGTCCTGGTGCTCGAGGCCGGGCGCAACGACTCCAAGCTCGACCCCTTCATCCACATGCCAGCCGCGCTGCCCTTCCCGATCGGCAGCCGCTTTTACGACTGGAAGTATGAGTCGGAGCCCGAGCCGCACATGGGTGGCCGGCGGGTGTACCACGCCCGCGGCAAGGTCCTCGGGGGCTCCTCCAGCATCAACGGGATGATCTTCCAGCGCGGCAACCCGATGGATTACGAACGGTGGGCCGCCGACCCGGGCATGGAGTCCTGGGACTACGCGCACTGCCTCCCGTACTTCAAGCGGATGGAGACCTGTCTCGCTGGAGCCGACGCCTGGCGCGGCGGATCCGGACCCTTGATCCTTGAGCGCGGCCCGGCGACCTCGCCCCTCTTCGGTGCCTTCCTCGAGGCCACCGAGCAGGCCGGTTACCCGCGCACCGACGACGTCAACGGGTATCGCCAGGAGGGCTTTGCTCCCTTCGACCGCAACGTCCATCGCGGCCGCCGACTCTCTGCCGCGCGCGCTTACCTCCACCCGGTGATGAGCCGCAAGAACCTGGACGTCGAGACCCTCGCTCTGGTGACCGGCCTCACGATGAACGGCACCCGGGTGACGGGGGTGACCTACCTGCGGGCCGGGCGAGTGCGACGCGAAGTGACCGCGGGCGACGTGATCCTCTGCGGCGGTGCCTTCAACTCGCCGCAGCTGCTCCAGCTCGCGGGGATCGGCGACCCCGAGCACCTCTCCGCCGCGGGCGTGCAGACGCGGGTCGAGCTGCCCGGCGTCGGCGCGAACCTGCAGGATCACCTGGAGGTCTACGTCCAGTACGCGAGCACCCAGCCGGTCTCGATCGCGCCGTGGATGAAGCACTACCACAAGCCGCGGATCGGGGCCGAGTGGCTCTTCCTCCGCCGCGGAGTCGGGGCGACCAACCACTTCGAGGCGGGTGGGTTCATCCGCTCCAACGACGATGTCTCGTACCCGAACCTGATGTTCCACTTCCTGCCGATCGCGATCCGCTACGACGGCTCGCAGCCGGCGGCCGAGCACGGGTACCAGGTCCACATCGGGCCGATGTACTCCGATGTGCGCGGTTGGCTGCGGATTCGCTCGGCCGACCCGATGGAGCACCCCGCGATCCAGTTCAACTACCTCTCGACCGAGAATGACCGCCGCGAGTGGGTCGAGATGATCCGGGCCGCGCGCACGATCCTCGAGCAGCCCGCCTTCGCCCCCTTCAACGGCGGCGAGATCAGCCCCGGGCCGAGCGTCGATACCGACCAGGAGATCATCGACTGGGTCGCCAAGGACGCCGAGACCGCGCTGCACCCGTCCTGCACGGCGAAGATGGGTACCGACGAGATGTCTGTCATCGACCCGACCTCGATGCGGGTCCACGGGGTCGATGGCCTGCGGGTCGTCGACGCCTCGGTCTTCCCTTATGTCACCAACGGCAATATCTATGCCCCGGTGATGATGGTCGCCGAGAAGGCCGCTGACCTGATCGCCGGCAACACCCCGCTGCCGCCCTCGGACGCCCCCTTCTACCGGCACGGGACGGGCATGCCGATCTTCCCGCCCGGGGACCCGCGCAATGACGCCTGGGACGCGACCCGAGAAATCCCGAGTGCGGCGCAAGCGAACCGCACCCATCAGGGCTGACGAGAGGCCACCAGCGATGAGCGACCTGCGTGAACCCACCGAGACCGATCAGATCGACGGGGGGAGCGCAGGTGAACCCGCCGTCCGGACCAACTGGGTGGTCTTCACCGCCTCCGCGGTCGGCATTATCGCGATCGCGCTCTGGGCGATCATCCGACCGGAGCAGGCCGCCGAGCAGTTGGGGGTCTGGGTCGGGTGGACTTCCACCTGGTTCGGGTGGTTCTACATCGCGCTCGCGACCGCGATCTTGATCTTCGTGATCTATCTCGGCGCCTCGCGGTACGGCCACGTGCGCCTCGGGCCGGACCACTCACAGCCGGAGTTCTCCACCTTCTCCTGGGCGGCCATGCTCTTCGCTGCCGGCATCGGCACCGACCTGATGTTCTTCTCGGTCGCCGAGCCGGTCACCCAGTACCTGCAACCGCCGGACCAGCAGGGCGGGACGATCGAGGCCGCCCGTGAGGCCACCGCGTGGACCCTCTTCCACTATGGGTTGAGCGGATGGGCCATGTATGCCCTGATGGGGATGGCGCTCGGGTACTTCGCCTATCGCCTTCGCCGCCCACTCGCGGTGCGCTCGGCGCTCTACCCGATCTTCGGCAAGCGGATGGATGGCGGGCTCGGCGATGTCGTCGACACCGCCGCGATCCTCGGCACCGTCTTCGGGGTCGCGACGAGCCTCGGCATTGGCGTGGTCCAACTGAACTTCGGCCTGAAGATCCTCTTCGGCGCCGAAGAAAGCACCGGCTGGCAGATCGCGCTCGTGGTCCTCGCCGTCGTCATGGCCGCGATCTCGGCGACCACCGGCGTCGACCGGGGCATTCGCTTCCTCTCGCAACTGAACGTGCTGCTCGCGATCGGCCTCGCCGCATGGGTGCTCGTCACGGGCAAGACCGCCTTCCTCCTCGATGCGATCGTCACCAATGTCGGTGACTTCATCCGGCGATTCCCGGCGATGACGATGGAGACCTTCGCCTACGGCAACACCGAGGCGGTCGAGCAGTACGGGGCCCTCGACTCGACCACGTGGCTGAGCTACTGGACGCTGTTCTTCTGGGCCTGGTGGATCGCCTGGGCGTCCTTCGTCGGGCTCTTCCTAGCCCGGATCTCGCGGGGGCGCACGATCCGCCAGTTTGTCCTCGGGACGATGGTGATCCCCTTCTCCTACATCGTCATGTGGATCTCGATCTTCGGCAATAGCGCGATCGACCGGATCCGCCAGGGTGACGAGTCCTTCGGGACCTCGACCGTCGAAACCCCCCAATTCGGCTTCTACACCCTGCTGATGGACTACCCCGGGGCGACCTTCATCGCGGGCGTCGCGACCTTCGTCGGGTTGCTCTTCTACGTCACCTCCGCCGACTCCGGCGCGCTCGTCATGGGCAACCTGTCGTCGAAGCGCCGCTCGGCGACCGACGATGCCGCGCCGTGGATGCGGATTGTCTGGGCGGCGGTCACCGGCCTGCTCACCATCGCCGTGCTCATCGTCGGAGGCGTCGGTGCGCTGCAAAACGCGACCCTGATCATGGGCCTGCCCTTTGCGATTGTGCTGCTCCTCGTCATGATCGGCCTGTTCCGGGCGCTCCAGGTCGAGGGTCACCGCGTGGATTCGTCGCGCCACTCCCTTCCCCAGATCATCTCGGCCCGCGGCGCTCAGGTCGATCCGGGCGCGGGCCGGTCCTGGAAGGCCCGGCTGGGACGCGCGCTCAACTTCGTCACCGTCGCCCAAGCCTCGCGCTATCTCGATGAGATCGTCGAACCGGCCCTGCGCGACGTGGCCGCCGAACTGCGTGAGCAAGGCGTTTCTGCGGAGGTGCGAACCGACGCGCCCCTGACCGATATCACCGACGACGACTGCACCGGACGCAATGTCGAGCTGCGATTGACGGGGGAGCAGCAACACCCCTTCGTCTACCGCGTCGCGGTGCAAGAGGCGCCGGTGCCCGCGTACGGCGGGCGGATGGTCCGCGGTCAGGACCGCTACGCCCGCCTGGAGGTCCACCTCGCGGGTGGCGGCCTCGGCTACGACGTCATGGGTTATAGCCCGCTACAGATCATTCACGACTGCCTCGACCAGTACGAGCGGCACCTCGAGTTCCTCCGCCTCGAGGACCCGAGCGCCTGATCAGTCCTTGCTGGTCTCTCCCGGGAGGGCGAGCATCCGGTCCAGAGCGATCTTGGCCCAATGGGCGACCTGCGGGTCGACGTGGATGGGGTTCACCACGCGCCCCTCGACGAGAGACTCAAGCGCCCACACGAGGTGCGGGAGGTCGATCCGGTTCATCGTCGAGCAGTAGCAGACATTGCGCTCGAGGAAGGAGATTTCCTGCTCGGGGAACTCGCGGGCGAGGCGCTGCACGAGATTGAGTTCGGTCCCGACGACCCACTTCGTCCCCGGGGGCGACGCCGCCACGGTCTTGATGATCTTCTCGGTGGAACCCACCTCGTCGGCGAGCTCGACCACCTCGTAGCGGCATTCGGGGTGGACGATCACCTTCACGCCCGGGATCTCCCGGCGCGCGGCCTCGACGGCCTCGACCGAAAAGCGTCCGTGCACCGAGCAGTGCCCGCGCCAGAGGATCATCGTCGCGTCGCGAAGTTCGTCGATGGTGAGACCACCCATCGGGCGGCGCGGGTCCCAGACGACGCATCCGGAGAGGTCACCGCCGAGATCGCGGACGTAGGTATTGCGCCCGAGGTGCTGATCGGGCAGGAAGAGGACCTTCGGCCGCTGCTCCAGCGCCCAGGTGAGAGCGGTCTTGGCATTGGAGGACGTGCAGATCGCGCCGCCGTGCTCGCCGGTGAAGGCCTTGATGGCGGCCGAGGAGTTCATATACGTGATCGGGATGACCTGATCGGCGACCCCGGCCTCGGTGAGCTCATCCCAGCACTCCTCGACCTGTTCGATCGCGGCCATATCGGCCATCGAGCAGCCCGCAGCGAGGTCGGGCAAGATCACCGTCTGGTCCTCGCTCGTCAAGATGTCGGCGGACTCGGCCATGAAGTGGACCCCGCAGAAGACGATCCACTCGGCATCCGGCCTCGCCGCGGCCTCCTTGGCGAGTTTGAACGAGTCGCCGGTCGTATCCGCGAACTCGATCACCTCATCGCGCTGGTAGTGATGGCCGAGGACAAAGACGCGATCCCCGAGGGCTTCCTTGGCGGCTCGGGCGCGCGCGACCAGGTCCGGATCGCTCGCCGGTGGCAGCGATCCGGGACACTCGACGCCCCGTTCGGTGCGCAGGTCGCGGCCCTCACCGAGGACCAGCAACGGAAGGGGGGACGAGGGGCCTGACGTCGTGGCGGTCACGGTTTCAGAGTTTCCCACAGACCTCCGTACGCTGGTGATCATGGACGCCCTCCTTCGCCTGTTAGAAGAAGAGGTCATCCTCCTGCTGATGATCCTGCTCGCGGTGGGATCGGTCCTCGGGGCGGTGCGCTTCAAGCGCGTCCAGCTCGGCCCAGCGGCCGTCCTCTTCGCCGCGATCGGCATCGCGAGCCTCGGCGCGACCAAAGGATTTGAGCTCCAGGTCCCCGAGGAGATCGGCATCCTCGGGCTGGTCTTGTTTACCTACACCGTCGGCGTCGTGTCGGGACCGAGCTTCTTCGCGTCCCTGCGCCGCGGGTGGGCGCCGATGCTCGCCGTGCTCGCCACCTTCGTCACCGTTGGCGGCGTCGGAATCGCCCTCGGTCGCCTCTTCGGACTCACCTCACCGGTCATCGCGGGCACGTTCGCCGGGGCCCTCACCAATACCCCGGCCCTCGCCGCAGCCACCCAGCGTTCGGGTGACACGGTCGGTCCGACGATCGGCTACTCGATCGCGTACCTCTACGGCGTCATCGGGATGCTCGCGGTGAGCCTGGTCGTTTTGCGCCAGGAGCGATCGGGTGAGAAGGGGGATGCGCCCCTCACCAACCAGACCGTGCGGGTCGACCGCGATGACCTCACACCCGTCGGCGCCCTGGTCCGCCGCTATAGCGGCCAACTCGTCGTCTCCCGCCTGCGTCACGGCGAGGAAAGCCCAATCGAGTTGCCCTCGGACTGGACCGTCTTGCAGAAGGGCGATCTCGTCGGCCTGGTCGGTCCCGAGGACGTCGTTGCCGAGGTCGCCGAGCGGCTGGGGCATGTCTCCTCCCACGAACTCGTCGAGCACGGGGCCTTCGACTACCGCCGGATCACCCTGTCCAATCCCAAGCTCGCCGGTCGGACCCTCGGCGAGATCGGCATCGATGAGACCTTCGGCGCCAATGTCACCCGGGTCCGCCGCGGTGACGTCGACCTCGTCGCCCATGAGCAGTTCGTCACCCAACTGGGCGACCGGCTGCGGGTGATCGCTCCCCGGCGCACGATGGGAGCCGTCACGAAGCACCTTGGCGATTCCGAGCGCGGGCTGTCCGATATCAACCCGATCGGTTTCGCCCTTGGGCTCGCGATCGGCGTCGCCGTCGGGATCATCGAGATCCCTGTCCCCGGGGGATCCTTCGCCCTCGGTGCGGCGGCGGGCACCTTGCTCGTCGGGTTGGTCTTCGGGCGGATGGGTCGCATCGGCCCGATCGTGGTCTCGATGCCCAACTCGGCGGCCAACACCTTGTCGGTCTTCGGGATGCTCACCTTCCTCGCCTACGCCGGGTCCCGCGCCGGGCAGGGCTTCGCGGCGGCGATCTCCTCCGACCTCGGGTGGAAGATCGCCGTCATCGGTCTCGCGATGACGACCCTCGCCGCAGTGATCCTCGCCGGAGTGGGGCGCTGGGTGCTGAAGATGGACCCGCGTGAACTCGCCGGAGTGATCGCCGGGAGCCAGACGCAGCCGGCCGTCTTGGCCTTCGCCAACGAACGGACCGGCTTCGATACCCGGGTCGGTCTCGGGTATGCCCTTGTCTTCCCCGCCGCCATGATCGCCAAGATCATGTTGGCCCAAGTGATCGCGGTGCTCTAGCCATGCATGTGCTCTTCGCCCCCGACGGATTCACCGGCACCCTGACCGCGCAGCAGGCCGCGGCCGCGATGGCCGAAGGGTGGCGCGCCGCGGCACCGAATGACCTCATCACCATCGTGCCGCTATCCGATGGTGGACCCGGATTCCTCGATGTCATCGCGCAGTCGATGGCGGGGGAGATGGTCATGACGACGGTCTCCGATCCGCTCGGGCGGCCGGTACCCGCCGGGATCTTGCTGACCGGACCGGACGGTGACCGCACCGCGTGGATCGAATCCGCCCAAGCCATCGGGCTCCATCTGCTCAAAGACGCCGAGCGGAACCCCGGCCGCACCACCACGGTGGGCCTCGGCGAACTCATCGCCGCGGCCACCGACTATGACGTGCAGCGCATCGTGGTCGGGCTCGGCGGGTCGGGGACCAATGATGCCGGCGCGGGACTGCTCGCCGCCCTCGGCGCCGGGCCCGCCGACGTCCTCGCGACAGGAGGGGAGGGCCTGCTCGCCGTCCGGGAATCCGACCTGGAGGGCCTCGCGGCCGTCCGAGAGCGCCTCGCGGGCATCGAGCTCATCGCGGCGACCGACGTGGACGCACCACTCCTTGGCCTCCAAGGGGCGAGCGCGGTCTATGCCGAGCAGAAGGGGGCGAGCGCCGAGCAGGCCCAGGCCCTCGAGGCGTGCCTTGGCCACTTCGCCGACCAGGTCGGTCGCGTCCTGCCGGCGCCCACCGATCTGATGACCGGGCGCCCCCGCCGGACCGACCGTGAACCGGGCGCCGGGGCGGCCGGAGGGGTCGGCTTCGCCCTTCTCCTCCTCGGGGCCCGCCGCCTGAGCGGGGTCGACCTCGTCCTTGAGGCCGTCGATTTCGACCGCGTCGCTGCTGCGGCCGATGTGATCGTGACCGGCGAGGGCACCGTGGACTGGCAGAGCCTTCAGGGCAAGGTGGTGACCGGCGTCTGCCGCGCCGGGGCGCGCCATGCCGTGCCGGTCGTGATCATCGCCGGCCGGGTCCTCCTGGGGCGTCGCGAGTCGATGGCGATGGGCGCGGCTGGGGCCTATGCCGTCGCTGAACGCCTCGACGAGGTCGACCGTGCCCTCCTCGATCCCGTGGGGACCTTGACCGAACGGACCGAGCGGGTGGCCCGTACGTGGTCTCCGCGGCGCTGACGTACGCTGGTGGTCAGGTTCACCTCACTTCTGACGGGAACAACCGGCCACGGCCGCAGCGTTACCCACGAAAGAACCTTCACGAACCCGCACCACCGCCCAAGAGTTAAGGACCGAGCATGAGCGTTCACGAGTCCGACCAGCAGGTCGCCGCTACCGAGCAGGAGACGCACGGCGTCCTGCTGACCGATGTCGCCGCGAGCAAGGTGAAGTCCCTGCTCGAGCAGGAGGGTCGCGATGACCTGCGCCTACGTGTCGGTGTTCAGCCCGGCGGCTGCTCCGGCCTGATCTACCAGCTCTACTTCGACGAGCGTTCCCTTGATGGCGACCTCGTGCGTGATTTCGACGGTGTCGAGGTCGTTGTCGACCGGATGAGCGCCCCCTACCTCGGCGGCGCGACGATCGACTTCGCCGACACCATCGAGAAGCAGGGCTTTACCATCGACAACCCCAACGCGGGCAGCTCCTGCGCCTGCGGCGACTCCTTCAGCTGAGTCGCTCCATAAGGACCCGACACCGCGAGCGCGGTCGCCCCGTTTCATGATTCGGGGCGACCGCGCTCGCTGCTATCGGTAGAGGGCGTCGTTGCCCTTAGACGAAGTACATCTCCTCAACGAGGTCGCTCGCCCCGTCGGGGACGCTGATCAGGACCTGCGGATGCGCCATGGCGGCCGAGGCCAGGACGTCGGGGCACTGCGCAGCGAGGTCGCCGAGGTTGCCGGTGTCGAGGCTGTCGGTCGGGGTGGGGTGCATCTCGCTCATGGCCCCATCGTACTCGCTGATGTGATCTATGCCACACCGCGAGCGTCTGTAGGGTTCGCTGCGTGCCTATCGCTATTGCGGGATCCATCGCCACCGACCATCTGATGACCTTCACGGGTCGGTTTGCTGATTCGTTGGTGGTCGACCAACTGGACAAGATCTCGGTGTCCTTCCTCGCCCATCGCCTCGAGATTCGTCGCGGCGGCGTCGCCGCGAATATCTGCTTCGGGATGGCGGGCCTTGGTCAGCGCCCGATCCTCGTCGGCGCCGTCGGCGAGGACTTCTCGGACTATCGCTCCTGGCTAGAACGCCATGGCGTGGATTGCACCTCGGTCCACGTGTCCGAGACCCAGCACACCGCCCGCTTCGTCTGCACGACCGACGACGACATGGCCCAGATCGCGACCTTCTATGCGGGCGCGATGTCCGAGGCACGCGAGATCGAACTCGGCCCGATCGCCCAGCGCGTCGGGGGGCTTGACCTCGTCCTCGTCGGCCCGGATGACCCAGAGGCCATGCGGCGGCACACCCAAGAATGTCGGGACCGAGGCATCCCCTTCGTCGCCGATCCGAGCCAGCAGCTGGCCTTTAGCGACGGTGAGTTCATCAAGCAGCTGGTCGACGGGGCCGAGTACCTCATCACCAACGAGTACGAGTCCCACCTCACCGCGCAAAAGACCGGCTGGAGCCAGGACGAGATCAACGACCGGGTGCGCTACCGGGTGACCACGCTCGGCAAGGATGGCGCGCGGATCACCGGGGCCGATATCGACCCCATTGAGGTGCCCGCAGCGCGCGAGGTCACGCGGGCCGACCCGACGGGTGTCGGCGATGCCTTCCGCGCCGGATTCCTCACCGGAGTGAACTCGGGCATCCCGCTGCGCCAAAGCGCCGAACTCGGCTCGATGCTCGCCACCTACGTCCTTGAGACCATCGGGACCCAGGAGTACGAGCTGGGCCGTGGGCGCTTCCTGGAGCGGCTCGCGGACTCCTACGGCGCCGAAAGCGCCGAGATCATCGCCCCCCACATCTCCTGCCCGCACCGCTAGGTCACGCGTTATGGCGGCTGACGCACCGCCCTTCCCGCCGATCGATCCGGGACTTACGCCCTGGGCCCTCGCCGAACACGAGCCGAGCGCGGGGGAGGACCTCGTCGCGGTGGGCGCCGATCTCGACCCCGCGACCTTGCTCGCGGCGTACCGCGCGGGGCTCTTCCCCATGGGACTTGGGCGTCACGGACGCCCACCGATCGGCTGGTTCGCCCCCACGGTGCGCGGTGTTCTTCGTCCGGGCGGATTCCATGTCTCACGTTCGCTTCGGCGTTCGGCGCGGCGCTATGAGGTGAGCGTCGATCAGGATCTTCGGGGGGTGATGGCGGGCTGCGGCGACCCGGCCCGGACCGGGCGGTGGATCACCCCGCAGATCAGCGCGGCGTACGAGCGCCTGCACGACCTGGGGTGGGTCCACAGCGTGGAGGTCTGGAAGCCGGGGGAGCGCGGTCCGGATGCTCTGGTCGGTGGGGTCTATGGCGTCGCGATCGGTGGACTCTTTGCGGGGGAGTCGATGTTTCACCGGGCGACCGACGCGTCCAAGGTGGCCCTGCTCGCACTCGTCGAGCGGGTCTTTGCCGATGGAGATCCACGCCGGGTGTTCGACGTCCAATGGTCGACGCCACATCTGGCGAGCCTCGGGGTGGTTGAGCTCCCCAGGGAGGAGTACCGCGCGGTGCTCGCAGAGGCCCTGCACGCCCCAGACATCGACTTCTCGATCCCGCCGGACGGGGTCGCGACGATCGCCGAGCCCTAGGGCCGCCATCGTTGCGAGCGGACCGCGGCGATCGCGTCGGGGAGCGCCGCGCAGAAGGCGCTCACCGCCCGGTCTCGGTCGGGGGCCACCGCGCGAAGGGGCACAGTGATCCGAATATTGCCCGTGGTCGGTGCGCCGACGGCGGCGAGGACGTGGCTCGCGGTGAGCGTGTCGGCCGTGCACGCTGATCCCGAGCCCACGGCGAACCCGCGCCGCCCGAGTTCGTCGGCGAGGTGATCGGCGTCCGCGTCGGGCACCGAGATCGTGGTGATGTGCGCGAGCCGATCGAGTTCTGGACCCGGGGTGAGTACCCCGTCGATCGCGCGAGCGGACTGGCGGATGCGCTCAACCAACGCGCGGGCGCCGGACTCCTCGGTTGAGTCGGCGTCCACGTGCCGCCATGCCTCGGCCGCGGCGAGGGCCGCTGGTGCATCAGGTGGGTCGGCAGCCCGCCCGCGCTCGTGCGGGCTATGGGGGCGAAGCCGATCGCAGCGCACGCCGGTCCGCACCACGAGCAACCCGAGGGCGGGACCACCGAAGGCCCGGGCATCGCCGACCAGGACGTCATAATCTCGCGGCGTTTCCCCCCGACCGAGGACGGCGCGGGCGTCGACGAGCAGCGGCACGCCCACCTCGGCGCAATGCGCGGAAGCAGCAGGAAGCGGCTGGATCGTGCCCAGCTCGCCGTTGGCCGCTTGCAACGCTGCGAAGGGGGTGCTCGCCCCGATCGCCTCGGCCCAGGCCGCGAGATCGACCCGACCCTCGCGATCGACCTCGACGAGGCGCTCGGATCCACCCCCTTCGGCGCCAGCGAGCCAGCGCAGGACGCTCGAGTGCTCGACCGCCGACGCGACCGGTCGTCCGTCGGATCGGCGGCGCGCCCGGGAGAGGCCAGCGAGGGCGCTACGCAGGGCCGAATCGCCCGAGGCGTGGAGCGTGATTTCCTCAGGGCTGACCTCGAGTAAGTGGGCGAGGACCGAGCGCGCCTGGTCCAGCAGACGCCGGGCGCGTCGCCCCGCTTCGTGACGGGCGAGCGGATCGGCGAAGGCTAGGTCCTTGGCGGCTTCCCAGGTTTCGCGGGCGCGCGGGTGCACGGGCCCTGGGTTGGCATCGAGGAGATGCTGCTCGTGACTCGCCACGACACCGAACCGTAACGCCCCCCTGCACTCGATCGGTCCCGGCGCTGCGGTACCGTGTGGTGTCTCTTGCCAACCATGGACGTGAGAGGGTGCGTCTTGCCTCACTCTGATGTGTCGACCGCGCGTCGCGGTCGTCGTCGAATCGCCACAATCGGGCTCGTGCTCGGTGTGTTCGCCCTCTCCGCGTGCAGCGCGGTCGGGGTTAACACCAAGTTCTCCAACGGCTACCTCCCCGAGGGGGTTACCGAAGAGTCCAAGCTGGTCACCGACTTGTGGATCGGGTCGTGGATCGCGGCCATGGCGGTCGGCATCCTCGTCTGGGGGCTCACCTTGTGGTGCATGGTGGCCTACCGCAAGCGCAAGGACGACGACGGTTCGCTGCCGATCCAGTTGCAGTACAACGTGCCGCTCGAAATCCTCTACACGGTCGTGCCGATGCTGATGGTCGCCGGCCTCTTCTACTACAGCGAGAAGGCTCAGTCCGAGCTGCACCGGATCGACCCGAACCCGGACCTCACGATCAACGTGGTCGGCAAGCAGTGGACGTGGGACTTTAACTACGTCGACGCGAACGTCCACGAGTCGGGGCAGATGGCGGTCATGACCGGCAAGCCCGGCGTCGAGCAGACGCTGCCGGACCTCTACCTCCCGGTGAACCAGAAGGTCGAGTTCCAGCTCACCTCCCGGGATGTCATCCACTCGTTCTGGGTCCCGGCCTTCCTCGAGAAGTTGGACCTCAACCCGGGCCTGGTCAACCGGCTCCAGGTGACCCCCAACAAGATCGGTACCTACACCGGTAAGTGCGCCGAACTCTGCGGTGCCTACCACTCGCAGATGCTCTTTAACGTCAAGGTCGTGAGCCAAGAGGACTTTGACGCGTACATGCAGAAGTTGAAGGACGAAGGTAAGACCGGGCTTCTGCCGAACACCCTGAACCGCAACGAATTCGTGCCTGGTCAGGACAAGCTGCTGCAGGAGGACGCCCAATGAGCACCATGGAGCGCACCGGTCTAGGTGGTGAGGAGCGGGATCTGAGCACGGGGCGCGCTTCCCGCGCCGGGACCCAGTTCTTCCGGTACATCACCACCACCGACCACAAGGTCATCGGGAACCTGTACCTCATCGCCTCGTTCATCTGGTTCCTGATCGGCGGTCTGATGGCCCTGGTCATCCGCCTCGAACTGTGGAAGCCCGGCCTGCAGGTCGTGGACAACCCCGAGCAGTTCAACCAGATGTTCACGATGCACGGCACGATCATGCTGTTGCTCTTTGCGACTCCCGCCTTCGCGGGCTTCGCCAACGCGCTGATGCCGCTGCAGATCGGCGCTCCCGATGTCGCCTTCCCGCGACTGAATATGTTCGCCTTCTGGCTCTACCTCTTCGGTGGCCTGATCGCCGGCGCTGGCCTCTTCGCTCCCGGCGGGGCGGCGTCCTTCGGGTGGACGGCCTACGCGCCGCTGTCGGACCCCACCTATAGCCCCGGTGTCGGTGGCGACCTCTGGGTCTGGGGTCTGGCCCTTGGTGGTTTCGGAACCATCTTGGGTGCGGTCAACTTCATCACCACGATCATCTGTCTGCGCGCACCCGGCATGACGATGTTCCGGATGCCGATCTTCACCTGGACCGTCCTGATCACCTCGGTGCTGATCCTGATGGCCTTCCCGGTGCTCGCCGCCGCCCTGATCGGCCTCGGTGTCGACCGCCGCTTCGGAGCACACATCTTCAATCCGGAAAACGGTGGGGCCATGCTGTGGCAGCACCTCTTCTGGTTCTTCGGTCACCCAGAGGTGTACGTCCTCGCGCTGCCCTTCTTCGGGGTGATGTCCGAGATCTTCCCGGTCTTCTCGCGCAAGCCGATCTTCGGCTACAAGACGCTGGTCTTCGCGACCATCGCCATCGCCGCGCTGTCGGTCTCGGTGTGGGCGCACCACATGTACGTGACCGGCCAGGTCCTCTTGCCCTTCTTCGCGATCATGACGATGTTGATCGCGGTGCCCACCGGGGTGAAGTTCTTTAACTGGATCGGCACGATGTGGGGCGGCAAGCTGGTCTTTTCGACCCCGATGGTCTGGTCGCTGGGCTTCCTCGTGACCTTCCTCTTCGGTGGTCTGACCGGTGTCATCCTCGCGAGCCCGGCGATGGACTTCCAGGTGAGCGACACCTACTTCGTCGTCGCCCACTTCCACTACGTCCTCTTCGGCACGATCGTCTTCTCGTTCTTCGCTGGCCTGTTCTTCTGGTGGCCGAAGTTCACCGGCAAGATGCTCGACGAGAAGCTCGGACACATCCAGTTCTGGCTGCTCTTCATCGGCTTCCACACCACCTTCCTCGTGCAGCACTGGCTGGGCGTCGAGCGGATGCCGCGCCGCTACGCGGACTACATGGTCGAGGACAACCTGACCCTCGGGAACCAGATCTCGACCGTCGGATCGTTCATCCTCGCGATCTCCTTCCTGCCGTTCTTCTACAACGTCTGGAAGACCCACGTGTCCGCGCCGAAGGTCGAGGTCGACGACCCCTGGGGTTATGGCAACTCCCTCGAGTGGGCCACCTCGTGCCCGCCCCCGCGCCATAACTTCACCTCGATCCCGAAGATTCGTTCGGAGCGCCCGGCGTTCGACCTGCACCATCCCGAATACGCGCCCCGCGCGATCACTGCCACCAAGGAAGAGGTCACTCGATGAAGGTCGAATGGGTCATGTTCGCCATCCTCGGCGTGTTCTTCACGATCGTCGGGGTGATCTACGGTCTGGTGACCGGATGGGGCGAGCCGGTCGGAGCGGTGGCGCTGCTGCTGTGTGCAGGCCTTGGCTTCATGATCGCCTTCTACCTCTGGCTCACCGCTCGGCAGCTGCCTGTTCGCCCGGACGACAACCCGGACGGCGAGATCGCCGACATCGCGGGCCCGTACGGCACTTTCGCGCCGTACAGCTGGTGGCCTCTGTGGCTCGGCCTCACCGCCAGCCTGTGTTTCCTCGGTGTGGCTGTCGGCTGGTGGGTCTTCGCCTTCGGTGCGGTGACCGGGGCGCTCGCCACCATCGGCTGGACCTTCGAGTTCTATAAGGACGAACACGCTCACTGACCCACCGGGCGCCGGGGTGCTCATGGCACTGCGGCGCGCAGGGTAGAGTAGGCAGCAGGGCCCCAGTGCTTCGGCATGGGGCCCTGATCTGTTGGTGGTGTTTGGGAAAGCGCAGGGGGTAGGCCCGAGATGGGTCGGACGAAAACAACGTGGACCGCGATGGCCGCTGCCGCCGTGTTGCTCGCAGCCGGATGTTCTGGGAGCGGGAGCACCACCGCGTCGACCTCTGGGGTTGATGAGCCAGGCGGCACGAGTTCGACCACTGATTCCACCCCGGCCGCGCTCGAGGTGACCCCCAAGGATGGCGCGACGGACGTCACGCCCGACACCACCGTCGAGGTGGCCGCGACCAAGGGATCGATCTCATCGGTGACGGTGAAGGATGCCGACGGGCACTCGGTGCCGGGTGAGGTCGACGGATCGACCTGGAAGGCCTCGGCGAAGCTGATGCCCCAGGCGACGTACACCGTGACGGTCAAAGCCGAGGGTCCTGGCGGGGCCCCGAGCACCGAGAAGACCACCTTCACGACCCTGACTCCGGGGATCACCGCAACCTACGGGATTCTCTACACCGACCAGAAGGTCGGCGTCGCCATGCCGGCGATCATCCAGTTCGACTCCGAGGTGACCGATAAGGCCTATCGGCAAAAGATCGAGCAGGCCGTGTCGGTCAAGACCACGCCCGAGGTCGAGGGCGCCTGGGGCTGGCTCGATAACCGCCAGCTGATGTGGCGGCCGAAGGAGTTCTTCCCGAGCGGGACCAAGGTCGAGATCAACGCGCCTCTGACCGGCTACCAGACCGGCCCGCAGAAGTGGATCGCCAACGATGCGACGGGTGCGATGACCATCGGGCGCAACCAGACGAGCGTGGTCGATCTCGCCAAGCACAAGATGACGGTCAAGCGTGATGGCAAGGTGATCAAGACCTACCCCGTGAGCGGCGGTCGACCCGGACCAGAGACCGAGACGCGCTCCGGTATGAAGGTCATCATGACCAAGGAGCCCGCGGTCACGATGGACTCCGAGAGCCTCGGGATCAAGAAGGGCGACCCGGGCTACTACCGCATCGATACCAATTGGAATATGCGGGTCACCTGGACCGGTGAGTACGTGCACTCGGCTCCGTGGTCGCAAGGCTCGCAGGGATACGCCAATGTCTCGCACGGGTGCGTCAACATGGCGCCCGGCGACGCGAAGTGGATGTTCGACAACTCCCTGATCGGTGACCCGATGGACTTCACCGGTTCCGAGCGAGAGTTCGCGCCCACCGAGGGGATCGGCGTCTGGCAGTTCTCCTGGGCGAAGTGGCAGCAGCAGAGCGCGCTGTAAAGAAGGGAAAGAGCGACGGGGAGTTAACCCCACCCGAGGTCATGCAGGGCCGCGTCGTCGATCCCGAAGTGGTGCGCCACCTCGTGGACGACGGTGATCGCGACCTCCCGGTAGAGCTCCTCGGCGTCCCGCGCCATGCGCCGTAGCGGGCCCCGAAAGAGCAAGATCCGATCGGGAAGGGCGCCCATCGCCCAGCCGCCATCGCGCTCGGTGAGTGGCACCCCTTCGTAGATCCCCAGCAGCTCGCGATCTCCATGCTCGGCGCTCGGCTCCGGCTCGACGAAGATCGCCACATTGTCGGTGAGCGCCATCAGCTCCGAGGGCACCTCCGCCAGGGCTGCCTCGACCAACTGATCGAAGGCATCGTCGTCGACGAAGGGGGAGTGCGCTACCTCGCTCATGTGAGGTCCAACGAGTCGACCGCGTCGGGGTGTTCCACGGCGCGCAGCTCTCGGCGCACGTCCAGGCGGTGCCATTGCCACAGACCCTGCCCAAGGACGAGGAGCCCGAGGCTGGTGGCCGCGAGGGTCAGCACCGACCCGGTCACGAGCGGGGCCACAAGTCCGACGAGGATCGAGTTGAGCACGAGGGTGAGCAGGGTGCTCATCGAGGCGGCCGAGCCCCGAGAGCGCGGGAAGAGGTCGAGCATGGCGAGTTGGAAGATCGGGAAGGCCATGCCCATCCCGAAGGCGATACCCGCCGGCCCGACGACCGCCCAAGGGAGGGTCGCGCTCGTCGCGGGCAGGGCCGCGAGGATGACATTGGCGATCGCGAAGGTGAGACCGACGACCTGGCCGATCGCGACCAGGATGTGGCCGGGAAGGCGCCCGGCGAGTTGGCCATGGAGGAAGGCGCCGGTCACCATGCCACCGATCATCGGCACGAAGAAGACCCAGAAGTCCGAGGACCCGAGGCCGAGCAGGTGCACGATGAAGATCGGCGCCGCGCCGATGTAGAGGAATTGGGCGCCGAAGGTAAACGCGCTGGCCGCGGAGAGCCGCTGGAAACGCCAGTTGCGGCCCACCTCGGCGAGCCCGGAGATCATCGGGCGGACCTTCACCGGCCGCCGCTCCGAGCGGGGGAGGGACTCGGGGAGCAGCACCGCGACGCTCACGGCGACGACCACCCCGAAGAGGGAGAGGAACCAGAAGATGAGCGGCCACGGCCCGAGGGTCAGCAACCACCCACCGACGATCGGGGCGATCGCTGGAGCGATCCCGAAGATCATCGCGATCGTGCTCATCAGGCGCTGGGCACGCTCACCGTCGTACAGGTCACGCACGACGGCCCGGGAAATGATCGTTCCCGCGCCCGCCGAGGCTCCCTGCAGGACGCGGAAGGCGAGCAGGACCGGCAGGGACGGGGCGAGCGCGCAGCCCACGGAGGCGAGCGCATAGACGATCGCCCCGGTGATCATGACCGGTTTGCGGCCGACCGCATCCGAGATCGGCCCATGGAAGATGCTCATCGCCGCGAAGGCGAGCAGATAGACGCTCGCGACCTGCTGCATCGCGGCGGTCCCGACCCCGAGGTCCTCACCGATCGCGGCGAAGGCGGGGAAGGGGGTGTCGATCGAGAACGGCCCGAACATGCCGAGCAGCGCGAGCACGCACGCTACGACGACGATGGAGCGGCCGTGGGGACGCGCATCGGGCCCCGGAGGCGTACCTTCGGGGCCCGATGCGGGAACTGGTGAGCTGGTCAGTCCTGGTGCTCCTTGGCACCGACGGCGGCCGGCTCCTTGGCCGCCTCCACCTCTTCGTGGTGGTGATGCTCCGCCTCGGCGAGCTCGGCCGGGGTGACCGGGTTCACCGCCTCGGAGAAGTAGAAGCGGGAGAGGCGCTCACGCCACTTGCGGCCACGGGACTGCTTGACCACGCCGTTGTCGTCCACGCTCGCCTCGAGCTGAAGCGGCTCGACCGGGTCGTGCTGGATGAGGTTCCACCGCTCGTACTCGCCGAGCGGCTCGTGGACCTCGAAGAACTCGCCGTCCGCGGTGCGGGTGATCCGCCCAGTCTCGCGGCCGTGGAGGACCTTGTTCCGGTCGTGGCGCTGGAGGCTGAGGCAGATCCGGCGGGTCGCCCAGAAGACGAGGATCGGAGCGAGGAAGGTGAGCAGACGCAGCGTGTGCGTGATGTCGTTGATCGACAGGTGGAACTTGATCGCCATGATGTCGTTGCTCGCGGCGAACATCAGCACGCCGTAGAAGGTGAGCGCGGCCATCCCGAGCGCGGTGCGCGTCGGGCGGTTCCGGGGACGGTCGAGCAGGTGGTGCTCGCGGTTGTCACCGGTGATCCACCGTTCGAGGAACGGGTAGGCACCCATCAGCGTGTACATGACGGGGATCAGCAACAGCGCGCCGATGGCGACGTTGAGGCTCCACGTGTAGCCGAAGGTGGTGAACTCCAGCCAGCCGGGCAGGAGTCGAAGCGCCCCATCGGCGAAGCCCATGTACCAGTCGGGTTGGGCGCCGGCGGTGGTGGCGTTCGGGTCGTAGGGGCCATGCGCCCAGACCGCGTTGATCTGCACCAACGAAGCCATCAGGGCGATGACGCCGAAGACGATGAAGAAGAAGCCACCGGCCTTCGCGGCGTAGACCGGCATCACGGGGAAGCCGACGACGTTGTCGTTGGTGCGGCCCGGCCCGGGGAACTGGGTGTGCTTTTGCAAGGCCACCAAGACGATGTGCGCGGTGAACAGCGCGATCAAGATGCCGGGAAGCAGCAGGATGTGCACGGAGTACAGCCGCGGGAGGATGTCTTCGCCGGGGAAGGTCCCGCCGAAGATCGCGTACGACAGGTACGAGCCGATGACCGGCGCCGAGAGCATGAAGCCCTGAGCGGCGCGCAGACCGGTCCCGGAGAGCAGGTCGTCGGGGAGGGAGTATCCGGCGAAGCCTTCGACCAGGGCCAGCATCGACAGCAGCGTTCCGATGACCCAGTTGAGCTCACGGGGCTTGCGGAAGGCGCCGGTGAAGAAGACGCGCAGCATGTGCACCGAGAGCGAAACGATGAAGAGCAGCGCCGCCCAGTGGTGGATCTGCCGGATCAGCAGACCGCCCTTGATGTCGAAGGAGATGTTGAGGGTGGTCGCGTAGGCACGCGACATCTCAACGCCCTGCAACGGGGCGTACGAGCCGTCGTAGTAGGTGTGCCCGTGGCTCGGGTCGAACCACAAGGTGAGGAACACCCCGGTGAGCATGCAGATGATCATCGAGTACATCGCGATCTCACCGAGCATGAACGACCAGTGGTCCGGGAAGACCTTGCGCATCAGGTACCCGACGCCCTTGGCGGCGCCGGTCCGGTCATCGATCCAGCCGGCGACGCCGCCGACCTTCTTCATACCGGGGGAGACGGGAGCCGTCGCGGGTGCGTCATTGGCGCGCAGGGCGTCGGCGGGACGAGCAGTGCTCATTAAGACTCACGCTCCCAGAAGCTCGGGCCGACCGGTTCCTGGAAGGGCTGGTCGGCGATCAGGTAACCCTCGTCATCGACGGTGATCTTCAGCTGCGGGAGCGGGCGCTTCGCCGGGCCGAAGATGACCTTGCAGTCGTCGGTGACATCGAAGGTGGACTGGTGACAGGGGCACAGCAGGTGGTGCGTGGTCTGCTCGTAGAGGCCGACCGGGCAGCCGACGTGCGTGCAGATCTTCGAGTACGCGACGATGCCCTGGTAGCCCCAGTCGCGAGCCTTGCGGCCGCCGGGGGTGTCCTGGAAGTCGTCCGGGTTCAAGCGCATGAGCAAGACGGCCGCCTTGCCCTTCTCCTCGAGACGGTGGTGCTCCATGTCGAGCAGGCCCTCGGGAAGGATGTGGAAGACCGAGCCGATGGTGACATCTTCGGCCTTGACCGGGGTGTTCTCCGGGTCGCGCACGAGGCGCCACTTGTGCGCGGTCCAGTGGCCGTCCTCGCCCTTCTTGCCATTCCAGTACGTGACCGACAGGTCGTTCTTCGGCAGCGGGCCGAGGCTACCGACCAGCTGGAGGAGAAGGGGGAGGGAGAACAGGCCGAGGGCCCCGCCGAGCGTGGCCTTCATCAGCGGGCGGCGGGTGATCTGCGAGGACTCCGCGCCACCGGCCATCGTCGCGACGAACTCCTCGCGGGCCTCGTCGGAGGAGCGCATCGGGTGGCGCATCTCCACCGACTCCTCATCGGGCATCAGGGTCTTGGCCCAGTGCACGGCGCCAAGACCAATCCCGAGCAGGCCAAGCGAGAGGCCAAGGCCGAGCAGGATGTTCGACAAGCTCACGTCCCCGAGACCGGGAACAAACGTGAGGGTCTGGACGTCGACCATGAAGTAGGCGACGAGGAAGAGCAAGGTGCCAAGGATCGACAGCGTGAAGAGACCGGCGACCTGCTTTTCGGCCCGGTCGGCGGCGGCCTCGGAGAGGTCAGAGGCACGCGGCACATGGGGCGGCAGCCCCGGGTTGGCGAAGCGCTCCGGGATGCCACCGGTGCCCTCGACGTGACCCTGGTCGAGGGGGACGGGAGTACCCGTCTCGTGAGGACTGTGCTCACTCATCGTGTCGTCGATCCTGTCTTTATCAAAAGGGGAAGGGTGAGGAGGCGAGGCCTAGGCCGATTTCTGACCGAGCCAGATGGCGAAGCCAACAAGGACTCCGAGGCCAACGGTCCAGATGAAGAGGCCCTCGGGGACCGGGCCGAGCGCGCCGAGCGGGTTACCACCGGGGTTCCCGGCCGACTCCTGGCCCTTGATGTAAGCGATGACGTCGCGCTTGGCCTCGGGGCTCAGGTTCGCGTCGTTGAACTTCGGCATGCTCTGGGGGCCGGTCTCCATGGCCTCGTAGATGTGCTGCGGCTCGACGCCGGTCACCTTCGGGGCGTACTTGCCGCGGGTCAGGGCACCACCGGCGCCGGAAGAGCCGTGGCACATCGCGCAGTTGACGCGGAAGATCTCGCCGCCCTTGCCCGGGTCACCCTTGGTGTAGTCGGTCCACTCGGCATCCGGGACGGCCGGGCCCGGGCCGAGCGCCGCGACGAAGGCGCCGATGTCGGCGATGTCCTCGTCGGAGAACTTCTCCTGCTTGATCCGCGGGGCCTGCACGTCGGGCTTGGCCATCGGCATCCGCCCGGTGCCCATCTGGAAGTCCACCGAGGCGGCGCCAACGCCGACCAGGCTCGGGCCGACATCCTTGATGCCGAGCCCGTTGTTGCCGTGGCAGGTGGCGCAGTTGGCGACGAAGAGTTGCTCACCCTTCTTGGCATCGGCCGCGCTGACGGCGGTGGCGCTCGCCTGCTTGGGCGCGATCGCCGCGTACGCCGTCCCCGTAAGGAGCAGCCCCACCAGGAGCAGCAGCGCCAACATGGCGGGGTGGCGGCGGGAAACCTTAGGCATGGAAGGTCCTGTTCTGTCCGGTCATCGTGGTCATCATCGTGTTTGCCGCCGTTACTGGAGCAGGTAAATCGCCGAGAACAGCGCGATCCACACCACATCGACGAAGTGCCAGTAGTACGAGGTCACGACCGCACCCGTGGCCTGCTGGTGGCTGTAGTGCTTGGTCGTAAAGGTGCGTCCGATGATCAGGAGGAAGGCGAGCAAGCCGGCGGTGACGTGGATTCCGTGGAGGCCGGTCGTTAAGTAGAAAACCGAGGACCACGCGTCGGAGGAGAAGGTCGCTCCCTCGTGGACCAGTTCGGCGTACTCCACGACCTGGCCGGAGACGAAGATCGCGCCGAAGATGTAGGTGAGCACGTACCACTCGCGCATGCCCCACTTGCCGACCTGCAAGAGGCTGCCGGTGCGGGCCTTCTGTCCGGCCTCGGCCTTCATGACCCCCAACTGACACCAGACCGAGGAGACCACCAGGATCGTGGTGTTGACCGCGGCGAAGGGGACGTTCAGCAGCTGGGTCTTCTCCGCCCACAGATCCGGCTCAAGCGCGCGGATCGTGAAGTACATCGCGAAGAGACCAGCGAAGAACATCAGTTCACTGGAGAGCCAGACGATCGTGCCGACCGAGACCATATTCGGGCGGCTAACCGGCCCGAGTGCGGGATCGGACGCGACGGGTCCGGACGTGTCTGAGTGCAGGGAGGATGCAGTGGCCACGGGCACATTATGCCGACGTCTGACTCTGGTTGCGCACCTACCCCCTGGTTTTGTCGTCGGCTCGTGACCGAACGGCCCGGCGAGGCAGCCGAGCGGCCCGGAATTGACGGGCCAAAGACCGGCGTGTCGGGGGCTCTGCGACGCCGGTAACATCGCCCCCATGAGTGCTTCCTCCTCGTCCGCCGTCACCACGTCGAAGAGCCAGCCGACCCAGCACCAGGTGCGGGTTCTGCTGTACAGCGACGACATCACGACCCGCGATGCGGTGCGCGCCGGTGTGGGGCGTCGACCGGCCCGCGATGTCGAGGTGGTCCAGTGGCTCGAGTGCGCCACGGGCCCGGCCGTCGTCGAGGCCGCCGATGCGGGGGGATATGACCTGATGATTCTCGACGGCGAGGCGGCCAAGAGCGGTGGGATGGGCCTCGCCCGTCAGTTGAAGCACGAAATCTTCCAATGCCCGCCGATCTTGGTGCTGACCGGCCGCCCGCAAGATGGCTGGCTCGCCACGTGGTCGCTCGCCGACGCCGTCGTGCCGCACCCGCTGGACCCGATCGCCCTCGCGGACGCCGTCGCCGGGCTTGCCCGGGGTGTCACGCCGAGCACCGACTGACCCCACGATGAGCTTTTCTTGGCCGGAGCTGCTGACCGAGCTGCTCACCGGTCACGACCTTGACGCCGAGCAGACGGCCTGGGCGATGGGCGAGGTGATGAGCGGAGAGGCCGCGCCCGTCCAGGTAGCCGGCTTCCTCATCGCCCTTCGTGCCAAGGGCGAAACCGTCCCCGAAATTGAGGGCCTCGTCTCGGTCATGCTCGAGCGGGCGGTACGAATCGAGGTCCCCGGCGAGACGGTGGACATCGTCGGTACGGGTGGCGATCGCCTCAACACGGTCAATATCTCCACGATGTCGGCGGTCGCCTTGGCAGGCAGTGGCCTCACGGTGGTCAAACACGGCAACCGTGCGGCGTCCAGCCAGTCCGGTTCGGCCGATGTCCTCGAGGCTCTCGGAGTGGATCTCGCGCTACCTCCGGATCAGGTGGGCCAGGTCGCGCTCGAGGCGGGAATCACCTTCTGCTTCGCCAATGCCTTCCACCCGTCCATGCGCCACGCGGCCCCGGCGCGGGCCGGGCTTGGGGTGCCGACGGCCTTTAACCTGCTCGGACCGCTCACGAACCCCGCCCAGCCTCGCTACTCGGCGGTCGGGGTCGCGAACCCGCGGTTCGCTCCGCTCATTGCCGGGGTCTTTGCCTCGGGTGGGCGGGAGGCAATCGTCTTCCGCGGGGATGAGGGTCTTGATGAATTGAGCCCGGCCGGGCCATCGAGGTTGTGGTGGGTGACGGGTGGCGAGGTCACGACCTGGGAGATCACCCCAGAGGAGGTCGGACTGCCGCGCCATGAGCTCGCCGAGATCCGGGGCGGTGATGCACGCGCCAATGCCGAGATCGCGCGCCGCGTCTTTGCCGGGGAACGCATCCCGGCCCGCGACGCGGTCCTGCTCAACGCCGGAGCCGCGTCCGCGCTCGCGAAGGCGCAGGGTCACCCGGTCGAAGATGTCCCCGCAGCGATCGCCGACGGGATCGAGCACATCGCGGCTGCCATCGATGACGGCCGGGCAGCGGCCGCGCTGGAGCGCTGGGTGGAAACGACCCAGCGCCTCGCGGGCTAGCCCTCCAACCCCAGGCTGAAGGCCGCCTCCAGGTCGTGGCGGCTGTAGGTCCGAAAGGCGATATGGGTCGAGGTGCCGATGATGCCGTCGACCTTGTTGAGCCGATCGGCGATCACGTCGTTCAGTTGCTCGTGCTCCTTGACTCGCACCATCGCGATGAGATCGGCGTCTCCGGCGACCGAGTAGACCTCGCTCACCCCGTCAATACCCGCGACGGTTTCGGCGACCTCGGGGATGCGGTCGACCTCGGCGTTGATGAGAACGATGGCGGTGATCACGACGCCCACCCTAGAGCAGGGGCGAGGTCGGCGTAGACCCCCCGAGCCCCTCCGACCGGGCAGGTCCACGACCCATCGATCTCGACGATCCGCACCCCGGGTTCCTCGAGCCAGCGCGCGAGCAACTCGGTCTCGGAGGCGAGGGCCGCGCGGGCCGGCCCGTCCGGAGCAGCGACGACCTCGGCACTGCTTCGCAGCGCCGAGACGTAGGGCATCGGATCGGCGCCTCGCGGGACGAGGCTGCTGCCCGCGAGCCGTCCATGGCGCACGCAGATGAGTTCCCAGCCGCCGCTCGGGCCCCGGCGCGCGGCGATGAGTTCGCGGGTGGCGGTGAGGGGCTCGGCACGTTGGCTGGTGCTGAGCGCGCGGACCAGGGCCGCGAGCCGATCGCGGACCTCGGCGGCCTCTTCGTAGCGGCCCTGATCGGAAAGACTCTCCATCCGCTCACGGAGGCGGGCGAGCGCGAGGCGGCCGTCACCGGTCAGCACCGTGACCGCCTCGGCGACGATCCCTTCGTAGCCCGTGCTATCGATCGCTCCCGTGCACGGAGCCGGGCATCGGCCGATCTCGGCGAGCGCGCAGGCGCTGGTCGGTTTGGTCGGGGAGAGCCGGGTGAGGCACTGACGCAGGGGCACCACATCATGCAGCGCCCGGACCGCGTCCTGCGCTGCTCCCCGGGAGGGGAAGGGGCCTGCCCAGGCCCGATCATCACCGCGAACCGAGCGGACGAGAGATAGCCGCGGGAAGGCCTCGTCGGTGAGGCGCACCCACCAGGCCCGCTCGGGATGGCGCGACCGCCGGTTGTAGCGCGGCTGGTGCGCCGCGATCAGGCGGAGCTCTCGGACCTGCGCCTCGATCGTGGTGGCACAGACGATGGGGGTGACCTCGGCGGCGAGGCGAACCATCTCGGCCATCCGCGAGCGCTTCTCGGAGGCGGTGAAGTAGGTCTGGACCCGAGAGCGGATATCGACCGAGGTCCCGACGTAGAGCGGCTCGCGGCGATCGTCTTTGAAGACGTAGACCCCCGGCGCGCTCGGCAGGTCGGCGGCAAGGTAGCGCTTGCGGCGCTGCTCCGGAGCGACTCGGGCGGTGTAGGACGCCAGTTCCTCGAAGGTCGTCACGCCGATCGACCCGAGCCGGCCGATCAAGGCGTGGAGGACATCGACGGTGGCCTTGGCGTCGTGGAGCGCTCGGTGATCCGGCGGGGTGCTCGCTCCGACGGCGGCGGCGAGGGTCGACAGCTTGTGGTTGCGGACCTCGCCGCGCGGGATCACCTGGCGGGCGAGGTGCACCGTGTCGAGGACCTCGGCGCGCGGCCACGGCAGCTGCGCGGCGGCGCAGGCGGCCTTGAGGAAGGAGATATCGAAGCCCGCGTTGTGGGCGACGAGGACCGCGCCCTTGGCGAACTCCAAGAAGGCGGTGACCGATGCGCTCGGGCCGGGAGCATCACGGACCATCGCGTCGGTGATGCCCGTGAGGGATTGGATGAAGGGGGGAATCGACCGGCCCGGGTTGACGAGGGTCTGAAACTCGCCGAGCACCTCTCCGCCGCGGACCTTCACGGCGCCGATCTCGGTGATCGCATGATCCGAAGGAGAGCCCCCGGTGGTCTCCAGGTCGACCACGACGAAGGTGACGTCGATGAGGTCGGTACCGAAGCCGAGGGTGTCCTGCTGGGTCATGGCCCGAGAACCTACGAGGTCGTACCGACAATCCATCGGCGCCACGCCCACCGAGCGGGGTTGTCGGTGGCGCGCCCTAGCGTCGTTCTCGACGCCGGAGAACCGCTCCGGCTCGAACGGATCGACACGAAGGAGGTGCGAGATGGCTCGCACGGATCTGACGATCGACTGCGCGACCTGCCCCGTTCAGCACGTGGGCTGCGCCGACTGCATGGTGACCGCGCTGGGCGGAGGTCCCGCGACCTGGGTGCCGGATCGAAGCCACAGCCCGTCCGAGGTCGCGATCGAGCTCGGGGAGGACCTGCCGATTGATCGCCGGGAGCGCGCGGCGCTCACCGCCCTCGTCGCCAGTGGGCTCGTCTCGGCGACGGAAGCGACCAGGGCCCGCGCGAGGCGCGAGCCCTGGTCGTCATACCGCGAAGCGGTGGGATAAAGCCGTCGGCGTGACGCCTCAGCCGTAGAGGGCTTCGATCTCGTCCTCGTAGTCGCGCATCACGATATTGCGCTTCAACTTCAGCGACGGGGTGAGCGTCCCGTTGTCCTCGGTGAAGTCGTCGGTCAAGATCGCGAACTTGCGGATCGACTCCGCCTTCGAGACGGCCTTGTTGGCCTCGTCGACCGCCTTTTGGATCTCGGCCAGCACGGTCTCATTGGTCCGGGCCTGCTCGACGGTGATGGTGCCGAGGCCGTTGTTGGCGGCCCAGCCCGGGAGCATCTCTTCGTCCAGGGTGACCAGGGCCGCGATGAAGGGCTTGCCGTCGCCGACGACCATGCACTGGGAGATGATCGGGTGCGCGCGCAACCGGTCTTCGAGCACGGCCGGAGCGACGTTCTTACCGCCGGCCGTGACGAGGATCTCCTTCTTGCGGCCGGTGATCTTCAGGTAGCCATCGGAGTCGAGCTCGCCGATATCGCCGGTGTGGAACCAGCCGTCCTTCAGCGCCTCGGCGGTGGCGGCCTCGTTGTCGCGGTATCCGCGCATGACGTTGACGCCCTGGACCAAGATCTCGCCGTCCTCGGCGATCCGCACCGACACCCCGGGGAGCGGGGCGCCGACGGTGCCGATCTTGACCTTGGCCGGGACGTTGACGCTAAGCGGTGCGGTCGTCTCGGTGAGGCCGTAGCCCTCGAGGATCGTGACGCCGATGCCTCGGAAGAAGTGGCCGAGCCGGGTACCGAGCGGGGCGCCTCCGGAGACCGCGTACTCAACGTGGTTGCCCATCTTGGCGCGCAGCTTGCTGTAGACGAGCTTGTCGAAGATGGCGTGCTGGAGCTTGATATTCAGCGGCACCGAACCGGTGTCCTGGGCCTTCGACCAGGCGATGGCGGTGTCGGCGGCCTTGGCGAAGATCTTGCCCTTGCCGTCGGCCGTCGCGGTCTCGTTGGCCTTGTTGTAGATCTTCTCGAAAACGCGGGGTACGGCGAGAATGAAGGTCGGCTGGAAGGCCTGGAAGTCCTCCAAGATGTTGGCGATATCCGCGCTGTGACCCATGCGCGCCTCGCCGGTGACGCACAGCACCTCGATGAAGCGTGCGAAGACGTGCGCGAGGGGGAGGAAGAGCAGGGTCGAGGCGCCATCGCGCTGGACGACGTCCCCGAGTTCGGCGAGGGTGTTCTCGGCCAGCCCGAGGAAGTTGTCGTGGGTCAGCTCGCAGCCCTTCGGCCGGCCCGTCGTCCCGGAGGTGTAAATGATCGTCGCGAGGCTGTCGCGGCGCACCGAGTCGATGCGCTCGTGGAGCTGGCTGTCGGCGATGTCGGCGCCGCTATCGGAGACCGACTGAAGATCGCCATCGTCGATGACCCACAGGTGGGCGAGGTTGGGGGTTTCGACGCGGGCCTCGTCCGCGACCGCCTTGTGGGCCGCGGTCTCGACGATCAGCGCCTTGGCGCCGGAGTCGCTCACGATCCACTGGACCTGCTCGGCCGAGCTCGTCTCATAGATCGGGACACTGACGGCTCCGGCGACCCAGATCGCGAAGTCGGCGAGGGTCCACTCGTAGCGCGTGCGGGCCATGATCCCGACCCGATCGCCGGCCTCGATGCCCTGCGCAATCAGGCCCTTGGCGAGCGCGCGCACGTCCTGATCAAATTGAGTGGTCGTGATATCGCGCCACCCGCCGTGCTCCTTGACCGAAAAGGCCACGCGTCGCGGGTCGTTTTGGGCGTTCCGGCCCGGCAGGTCTGCGAGTGAATCGGTCGGGTTGCCCTCGACGAGGCGGGGCCGCACGCTGTCCTGCACAGAAAATCTCCTTTGATTTTGGGTGCGCCACTGCTCACCTTGGCGGCGCGGTTAGCGCGAGTTTACCTACCGATCGGGAAACCGCAGGTGGAGTTGGCGGTGATGGTCGACATACTGACCGAGGCACCGAAGGATCGAGATCGAGGAGATATGGACAGCTCGCACGGCGTGCACCCGCCGACGGTGATCGACATCGTCGATGAGACCTTCGTGCGCGCGGACCCGCGCCGAGTGCGTGATCTGCTGGACCGGATGTCGAGCGCCGTGGTGTGGCCGGGGCTCACCCCCGAGGTCACCCTCGACCGAGGAACGCTGGGTGTGCACTGGCACATCGATGGCGAAGTGGTCGGTCGGATGGAGATCTGGCTCGAAGAGGTCAAGGAGGGAACTCTGGTCCATCACTTCGTCCAGGGACGCCTCACCAGGGCCCCTTCGCCGTGGACCACGGTGATCGCTCGCGCGTGGCCGAACTGGCCGAGCGAGCGTGCGGCCACCGCCTACGAGCGACGTCATGCGCGGTCCTGGAAGAGCGCGATCCATACCCTGAAGGACCACGCCGAAGGCCGGGAGCGGTAGTCTCCGCGCATGGCCGACAGCACCAAATCCAGCATCGTGATTAACGCCCCCGCGGGCGAGGTCCTCGACATCATTGCCGACCTGGAGGCCTACCCGCAGTGGGCCAAGGAGATCAAGCAGGTCGAGGTCTTGACCGAAGATGGGGACGGCTGGCCCGACCGGGCCCGCTTCACCCTCGACGCCGGTGCGATCAAAGACACCTACACCTTGGACTACACCTGGGATGTGACCGAAGACGGGACCGGCGTCGCGTCGTGGGTGCTCGTCGATGGCAATGTCTTAAAGGCCATGGACGGGTCCTACGAGTTGCGCGCCGACGGCGACGGGACCTCGGTCACCTACCAATTGATGGTGGACGTGAAGATCCCGATGCTCGGAATGATCAAGCGCAAGGCCGAGAAGATCATCGTCGACACGGCGCTGCGAGACCTGAAGAAGCGCGCGGAGGGCTGAGGTCACCCCGCCTTCGACCACCACTACCCCCTTGCCTTTGCACTTCGTCTCTGGGTCCAACGATGGGCAGCGGGCGGCGCTTGTCGCCGCCCTCCTTGACGACGCCATCGACCCGGTGCACGCGACCTGGGGAGCGACGACCCCATCCTCGGCGTGGGACCTCGCCGAGGACCGAGGGAGTCTGCGGCCTCTCGAAGGGGGACTGCGCGCGCTCCTCGTTGGCCTGGATCTGCCCGGGCCGGTCATCGCCGACCTCGTCGCCGGAGCCCTCCCGGAGGATCTGACCGCAATGGCGGCGCTCGCGGCCGGACTCCGCACGATGGGTGAGCGCACGATCGTTGTGGAGATCCCCGCCCGGTGCGACCCGGGCTCGGTGATCGCCCTTCCCGCGCGGGCGGCCCGGGCGTTGGACGCACTGATCCCGGTCGTCGCTCGCTGGGGTGTGCTAATCGGCCCCACCGGTGTCGGCACCTTGCCCCGTCCGGGCGTGGATGTCTTCGACGCGTTGCGCCAGGTCGCCGCCGAGCTACGGGATCTCGATGCGCTCCTTTGCGATCCCAAGACCGGAATCCACCATGTCCCAGGGGTAGGCCCGGCCGCCGCGGCGGCCAGCGCGGGTCTGGATGTCACGCTCGCGCTGATGGGGCGCGAGCGGACCCGCCGGGCGAGCGATGGCCACCGGGGAACGACGGGCGCGCGCGTGGTGCGCGAAGGGGATCACTGGCGCTACGAGATCGAGTTGCCTGGCCTGCACGCCCAGGACGTCGAGCTGCGCCGCCATCATGATGAGCTCGTCATCGCCTCGGCAGGACGCCGGCGCACTCACCTGCTCCCTTCGGTCCTGCGCCGTTGCGTGGTGACCAGGGCAGGCATGCGCGAAGGCGTGCTGACGCTCGACCTGGTCCCGGACGAGGCGGTGTGGCCCCGGTGAGCACCGATCCGAACGATCTCCTCCGCGACCTCATCGAGGCCCTCGGGCACCTGGACCTGAGCGTGCTCTCGAGCGGCGATCCGCAGGCCCTGGACCGCGCGCTGCTCGGCGCGAGCATGCTCGGATCGGCGCTCACGGATCTGACCGGAGAGCATGATGATGACCCGCAGTTCGGTGCACCGCTTCGCGTGCGCGACACCGCCGGTGTCATCATCCCCATCATCGACGACGATGACCCGGTCCGCCCGGTCGCGGGCCGGGAACCTCATGAGGAGGCCGGATGAGCAACGGGCCGCTCACCATCGGTATCGATATCGGTGGCACCAAGATCGCCGGGGCCGTGATCGCGCCCGATGGGCAGATCGTCGCGTCGGAGCGCATCACCACGCCGGCTGCGTCGACCGATGCGATCATCGCGGCAACGGCCGAACTCGTCACGACGTTGAAGGGCGCCGCCGACGGGCAGATCGTCGGTGTCGGGGTCGCGTGCGCCGCCTTCGTGGACAGCCGGCGCGGGTACGTCTGGTTCGCCCCGAATCTGCCCTGGCGGGATCTACACCTCGGCCCCTTGCTGGAGGATCGCCTCGACCTGCCGGTCATCATCGAAAACGACGCCAATGCCGCCGCGTGGGGCGAGTACCGGTTTGGCGCGGGCCGGGACGTCGACGACATGGTCCTGTTCACCGTCGGGACCGGAGTCGGCGGCGGCTGCATCGTTGACGATCGCCTGCTGCACGGCGCCTTCGGCATTGGCGGCGAACTCGGCCACATCGTGATCGACCCCGGGGGACCTCGGTGCGGGTGCGGCAACAAGGGCTGCCTTGAGGTCTACGCGTCGGGGAATGCGTTGGCGCGCAACGCCCGTGAGCTCGTGGCGTCTCAGTCCCCGATGGGTGAGGCGCTGCGCGAGGCGTGCGGCGGTGATCCGGATGCCTTGCGCGGCCACGATGTCACTCGCTTGGCGGAGGCCGGAGACCTGGCGGCTACCGAACTGCTCGAAGATCTGGGGACTCGCCTTGGCCAGGGGATCGCGTCGGTGTGCGCGGTGTTAGATCCGCGCCTCATCGTGATCGGGGGCGGAGTCGCGGCGGCCGGAGACCTCCTGATCGGACCGGCTCGCACCTCCTTTTCGAAACACCTCACCGGTCGCGGCCACCGCCCTTCGCCGGAACTGGTCGCCGCGATGCTCGGCAATGACGCCGGGATGGTCGGAGCGGGCGCGCTCGCTCATGAGCGCGTCGCGGGAGGGTAGCCGCGGTGTCGACCACGATTGGGATCGATATCGGGGGGACGAAGGTGAGCGGCGGCGTTGTCGACGCGCGGGGCCGGATCCTCGAGCGCGCTCGGCGCGATACTCCTGATCGCTCGCGCGAGCCCGCCGTCGTCGAGGAGACGATCATGGCGGTGATCGACGAACTCCTCGCCCGGCACGAGGGCGTCGAGCCCGAGGCGGTCGGGATCGGGGCCGCGGGCTTCGTCTCCGCTGACCGCGGGACTGTGGTCTTTGCTCCCCACCTGTCATGGCGCAACGAGCCGCTCCGGGACCGGATGAGCGAGCGGACCGGTCGGCCGGTCACCGTCGACAACGATGCCAACGCCGCGCTCTGGGCCGAGTATCGCTATGGCGCCGCCCATGGTCATGCAGAGGTCGTGATGATCACCCTCGGGACGGGGATCGGTGGCGCCCTATTGGTCGCGGGGCACTTAGCGCGCGGGCGCTACGGGCTCGCTGGCGAGTACGGCCATATGCAAGTCGTGCGTGGTGGGCTGCGGTGCGAGTGTGGCAACAAGGGCTGTTGGGAGCAGTACTCGTCCGGCAATGCTCTGGTTCGCGAGGCGCGCTCGATGGTCGCCGCGCAGTCCCCGCTCGCCAGCGAACTCGCGACGCGGGCGAAGGGGGATCCCGCCGCGTTGACCGGGCCAATGATCACCGAGGCAGCGCGAGATGGGGATCGCACGGCGAGGGAGTTGCTCGCCGAGGTCGGGGACTGGCTGGGCCGAGGCATCGCCAATCTCGCGGCGGCCCTCGACCCCGAGCTGTTTGTCATCGGCGGCGGCGTGAGCGCGGCGGGAGAACTGCTCCTTGAGCCGGCTCGCGAACGGCTCGCCAAACAATTGACCGGGCGTGGCTACCGGCCGGTGGCCCGAATCGTGGGGGCCCGACTCGGTCCGGATGCCGGACTGATCGGCGCGGCGGACCTCGCGCGGGTT
Source organism: Janibacter sp. GXQ6167 (assembly GCF_041365945.1). Taxonomy (NCBI): domain Bacteria; kingdom Bacillati; phylum Actinomycetota; class Actinomycetes; order Micrococcales; family Intrasporangiaceae; genus Janibacter; species Janibacter sp. GXQ6167. Next base: position 74,363 of record NZ_JBGFSK010000003.1, on the reverse strand, counting down.
GAGCATCTGGGGCCGCGATGATTGAGCGCAGCGCTTGTGCGTCAGAGGTCCAGGTCGATCAAGAGGCGGTGTGCCCGTGACACGACTTCGGGTAGCGAGTTACAACGTGCGGGCCCTACAAGACGATGTTGGCGCGCTCGTGCGCACGATCCGGGCGATCGATCCGGATGTCTTGTGCGTGCAAGAGATCCCGCGTTTTTGGCCGATCGCGATGCGGGTGACCGATCTGGCCCGCCGCACCGGATTGGTCTGGGCGGGGCGGGAGACCCGCAGCGGACAGACGAGCATCCTCACCTCGCCCCGGGTACGGACGCTGCAGGTGTCGCACCATCGCTTGCCGACGGTGAGCCGGCTGGATGCTCGTGGCTTCGCGATCGCTCGGGTCGCCCCCTTCGGCGGGTCGCCGGTCAGCGTGGCGAGCGTCCACCTCAGCCTCGACCCCGCCGAGCGAGTCCGCCACGCGCGCACCATCCTCGACGTGCTGAGCAGCGCCGGGGACCCGATGCTGGTCGGGGGCGATCTCAACGAGCAGGAAGACGGCCCGGCGTGGGCCCTCCTGACCGAGCGCCTGCGTCCGGTGTCGGTGATCGAGGCGACCTATCCGTCGTGGGGCCCGGACCGGGTGCTCGACGCGATCCTCGCCTCGCCCGATCTCACCGCACACGACCACGCACCGGTCCAGCTCGTCGCTCAGGATCTGGTGGCCGGGACCGACCATCTGCCGATCTGGGTCGACGTGACGACGCCCTAAAGGATCCCGTCGAATCTACGGACTCCTAAACCGCGCTGGGGCTAGACCCGGGCGCCGTTGTCAGGGTCCTCGCCGCGACGCGTGGGTTGGCGCAGAACGAGCGCGATGGAGCCGGCGACCATCGTGATGATCCCGATCCGCATGAGCGTGCTGCCGCCCGGCCCGACGAGCGCCACCCAGATCACCAGGGCGGGGCCGATCGTGAGGCCCAGCAGCGCGATCCAGAAGGTCCGGTCACGACGCGGCGGCAGGGGAGCGGTTGGTCCTGGGACAAACCGTTCGTCGGGGTCCTCACCTGCCCACTCCTGATCCCCGAGGAGGGCATCGGCGACCGAGCCGGTGGGGTCGACTCGCCACGGCACCGGCGCCGGTGGGGCGGGCGGGGGCGAATCAGCAAACGGGGAGGGGTTGACCCCTGGCTTCGCCGGCGGCCTGCTGTCCGGTGCAGGCCGGTCCGGTGGCGCCGGATCGGGGGAGGGCAGGTCGTGATCGGACTGCTCCGACTCGCGCAGGCGCGCGACGATCTGCGCGAAGGCCGCGTCGATCTCCGGCCCATCGTCGCGCGGGGTGGTGCCCTCTGGTCGCGCCATGGCGCAAATCCTCGCACGAGCGTCGTGCGGACGATGGTGTGACCCGTGAGATGGGGCAGGCGCCCGGACGTTACTGTGCCGTAGAGTGCGACGCGTCACATTCGAGGAAGGCGGAGCGTTGTTCTATTGGTTGCTGAAGGTCATCCTCACCCCGATCCTCACGGTGCTCTTCCGCCCATGGGTCGAAGGCAAAGAGCACATCCCCGCCGAGGGGGCCGCCATCCTCGCGAGCAACCATCTCTCCTTCTCGGACTCGATCTTTTTGCCGATGGTTCTCGATCGCCGGGTGACCTTCCTCGCGAAGGCCGACTACTTCACCGGCGAAGGGATCAAGGGTCGCCTCACCGCGAGTTTCTTTCGCGGTGTCGGACAGCTGCCGATCGACCGCTCCGGCGGATCGGCGAGCGAGGCGGCGCTGAAGGCGGGCACGAAGGTACTCGCCCGCGGCGATCTCCTCGGCCTCTATCCCGAAGGGACCCGCTCGCCCGACTCGCGCCTCTACCGCGGCCGGACCGGGGTCGCGCGGATGGCTCTTACTGCCGGGGTCCCGGTCATCCCCGTCGCGATGATCGACACCGACAAGGCCCAACCGACCGGCAAGATCATCCCGAAGATCATGCGCGTCGGGGTCCGGATCGGCGAGCCCTTGGACTTCTCGCGGTACGCGGGGATGGAAGGCGACCGGTTCGTGTTGCGCTCGGTCACCGACGAGATCATGTATGACCTGATGCGCCTTTCCGAGCAGGAGTACGTGGATATGTACGCCACCTCGATGAAGGAGCGCCTGCTGACGCGGGCCCGGCATCTGGCCCGTGAGCGCAAGGCTGCGGCCGAGCCGGGACGGGCCGTCAGCGAGCTCGAGGACGCGCTCGATAGCGCCGAAGGCTCATCGCGGGAGCGGTCCCCTTGGGCGGACGACGAGAGTTGAGCGAACTCGACGGCCACGCTCGCCGTTACGCGCCCTCGCCGCTGTTTGACAGCACCGCCGGGCGCGGGTTGGCCGTCTACCGTTTCCTCGCCCTCGGGTACGCGGGCGTGATCATCATGATGAACCGCGATCAGGTGGTTCGGCCGGTGATCTTGACGCTCACCTTCGCGGCGCTCATCGCCTGGTCGCTCGTCGCGCCGTGGTTTCCCCGCCCGAGCCGCGTCGCGCTCGCGGTCGAAACCCTCCTTGTCGTGGCCGGCATTCTGCTCACCAATGTCGTCTACAGCGAGGAGGCGCTCGCCGCCGGGGTCGCGACCATCCCCGGCGTGTGGGCCGGGGCCGCCGTCATGGCGGGGGCCCTATTTTCGGGCATTCGCGGGGGCGTGATCATCGCGACGATCATCGCGATCGCCGACCTGATCCAAGTCGCCGAGCCTAACGAACTCACGCGCCACAACATCGTCCTGCTCTACCTCCTTGGGATCTTGATCGGCCTGGCCGTCAACCTCGCCCGGGAGAGCCAGAACCGACTCGAGGCTGCCCTGACGGCCCGCGAACGGCTGAGCGAACGCGAACGCATCGCTCGGGCCGTCCACGACGGGGTCTTGCAGTCCCTGGCGTACATCAACCGGCGCGGTCGGGAGATCGGCGGCGCGTCGGTGGAGTTGGCGGACCTCGCTGCCGAGCAGGAGCGGTCCCTCCGCACGCTCGTCACCCGCTACGAGCCCGCCGTCGATCGGGCCGGCGACCAGGTCGATCTCGCGGCGACCCTCGCCCGGCACCGCACCGACCGAGTCGACGTGGTGCTGCCGGCCGGGCCCCTCGAAATCCAAGCAGCGGTGGCGACCGAGGTCGACGCCGCCGTCGCCGCGGCTCTCGACAACGTTCGCCAGCACGCCGGAGCGGACGCGAGGGCCTGGGTGTTGCTCGACCAGGACGACGACGAACTGCAGGTGATCATCCGCGACGACGGGGTCGGGGTCGCCCCGGGTCGCCTCGTAGAGGCCGCTTCGGAAGGGCGAATCGGCGCCAGCGGGTCCATTCGAGGACGACTTCGGGACGTGGGCGGCGATGCCACCTGGAGTTCGCGGCCGGGCGCCGGATGCACCGTCACGATGCGGATCCCCCATCGTCGCGAATCGGGTGCGCCGCATGGGGTCTATGCGCAAGGCTCGGGTCCATGACCGATGCCGGAAGCCGCGAACCGACCGTCCTCGTTGCCGATGACCACCCGCTGTGGCGAGATGCGCTCGTGCGTGATCTCGAAGCGCAGGGTCTGACCGTCGTCGGCACCGCCGCCGATGGTCCGGGTGCGGTCAACCGGACCCGGGCGACGGTCCCTGACGTCCTCGTCTTAGACCTCCACCTCCCCGGGCTGCGCGGCGACGAGGTGTGCCGGGCGATCAGTGACCTGCCAACCCACGTGCTCATCCTCTCGGCGAGCGGCGAGGAGAATGATGTCCTCGCGGCGATCAAGGCCGGGGCCTCGGGGTACCTTGTGAAATCGGCTTCCAGCGCGCAGATCGTCGCGGCCGTGCGTGAGACCGCGGCCGGAGAAGCGGTGTTCACTCCGGGCCTCGCCGGTCTCGTGCTCGGCGAGTTCCGGCAGATGCGCAGCACGGCGCGCGCCACCGAGGCTCACCCGCAGACCGGCACCACCCTGAGCGAACCGGAGAGCGCGGTGCCCGAACTGACGGACCGCGAGACCGAGATCCTGCGCTATGTGGCGATGGGGATGACGGCCAAGGAGATCGCCGCCGACCTCACGATCTCGCACCGAACCGTGCAAAACCACGTCCAAAACATCCTCGGCAAGTTGCACCTGCACAACCGGGTCGAGCTCACCCGCTTCGCCATCAGCCGGGGCCTCCACGACGTGTAGGGCAGGCTTTTTCTCGCCCAGCAGATGGACCTGGCGTGGGGCGTGTGCTACGGCGTGCCTATCCTTATCCGGTGACAACCGCTTTACCGAGCCCCGATCTGCGTGACCAACTCGCCGTCGACCTGCCTGCCGCCCAGCAGCCGGAGTGGCCCGACCCCGTCGCTCTCGATGAGGCCGTGAGCACCCTGGCCCAGTACCCCCCGCTCGTCTTCGCCGGAGAATGCGATGACCTCCGCGACCGGATGGCCAAGGCCGCGATCGGCGAGGCCTTCGTGTTGCAAGGCGGCGACTGTGCGGAGACCTTCGCCAGCGCCACCGCCGACAACATTCGCGACCGCGTCAAGACGATCCTGCAGATGGCGGCCGTTTTGACCTATGGCGCCGGGCTCCCGGTCGTCAAGGTCGGCCGGATGGCCGGTCAGTACGCCAAGCCTCGGTCTAAGTCCACCGAAACCCGCGACGGCGTGACCCTGCCCGCCTACCGCGGTGACATGGTCAACGACTTCGAATTCACCCCAGCGGCGCGGGCCAATGACCCGCAGCGCCTCGTGCGGGGGTACCACGCGAGCGCCGCGACGCTGAACCTCGTGCGCGCCTTCACCCGTGGCGGTTTCGCCGATCTACGTCACGTCCACGACTGGAACCGCGGGTGGGCCGCCACCTCGGCGAACCACCGGTACGACCGGCTCGCGCGCGATATCGACAAGGCCATGCGCTTCATGGCGGCCTGTGGTGTGGACTTCGAGGCGATGAAGGGGGTCGACTTCTTCTGCGCGCACGAGGCCCTGCTTCTTGACTACGAGCACCCGATGACCCGCGTCGATCACCGCACCGGGCAGCTCTACGACACCTCCGGGCACTTCCTCTGGGTAGGGGAGCGCACCCGGGACGTCGGCGGAGCGCACTTGGACTTCATCTCCAAGGTGCGCAACCCGATCGGGATGAAGGTCTCGGACAAGATCGATCTGGACGATCTGCGCCGCACGATCGACCTGCTCGACCCGCACCGCGAACCCGGTCGGCTCACCTTCATCACCCGGATGGGGGCTGGCACGATCCGCGAGGCTCTCCCCGAGATCATCAAGGCCACTCAGGACACCGGCTCACTCATCACCTGGATCTGCGACCCGATGCACGGCAACACCTTCGAGTCCGCCTCGGGCTTTAAGACCCGTCGCTTCGATGACGTGGTCGACGAGGTGCGCGGCTTCTTCGAGGTCCACGCGGCGCTCGGGACGGTGCCGGGCGGGATCCACGTCGAACTCACTGGCAACGACGTGACCGAGTGCATTGGCGGTTCGCTGCCGATCCTCGATGAGGACCTCAACAAGCGCTACGAGAGCCTCTGCGACCCTCGCCTGAACCACCAGCAGAGCCTCGAGCTGGCCTTCCTCGTCGCCGAGATGCTCGCCGAGCGGGCGGGCTAGACGATCAGGAGCGTGACGGTGCTGCCCTTCGGCACCGACGCGCCGACCTTCGGGTCGACCGCGCGGACCTCGTCCAAGGGACCGCCGAGGAAGGCCTGGACGCGCACCTTGAGGCCGGCGGCCTCCAACTCGCGGGTCGCGGCTGCTCGGCTCATGCCCATCACCTTCGGGATAGTGACCATCTCCGGGCCCTTGGAGATGGTGAGCGTCACCTCGGTCCCGCGGCGGACCGTCCCGTCGGCGCCGGGGTCTTGGCGAACGACGGCCCCCTTCGGGACCTTCTGGTCAAAGACCTCGGTGCCGCGAACGGCCTTGAGCCCCACGCCGGTGAGCGCGGATTCGGCCTCGTCGAAGGCCTTGCCGACGACCGTCGGGACGGTGATGGGTTCGGGTCCGCGGCTCACCACGAGGTTCACCCGTGAGTCGGGGCGCAGGGAGGTGCCGGTATCGGGATCGGTGCGAAGGATCCGTCCCTTAGCGACGGTCTCGCTGTATTGGCGGGTCGTGTTGCCAACCGCGAGGTGGTCCTTGGCGAGCAGGTCCTTGGCTTCCTTCTCGGTCGCACCGGCAAGGCTCGGGACCTCGTAGCGCTCCGGCCCACGGGAGAAGGTCACGATCACGTCGGAGCGCCGGTTGACCTCTGCTCCGGACACCGGATTGGTGGTGATCACGATCCCGCGGGGGATGTCCTCGTCGTAGGCCTCCTTCCGAGACAGGCGAAGGTCGGCCGAGCCGAGCAGGGCCTCGACCTCGGACTGGTTCTTGCCCTCCAGGGTCGGTACGACGGTGGGGGAGCCCGGACCGAGCGCGTAGTACCAGACGCCCCCGGTCACGAGGGCGAGGATCAGCAGGGCCGCGACCACCGCGCTGCGAAGGAGCGTGCGTCGGCGCGCGCGGACGGCCGCCGAAGGGGGCGGACGATCCCCCTTCCCCGTCGCCTTCGTCGTCGCGATCTCCTTCGGAGGTAGCGGGACCACCGCGGTGCCCTTGTCGGAGACCCCGCTCGGTGGGAGCTGGCGGGTCGCGACCGGCGCGGCCGAGACCGCGGGCGCCTGCGGGCGGGTGTCGAGGTCGGCGTCGTTCAGCAGAGCGCGCGTGCGGTGGACCTCAGCCAGCAGGGCGCGGGCATCGTTCGGGCGCTCGTCTGGGTCGCGGTGGGTCGCGAGTTCGACGAGATCATCGAGTTCTCGCGGCAGGTCGGGCACGACGAGCGAGGGTGCGGGGACCGACTCGTGGACATGCTGGAAGGCGACATGGACCGGGTTCTCGCCATCGACAGCCCGCCGGCCGGTCAACAGTTCATAGAGGAGCAGCCCGGAGGCGTACACATCGCTGCGGGCATCGGCGATGCCGCGCTCGACCTGTTCGGGGGAGAGATAAGAGACCGTGCCGAGGATGACCCCGCTGGTCGCCGTGGCCCCACCGACGTGCACGGCGCGCGCCAGACCAAAGTCGGCGACCTTGACCACCCCGTCCTCGCGCAGGAGGACGTTTTCGGGCTTGATATCCCGGTGGATGTACCCGGCGTCGTGAGCGCTCGCGAGACCGGTCAGCATCGGTTCGAGGAGGTCGAGCGCGGCGCGCGGGCTGAGCGGACCCTCGGCGGTCAGCACCTGGCGCAGCGTCCGCCCGGGGACGTACTCCATGGCGAGCCACACCATGGAGTCCTGCTCGCCCTGGTCGAGGACGGCGACGACATTGGGGTGGGCGAGGCGAGCGGCGGCGCGAGCCTCGCGGCGGAACCGGGAGACGAAGGCCTCATCGGTCGCGAGGTCGGCGCGCATGATCTTCAGGGCGACCTCACGCTCAAGGCGCAGGTCGGTCGCGAGGTAGACAGCGGCCATCCCACCGGTCGCGAGGTGCTCGAGCACGCGATAGCGCCCGTCGATGACCTCGCCGACGGGCGCGGTGCGAGAGCCAGGCGCCACAGATACCACGGGATGAAGTGTAAGAGTCCGCGCCTCGATGGCAGACTGTCCGGCGTGTCTTCCCCGTCTCTTGAAGAACTCGTCGGCTCCTGGCTGACCGTCCCCGACCTGGCCGAGCGCCTTGGCCTGCCGCTGTCGCGGGTCCGCGGGCTGATCGAGGACCGCGAACTCATCGCCTCGCGGGTGGGGCCGCGGCAGGTGGTCGCGGTCCCGGAGAAGTTCCTCGACGACGAAGGGGTCCTGCCCGCCCTTCGCGGGACGGTGACCGTCCTTGCCGACGGCGGCTTCAGCGACGACGAGATCATCGAGTGGCTCTTCACCGCCGATGACACCCTCCCGGGTGGCCCCACCCCGATCGAGTCGATCCGCGCCGGGCACAAGACCGAGGTTCGCCGTCGCGCGATGGAAGAGGCGCTCTAGACCGAGCGCAGCCCTCCTAGGCCTGCCGGGCCGTGGTCGCGTCGATGAGTTCGTGCAGGACCTCGAGCGCCTCGGGGTCGAGGCCCGTGGTGGCCTGCAGGGCCTGGTGGGCCCGCTCGATCAGCCGGTCGATATCGGATTCCACTGCCGCGACCGCGCCGGAGCGGGTCATGATCTCGCGGAGGTCATCGACCTGGCTTTCGGTGAGCGCTCCGTCCCCAAGACTCGCCTCGAGCACCGCCGCCTCGTCGTCGCTACAGGCTGCGAGCGTGCGGGCCACGAGGACCGTGCGCTTGCCTTCTCGCAGGTCGTCACCCGCGGGCTTACCGGTCGTCTCGGGGTCGCCAAACACACCGAGGATGTCATCGCGCAACTGGAAGGCCTCGCCGAGCGCCAGCCCATAGTCCGAGAGGTGGTCCAGGTCGGCGGCGCTCGCCCCGCCGGCCGTCGCGCCGATGAGAAGAGGGTGCTCGATCGAGTACTTCGCGCTCTTGTACCGGATCACGTGCCGCGCACGCTGGACCCGCTCGTCGTGGCCGAGACCGGTCCACGGGCGCATGGATTCGACGACATCGATGAACTGACCCGCCATCAGTTGAGTGCGCATTCGGTGGAAGACCGGCCGCGCCGCCGCCAGGGCCACCGGGTCGACCCCGCTTTCTTCGTAGAGGTCATCGCACCACACGAGGCAGAGGTTGCCGGCGAGCAAAGCGCCGGCAAGGCCAAAGCGATCGGGGTCACCGCGCCAGGCCCGCTCGGCGTGGTCGGCGGCCATGACCCGATGAGCGGCGGGGAGCCCGCGGCGGGTGTCGCTGTCATCCATCACGTCGTCGTGGATGAGCGCAGCGGCCTGGAAGAGCTCCATCGAGGCGGCGAGCGCGATCACCCCTTCGTCATCGCGGCCCTCGTCGGGAGCACCCGCGACCCGCCACCCCCAGTAGAGGAAGGCGGCGCGCAGACGCTTGCCTCCCCGCAGCAGGTCGGTGATCGGCGTCGTGAGATCCGCCACGTCGGGGCCGACCTCGGCGAGCAGTTCGCGCTGCTCGGCGAGGACCGCATCGAGGCGGGCCTGGACACGCGGGCGCAGGTCAGCGGCGGCCAAGGGGTCGCGTCGCGTCGACACTGGGAGGGCTCCATCGGTCGTCGGTGAATCGAGCAGCGGGGGGCCGGGAGGTGACCACCCGAGGTTCACGGTATGTGACTGGCCAGCCTACGGCGATCTGCGTGCTCTATCGTCGCGGCCATGACCGCAGGATCTACCGCACCCTTCGCCGACCCCGGAGCGCGCATCCCGCAACGCCTCGCCGCCCAGCGGGCATCGGTGAGCTTTGAGTTTTTCCCGCCGAAGGATGACGCGGGCGAAGCCGTCTTGTGGGAGGCGATCCACCGGCTTGAGGAGGTCGAGCCCGACTTCGTCTCGGTGACCTATGGGGCGGGGGGCACGACCCAGGACCGGACCGTGCGGGTGACCGAGCAGATTGCGAGCGGCACATCGCTCACCCCGCTTGCCCACCTCACCTGCGTTGGCGCCTCGGTCGCGCAGCTGCGAGAGGTCATCGCCGACTACCAGGCAGCGGGGGTCGAGCACGTGCTGGCGCTGCGCGGCGACCCTCCGGGCGATGTGCGCGGCACCTGGGTGGCCCACCGGGAAGGGTTGAGCCACGCCGACGAACTCGTGCGCCTGATCCGCGAGGAGAGCGATATCGAAGTGGGGGTCGCGGCCTTCCCCGACGGCCACCCCGAGTCCTCCTCGATCGAGCAGGATGTCGAGACCCTGGTGCGCAAGGCCGACGCCGGCGCCACCTTCGCGATCACCCAGATGGTCTTCGACGCCGACACCTACCTTCGTCTGCGCGATGCGGTGGCCGCGCATCGCGACCTGCCGATCACGCCGGGGCTGATGCCCGTCACCAATGTTCGCCAGATCGCGCGGATGTCTGAGCTCATGGGTACCCCGCTTCCGAAGACGGTCGTCGAGCGCCTCTCCGCGGTCGATGGCGACCCGGCCGCGGTGCGCGAGGTGGGCGTCCAGATCGCGACCGAGCTCGCCGAGCGGATGCTCCGCGAAGGCGCGCCGGGCATCCACTTCATCACGATGAATCGTTCGACGGCGACCCTCGAGGTCCACCAGAACTTGCTCTCCTGGTGGGCGTGACGGGCTCGGTCCTAGGGCGCTGACACCTCGGCCGGGGTCCCACTGGTGATCCGGACGAGCTCGTCGTAGGTCGTCGCAAAGACCGAGTGGCTGTGGCCCGCGGCCGCCCAGACCTGCTCGTAGCGCGCCAGCGCGGTGTCGATCAGGGTTCGGACCGGTTCGACGTGGCCCACCGGCGCAACGCCGCCGATGGCGAAGCCGGTCCGTGCTCGCACGAAGGCCGGATCGGCGCGCTCGACGGCGGCAAGGCCCAGGTCGCGGCGCACTCGCTCGGTATCGACCCGGTGACCCCCGGAGGTGAGGATCAGCAGCGGCGATGCCTCGCCATCGCTGTCGATCGCCGCGAACACCAGGGAGTTCGCGATCTCTGCCGGGGTGACCCCAAGGGCCTCGGCGGCGGCCTGCGCGGTTCGCACCGCATCGGGCAGATGCCGAATCGTGGGCGAGATGCCGTGCCCGCTCAACACGCCCAACACCCTGGCGACGCTCGGGTGGGTGGAACGGTCGACGTCGGCCGGTCGGTCGGGCGCCATGAGTAGTCCTCTTCGTTGATGACGGAAGAACCTCAAGGGAGGTCTGGCGTGAGTACATCAGGGCTTGTCGGTCGCGGTCGATACGCTGACCACCGAGTGATCAGCGAACAAGCGCATGCAGACGAAGGAGCGAGAAGGCACGTGAGCGATGAGCGCCGTACGTCCCGGCGGACGGGCGTTGAGTCCAATCTGCGGACCGCCGTCGTCTGGTCGGCCGTCTCCACGCTGACCAAGGAGCGACAAAGCGAGATCGGACGCCCCTTGCGCGTGCTCGATCTGGGTGGAGGGACCGGAGGTCTCGCCGTCCCGCTCGCCACTCAGGGGCACACCGTGACCGTCATCGACCCGAGCCTGGATGCCCTCGCGTCATTGCGTCGCCGCAGCGCCGAGGCCGGCGCCGAGGACCGGGTGCGGGCCGTCCAGGGTGATGCCGAGAGCCTGGCGGACATCCTCAAGCGCGGCTCGGTCGATCTCGTGTGCTGCCACGGCACCCTCGAGGTGGTCGAGGATGCCGATGACACGCTCGCCCGCATCGCCCACGTGCTCGCTCCGGGCGGTTACCTCTCGCTCGTCACCGCCCAGCGCCTCGCGGTCGTGCTCGCTCGAGCTCTCGCGGGCCGCTTCGAGCAGGCCCACCAGGCCCTGACCAGCACGGACGGTCGCTGGGGCGAGCATGACCCCCTTCCGCGGCGCTTCGATGCCGAGACGATCACCGAGATGGTCGAGCGCGTGGGCTTCACCGTCGAGGAGGTCCAGGGGCTACGCCTGTTTAGCGATCTGGTGCCGTCCGCGCTGATCGACGGTGACGCCGATCGGCAGGCGCTGCTCGCCTTGGAGATCGCCGCGAGCACCGGACCGGCCGCCGAGGTGCTCGGTTCGCTCGGGAGCGCGATCCACGTGTTAGCCCGACGCGACTAAGGACGCCGCCATGAGCAGGCGCCAGTTCGCGCCGCCGCGGCGGCTTGGCGACGACCCGCCGGATGACACGGGCTGCACCATCTTGCACGTCGACCTCGACGCCTTCTACGCCTCGGCCTCGTTGCTCTCCCACCCCGAGCTCGTCGGGACGCCGGTCATCGTCGGTGGGGGCAGTCGCGGCGTGGTGCTGTCGGCGACCTATGAGGCCCGGGCGAAGGGGGTCACCTCGGCGATGCCGATGTCCCGGGCCCTCAACCTCTGTCCCGAGGCCACGATCTTGCGACCCGACCATCACCTCTATCGGGAGATTTCCGAGGCGGTGATGGCGATCTTTGCCGATGTCACCCCGCAGGTCGAGCCGCTCTCCTCGGACGAGGCCTTCCTCGACATCGCCGGGGCCACTCGACTGCTGGGGCCACCGACCCGGATCGCCGAGTCGATCAGGGCTCGGGTGGAGCGCGAGCAGGGGATTACCTGCTCGGTGGGCGCCGCGGGGACCAAGTTCGTCGCCAAGATCGCCTCGTCGCTGATCAAACCCGACGGTCTGCTCGTCGTCCCGGTCGCCGAGTCAGTCGACTTCGTCCAGGCCCTGCCCGTCGCCGCGCTCTGGGGCGTCGGGGACAAGACCGAACAACGCCTCGCCGCCCATGGCCTGCGCACGGTCGCGGACCTGGCGAGCACGCCCCGGCACCGGCTGATGGACCTGCTCGGCCCCGCAGCCGGGGCACACCTGCACGATCTCGCCTGGGCCCGGGACCGGCGCCGCGTCGAGCCGACTCGTCAGGAGCGCAGCACCGGCGCCGAGCAGACCTTCGGACGCGATGTGCGTGACCCGGAGGCGATCAAGCGCACCCTGCTGACCCTCGCCGAGCGCACCGCGAGTCGGCTACGCCGCGGGGGCTGGCTGGCCCGGACCATCAGCATCAAGGTCCGGTTCGCCGATTTCCGCACCGTGACCCGCTCGCAGTCGCTCGCGCGGCCGACCGATGTGACCCACGAGGTCTATGCCGCTGCGGTTTCGCTCTATGACGCGATGGGACTTGGGCGGACCCCCCTTCGGCTCGTCGGGGTCCGTGCCGAGGGGCTGACCTCGGCCGATGTCACTCCCGTCCAGGGGTTGCTCGACGAGCCCGAACACGGGTGGCGAGACGCGGACCGGGCGGTAGACCGAGCCGCGGCCCGCTTCGGGAAGGGGGCAGTGCGCCCCGCGAGCCTGATTGAGGGCACCCAGGAGGGTGAGAGGTCTTCCACGAGGGACTGAGGCGGACGTATCCTCAGGGACGACGCGGGCGAAGCGGCTCCGAAGGAACCTTATGGGGCTCACCGTTCGTCGGTTGGGTTACCTTTAAGAGAGTTGTCGAGGGTCGCGTTCGAAGCGACCGAGCAGGAGGTCACCGCCGTGGCGCTGTCCGAGCGTGAGCAGCAGATGCTCGCCGAGATGGAGCAGGCGCTGTACGCCGAGGATCCCCGCTTCGCATCGCAGATGCGCCAAGGCCGAGGTCCCGGGGACCGGCGCCGGCTCGTCGCCGGAATTGTGGGGGTCGCCCTCGGCCTCGCCCTGGTCGTCGTCGGGATCAACACGACCTTTTGGATCGGCGCGCTCGGGTTTGCCCTGATCGTCGCCTCCGTCGCGCTCGCCTTGGTCCCGGCCCCGAAGGCCATGGGGGTGGTGCAAGACGACGGCACGACCAAGCCCGCCCGGCGCCGCAAGGGCCGGGGCAAGACCAGCACCAAAGGCAAGCCCAAGTCGGCGCGACCGGCGTCGGGATCCTTCATGGATCGTTTCGAGCAGCGCTGGGATGAGCGCCGCCGCGAACGGCCCTAGAACGCGAGCGCCCCGATCAGCCAGACGAGCCCCATCGTCAGGGCGGTCACGAACTCGATCCCCATGCTGCGCAAGAACCCCTTGATCGCGGCTTTCGTCGCGCTCCAGGCCCGGCTTTGATCCCGAAAGCGCGCGTACTCGATGAGATATACCGCCCCAATGAAGAAGAGCGGCAGTCCGACGAAGGGGATGACGAAGAACCCCACCACCCCGGCGAGGACTCCGAGGACGATCGTCCAGCCGCCGACACCGTCGGCCTTCAGGCGCCGACCGGGGATCAGGATCTGCAAGGTGACGCCGGTCAGGAAGAGAATCGCGCAGATCCCAAAGACGACCCATGCAGTGGTCCCGCCGGTCGCGATGGCCCAGATCAGCACCGCGCCCAGGCAGGCGAGCAGCCCCGGCAAGATCGGGATGACGATGCCGATGAGACCAACGACATAGAGGAGCACCGCCGCCCACTGGGCGACGGTGCTCCCGTCGATCTCGGAGGCAGCGGCCTCCGTGATCACGATCATCGCGCGGTCAGCGCTCGTCGTCGGCAGCGATGGCCGACGTAGCGCTGAGGCGCTCGCTCTGGTCGTCGATCTCGGCCAGGTCCTTCAGCCGGGGCAGGTGCTCGCGGCCGTGGTGGGCGCAAAACAGCAGCTCACCGCCGGCGTGCAGGCGGGCCCGCACGTAGGCCTGGGCTCCGCAGCGGTCGCAGCGGTCTGCCGCGGTCATGGGTGCGGCCAGGGTTGCGTTCACGTGTCGCCTACTTTCTCGTCGTCATCCATCTCGCACTTGGGCGTCAGTGAGGTGAACAGTCAAGCACGCCAAACCCTTCCCGGCCGCATCATGACCCTCTCGCGTGGCGAGATCGGGTGTTGTCGGTCCCCGGGGTTAGCCTGCAGATCAGCATCGCGTTAGAGCCAAGGAGCAAGGACGACCGTGACCCCGGCTGCCACCGCCAAGAAGGCGGCGACCAGTAAGTCCGCCCAGGACTACACCGCGCACCACCTCCAGGTCCTCGAAGGCCTGGAGGCCGTGCGCAAGCGCCCCGGCATGTACATCGGCTCGACCGACAGCCGCGGGCTCATGCACTGCCTCTGGGAGATCATCGATAACGCCGTCGACGAGGCCCTCGGTGGTCACGGAGATCGGATCGAGATCATCTTGCATGCCGACGGCTCGGTCGAGGTGCGCGATCACGCGCGCGGCATCCCGGTCGATATCGAGCCGCGGACCGGACTCACCGGGGTCGAAGTGGTCTTCACCAAACTGCACGCCGGCGGCAAATTCGGCGGCGGGTCGTACACCGCCTCCGGTGGGCTCCACGGCGTCGGGGCGTCGGTCGTCAACGCCCTCTCCTCCCGCCTGGATGTCGAGGTCGACCGGGGCGGCAAGACCTATGCCATGTCCTTTAGAAGGGGGGAGCCGGGCACCTTCTCCGATATCGCGGGCGCCCGGGGCACCAAGGACCCGAGCCACGACTTCACCCCCTTCGCCCGGGGCAGCGAACTCGAGGTGATCGGCAAGACCAAGCGTGGGGTCACTGGGACCCGGATCCGGTACTGGGCCGACCCGCACATCTTCCCCAAGGACGCGACCTTCGACCGGGAGGCGCTGATCGCGCGGGCCCGGCAGACCTCCTTCCTCGTCCCCGGTCTCACCCTGGAAGTGCGCGACGAGCGCGACCCGCAGGCGCCGACCTCGGAGGTTTTCCATCACGACGGGGGCATCGGCGAGTTCGCGGAGTTCCTCGCCCCGGACGCCCCGGTCACCGACGTCTGGCGGCTTCAAGGGACCGGCCACTTCACCGAGACGGTGCCGGTCCTCGACGCGGCGGGGCAGATGACCCCGACCGAGGTCGAACGCGAATGCGGCGTCGATATCGCGGTGCGCTGGGGGACCGGGTACGACACCCGGGTCTCCTCCTTCGTCAACATCATCGCGACGCCGAAGGGCGGCAGCCATGTCGCGGGCTTCGACGCGGCGCTGCTCAAGGTCTTCCGCAAGCAACTCGAGGTCAATGCCCGCCGGCTCAAGGTCGGCAATGACAAGGTCGACAAGGACGATGTGCTCGCCGGGCTCACGGCCGTCGTCACGGTGCGTCTCGCCGAGCCGCAGTTCGAGGGCCAGACCAAGGAGGTCCTCGGGACCGCGCCGGTGCGTCAGATCGTCGCCAAGGTCGTCGAGCGCGAGCTCACCGCCCGGCTGACCTCCACCAAGCGCGGCGACAAGCAGCAGGCGAGCCTGGTGCTGGAGAAGGTCGTCGCCGAGATGAAGTCGCGGATCAGCGCGCGGCTGCACAAGGAGACCCAGCGGCGTAAGAACGCCCTCGAGACCTCATCGCTGCCGCCGAAACTGCGCGATTGCCGTAGCAATGACATCGAGCGTTCCGAATTGTTCATCGTCGAGGGGGACTCGGCGATGGGGACCGCGAAGGAGGCGAGGGATAGCGAGTTCCAGGCGCTGCTGCCGATCCGCGGGAAGATCCTCAACGTCCAAAAGGCCGCGGTCGGTGACATGCTGAAAAACGCCGAGTGCGCCTCGATCATCCAGGTCATCGGCGCCGGTTCGGGCCGGTCCTTCGACCTCGACGCGGCCCGCTACGGCAAGGTCATCATCATGACCGACGCCGATGTCGACGGCGCTCACATCCGCACCCTGCTCCTCACCCTCTTCGTGCGCACGATGCGCCCGCTCATCGAGGCGGGCCGGGTCTATGCGGCGGTCCCACCGCTGCATCGCATCGAGGTGATCAACCCCGGCTCGAAGAAGAACGAGTACATCTACACCTACTCCGAGGCCGAGCTGCGGCGTGAACTCGCGCGCCTCGCCAAGCGCGGCAAGTCGATCAAGCAGCCAATCCAGCGCTACAAGGGCCTCGGCGAGATGGACGCCCACCAGCTCGCGGACACCACGATGGACCCGCGCCACCGGACCTTGCGGCGGGTCACGATGGGTGAGTTGGAAGACGCCGAGCGGGTGTTCGAGTTGCTCATGGGCAAGGACGTCGACCCCCGCCGGGAGTTCATTGTCTCCTCGGCTCGCGAGATCGACCGCGAACGGATTGACGCCTAGACCCTTGCCAACGGGCCGCTCCTAGGTCGATGGTGAACTGTTGCGAGGCATCGCCGCCTCGTGCGGGAGGAGCGCCACATGTCCGACGCCACCACGACCACGGCCACCGAGGAGCACACCGAACTCAAGCGAGCGATCGGCCCGAAGCTCCTGCTGCTCTTCATCATCGGAGACATCCTCGGCACCGGGGTCTACGCGCTGACGGGGAAGGTCGCCCACGAAGTGGGGGGAGCGGCGTGGGCCCCCTTCGTGCTGGCCTTCGCGATCGCCCTCGTGACCGCCTTTTCCTATCTCGAGCTCGTGACGAAGTATCCGCAGGCGGCGGGCGCGGCGCTTTATGCCCACAAGGCCTTCGGGATCCACTTCGTCACCTTCTTGATCTGCTTTACCGTCATGTCATCGGGGATCACCAGTGCCTCGACCGCGAGCAAGGCCTTCGCGGCGAACCTCGTCGATGGGTTCGGGCTCGATCAGGAAAACACCAACCTGGTCCTCGGGATCGCGCTCGTCTTCATGTTGGTGCTCGCGGCGATCAACTTCCGCGGCGTCGGCGAATCGGTGCGGGCCAATGTCGTGCTGACCCTGATCGAGCTCTCCGGTCTGTTGCTCGTGATCTTCGTCGGCTTCTTCGCGATGACTCAGGGGCGGGCCGACTTCTCGCGGATCACCGTCTTTGAGACCTCGGCCGATAAAAACGTCTTCCTCGCGGTGACGGCCGCGACCTCGCTGGCGTTTTTTGCGATGGTCGGCTTCGAAGATGCGGTCAACATGGCCGAGGAGACCCAGAATCCGGAGCGCACCTTCCCCAAAATCATGCTGACCGGGATCGGCATCACCGGGCTGATCTACGTGCTGATCTCGATCGTCGCGGTCGCGCTCGTCCCGGTGGCCGAGTTGGGCGAAGGGGACACCCCGCTCACCAAGGTGCTGACGGCGGGTTTACCGGAGTTCCCAGCCGATAGCGTCATGCCCTTCATCGCCATGTTTGCGGTCGCTAACTCGGCCCTGATCAATATGTTGATGGCCTCCCGGCTGATTTACGGGATGGCGCGTCAGGAGGTCCTGCCGCCGGTCCTCGGGTGGGTCCACAAGGGGCGGCGGACGCCGTGGGTGGCGATCATCTTCACCACGATGATCGCGCTTGGCCTCATCACCGTGGTCACTAAGGACGACAGCGACGCGGTGGCCGCGCTCGGCGGGACGACCGCGCTGCTCCTCCTCGCGGTCTTCGCGATCGTCAACGTCGCGGTCCTCGTCCTGCGCCGTGATCGCCTCGACCGCAAGCATTTCCGCACGCCAACGGTGCTCCCGGTGATCGGGGCCATCTCTTGCGCCTTCTTCGTCACCCCCTTCACCGGGCGGGACACGATCGAGTACGTGATCGCCGGCTGGCTGCTCGCGATCGGCGTCGTCCTCTGGGCGCTCACCTGGATGGCGAACCGCGCATTCTTTGCCAAGAAGACCTACATGCGCGACCCGGAGCACATGCAAGGCGACGATCTCGACGACTAGAGCGCGCCGATCCCGGCGATGACGCCGGTCGTCGGGACGCCCGAGCCATCGCGTTTGCCCGTGGGCTCGGGAAGGGGCAGGGGTGCGCCGTTCGACGCGCTCGCCCGGGCCGAGGCCGGTCCGGCCCAGGCAAAGACCAGAGTGTCCTCGCCCTTTAGAAAGCGGTGGCTGCGCACTCCGCCGGTGGCCCGACCCTTGGCGGGGAACTGATCGAAGGGGGCCACCTTCAGGGCGCCGCCATCGGTCCCGGGCAGGGCGGAGGAGGAGCCGGAGGCGGTGACCACGATGTTGTCTGCATCCGGGTCGACGGCCCCGAAGAAGATCACCCGGGCGCCGTCCGGGAGGCGGATCCCGGCCATCCCGCCCGCCGCCCGACCCTGCGGACGCACGAGATCGGCGGGGAAGTGGAGCAGCTGGGCATCGCTGGTGGCAAAGACCAGGTGCTCCGAACCGGTCCGGAGCATGGCCGCACCCACGACGCGGTCACCGTCTTTGAGGCCGATGGCCTCGAACCGATCCGCCTTCGGGTAGTCGGTCGTCACTCGCTTCACGACGCCCGATGCGGTCCCGAGGGCAAAACCCGGGCCGTCGGACTGGAGGCTGATCAGGGTGAGGGCGATCTCATCGGGCGCGAGATCGAGGTATAGCGCGACCGGGGAGCCTCCGCTGAGATTCGGGGCGCTCCCGCTCGGGGGCAAGGTCGGCAGGTCGAGGGCCGGCAGCCGCGCGACCCGACCGGCGCTCGTGACGATCCCGTACTCGCCGCGGGCGGTGGTCTCGATCGCAGCGATGATCGCATCGTGTTTGGCACGGCCGCCGTCGGCCGCCGGCGGGGTTCCGTCCGAGGTGCGCGCCAGCATCCCGGTCGAGGAGAGCAGCACCCAGCAGGGATCGTCGGGGACCTCTAGCGGCGTCGCGGCGGAAGCGGGGGTACCCGCGGACTCAAGCAGCACCGTCCGCCGCGGGGTCCCGTGGGCCTTCGCGACCTGGGCCAACTCATCGGAGACCACGCGGATCAGGAGTTTGTCGTCGGCGAGAATCGCTTCGAGCTCCTCGATCGCCGCGCGGAGTTCCTCCTGCTCCTTCTCCAGCTCAAGCCGCGAGAACTTGGTAAGGCGGCGCAGTTGGAGGTCGAGGATGTAGGTCGCTTGCGCCTCGGAGAGGTCGAAGACGCTCATCAAGCGGGAGCGGGCGGTGGTCGCATCATCGGAGGTCCGGATCACCTGGATGACCTCGTCGATGTCGAGGATTGCGATCAGGAGGCCCTCGACGAGGTGGAGGCGCTCTTGCTTCTTCCCGAGGCGGTAGGCGGTACGCCGCCGGACCACGTCGACCCGGAAGTCGACGTAGACGGTGAGCAACTCCTTTAGGCCCATCGTGCGCGGTTCGCCGTCGACGAGCGCGACATTGTTGATCGAGAAGGATTCTTCGAGCGGCGTCAGCCGGTAGAGGTGCTGCAGGACCGCCTCGGGGTTGAAGCCGGTCTTGATCTCGATGACGAGGCGCAGGCCGTTGGTGCGGTCGGAGAGATCGGTCACCGCCCGGATGCCCTGCAGCTTCTTGGACTGCACCGCATCGCGGATCTTCTCGGCGACGCGCTCCGGACCCACGAGGTACGGCAGCTCGGTCACCACGATGCCCTGGCGGCGCGCGGTGACCTTCTCGATCGAGGTCGTGGCGCGCGTGCGGAAGGTGCCCTTGCCCGTGAGGTACGCGTCGCGGATCCCCTCAAGGCCGACGATCCGCCCGCCGCCGGGCAGGTCCGGGCCGGGCACAAAGCGCATCAACTCATCGAGCGAGCAGTCCGGGTGGGTCAGCAGGTGGCGAGCCGCCCCGATCACCTCACCGAGGTTGTGCGGGGGCATCTGGGTCGCCATCCCGACCGCGATCCCGGTCGTGCCGTTGACGAGCAGGTTCGGGTAGGCGGCCGGCAAGACCTCCGGCTGGAGGAGCTGGTCGTCGTAGTTGGGGACGAAGGGGACGGTGTCCTCTTCGAGCCCGGTCACCATCAGCAGAGCAGCGGGGGCCATGCGAGCCTCGGTGTACCGGCTCGCGGCGGGGCCGTCATCGAGGGATCCGAAGTTGCCGTGCCCGTCGACGAGGGGCAGCCGCATCGCGAAGGGCTGAGCCATGCGCACGAGCGCGTCGTAGATCGCCGAATCCCCGTGCGGGTGGTACTTGCCCATGACCTCGCCGACCACGCGGGAGGACTTGACGTGGCCCTTGTCCGGGCGCAGCCCCATCTCGTGCATCGCGTAGAGGATGCGGCGGTGGACGGGCTTGAGGCCGTCGCGAGCGTCGGGGAGCGCCCGGGCGTGAATCACCGAGTAGGAGTACTCCAAGAACGCATTGCGCATCTCGTCGGTGACATCGATGTCCTCGATCCGTTCCGGGACATCGCGAGGTGGTGCCGGGGTGCGGGGGGCCATGGGGCTGGTGTCGGCTCTTTCGGTGGGGCGTGGGTGGACCGACCTATCGTGCCCGACGGCGTGGCGCGACACGCCACCGCCACGCGGTCGTAGGCTGGTTCGGCCGGGGGAATGTTTCCCGGCTCACATCACCAACCGCAGCGCAGCCTGCGGCGTCAGAACAGATATGACCGCCGTAACGCTCGCGCCTGCCTTCACGAGGGGACCGATGGCTCGCACCCGGGAGACCGATGCCCATGTGGCCGTGCGAGCCGTCTACGACGCGCATTACGGACGCCTGGCGGGCTGGGCCAAGGGCCTACTCGGAGACCCCGATATCGCGCACGATCTCGCCACGGAGGCCTTCATGCGCCTCGTTCGGGACTGGGATCGCGTCGACGAGCCCAAGGCCTGGCTCTACACCGTGACCGGCAACCTGATTCGCGATCACTGGCGCAAGCGGGGCCGCGAAGCCGCGGCCTACGCCCGGCACGAGGCCGGCAGCGACCGGGACGTCGTGAGTGACCCGGATACGGCAACCACCATCACGGTCCGCGATGCGATCCAGTCCCTACCGGATCGCTTGCGGCTGCCGGTGATGCTCTACTACTACGCAGATCTGCCCGTCGGCTCGGTCGCGCATCAGCTCGGCAAGTCGGATGGGACGATCAAACGGGACCTCTTCGAGGCACGCAAGCGCCTTGCCGTCCTACTGGAGGGTGCGCGATGAACCGCTTCGACCAGGACCCCGACGGGGCTCCTCACGATGGTGAGGACCGTCTGCGCGGTGACCTCCCGACGAAGGGGGTCGTCGAGGACTTCTTCGCCGCGGCTCATAACGACATCGAGCCGCTCCCTGCCGACGATCTGCGGTTCCAGCGGATTCAGCGGGGTGCAGCGCCGGCGCGGCGCGGTGCCCGCCGTGCTTCCCTCGCGGTCGCGGCCGCCGCGGCTCTGGCCCTCGGAGGCCTGGGCCTGTGGCACCAGACGCGCCCTGCCGATGTGATCGACGCGGCCGAGCAGAGCGCGACGACCGTCCCGGTCCCGTCGCCGAGCGATTCGTCCACCGCCCCGACCGTGTCGACCCCGACCGGGCCACTGCCTGTCCCGGTGAGCTTCGATATCGCCTCCTTCACCACGGGCAGTGAGACGGTCCAAGGAGCGCTGGGCTCGGCGGACTGCGGGGACCAGACCTGCACCTCAGTGGTGCGCTCCAGGGACGCCGGGAAGACCTGGCAGGCCGCGAGCGCCCTGAAGGACGTGACGGTTGCCCCCAATGGCTCCTTCGCCACCGTGCCGAGGCAGGTCTCGACGATGCGCTTCGCTGACGCCAAACGCGGCTGGATCGCCGGATCGACGGTGCTCGTGACCAATAACGGCGGCCAAAGCTGGACCAACTATCCCTACCCAGGGGGCACGGTCGTCGCGATGGAAGTCGACGAAAACCAGGTCCGCTTCGTCACCGCGCAAGAGTGCTCGGCGAGCGTCTGCTCTGGACCGGTGCGGGTCTATCAAGCCGCCGTAGGCGCCAAGCTCGCGGACTCGATGGTCCTGCAGATCGACGCGACGGACCTCACCGATGTCGAACTCGTGACCGACCGCTCCGGTGCCTACCTGATGACTCGTGAGCGCGGCGCCACGCCGCGCCTGCACCACCTCACGGTCGATGGCTCCAGCGAGGTGACCAGCCCGTGCGAACGCGGGTCGCTCACGATCGCCGCCCCGGCGGATCAGAGCAAGGAATTGCTCGCCGCCTGCGCCGTTCCCGACGGCCCGGACCACGTCCTCGTCACGATGGCCCAATCCTCCGACTCGGGGGAGAACTGGTCCGGGTCCGATGTCGGGCCGACTCGAGTAGAGGGCACCCGGGTGCGCCTCACCGCGTCGTCGCCGGAGAAGCTCGCCATCGCGACCGTCGGCGCGCAGCAAAACCGGGTCTGGCGCTCCGCCGACGGGGGCGGCTCCTGGGAGCCCGCCAAGGTCCCGCCGGCCGCGCACCTGTGGGTCGCCGCGGGTGGTGGGGATCGCGTTTTCGCCTTCAGCGGAGGCGGGTCCTATCAGGTCAGCGAGGATGGCGCAGTGACCTGGCGCGAGGTCTCCTTCCGCTGATCAGGCGTGGGAGGATGACGGTATGTCCGACACGCTTCCACCCGGTTATCCGACCGAGGTCGAGGCGGATGTGGTCCTGCGGGACGGAACCGTCGCCCACCTGCGGCCCATCCGGCCCGACGATGCGCCCGGGATTCACCGCTTCCATGCCGGTCAGTCCGAAGAGTCCATCTACTTGCGCTTCTTTGCCCCCCTTCGGACGCTGAGCGAGCGAGACGTCGCGCGCTTTACGACCGTCGACTATGTCGACCGGATGGCCCTGGTGGTCACCCACCGCGATGACATCATCGGGATCGGTCGCTACGACCGGATCGATCCCACCGCGGCCGAGGTCGCCTTCAATATCAGCGACCACTATCAGGGCAAGGGGATCGGCTCGGTCCTGCTCGAACACCTCGCGGCGATCGCCGAAGAGCACAACATCACCCGCTTCGAAGCCGAGGTGCTTCCGCAAAACCGCAAGATGCTCAACGTCTTTTCGGAGGCGGGGTACGAAGTCTCCCGGCGCTTTGAAGACGGCGTCGTCATGGTCCACTTCGACATCGAACCGACCGAACGCTCCCAGTCGGTCGCCTTCGCCCGCGAGCACCGGGCCGAGGCGATCAGCGTGCGCTCGCTCCTTCGCCCGAGCCGGATCGCGGTGATCGGTGCGAGCCGCCGGGAGCGGGCCATCGGGCACCAGGTCTTTAAGAACATCCTGGACTCGGGTTTTACCGGCGATGTCGTCCCCGTGAACCCCGAGGCCGGGGACATCCTCGGGGTGGAGGCCGTCGCATCGGTGCGCGATATCGAGGGGACCGTCGATCTGGCGGTGATCGCCGTGCCCGCCGACCTCGTCCTCGACGTCGTGCTGCAGTGCGCGGACATCGGGGTGCACGGCGTGCTGATCCTCTCGTCCGGCTTCGCCGAAGTCGACGAAGAGGGTGCGCGCCGCCAAGCGCGGGTCTTGCGAGCCGTGCGAGATAACGGCATGCGCCTCATCGGCCCCAACTCCTTCGGCGTGCTCAATCTCGATCCAGAGGTGTCGCTCAACGCGACGATGTCGGCGCAGATCCCGCCGCCGGGCCACCTCGGACTGTTTTCCCAAAGCGGCGCCCTCGCCGTCGCCAATCTCGAGTCGGCCGCCCGCCGCAATCTTGGGATCTCGGTCTTTGCCTCCGCGGGCAATCGCGCCGATGTCTCCGGCAACGACCTCATGCAGTACTGGATCGACGACCCCAACACCAGTGCCGTCGGCCTCTACCTCGAATCGATGGGCAATCCCCGCAAGTTCTCCCGGATCGCCCGTGCCCTCGCGAGCAACAAGCCGGTCATCGTGGTCAAGTCGATCGGGTCGACCTTCGGCGTGCCGCCCGGACACCGCGTCCGCACGATCAAGGTGGGGCCGGAGGCGTTCACCGCGATGATGCACCAGGCGGGCGTGATCCACGCCGAGAACGTCCACCAGATGTTCGACGTGGCCCAGCTGCTACTCCACCAGCCCCTTCCGGCTGGCCGACGGGTTGCGGTGGTCGGCAATTCCAGCCAGCTCACGGCGCTCGCCGCCAACAACGCGCGCGGCCGGGGACTCTCGGTCGTCCACGGACCGGTGTCGGTGCGCGCGGAGGCCACCGCTGCGGAGTTCCGGCGGGCGCTCGACGCGGCCTTCGCCGACGAGAACGTTGATTCGGTGATCGTGAGCTTCATCCCGCCGATCGGTGCGCTCGATGAGGACGTGGTTAACGCCGTGCGCCGCGCATCGAAGGAGTCGACCAAGCCCTGCGTCGCGACCCTGCTCGGGATGCGCGGCGTCGATACCGGAGACGACGGGGCGGTGCTCACCAGGGGAGCCGTCGAGGGCGAGGACGGCGTCGAGCCGAAGCGGGCCGTGCCGCTCTACGGCATGCCCGAAGATGCGGTCCGGGCGCTCTCGCTCGCGACCGAGTACGCGATCTGGAAGCGAAGCGACCGCGGCCAGCCCGTGGTGCGCGATGGCATCAACCGGGCCGCTGCTCGCGCAGTCGTCGACCGGGTGCTCGAAGAGGACCCCGAAGGGCGGGCGCTCACCGCTGACGAGGCGCATGAGCTCCTCGCCGCGTACGGGATCGATGTCTGGGATCGGGTCGAAGTGGACTCGGCCGATGAGGCCGTCGCGGCCGCCGAGCAGGTCGGGTATCCGGTTGTGCTCAAATCCCTCTCGCCCTTGGTCCGCAACCAGTCGGTGCTTGACGGGATCCGGGTCGATCTCGCCGACGCGGACGGGGTCCGGGCGGCCTACCAGGCGCTCGACCGTCGCTTGGCACCGCTCGATGCCAACCACTTCGTCGTGCAGAAGATGGCGCCGACGGGCGTCGCCTGCGTGGCGGCGACCACCGAGGACCCGCTCTTTGGGCCGGTGGTCTCCTTCTCGGTGGCGGGCGCTCCGACCGTCCTGCTCGATGACATCTCCTACCGGATCCCACCGCTCACCGATGTCGACGTGAGCGCGCTCATCGACGAGATCAAGACCTCGCCGCTGCTCACCGGCTACCGCCAGTCGACGCCGGTCGACCGGGCGGCGTTGGAGGACGTCATCGGGCGGCTCTCGCTGATGTCCGATGACCTGGTCGATGTCTCGCACGTCGAGCTCAACCCGATCATGGCCTCACCCGGGGGTGTCACGGTGCTCGGTGCCGAGGTCCAGCTCGCCCCGGGTCAGCAGCGCAAGGACCCGGGTCGGCGCACCCTCACGTAGAGTCAGCCACCATGCATGACTCTCACGTGGACCTCAGCGCCGTCGAACTGTCTGCGGCCCTGAATGCCGCGATCGAGCGCGCCGGGTACTACCCGGCGCTCGTCGCAGATGTGGTTCGCGCCGCGCTCGGCGACGAACCCGTGCACTCTCACCTGGTGCATCAGGAGACCACCTTCGACCGCGAAGTGGTCCGCCGTCACGTGACGGTCCTCGCCCGCACGCCCTCCCGGCTGATCATCGCGCACGCCGACGATCACCCCGAGGACGAGACCGGTCGCGGTGAGGTCGTGACGGCCACGACGGAATGCATCCCGCTGAGCGCGGTGCGTGGCGTGATGTTGACCCACGTCGTGGGCGATCCGACCCGTTACCAGCCCGGATCGCTCGGTCGCGAACTCACCCTCACGATCGGGTGGGGCACGGTCACGCGGATCGACCTCGTCCCAGCTCAGTGTGCCGACCCCAACTGCGAGGCCGACCACGGCTACGAGGGCACCTCGGCTGCCGACGACATCGCCCTGCGGATCAGTGCCGTCGCCGAGGGCCGCTCGGCTCTCGATGAGGCCACCGCTTTCGCCCGGGATCTCTCCGCGGCCATCGGTTACCAGACCCGCTCGGCGACGTGAGCCAGGTGCGATCGGCAGCATCGGGCCTTCGCCGGGTCCTGCCGACCGTCGCGACCAGCCTCGGCGTTCCCGGGCTCTGGCGCTCGGGCGACCCGCGCCTCGCACCCGCGTGCCGCGCGGTGGTCGTCCTGATCGACGGCCTCGGGGCGACCCTGCTCGCCCGACGCGGCGGGCACGCCCCCTTCCTGCGCCGACTGATGAAGGCCGAGGCTGCCACCACCATCGGGTGCGGCTTCCCCTCCACGACGGCGACCTCGATGGGGACCTTCGGGACCGGTCTCGACGCCGGCAGCCACGGTCTGGTCGGTTACGAGGCGTACGACCCGCAAGCCGATGCGGTCTTTAACGAGTTGTCCTGGGAGGACGGGCCAGACCCGCTCACCTGGCAGCCGTCGCGGACGGTCTTTGAGAGCACGGCCGCGGCGGGGATCACCGCGGTGCGAATCGGCCCGGCCTTCTTCGACGGCTCGGGGCTCACCCAGGCGGCCTTGCGTGGCGGCCGCTTCATCGCCGCCTCGTCCCTGCCGGATCGCGTGGACGAAGCCATCGCCGCCATCGAGGCGAACCCGCGCGCCCTGATTTACCTCTACTGGGGTGACCTCGACAAGGTCGGGCATGTCTTCGGGTGTCAGTCCTGGCAGTGGGGCGACGAGCTGGAGCGGATCGATGCCGAGCTGGCTCGGCTCGCGAGGCGCTTGCCCGCTGACACCGCCCTGCACATCACGGCCGATCATGGGATGGTCGACGTCCCGCTCCACGCGCGCCTCGACCTCGGCGAGGACCCGGAGTTGGCGAGCGGCGTGCGCCATGTGGCGGGCGAACCACGGTCCCCGCAGCTGCACTGCGAGCCCGGGGCGGTCCCCGACGTGATCGCGACCTGGCGCGAGCGGCTCGGGCGTGACGCGATCGTGCTGACTCGCGAAGAGGCGATCGCGGCCGGCTGGTTCGGCAAGGTCCGCGATGAGGTGCGACCGCGGATCGGCGACGTGGTGACCGCGATGGTCGGACCGACCGCCGTCACCGACTCGCGAAGGCACCGCCCGGAGCTCCTCGCGCTGATCGGCCTGCACGGCTCAATCACCGATGAGGAAGTGGAGATCCCCTGGCTGATTCGCCCGGCTGGGGCAGCGAGCCAGTAAGAGGCTATTCGCCGGGGCGCGAGCCAAACATCACGTCATCCCAACTCGGCACGCTAGGCCGGCCCTTGCGTCGCGGCGCCGGCGCGGCGCCGTCGGCATCAGGATCTGAGCCGTCGGAGCCATCGGACTCGTCGGCGCTCGGCTCGTCGAGGGTCGGGACGCTGCTCGGTCCGGAGGCCGATTCGGCGGGCAACTCGGGCACCGCCGGGGGAGCGAAGAGGGCGTCGTCGGGGACGTCGAGGACGGTCTCGTCGGCGGCGGGCGCGGATGCGGTCCGGCGGCCACGGCGCTGCACGGTGCTGTGATCGCGCATGGAGGCGATCAGTTCCTCGGTCGTCGGGTGGGAGTGCCGGGCCTCTTCGGCCTCACCGTCGTAGATCGGGGTCGGCCGTCGCGGATCGGTGAGCGCCGACACCGGGTCTTCGTCTTCGGTCAACCACCGCGCCTCGTCGTCGCGGGCCTCGACGCTCATGGACCGGGCATCGAACCACCAGGTCGCGACCCGGGAGCGGCCCCCCGCCTCGAATCGGGCGGTGAGGGTCCAACGCCCGTCGCCGTCGCGCGCCGAGTCCCACGCGACGTCCTCGGCGTCGACATCGCGGTCGGCGAGTCGGTCGGCGACGCGCTGGCCAAGGCTCTCGTGTCGACCGGCATGCCCCCGCGCGCGGATCGTCACCGTGCGCCCGAGATCGGCGACGTGCTGGCGCTCGGCGAGCACCGGGCCATCGAACCGCGAAATCTTCTCCAACGACCATCCGGTGCGGCGGGCGACATCCTCGGCGCTCGCCCCGGCGCGGATCATCGCCTGGACCTCGCGCGGGCGGACTTCACCGGTGCTCTCGAGTTGGAGTTGGCCGAGCCGGGCGCGCTCTAAGCGGATGGCGGCGCGCAGCGCGTCATCGATCGGGAGGCGGTAGCGCTCACCGTCGTCGTCCACCACGACGAGGTGCTCGGCGTCGTCGCCGACATCGAGCAGTCGCAACTCACGCATGGTGCTCCTTGGTCCGGGTCGACTCGTCCCTAGGGACTCTGCCATCTTGATGCCCCGGACCGTCGTCACCACGCCGTGACCGGTTACCGTCGTCGATATGGCGACCCCCTCGATGGCCCCGTACGACGCAGTGCTGCTCCTCTCCTTCGGGGGGCCCGAGCATCAGGACGAGGTCGTCCCCTTCCTCCGCCGGGTGACCGCAGGCAAGGGGATCCCCGATGAACGTCTCGAAGAGGTGGGCGCGCATTACCGGCTCTTCGGCGGGCGCTCGCCGATCAACGACCAGAACCGTGCGTTGCTCGCGGCTTTACGCGTCGAGCTCGACGCGCGCGGCATCACGACTCCGCTGCGGTGGGGCAACCGGCACAGCGCCCCCTTCGTCGCCGACGCCCTGCGCGAGGCCAAGGAGGCCGGCGAAGAGCGCGTGCTTGCCCTGCGGACCAGCGCGTGGCGCTCGTACTCATCGTGTCGGCAGTACCGGGAAGACCTTGAGGGCGCGGCGGTCGAGGGCGTGAGCGTCGACGTGGTGCGGCCCTACGGCGAACATCCCGGCTTCGCGGCCACCAACGCGGCGCTCGTGCGCGATGCGCTCGCTCTCGCGCGGGACGCGAACCCCGACCTGCGCGACCTCCGGGTGCTCTATGTCACCCACTCCATCCCAGATGCCATGGACCTGACCTCTGGGCCGCCGGACGAGGAGCGGGCGTACAGCCGAGGACACCTCGCGCTCGCCGCCGCGATCACCGACGACGTGCAGGCCGAACTCGGCCTTGAGGTGGCGACCGAACTCGTCTACTGCTCGCGCTCGGGCCCACCAGCCATGCCCTGGCTGGAACCCGACGTCGCCGATCGCATCCGGGAACTGCCCGCCGAAGGGGTCCGCCGCGTCATCGTCGTCCCGATCGGGTTCGTCTCGGATCACATGGAGGTCGTCTACGACCTTGACGTCGATGCCGCCGAGGCCGCCGAATCCGCGCAGATCGAGATGGTCCGAATCCCGACGGTCGGGATCGATCAGCGCTTCGTCGCTGGCCTCGTCGATCTGCTGCTGGAGCAGGCCGCCCGGGCCCGAGGCGAGAGCCCGGACGCGCCAGCGTGGGGCCCCCTTCGCGCCACCCCGTCACCCTGCCCGGCCGGCTGCTGCCCTAATCTGCGCAGATGAGCGCGAATCTGACTCCTCCCGCCGATCTTGACGTCCGGGCCCTGCGCGACCTGTGTGAGCAGCTCGCCCGCGAGGCCGGGGCGCTCATCGTCGATGGCCGTCCCGATGACCTGGGCGTCGCCTCGACCAAGTCGTCGGCGACCGATGTCGTGACGGTGATGGACCAGCGCAGTCAGGACCTGGTGCGCGAACGCCTGGCCGCCGCGCGGCCGAGGGATGCCTTCTACGGGGAGGAAGAAGGGGGAGCGAGCGGCGAATCGGGGCTGACCTGGGTCGTCGACCCGATCGACGGGACGGTCAACTACCTCTATGGGCTCCCGGCCTACTCGGTGTCGGTCGCTGCGGTGATCGGTGATCCGGCAACCGATGGCGCTTGGCGTCCGGTGGCGGGCGCGGTGGTGAACCCGGTGTCGGGAGAGTGTTACGTGGCGGCGCTCGGGGAGGGCGCAACCCTCCAGGTCGGGGACGGACCCCGGAGGACCTTGCGTGTCGCCGAGCCGGAGTCGCTCGGACAGACCCTGGTCGCGACCGGGTTCGGCTATGAGGCCGGTCGGCGCCGCTGGCAGGCGGCGATCCTCGCCGAGGTGCTCGGCGATGTCCGGGACATCCGCCGTCTCGGCAGCGCCGCGCTCGACCTTTGCCGGGTCGCCGATGGGACGGTCGACGCCTTCTACGAGCGGGGCCTTAATGCCTGGGACCTCGCCGCCGGGTGGCTCGTCGTCACCGAGGCCGGTGGGGTGG
Source organism: Janibacter sp. GXQ6167 (assembly GCF_041365945.1). Lineage (NCBI taxonomy): Bacteria > Bacillati > Actinomycetota > Actinomycetes > Micrococcales > Intrasporangiaceae > Janibacter > Janibacter sp. GXQ6167. The sequence goes on along the minus strand of NZ_JBGFSK010000003.1, from coordinate 44,539 downwards.
TCGACGACGGGACCGGAGCCGACCCGCGAACGGCCATGGTGCTCGCGGCGGCGCCGCGCACGCACGCCGCTCTCGGAGCCCGGTTGCGCTCGGCAATCGCGGTCGTGGGCGAGGGTGACTAGCGCGAAGTCCAGGCGATAGGGCACAATCCGGCGCGCCGGGCACAAATCGCGGTCCCCGCGCGTTACCGCCAGCGAAACCACCCATTGAGTTTTTTCCAGCGTAAGAGGAACGGGAGACATGGCGACTGACTACGACGCCCCTCGGAAGACCGACGACGAGCTTTCCGAGGACTCGATCGAGGAGTTGAAGTCTCGGCGCGTCGACAAGAACTCGTCGAATGTCGACGTCGACGAGACCGAGATGGCCGAAGGCTTCGAGCTGCCCGGCGCGGACCTGTCCGGCGAAGAGATGTCGGTGCGGGTCATCCCGCGCCAGGCCGACGAGTTCACCTGCACCCGGTGCTTCCTGGTGCATCACCACTCGCAGTTGGCCTCGGACGGCCCGGGCGGGCCGGTGTGCCGGGAGTGCGCGGCCTGATCCCCCTTCGGTATCGCCGCCTTCACCCGGGCGCCACGGCACCGCGCTACGCCAAGTCCGGCGATGCCGGTGCCGATCTGGCGACGGTCGAAGAGGTGACGCTGGCGCCGGGGGAGCGCGCGCTCGTCCCGACCGGGATCGCTCTTGAGATCCCGCCCGGGTGGGTGGGGCTCGTGCACCCGCGCTCGGGTCTCGCCGCGCGTCACGGGCTCACCATCGTCAATGCCCCCGGCACGATCGATTCGGGCTATCGCGGAGAGATTTTGGTCAATCTGGTGAACCTCGACCCGCGCGAGCCGATCACGCTGCGGCCCGGAGACCGGATCGCCCAACTGGTCCTGCAGGAAGTGGGTCAGGCCGATTTCGTCGAGGTCGATTCGCTTCCGGCGAGCGAGCGGGGGGAAACTGGACACGGATCAAGCGGTGGGTTCGGGTCGTCGGGGACGCCCCCTTCGACCCATCACCGACGCACAACGCCAAGAGGTGAGGCATAGATGTTCGGCCGCAAGAAGAAGCGCCGCGAGGACGAGGACGGGCAGGAGACGCCCGTCGTCGAGGCGGAGGAGCAGAGCGCCCCTGCGGAGCGGCCCGCGCGGCCCCTCGACCGGTCCGAGGTGGACGAGTTGGGCGACCTCCTCGACCTCGGCGGGCTCTGGCTGCCGATCGTCGGCGGGATGGAGTTGCGCCTCGAAGTCGATCCCTCCCGCGACGAGATCTCGGCCGCCCAGGTGATGGTCGCCGACTCGACGGTGCAACTCCAGGCCTTCGCTGCTCCCCGCTCGGGCGGTCTCTGGGATGAGATCCGCCCCGAGATCGCCGACTCGGTCACCTCCGGTGGGGGGAGCGCTGAAGTGGTGGACGGCCCGTTCGGCCGTGAACTGACGGTCCGGATCGCGCAGCCCGGCCCCGACGGTCGCCCGGCCATGGTGCCGGCGATCTTTGTCGGCTTCGACGGCCCGCGCTGGTTCCTCCGCGCGGTCTACTCCGGCCTTGCCGTTGTCGATCAGGACGCCCGGGCCCGGGTCGATGAGTTCATCTCTGAGGTCGTGGTGGTCCGCGGCGATCCCCCGATGGCACCGCGCGAGCTGCTCGCGCTCCAGGTCCCCCCGGAGGCCTCGACGGAGGCTCAGCCCGAGGATGCCGATGACGAGCCCGGTCGTGACGACCTCAACCCCTTCGAGCGCGGACCCGAGATCACCGAGGTGCGGTAATGGCCCTGCTGAGGCGCCTTCGTGATCTGCTCCGCGATGACGAAGAGGTCGAAGCGCACGAGTTGCGGGAGCGCTCGACCAGCAGCGGCGGTAAGGCCGTCGCCGACGCCCACGACCGTGAGGTGATCACCGCGATCGGGACGATTACGTCGGTCACCTTGCGTCCCCGCGACAGCGTCCCGGCCCTGGTCGCCGACCTCTACGACGGCTCGCAACAGATCAGCTTGACCTGGCTCGGCCGGCGTCAGATCCGCGGCATCAACCCCGGGGTCACGCTGCGCGCGACCGGACGGGTCTGCCACCCGAAGGGGGTGGCGACGATCTTCAACCCTGCCTACGAAATTGTCCCCAGCCGAGAGCACCGACCCACATGAGCACCCCGGACCAGACCGACACGACGCTCACCGTCGAGTCGGTGATCCGCCACCGCCTCTCGCAAGCGCTCGGTGGCCTACGCGGCTCGCTCGAAACCGCGCTGCCGATGATCGTCTTTGTGATCACGTGGTCGGTGACCACCGATCGCAAGACCTCACTGTCGGCCGCGGCCGGGGTGACGATCGTGCTCGCGATCGCCCGCGTGGCGCAGCGTCAAACCCTCCAGTTCGTCTTGTCCTCGGTGTTCGCGACGGCCCTCGCTGCCTTCTTCGCCTTGCGGTCCGGACGCGCTGAGGATGCCTTCTTGCCGGGCATCTTGACGAGCGCCGGGTGGGGGGTCGCGACGGTCGTCTCGATCGTCGCGCGCTGGCCACTCGTCGGGCTGCTCGTCGGCGCCTCGGACACCAAGGCAGCGGCGGCCGGTGACCCCTTCCGCTGGCGTCGCAATCCGGCGGTGGTGCGGGTCTGCACGCGGCTCACCCTCGTGCTCGCTGCGGTGTACGCGATCCGGGTGGCGATCATGGGCCCGCTCTATCTCACCGAGAATATCGCCGCGCTCACCGTTGCCAAGGTGGCTTTGGGTTGGCCTCTCTGGGCCGCTGCCGTCGCGGTGATGGGCCTCATGCTGGTCGGTGGGCATACCCCGATCGACCCCGAGGACGACTTCGTGACCGGCGAGGTCACGCAGGAGGGCTAAGCGTCAGCTCGGGTCCGGGTGCCCACGCCGTGGGCGGCCGGGTCGCATCATGTCTTCGAGATCACCTTCGGCGTCGGCCGTGGTGAGGAAGAGCAGCTCGTCGAGGGCCTCCAGAGCATCGTCGGGCCCCGGAGAGATCGGGCGCTGGTCGCGGATGATTCCCGCGAGGACGGTATCGGCGGGGAAGGAAATATCCCCGACCCGGCGGCCGACGTAGGGGTTGTCGGCGGGCAGGGTGATCTCGACCATCGTCGCGTGACCCTGCTGGAACTCAAAGATCCGCACCAGATCGCCGACGCTCACGGCCTCTTCGACGAGGGCGGTCATCAGGCGCGGAGTCGACACGGCGATATCGACGCCCCAGGACTCATCGAACATCCACTCGTTCTTCGGGTTGTTGACCCGAGCGACGGTTCGCGGGACCCCGAACTCGGTCTTGGCGAGCAAGGAGACGACGAGGTTGACCTTGTCATCGCCGGTCGCGGCGACGACGACCTCGCAATCGGCGAGCCCGGCCTCCTGGAGGGACGAGATCTCGCAGGCATCTCCGGCGAGCCAGATCGCATCGGGGACCTTCGTCACCCGAGCCTCGTCGGCGTCCTTGTCGATGAGCAACACCGTGTGCTCGTTGTGCAGCAGCTCGCGAGCGATCGAGCGTCCGACGCTTCCCGCTCCGGCGATCACGACACGCATCAGCTAGACCGTCCTTTTGGCTATTCGCGGACCGGCGGGGGATCGTCGAGGATCCGCTCGACGTCGTGGAGCCGTTCCCTGGGGATCACGAGGTGGAGCAGGTCGCCTTCCTGGTAGACCGTGTCCGCGCTCGGCAAGGCGCCCTCCCCGAGACGGGTGAGGTAGGCGACGCGGACCTGGGCCACCTCTTCGACCTCGGTGAGGCGCCGCCCGATCCACGACGGGCTCACCGCAATCTCGGCGAGGACGAGGCGCCCGGAGGCGTCGGTGAGTTCTGGGGCGTGGCCTTGAGGGAGGAGGCGGCGGAGCACCTGATCGGCGGTCCACCGCACGGTCGCGACGGTCGGGATGCCGAGGCGCTGGTACACCTCGGCGCGATCCGGGTCGTAGATCCGGGCCACGACATGCTCGACCCCGAACGTCTCCCGGGCGACGCGGGCCGCGAGGATATTGGAGTTGTCGCCGCTCGAGACGGCCGCGAAGGCGTAGGCGTCCTCGATCCCGGCTTCCATCAGCGCGTCCCGGTCGAAGCCGACGCCCGGAACCCGCCGGCCGGTGAACTCCGGCCCGAGCCGCCGGAAGGCGTCCTCGTCCTGGTCGATCACGGCGACCTCGTGCCCGAGGCGCTCGAGGGAACGGGCGAGAGAGGCGCCGACCCGGCCACAGCCCATGATGACGAAGTGCACGATGAGGACGGTACACGCCTTACCGGGGCTCACGCCTGACGGCATCGCGGGCCTAGACTCGGCAGACGTGTCATCCGGACGACTTTTTAAGCGGCTCATCCTCGGCCGCGCCATGCGCAGCGATCGCATGAGCGAGACCCTCCTGCCGAAGAGGATCGCCCTTCCGGTCTTTGCCAGCGATGCCCTGTCGTCGGTTGCCTATGCCCCGGACGAGATCCTGCTGACGCTCGGGATGGCTGGCGGGGCGCTCGCCCTCACCCAGTCGTGGAAGATCGCGCTCGCGGTCGCCTTCGTGATGATCATCGTCGTCATGTCGTATCGCCAGAACGTCCGGGCGTACCCATCGGGCGGAGGCGACTATGAGGTGGCGACGACCAATATCGGTCCGAAGGCGGGTCTGACCGTCGCCAGTGCCCTCCTCGTGGACTACGTCCTGACGGTCGCGGTCTCGGTGTCATCCGGTGTGCAAAATGCCGGCGCGGCCTTCGACTTCGTGCGCGGCCATGAGGTGATCGTTGCCTGCGTCATCGTGCTTGCCCTGACCGCGATGAACCTGCGCGGCGTGCGCGAGTCCGGTCGCGCGTTTGCCGTCCCGACCTACCTCTTCATGGTGACCGTCATCGGGATGGCGATCTTCGGTCTCTTCCGGGAGGTCACCGGCACCCTGCCGGCCGCCGAGAGCGCCTCGCTGGAGCTCGCTCCGGAGACCGGCTACGAGCAAATCGGCGCGGTCGCGATGGTCTTCTTGCTGCTGCGCGCCTTCTCCTCGGGCTGCGCCGCGCTCACCGGCGTCGAGGCGATCTCCAATGGCGTGCCCGCCTTCCGCAAACCCAAGAGCCAAAACGCGGCGACCACCCTGCTCATGATGGGGCTGATCTCGATCTCGATGCTGCTGTCGATGATCGCGCTCGCGCACTGGACCGGCGTGAAGTTCGCCGACGACCCGGCGCAGCAACTGCTGCGCGATGGGGTTCCGGTCGGCGAGGAGTATGTGCAAGACACCGTCATGGGGCAGGTCGCCAAGTCGGTCTTCTCCGAGGTCCATGCCGGCGTCGTGATCGTCTCGATCGTGACCGGCCTGATCTTGATCCTCGCGGCCAACACCGCCTTTAACGGCTTCCCGGTGCTCGCGTCCATCCTCGCCAAGGACGGCTACCTCCCGCGCCAACTCCATACCCGCGGTGACCGCCTCGCCTTCTCCAACGGCATCTTGATTCTCGCCGCGGCGGCCGCCGTGCTGATCTTCATTTACGACGCGAAGGTCACCGCGCTCATCCAGCTCTACATCGTTGGGGTCTTCGTCTCCTTCACGCTGAGCCAGATCGGGATGATCCGGCACTGGAACCGGCACCTCGCCCTGGAGCGTGACCCCTCGGAGCGGGGGCGGATGATGCGTAGCCGGGTTATCAACGGGATCGGCGCGACGATGTCCGGCACCGTGCTGGTCGTCGTCTTGCTCACCAAGTTCACCCACGGTGCGGGCTTTGCGGTCGCGGCGATGGCGCTGCTCTACGCGATCATGCTCGGGATCCGCCGCCACTACGACCGGGTGAGTGAAGAGTTGTCGGTCGAGGAGGGCGAGACCCGCCATCAGCTGCTTCCCTCCCGGGTGCATGCCATCGTGCTCGTGAGCAAGATCCACAAGCCGACGCTGAGGGCGCTGGCCTATGCCGCTGCGACGCGGCCGTCGCGGCTCGAAGCCGTGACCGTCGATGTCGACCCCGACGAGACGAAGGCCCTGCAGGACGAGTGGGATCGGCGCGGCATTCCGATCGCGCTGAAGAGTCTCGAGTCGCCGTACCGCGAGATCACCCGGCCGGTCGTCGACTACGTCAAGTCGATCCGCAGCGGCAACCCCCGCGAGCTCGTGGTGGTCTATATCCCGCAGTACGTGCTCGGGCACTGGTGGGAACAGGTCCTGCACAATCAGAGCGCGCTGCGCCTGCGGACCCGTCTGCTCTTCACGCCGGGCGTGATGGTCTCCTCCGTCCCATGGCAGCTCGAATCCGCCGAGGGAGCCGAGGAACGCCTCGATGGTCCGGTCGCGGGCGACGTGCGCCGCGGCGAAGGCATGGTCCAGCGGTGAGCGAACTCGATGTGGGCTCACGGGTCGAACTCACAGTCGGCCCGGTGGCGCACGGGGGGCACTGCGTGGCCCGGCACGAAGGTCGGGTGATCTTTGTCCGGCACGCGCTGCCCGACGAGGTGGTCATCGCGGAGGTGACCGAAGGGGGCGAAGGAAGCCGTTTCCTGCGGGCCGATGCGGTCCAGATCATCGAGGCCAGCGCGGACCGAGTCGCGGCGCGCTGCCCCGTGGCGGGACCGGGTGGCTGCGGTGGCTGCGACCTCCAGCACGTCTCCCTTCCGGCGCAGCGCCAGTGGAAGGCCACGGTGATCGCCGAGCAGTTGCGGCGGCTCGCGGGCATCGAGCGCGAGGTCATCGTCGAGCCGCTCGCGGATGACGATGGCTTCACCTACCGGACTCGGGTCGATCTCGCCGTCGACGAAGAGGGCGTCGCGGGATTGCGCAAGCACCGCTCACACGACGTCCTGCCGGTCGACGGTTGTCCGATCGCGGTCCCCGAGATCAGCACCGAGATCGCCCGCCTGACGCCGAAGCGGCACCCCGACGTCGGGGTGATCTCGCTCGCGCACACCTCGACCGGCGAGACCTCGGTCCGAGAGCGCCTCCGCGGGTGGCATACCGACGGCGGGGGCCTGCTGACCGAGGTGGTCCCCACCCCGAACGGGCAGGTGCGCCTCACGATCGCCGAGGACTCCTTCTTCCAGGTCCATCGGGACGCGCCGCGCGCCTTCGTCGACGCCGTGCTGGAAGCGGCGCAGGTGCGTCCGGGGGAGCGGGTCTTGGACCTCTACGCAGGCGTCGGGCTCTTCTCGGTCCCGCTGGCGCTCGCGGCGGGGGGTGACGGGCAACTCGTCGCGGTCGAATCCGATCCGGCGGCGACCGGGCTCCTGGCCGACAATCTTGCCGATACCCCCCAGGCCGTCGCGCTCGCGGGTCGGGTCGATGACCTCTTCGGGGTCGCGCGACCCAAGCCGAAGGGGAGGCGCCGCGGTGGTGGCCGGGGGAGGACCTGGGTTCCTGCGCGGTCGCCGCTCATGCCACCGAGCGCCGATGTCGTGGTCTTGGACCCGCCGCGGAGCGGGGCGGATCGCCATGTCATCGGCGCCGTGACCGCCCTTCGTCCTCGGCGGATCGTCTACGTCGCGTGTGACCCGGCCGCGCTCGGCCGCGACACCGGTTACCTCCGCGATGGGGGCTACGAGATGGGGGAGCTGCGGGCCTTCGATGCCTTCCCGCAGACCCACCACGTCGAGTGCATCGCGACCTTCGAACGAGCCGCCGACTAGGCTGGGGCGCAAGGCGCCGTGGCCCGCCGCGGTCGCCATGTGGTTAAATATCTTGACGTCAAGATAAATGACAACCTTCGGACTAAGGAGTCGGCTGTGGCCAGCGCGAACACCTTCAACGCCCACGGGGAGCTTTCCGTCGGCGAGAAGACCTACGAGATCTACCGCATCAACGAGGTCGAGGGTGCGGACACCCTCCCGTACAGCCTCAAGGTCCTCCTCGAAAACCTGCTGCGGACGGAAGACGGCGCGAACATCACCGCCGATCACATCCGCGCGCTCGGGTCCTGGGACGCCGACGCCGAGCCGAGCACCGAGATCCAGTTCACCCCGGCGCGGGTGATCATGCAGGACTTCACCGGCGTCCCGTGCGTCGTCGACCTCGCCACCATGCGCGAGGCCGTCTCCGATCTCGGCGGCGACCCGAGCACGATCAACCCGCTCGCCCCCGCCGAGCTCGTCATCGACCACTCGGTCCAGATCGATGTCTTCGGTCGCCCGGACGCTTTCGAGCGCAATGTCGAGTTCGAATACGCCCGCAACAAGGAGCGCTACCAGTTCCTCCGGTGGGGCCAGGGCGCCTTCGACGACTTCAAGGTCGTCCCCCCGGGCACCGGCATCGTCCACCAGGTCAACATCGAGCGCCTCGCCCGCGTCACGATGGAGCGCGACGGCGTCGCCTACCCCGACACCTGCGTCGGGACGGACTCGCACACCACGATGGTCAACGGCCTCGGCGTCCTCGGCTGGGGCGTTGGTGGCATCGAGGCCGAGGCCGCGATGCTCGGCCAGCCCGTCTCGATGCTCATCCCGCGCGTCGTCGGCTTCAAGCTGACCGGTGAGATGAAGCCGGGCGTCACCGCGACCGATGTCGTGCTCACGATCACCGACATGCTGCGCCAGCACGGCGTCGTCGGGAAGTTCGTCGAGTTCTACGGCGCCGGTGTCGCCGCCCTTCCGCTCGCCAACCGCGCCACGATCGGCAACATGAGCCCGGAGTTCGGGTCCACCTGCGCGATCTTCCCGATCGACGAGGTCACGCTCGAATACATGCGCCTCACCGGCCGCTCCGAGGAGCAGGTCGCGCTCACCGAGGCGTACACCAAGGAGCAGGGGATGTGGCTCGACCCCGACGCCGAGCCGCGCTTCTCCGAAAAGCTCGAGCTCGACCTCGCGACGGTCGTCCCGTCGATCGCCGGCCCGAAGCGCCCGCAGGACCGGATCGTGCTGTCGGAGTCCAGGGATGCCTTCGCCCGCGACGTTCGCGGGTACGGCGTCGAGGGCGAACTTCGCTCGGTGCCCGTCACCCGTGAGGGTCAAGAGATTGCCCTCAAGGACGGCGCGGTCGTGATCGCCTCGATCACCTCGTGCACCAACACCTCGAACCCGTCGGTGATGATGGCCGCCGCCATGCTCGCCAAGAACGCGGTGGACAAGGGCCTCACGGTTGCCCCGTGGGTCAAGACGTCCATGGCTCCCGGCAGCAAGGTCGTGACCGGCTACTACGAGAAGGCGGGCCTTTGGCCGTACCTCGACAAGCTCGGCTTCAACCTGGTCGGGTACGGCTGCGCGACCTGCATCGGTAACTCGGGCCCCCTTCCCGAGGAGATCTCCGCCGCGGTCAACGAGCACGACCTCACCGTCACCTCGGTCCTGTCGGGTAACCGCAACTTCGAGGGGCGGATCAACCCCGATGTGAAGATGAACTACCTCGCCTCGCCGCCGCTCGTCGTCGCCTACGCGCTCGCTGGGACGATGGACTTCGACTTCGAAAACGACCCGCTCGGGCAGGACGCCGACGGCAACGATGTCTTCCTCACCGACATCTGGCCCGCGCCGGAGGACGTCGAGGAGACCATTTCGCAGGCCATCAGCCGCGACCTCTTTGTCGACGACTACGCCGATGTCTTCGCCGGTGACGAGCGCTGGAAGTCCTTGCCCACCCCCGAGGGTCAGACCTTTGAGTGGGATGCCGATTCGACCTACGTGCGCAAGCCGACGTACTTCGATGGCATGACGATGGAGCTCACCCCGGTGACCGACATCAGCGGCGCTCGTGTGCTCGCCAAGTTGGGCGACTCCGTGACGACCGACCACATCTCTCCGGCCGGTTCGATCAAGGTCGACAGCCCGGCGGGTCGCTACCTCGCCGAGCACGGGGTCGCGGTCAAGGACTTCAACTCCTACGGCTCGCGTCGCGGTAACCACGAGGTGATGATCCGTGGCACCTTCGCCAACATCCGGCTGCGCAACCAGCTGCTCGATGGCGTCGAAGGGGGCTTCACCCGCTCCTTCATCGACGGCGAGGGCGTGACGGCCGGCGAGCAGACGACGATCTACGACGCCGCCGAGGCCTACCGTGCGGCGGACATCCCGCTCGTCGTGCTGGGCGGCAAGGAGTACGGCTCGGGGTCCTCGCGTGACTGGGCCGCCAAGGGCACCTCGCTGCTCGGGGTCCGCGCGGTCATCGCCGAGAGCTACGAGCGGATTCACCGCTCCAACCTCATCGGCATGGGCGTGCTCCCGCTGCAGTTCCCGGCGGGCATCAACGCCGACAAGTGCGGCCTCGATGGCAGCGAGACCTTCGACATCTCCGGGGTCACGGCGCTCAACGACGGCAAGACCCCGCGCACGGTCAAGGTCGTCGCGACCAAGGAGTCCGGCGAGACGATCGAGTTCGACGCGGTGCTTCGGATCGACACCCCCGGTGAGGCGGACTACTACCGCAACGGCGGCATCTTGCAGTACGTGCTGCGCTCGCTCGTGAAGTAGGCGAATCACCCTTAAGGGCCCGGTCACCGGTGGTGGCCGGGCCCTTAGTGTGGGGGGATGACTGAGCGACCGGTTGCCCTGATCACCGGAGGAACCCGAGGGATCGGCCGCGCCATCGCGGCCGAGCTCGCCGCCGATCACCACCTGCTGATCGGTGGCCGGGATCCGGAAGGGGTTCGCGCGGCCTGCGACGAGTGGCCGAGCGCAGCCCCCTTCGTCGCCGATCTGGCGGACGAGCGGGCGACCGCGGACGCTGCGGCGAGCGTGGAGCGGCTCGACGTCCTGGTGCTCAATGCTGGGGTGGCCGGTAGCGGGCGGATCGAGGATCTCGATCGGGCGCAGTGGCGCGAGATCCTCGAGCTCAACCTGGTCTCGGTCGCCGACCTCACTCGGCTGCTCCTGCCGCGCCTGCGCGAGCGGTCCGGTCAGGTCATCGCGATCAACTCCGGCTCGGGATACACCTCGCACCCCGGCGGTGGGGCCTACTCAGCGTCGAAGTTCGCGCTGCGCGCCTTCACCGACGCCCTGCGCGAAGAGGAACGAGGCGCGATCCGCGTGACCTCGATCCATCCCGGGCGGGTGGATACCGACATGCAGGTGGACCTGCAACGCCAACGCGGTCGCGACTACGACCCGGCGGACCACCTGCGGGCCGAGTCCGTCGCGGCGACGGTCCGACTCGCGGTGGACGCCACCGCGGACGCCATGATCGAAGAACTCAGCATCCGCCCGGTGCGCAGCCTGTGACCCAACCCGCCGGCCCGCTCCCCGCGCTGCTCCGGCCGGTCCTCGTGCTCGCGGCGTTGGTCTACGCCAGTTGGTTGCTGCTGCTGATCGTGAGCGGTGAGCCGAGCCCGGTCACCTCCTATGTCTCCGAAGGGGGGATCCCCGGCGCGCCCGGTCGGGGTGCCTACCTGACGGGCGACCTCATCGCGGGGTGTGCGCTCCTGATCGGGGCGCTCCTTCCGGGCTGGCCCGCGGTGCGCTCGGGCCCGCGGGCCGTCACGATCGGGCGGATCGCGCTCGGGGTATGGGGCCTCGGCACCCTCGTCGACGCCGCCTTCCCCATGACCTGCTCGGCGACCTCCGACCCAACCTGCGCCGTGGGTGGAGCGGCGAGCACCGCCGACCTCATCCATGCCGGCGCCAGCACCACCGCCAATCTGGCGCTGCTCGTCACGGTCATTGCCCTGACGATCGCGGTGACCTCGCTCTCTCGCGGGCTCGCGATGGTGGTGGTCGTGATGTGGGTCGGCTCGAGCGTGACCACGCTGATCTTTGAGCTGACCCAGGCGAACTACGCCCTCGGGCTCTGGCAGCGCGGGTTGCTGGCCCTCACGACGGCCTGGCTCCTCGCCCTCGCCTTCGAGATCAGGATTGAGCGGTGATCGGGCCGGGGGAGCGCCTGGAGGTCGTGGCCGATGAAGGGAGCGACGATGGGCTCGGCTGCATCGTCGCGTATCTCCCGGGGATGGCCCGGCCCGGACGCGACGCCTTCGGGGTCATCGAACGGGTGGGGCGCGGGCGCCACCTCGCGCTCGAACGCGCGAGCGTGCGCGAGGCCCTGACGTCGCCTGCCACCCTGACGGCCCAGGTGGAGGCGCTCGACGACGTGCTCGCCACGCACGCCCCTGACGCCCCGGCGATCGTGGTCGCCCACTCCTACGCCGGGCTGTCGGCGATCGCCTGGGCTGCGCGCCGGCCGGATCGCTGCCGAGCACTCCTCCTGCTCGACACCTCCATCCCGACGGCCCGAGCGCCGCTGACTCCTCTTCGGTGGCGCTGGGGCATCGCCCACTCGGCCGCGCGGGCGACCCGCGCCCGCACGACCTCCGAGGCGGCGTGGCGCTGGGCGGGGGCGATCGAAGAAAACGCGTCCTACGCCGAGGTGAGCCGGGAGGCGCACGATGAGGTGCGTGACCCCCTTCGCGCGCCGACGGTGGTCGTGACCGCCCGGCCGCTCATTGCTGGCCCGTTCGCGCGCTCGTGGATCAGTACGCAGGAGGCTCTCGCGGGCCGCCTGGGCGCCCTGCACACGATGGTTTGGCCGAGCGGACACCTCATCCCGACACGCCGCCCCGGCGATATCGCGGCCCTGATTCGTGCGGCCCAGGGAGGCCCAGCGGACACTCAGCGAGGTACACCTAGACTGGGCGGGTTGCCCAAGACTGGAAGGACCCCTTAGCCGTGACCGAGCTCGAGCGCATCGGTGGACCTCGCGACCTCGATGGCTTGTCCGAGGACCAGTTGAGCACCCTCGCCGAGGAGATCCGCGACTTCCTCGTCACGAACGTCTCCCGTAGTGGCGGCCACCTGGGCCCCAACCTCGGCGTCGTTGAGTTGACGCTCGCGCTGCACCGGGTCTTCCGCTCGCCGCAGGACACCCTCGTCTTCGACACCGGTCACCAGTCGTACGTGCACAAGATCCTCACCGGGCGCCAGGACTTCTCGGCGCTGCGCAGCCGCGGGGGGCTGTCGGGGTACCCCAGCCGCTCCGAGTCCGACCACGATGTCGTCGAAAACTCACACGCCTCGACCTCCCTCTCCTGGGCCGAGGGGATTGCCAAGGGCTATCGCCTCGCTGGTCAGGATCGGCATGTCGTCGCCGTCATCGGTGATGGGGCGCTGACCGGTGGGATGGCCTGGGAGGCGCTGAACAATATCGCCGCCGACAAGACCCTGCCGCTCGTGGTGGTCGTCAACGACAACGAGCGCTCCTATGCGCCGACGATTGGAGGTCTCGCGGCGCACCTGGCCTCCCTTCGCACCACCAGCCAGTACGAGTCGGTGCTGGATTGGGGCAAGGAGCGCCTCACCAAGACCCCCATTGTCGGGCGGACTGCTTACCAGGCCTTCCACTCGCTGAAGAAGGGGGCGAAGGACTTCCTCGCCCCGCAGGGGATGTTTGAAGACCTCGGGATCAAGTACCTCGGGCCGGTCGATGGTCATGACCAGCACGCCGTCGAGCAGGCCCTCAGCCAGGCGAAGTCCTTCGGCGGGCCGGTGCTCGTCCACGTCATCACGCAAAAGGGCCGTGGCTACGCGCCGGCCGTCAACGATCTCGCCGACAACTTCCACGGGATCGGGCAGATCAACCCCGAGACCGGGTTGCCGCTGGAGATCGCCGGGCGGAGCTGGACCGATGAGTTCAGTGACGAGATGGTCGCCCTCGGGGCCGAGCGCTCGGATGTCGTCGCCATCACCGCCGCGATGATGATGCCGGTCGGCCTGCAGCCCTTCGCCGACGCCTATCCCGAGCGCATCTTCGACGTCGGGATCGCCGAGCAGCACGCGACGACGATGGCGGCCGGGCTGGCGTTTTCTGGGATGCACCCGGTGGTCGCGATCTACGCGACCTTCTTGAACCGTGCCTTCGACCAGCTCCTGATGGACTGTGCGATGCATCGCGCGGGCGTCACCTTTGTGCTCGACCGTGCTGGGGTCACCGGTCCCGATGGGGCGAGTCACCACGGGATGTGGGATCTCGCCCTCACGGCGATGATCCCCGGGGTGCGGGTCGCAGCGCCGCGTGACGGTGCCCAGGTGCGCGCGTGCGTGCGCGAGGCGGTCGCGATCGAGGACGGGCCGACCGTCGTGCGTTTCCCGAAGGGGAGCGTCGCTCCGCCGCTGACGGCGGTGACGACCTACGGCAGCCTCGATGTGCTCGCTGGGTCGGCCGACGATGACGTGGATGTGCTCATCGTCGCGGTCGGATCGATGGCCCGCCTCGGGATGGACACCGCGGACGTGCTGGCCGAAGGGGGGACGCGCTCGGTCGTCGTCGACCCGCGGTGGGTGCTCCCGGTATCCGACGACCTCACCGCCCTCGCTCGCCGCGCGCGGGCCGTCGCGGTGATCGAGGACGGCAATGTCGCCGGCGGGATCGGCGGCGAGGTGGACCGGGTGCTCGCCGAGGCAGGGGTATCGGCTCCGGTGGTGCGGATCGGCCTGCCGAAGGACTTCCTCGACCACGCCTCCCGCGGTGAGGTCCTCCAGCACGTCGGGCTCACCCCCGCCGCGGTCGCCGAGCGGGTGCGCGAGCGCCTGCCCCGCTAAATATCGCGGAAGGGTCGCACGTCCGCGCCGAGTGCGTTGAGGCGCTCGGCGAGGTCCTCATAACCGCGGTTGATCACGTACACATTGCGCAAGAAGGACACGCCCGGGGCCGCGAGCATCGCGAGCAGGACGACGACGCCGGGGCGTAGCGCCGGCGGGCACGCCACCTCATTCGCGCGCCAGCGGGTCGGGCCGGTGATCTGCACGCGGTGCGGGTCGAGCAGGGTCGCCTGACCGCCGATCTTGTTGAGCTCCAACAGGTAGATCGCGCGGTTTTCGTAGACCCAGTCGTGGATCGTCGTCGTGCCCTCCGCGCAGGCGGCGATGAGCGCGAAGAAGGGCAGGTTGTCGATATTCAGGCCCGGGAACGGCAAGGGGTGGATCTTGTCGGCCGGGGCCTTCAGCGGGCCGGGGTGGGTCGTGATGTCGACCAGGCGGGTCTTGCCGTTCGCCGCGTGATACTCCTCCGAGAGGGTGTACTTCATCCCCATCTGCTCGAGGGTCGCGAGCTCGATCTCGAGGAACTCGATGGGCGAGCGCCGGATCGTGATCTCGCTGCCCGTCACCACCGCGGCGGCGATGAGGCTCATCGCCTCGATCGGGTCCTCGCTGGGGGAGTACTCGACGTCGACATTGATCTCGGAGACCCCCTTCACCTTCAAGGTGGTCGTGCCGATCCCCTTCACCTTCACCCCGAGCAACTCGAGGAAGAAGCAGAGGTCCTGGACCATGTAGTTCGAACTGGCATTGCGGATCGTGGTCCAGCCGGGGTGGCGGGCGGCGGCCATGAGGGCGTTCTCGGTGACGGTGTCGCCGCGCTCGGTGAGCACGATGGCTCGGTCGGCGGCCTCGGCGTTTTCCTCGGTCACCGTCGCCTCGTAGTGCCCCTGGTGGGCGATCACGTCGAGGCCGAAGTGCTTCAAGGAGGCCAGGTGCGGCTCGACCGTGCGGGTGCCGAGATTGCAGCCGCCCGCGTACGGGAGCTGGAAGCTCGGAGTTTCGTGGAGCAGCGGCCCCAGGAACATGATCACGGTCCGGGTGCGGCGAGCGGCCTCTTCGTCCATCGCGGCGAGGTCGAGCACCGGCGGGGGAGTGATCTTGAGGTCATTGCTGTCGGGCAGCCACTCGGTGACCACGCCGATGGAGTTCAAGACCTCGAGGATCCGGTTGACCTCTTCGATCCGGGCCAGCGAGCGCAGGGTCGTCGTGCCCTTGTTGAGCAGTGACGCACAGAGCAGGGCGACGGCGGCGTTCTTGCTGGTCTTGACGTCGATCTCGCCAGAGAGCTGGCGTCCGCCGTCGATCCGCAGGTGCACCGCGCCTTCGACACCGGACTTCCCGAGCGCGACGAACTCGGCATCGAGGGCCTCGCTGATCCGCGCGAGGGAGTCCAAGGTGAGGTTCTGTTTTCCGGCTTCAAAACGGGTGACCGCGCTCTGGCTGGTCCCGAGGAGGGTCGCCAGTTCCGCCTGCGACATGCCCTTGTTTTGGCGGGCATCGCGGATCAGTCCGCCGATTCGGACCAGATAGTCTTCAGCCATACCGTCAACGGTAACTCATATATGAGGTGAGTCAACCGCACGCCCATGTGGCGCGGAAAGTGCTGCTGGGCGGGGTTATTGCTGGGGCGGGCTGATTTTTCCGGGGCACCGGCGCGGGGGCGTGGGGAGCCTGTCGGGCATTGGCGCGGGAAGTGCTGCTGGGCGGGGTTATTGCTGGGGCGGGCTCCCGTTTCCGGGACATCGGCGCGATGGGGCCCGGGGACGGCGAAGGGGGATGCGCGCCAGTGGCGCACATCCCCCTTCGTCGTGGAAGCGATCAGCCGATCAGGCCGGGACGCTCGCGACCCCCGGCGGGAGGAAACGCCGGATGGGCATTGTCCTAGTCGGAGGAGAACCAATCGGCGCGCGCGGCGAACCAGCCGATGGCCCCCTTGCGATGGGTCATCCGCACGTAGATTCCCCAGAATCCGGTATCCGGCGCATACGCGATGCAATCGCGACCGGTGACCCGATTCGAGCGGAAACATGTCGGGTTCAGCACCAGGTTCCTGCCAGCCGCAGCGCGCGCATGCCACAACTCGTTGACCGCCTGCGAACTGCCGTGTCGCAACGCGCCCCGTCGGTCGCGCCGGTTAATGGCGTTAATCAACATCTGGGCCTTGGCGCGCTCCGAGTAGAGGAAACGCTTGCCCGGCACCATTTTCCGCTGCGCCTTGCTCCAGGTGAAACTCACCCTGCCGGTACCGGTCCCGCAGCACAAGCCTTCACCCGAGAGCTTGACCCCTTGCACATACGCGGTCGTCTTCTTGGCGGTGCGACGAACGCTATGGACGTCGGTCCGCGGGCCGAAGGCGGTCGTGTCGTACCGGCCGATCATCTGCCGCTTGCTGTTGTAGAAAAGAACGAAAGATGACCACGACGTTCCTCCGGCGTTGCAGTAGAGGACCGCGACGGCACCCTTCGAGGCGCCCGGCGCGATCGCGCCGACCTTTGAGCGAGACCGGTCGAGTCGAACAAACCCGTTGATGGGCTTGATCCCTGGGAGTTTGCCGTTTTTCAATCGTCCGGATTTGTGGCCGCACACGCTGGGCACGCGCACGTTGAGCAGGTCCTTGGTCGTGCGAAAACCGGTGCTCATCGCGGATGCGGGCTCGGTCGATGCCAGGGAGACAGCCGGTGGGGTGCTGGCAGGGCCGGACGAGGCTCGAGCTGGTGCGCTTGCGGCAAGAACAACCGCGGTGGCCATCAGGATCAGCGCGGTGATCAGTGACACGAGGCGCGTGAGACGACCCATCGTGGGCGAACTTCCTCTGGTCGCGGATGGTCGGGCATCAGGTGATCGACCCATTAATCGAAGTAGGACCAATCGGATCGGGTCGCTTTCCACGACACGCTCGACTTCGGATGGGTCATCCGGAGGGAAACACCTCGATACGACTGCCCAGCGAAGACAAAACACTGTCGAGCGCTTAGCGTGTGAAGAGCGGTGCATCGGCTACCCAGCGACAACATTCCGTCGCGCCGAGCCTCCCAGAGCATCGCGACGACGGGAGATGACCCGTGTCGCAGGGCCGCCTTTCGATTGCGCCGGTTGACGGCGTTAATCAACGACTGGGCCTTGGCGCGCTCGGAGTAGCGATAGCGCGAACCTGCGACCAGCTTCTTGCGCGACTTGCTCCACGTGAAGGACACCCGACCCGTACCCGTCCCGCAGCATGAGCCTTCGTCTGAGTACTCGATGTTCATGACATAGACGGTGGTCTTCTTCGGACTGAGCCGCATGCTGTGCACGATCGTACGACCCTGGAAAGTTCGCGTGTTGTAGTGGCCGATCATCTGACGCTTGTTGTTGTACATGACCACGTGCTGGGGCCAGGGGACCCCACCGGCCGAGCAGTTGAACACTGCCACCGCACCCCGAGCGGCCCCCGGCGCGATGTTTCCGATTCGCGAGCGCTTCTTGTCCAGCTCGACGAATCCTTCGGAGGCTGGGATTCCCGGCAGTTTCCCGTTCTTCAGACGTCCGGCCTTGTGGCCGCACATGCTGGGCACGCGCACGTTGAGCAGGTCCTTGGTCGACCGGAACCCCGGTAAGGGGGCCGCCGCCGGTGCGGTGGCCGCGGGCGCGTCGGCGACCGGGATTGGGGCGGACTGGGCGGGTGCGCTGATGGCGAGCGTGGTCGCTGCTAGCAGCGCGGAGACCGTGAGACGGCGGCGGGTGAGCGGGCCTCGCATAGAAGGAACTCCCTTGGGCAATGAGTGAGGCATCGGCGGGAGCCGGCGCCTCACTCATCGTCCTCCGGAGGATCGCCGACCGGTATCCACAAATCTATGGACGTCGGAAAGTGCGTCTGGGTGGGGTTATTGCTGGGGCGGGCTCCCGTTTCCGGGGCACCGGCGCGGGGGCGTGGGCAGTCGCTCAGGTGGTGGCGCGGGAAGTGCCGCTGGGCGGGGTTATTGCTGGGGCGGGCTCCCGTTTCCGGGACATCGGCGCGATGGGGCCCGGGGACGGCGAAGGGGGATGCGCGCCAGTGGCGCACATCCCCCTCCGTCGTGGAAGCGATCAGCCGATCAGGCCGGGACGCTCGCGACCCCCGGCGGGAGGAAGCGGCGGCCGTTGACCTTCTCGGAGATGCCTTCGCGGTCGAGCAGCGGCGTGACGCCACCGTTCCAGAACTGGAAACCGGCGCCGGTGATCATGCCGAGGTCGATATCCATCGGGGCCTGGGCGACGCCGTCGGCGAGCATCAGCCCAACCTCTTCGGCGATGACCGACAGGATCCGCTCACGGACCTGCGCCTCGTCGAGCGCGACCGGGTTCTCCGGCGCGATGTGCGCGGCGACGAGCTCGGGGTCGGGCACGGGCTTGCCGGTGTCCCAGAGGTAGTAGCCGGGCTTGCCCATCTCGACCATCTTCTGCAGGTTCGGCGAGACGTAGAACCGGTCGCCGAAGGCGCGGTGCAGGCTCTCGTTGTTGTGCAAGGCGATGGCCGGGCCGACGAGGCCGAGCAGGACGAAGGGGGGCATCGGGACGAGCCCCGCGATGGCCCGCTCGGCGACGGCCACATCGGTGCCCTCGTCGACGACCTTGGAGAACTCGCCCATGAATCGACCGAGGAGACGGTTGACGAGGAAGGAGCCGCTGTCCTTGACGAGGATCGTCGTCTTCTTCAGCGCCTTGCCCGCGGCGAACGCGGTGGCGAGCGCCGCGTCGTCGGTCTTCTCACCCGGGATGATCTCGAGCAGCGGCATGACCGCGACCGGGTTGAAGAAGTGGAAGCCCACGACCCGCTCGGGGTGCTCCAGCTCGGAGGCCATCTCGGTGATCGACAGCGAGGAGGTGTTCGACGCGAGGACGCACTCGGGCGTCACGACGGCCTCGACCTCGGCCCAGACCTTCTTCTTGACGCTCATCTCTTCGAAGACCGCTTCGATCACGAAGTCGGCGTCGGCGAAGCCGTCCTTGGACGTCGACCCGGTGATGAGGCCCTTGAGTTGGTTGGCCTTGTCCTGCGAGATCTTGCCCTTCGCGAGGGACTTGTCGATCTCGCCGTGGACGTAGGCGACGCCCTTGTCGACCCGCTCCTGGTCGAGGTCGGTCATCACGACCGGGACCTTCAGGTTGCGGATGAAGAGCATCGCCATCTGGCTCGCCATGAGGCCAGCGCCGACGATGCCGACCTTGGTCACCGGACGGGCCAGCGACTTATCGGGCGCACCGGCGGGACGCTTGGCGCGCTTTTGGACCAGCTCGAAGGCGTAGAGCCCGGCGCGCAGTTCGTCGCCCATGAGGAGGTCAGCGAGGGCCTCGTCCTCGGCGGCGAAGGCCTCTTCGCGGGTCGAGGTACGGGCGGCCTTGACCAGCTCAATCGCCCGGTAGGGGGCCGGGGACTTGCCGGAGGTCTTGGCGTCGGCGAAGGCGGTCGCGGCATTCGCGGCGGCCTCCCACTCGGCCTCGACGTCGCCGACCTCGCGACGCTCGATCGTGACCGAGCCACCGATGACCTCGGCGGCCCACTTCAGGGAGTCCTCGAGGTAGGTGACCGGGGCAAACATCGCATCGGCGATACCGAGCTTGAAGGCCTGCGGGCCGCTCAGCATTCGGTTCATCGACAGCGGGTTCTCGACGATGACCTTCAGGGCGTCGCCGGGGCCGATGAGGCGCGGCAGCATGTAGCAGCCACCCCAACCGGGCACGAGGCCGAGGAAGACCTCGGGCAACGCCAGGGCGGGGACGCCGGCGCTGATCGTGCGGTAGTCGCACGCGAGCGCGATCTCCACGCCGCCGCCCATCGCGGCGCCATTGACGAAGGCGAAGGTGGGGACCGAGAGGTCCATGATCGCGGAGAAGGCGGCGTGCCCGGCCTTGGCGATCTCCAGGGCCTGGTCGCGCCCGGTCACGCTCGGGACACCGGTCAGGTCGGCGCCCACGGCGAAGATGAACGGCTTGCCGGTGATCCCGACGGCCTGGATCTCGCCCTTGTCGGCGCGCGCGGCGAGTTCATCGACGGTGGCCTTCAAGCCCGCGATGGTCGCCGGGCCGAAGGTATTGGGCTTGGTGTGGTCGAACCCGTTGTCGAGGGTGATGAGAGCCATCGTGCCGGCGCCCCCGGGGAGGGTGACGTCCTGGACCGGAGTCTTGGTGATGACCTCGTCGGGGAAGGACGCGGTAAGGGTGTCGCTCATGCTCAGTTCTCCTTGCCGTAGTCGGCGTGGTGCGGGTTCTCCCAGATGACGGAGCCACCCATGCCAATCCCGATACACATCGCGGTGACGCCGTAGCGCACGCTCGGGTCCTCTTCGAACTGGCGCGCGAGCTGGTTCATCAGGCGCACGGCCGAGGAGGCGAGCGGGTGGCCGGTGGCGATCGCGCCGCCATAGCGGTTGACCTTGTCGGAGTCATCCGGGATGCCGAAGTGCTCGAGGAAGGCGAGCACCTGGACGGCGAAGGCCTCGTTGAGCTCGAACAGACCGATGTCATCGATCGTGAGCCCGGCCTTCTCCAGGGCCTTCTCGGTGGCCGGGACCGGGCCGTAACCCATGACCTCTGGCTCGACGCCGACGAAGGCGAACTCGACGAGGCGCATCTTGATCGGGAGGCCAAGCTCCTTGGCCTTGTCCTCCGCGGCGATGATGCACGCGGTGGCGCCGTCGTTGAGGCCCGCGGCGTTACCGGCCGTCACCGCGCCATGCGGGCGGAAGGGGGTCTTCAGGCCCTCCAGGTCGGCCATCGTGGTCTGCGGGCGCGGCGGCTCGTCGGTCGTCGCCAGGCCCCAGCCCTTCTCGGCGTGGCGGGTCGCGACCGGCACGAGGTCGGGCTGAATCTTGCCGTCGGCGTAGGCCTTGGCGAGCTTGGCCTGGCTGTTCAGGGCGTACTCGTCGGAGCGCTTCTTGGTAAGGCTCGGGTAGCGGTCGTGGAGGTTCTCGGCCGTCTTGCCCATGACGAGCGCGGAGGGGTCGACGAGCTTTTCGGCGACGACGCGCGGGTTGGGGTCGACGCCCTCACCCATCGGGTGACGGCCCATGTGCTCGACGCCGCCCGCGATCGCGATGTCGATCGCGCCGAAGGCGATCGACCCGGCGACATTGGTGACCGCGGTCATCGCGCCGGCACACATGCGGTCGACGGAGTAACCGGGGGTGGTGTTCGGCAGTCCGGAGAGCAGCGAGGCCATGCGGCCGAGGGTGAGGCCCTGGTCGCCGATCTGAGTGGTCGCGGCGATGGCGACCTCTTCGACCTTCTCGGGGTTCAGGTCCGGGTTGCGCTCCATGAGTTCACGGATGCACTTGATGACCAGGTCGTCGGCGCGGGTCTGGGCATACATGCCCTTCTCCCCGGCCTTGCCGAATGGTGTGCGGACACCATCGACGAATACGACCTCACGCAGGGTGCGGGGCACGTTAGGGCCTCTTTCTTTTCGCGGAAAAGGTGGGCAGGCGCCGATGACGATGGGTCGTCGGCGACCTTCCCCCAGGCTACTAAGCGCTTGCTCACCAGTCAGCACGCAGGGAAAGTGAGAGGTCTCACGTCCGGCGAAGGGCGATCAGCGGGAACGCCTAGCCGGGGTGATCGGCGAAGGCCTGGGCCAGCATGGGCGCGACGATGCCGCGCTGCCAGGGCCGGGCGCCGAGAGCCGCGAGCGCCGCGTCGAAGGCGGCGGGCTCGAGGGTGTCCGGTGGGGTCCAGATGACCCGACGCAGGGGGTCGGGCGAGATGACGTTTTCGACCGGGATCGTGTGCTCCTCGCCGAAGGCGGCGAGTGCCTCGCGGGTCGCGGCCAGTCGGGCGGCGGCGTTCGGGTTGCGATCGGCCCAGGAGCGGGCCGGCGGCGGTCCGTCGCTTTTCAGGCTTGCTGGCGGCAGGTCGGCGTCATCAAGGCCCCGCGCTCGGTCCAGGGCCGCGAGCCAGGTCCGGGATTGGCGCTGGATCGCGCGATGGCCCTTCGGCAGGTCGGCTGCGCTCTTGGGGTCGGCGAGGGCGATATCGACCAGAGCGGTGTCGGGGATGATCCGGCCCGGGGAGGTGTCGCGCTCCTTGGCGAGGTCATCGCGGGCGTACCACAGCTCGCGCACGGCGGCGAGGATCCGAGGTTGTCGGATCTTGTGCAGGCCCGAGGTGCGCCGCCATGGGTCCATCTTGACCGTGGGTTCCCAGGTGAGCAGGGCCTCGAACTCCTCGCGGGCCCACTGCGACTTGCCCTGTTGGGCGAGGTCGACCCCCATGAGATTGCGCACCTCGCCGAGGACCTCGACGTCGAGCGCGGCATAGCGCAGCCACGGCTCGGGCAGGGGCCGGGTCGACCAGTCGACCGCGGAATGCTCCTTGGCGAGGGTGAGTCCCAAGTAGTGCTCGACCACGGCGGCGAGGCCGACCCGGGGGAGGCCCAGCAGACGCGCGGCGAGTTCGGTATCAAAGAGTTGCCGCGGGCGCAGTCCCACTTCGGCCAGACAAGCGAGGTCCTGGGTCGCGGCGTGCAAAACCCACTCGGCGCTCCCGATCGCGGTGTCGAGCGGTTCCAGGTCGGGCAGGGCCATCGGGTCGATGAGCCAGCCTCCACTCCCTTCGCGCCGCAGTTGGACGAGATAGGCGCGTTGCCCGTAGCGGTACCCGGAGGCTCGCTCCGCGTCCAGAGCGACCGGACCGACGCCGTTGGCGACGGCCTCGGCGGCCTCGGCCAATTCGCGCTCGGCCGTGATCACCGGGGGGATCCCACCGGCAGGTTCGGTCAGCATCGGCAGCGAAGGATCCGGGATCGTGACCCGGCTCATCGACGCCTACCCGGGAGAGGGACCACGCCATCGGGAAGGGGAGGCAGGCCGCCAATCGTGCACAAAAGATCGGCCCAGGCCTGGAGGTGTTCGCCGGCCTCGTTGTCATGCGGGGTCCACGAGGCGCGGATTTCTAACTCGACCGACTGCTCACGGTCGTCGAGATCGCCGAAGGACTCCGAGACCACGCGGGTTACGGTACCTGCCGCGTGGGAGTAGGTGAGGCCCCGCTCGTCGAGGGAGTCCGCGAGCCAGGACCAGCCGACGCCGCCAAACATCGGGTCACCGGCGACCTCGGGCTCGAGTTCGGCGCGGGCGTACGTGACGACCCGCCACGGGCCACCCCAGGGTTCGGGGGATTCCGGATCGTGCAGCAGGACGAAGCGGCCGGAGGCGAGCTCGTCCTCGTCGTCGATGACATCGCCGGTCAGGGCGATCGCGTGGGGCGCGATGCGGGTGGGGGCAGGGACCTCGGTGAGGCGGACCTCCGGGCGCAGCCGGGCGGCATGGAGGTCGCGGATCGCGTCGGCGAACTCGCTCGACTCGGCGCCGGGGCTGCTATGGGTGGCCACGACCACCGAGCGTAGGCGTCGGGAGGCGAATCCGCCGGGAGGGCACGCCGAGCGCTGCGTAGCCTTGCTCAGCGTGACCGTCCTTCTCGCGCTCGGCTCCTCCGTCGTGTGGGGGACCTCGGACTTCGTCGCGGGGCTGCTATCCCGCCGCGTCTCGCCGTGGGTCGTGATGGTGTGGTCGCAACTGATCGGCCTGCTGATCATGACCGTGGCGGTCATCGTCCGCGGCGCGGGGATCGCCCCCGGTGCGTGGTTGGGGTGGGCGGCAGCCGCCGCGATCGCCGGCAGCGCTGGGTTGGGGTGCTTCTACTCGGCGCTCGCGAGCGGCACGATGGGCGTCGTCGCACCGATCGCCTCCCTCGGGGTCGCCGTCCCGGTACTCCTCGGGGTCATCGGCGGCGATGTCCCGAGCGCGACCGCCTGGGTCGGGATGGCCGCGGCGATCGTCGGCGTGGTCCTCGCCTCGGGACCCGAGATCCACGGCGACGCTGGGCCGCGTCCGGTCCTGCTCGCTTCGGCGGCGGGCGTCGGCTTCGGGTTAGCGCTCTACTTCTTGCACCGTGCCGCTCGGGATTCGTTGCTCCATGCGCTCTTCGGGATGCGCCTCACGACCGTTGTCGTTGCCGTGGTGATCGTCCTCGGGTGGTGGCTCGTGCGCCACCCCGCCGGCTCGGCGCTCCGCCCAGAGACCACCCCAGCGGCGTTGCTTGGGCTCGGCGTGGTCGGGGCGGCCGATCTCGGTGCCAACGCCCTCTTCGCGGCGGCGAGCACGACGGCGATGGTGAGCGTCGCGAGCGTCCTCGGATCGCTGTACTCGGTGGTGACGGCTGGGTGGGCTCGCCTGATCCTCGGCGAGCGGCTGCGCCCGATCCAGCTCCTCGGGGTCGCGCTCGTCGTCCTCGGCGTCGTGCTGATCGCGCTGTAGACCGGCTCGCCGGACAGCGGGCGGCCGCACCGTGCGAGGATGCAGGACGTGACTGAGACCCCCTTCGACCCTCGCCGCGACAGCCTCCTCGTGAAGGCCGCGCGCGGTCAGACCACCTCGCGCACCCCCGTGTGGTTCATGCGTCAGGCCGGGCGTTCGCTGCCCGAGTACCGCGCCGTGCGGGAGGGGACCGCCATGTTGGAGGCGTGCCGGAACCCCGAACTCGTCACCGAGATCACCCTCCAGCCGGTCCGGCGTCACGGGGTCGATGCGGCGATCTTCTTCTCCGACATCGTCGTGCCGCTCGCTGCGGTCGGGGTCGACCTCGACATCGTGCCGGGCACCGGGCCGGTCGTCGCCGCGCCCTTCCGCACGCGCGCTGACCTTGACCGGCTGCCCGACCTCACGCCGGAGCACGTCGGCGATATCACCAAGTCGGTGCAGATGCTCGTGCGCGAACTCGGCCCGACCCCGCTCATCGGGTTCGCCGGTGCCCCCTTCACCCTCGCGTCCTACCTCGTCGAAGGGGGACCGAGCCGCAACCACGAGCACACCAAGGCGCTCATGCATGGCGACCCGCAGCTCTGGCATGACCTCTGTGCCCGGTTGGCGCAGATCTCCGGAGCCTTCCTCCGCGTGCAGGTCGACGCCGGGGCGAGCGCCGTGCAGCTCTTCGACAGTTGGGCCGGGGCGCTCTCGCGGGCCGACTACCGCACCCACGTCCAGGAACACTCGCGGGCCGCGTTTGCCGCCCTCGATGGGCTCGACGTCCCCCGGATCCACTTCGGCGTCGGGACGGGGGAGTTGCTGACCGACATGTCCGAGGTGGGAACCGATGTTGTCGGGGTCGACTACCGGGTGGCGCTGCCCGATGCGATCGCCCGGCTCGGGGGGCGCTTCGCGGTGCAGGGCAACCTCGACCCGGCGCTGCTCTTCGCCCCCTGGGAGCCCCTGGAGCAGGCGGTGCGCCGCATCGTCGCCGAAGGGCGCACCGCACCGGGCCACATCTTTAACCTCGGGCACGGCGTGTTGCCGAGCACCGACCCCGATGTCCTGACCCGCGTCGTCGCGCTGGTCCACGAGGTCTCCGAGCGCTAATCGTCAGTCGCCCTCCGATGCGACAGGGGGCGCGAAGTGAGTGCGCCGGAACCGCCGGCGAAGGAGCCACGCGGGCGCACCGGCCACGAGCGCGAGGGCGGCGAGGAAGGGCAGGAGAGCGCCCAGAGCAGTCGCGCTGGCGGCGAGGACGCCAAGGAGAGCTGACCACCCCGCGGTCAGGCCAGCGAGGAATCCGGTATCGGAGTGATCCCTCGCACCCGGCACATCGTCCGGTGTCAGCTCGACCGTGATCGGCGCTGTCGCGGTCGTGTTCTTCAGCTCATCGAAGCGAGACTGCAGCGACTCGAGGTCCCCCTGACGGCTCGAGAGTTCGCCCTCCAAGGCAACGATGTCGGAGAGCTTGGTCGCCGTGGACATCAACGCCCGTAGCCGGGCGACGGAGGCCTTCGCCGTCCGAATCCGTGCCTCGGTGTCGACGTACTCGCTCGTCACATTGGTTGTGCTCAGGCTGCGGTTGTCGACGACGCCGATCGCCTCCAGAGCATCGAGCGCCGCCTCGAGGCGCTCGGTCGGGACCTCGACCACCACCGTGGCGCTCGTGGAGATCTGCTCGGAACTGATCTGCCCGCCGACGGAGGAGGCGGTGCGTCGGACCTTGGTGGCGGCCTCATCGACATCGCTCACGGTGAGATCGATCGATGCCTCGCGCTGCAGGCGCTCGGGCGTGGGCGTGACCGCATCCTTGGTCTCCTCCGGATTCTGCGATGAGTCGCCATCGGCCGGTGGGTCATTCGGCGTCCCGAAGGGCTGAGCGCTCGGCCCCTGACTCGAGGCCACCCCTTCGGCCCCGGAATCCGACCCGCTGCCCGCGCACGCCGCGACACCGACGAGCGCGGCTGCAGCAACGGCGACAATCGCGCTCGCGCGCCTGAGTTTGCGCTGACTGATCATGAAGAGTTCCCCTTCGCCTTGTGCGGCCGACGCTCGTCGCCAACCGATTTGCCCCTAGGACGCGACGAGGGCGTGATGTGGTTCCACGCCAAGCCGATTGAAGGTGGGCCGAGGTCCCCTGGCAGAGTGGGGGCATGCATGGATCGGTGGTTGTCGTCGGTGGGGGCATGGCTGGACTCACGGCGGCTCATCACCTCGTGGAGGCCGAGCCCGACCTGAGCGTGACGCTGATCGAGGCGGGCGATCGGGTCGGGGGCAAGTTGCGCCGCGAAGAGGTCGGCGGCCTGCACCTCGATGTCGGCGCGGAGTCGATGTTGAATCGCAGCGCCATCGGGCACCAGTTGGTCGAGGCGGTCGGTCTCGCCGACGATGTGGTCCATCCCGAGCCGGTCGCCGCCCAGATCTGGTCGCGGGGGGGACTGCACGCCGTCCCGCGGCGCACCTTCATGGGGGTGCCCGCCGAGGCCGGTCTCGCCGCCGGCCTGTTGACCGAGGACGAAGTGGACCGGGCGCAGGCGCCGCGGGCGCTCGCACCCGTCTCCGATGACATCTCGGTCGCCGAAGCCATCGGGTCCACCTTCGGGCCCGCCGTCGTCGAACGACTCGTCGAGCCGCTCCTCGGCGGCGTGTACGCGGGGCGCGCCGACCAGTTGTCGGCGCGCTCGACGATGGCGCCGTTGTGGCCGGCATTGCACGAAGGGCGTCCGCTCCCCGAAGCAATCGCCGCGATGATCCCGGCCCCGGCGCCGGACGCGCCCCCGCGGGCGCCGATGCTCTTTGGCCTAAGGGGTGGGGTGGCCTCCCTGCCCGAGCGCCTCGGTGCCAATCTCGTCCGGCGCGGGGTCGCGATCCACACCTCGACGATCGTGCGAGCCGTAGAGCGCACGGCGACCGGCTGGCGGGTCGTCACCGGCCCGACGATCGCCCCGGTCGCGGTCGAGGCCGACGCCGTCGTGCTCGCCCTTCCGGCCACGCCGACCTCGCGCCTGCTGACCGAGCACGCCCCAGGGGCGGCCGCCGCCTTGGCCGCGGTCGACCACGCGTCCATGGCCGTCATCACGCTGGTCTTGGTTCGACGGGCCGGGGACCCGGCCGGCTTGACCGGCTCGGGCTTCCTCGTCCCGGCCGGCGACGGCCGGCGGATCAAGGCCAGCACGTTTAGTACGCGGAAGTGGGCCTGGGTCGGCGAAGACGCGAAGCGGCTGGCGCTGCGCGCCTCGGTCGGGCGCGCCGGTGAGGTGGGCGCGCTGCAGCGCGCCGACGAGGACCTCGTCGCCGATGCGCTCGCGGACATCACCGAGGCCATCGGGGGCCCGCTGCCGCACCTGATCGACTCGCACGTGCAGCGCTGGGGCGCCGGTCTGCCTCAGTACACGGTGGGCCACCACCAGCGCGTCGCCGCGGTCCGCTCCGAAGTTGCCGACCTGCCCGGGCTCACCGTCGCTGGGGCCACCTATGACGGTGTCGGTGTCGCCGCCGTCGTCGCGAGCGGCCAGCAGGCCGCCGTCCATACCCTCGCCTATCTATCGCAAGGAGATCGCTAGATGACCACCCGCTCCATCCCGCCGAAGCCCACCCGCGAGCAGCTCGCCGAGATCAACGCGACCGTGCGCTACGCGATGTTTTCGGTCTTCGCCCAGACGACCCCCCTTCCGGACGACCGGGACGCGCTCGTCGCCGAGGTCGAGGAGCTCTTTGCCGAGCTCACGCAGGGCGGCGTCGTGATCCGCGGCGTGTACGACGTGGCGGGTCTGCGCGCCGACGCCGACCTCATGGTGTGGTGGCACGCGGAGACCATCGAGCAACTGCAGGACGCGTACCACCGGCTGTTGCGCACCGGATTCGGTGCCCACCTCGAGCCGGTCTGGTCCGTCGCGGCGCTGCACCGGCAGGCGGAGTTCAACCGGAGCCACATCCCCGCCTTCATGGCCGAAGAGGAGGCGCGTGACTACGTGTGCGTGTACCCCTTCGTCCGGTCCTACGACTGGTATGTCATGGACGAAAAGGATCGTCGCCGGATGCTCGCCGAGCACGGTGCGCTGGCGCGGGACTACCCAGACGTACGGGCCAACACGATCAGCGCGTTCGCGCTCGGCGACTACGAGTGGTTGTTGTGCTTCGAGGCCGATGAGTTGCACCGGATCGTGGACCTGATGCGGGTCATGCGGGCCTCCGAGGCGCGTCTGCACGTCCGGGAGGAAATCCCCTTCTACACCGGCCCGCGGGTCGAGATCGCGAAGTTGGTCGCCGACCTGCGCTGAACCAGCGCCGCAGTGGACGCCCGGGCGAGGGTCAGCTCTCGCTCGGGCGCAGCGTCATCGCGATCGAGTTGATGCAGTAGCGCTGGTCGGTCGGGGTGTCGTATCCCTCGCCGCTGAAGACGTGGCCGAGGTGGCTGCCGCAATTGGCGCACCGCACCTCGACGCGCGGACGGCCCGGAAGCGAGGTGTCCTCCAGGTACTCGACCGAGTCACCGGCGAGCGGCGAGTAGAAGCTCGGCCAACCGCAGTGGCTGTCGAACTTCGTCTGCGAGGTGAACAATTCGGCGCCGCAGGCGCGGCAGGCGTAGACCCCTTCGGTCTTGGTGTCGGTGTATTCACCGATGAAGGGGCGCTCGGTGCCCGCCTGACGCAGGACCGCGTACTCGCTCGGGCTGAGTTCTTCGCGCCACTGCGCGTCGTCCTTGGTCACGGGGTAGCTGTGGCCGGTGGGCTCCATCGATTGAGCTCCTTTTCGAGTCGAGCGGGCGGAGGGGGCAGCGATACGGTGCAACGCCAGCACGCCGCGTGGCGTTCCCGACCCCTACTCTTCGATCATGGCGAAGAGTCCAGCAGGCGTCGTGGTCTCCGGTGAACGCGAGGTCAGGGTATCGAGCCCCGATCGGGTGATTTACGAGGCGACCGATCGAACCCCCGAGATCACCAAACTGCAGGTCTGCGAGTACTTCGCCGCGATGGGTGAGGCGCTCATGCTCGCGGTGGGAGAGCGGCCGACCGCGATGGAGCGCTGGCCGAAGGGGTGGCGCGAGGGGATGCGGCTCGCGACCAGCACCACCGACAAGGACGGTGACGGCTTCTACCAAAAGCGGCTGCCGAAGGGGGCGCCGGACTGGCTAGAGACCGTCCGGGTCTCATCTCCCAATGGCCGTCCGATCGACGAGTTGTGCCCGAGCGAGCCGGCAGCGGCCGTGTGGGCGGCCCAGATGGGGACGCTGACCTTCCACCCGTGGCCGGTCCGACGGCCGGATGTCGATCACCCCGATGAGTTGCGGATCGATCTGGATCCGCAACCCGGGACCGGATTTTCCGATGTTCAGCGGGTCGCCGGGGTGTGCCGGGAGTTGCTGGAGGAACTTGGCCTGCGTGGGTACCCGAAGACGAGCGGCAACCGGGGCGTGCACATCTATCTGCGGATCGAACCCGAACACGGGTTTGAAGGGGTGCGCCATGCCGCGATCGGGCTGGGCCGGGAACTCGAGCGCCGCGATGACGGGGTGACCACGGCCTGGTGGAAGGAAGAGCGCGGGGCGCGTGTCTTCGTCGACTTCAATCAAAACAACCGGGATCGCACGATCGCCTCGGCGTGGAGCCTGCGAGCGCGACCCGGCGCGCCGGTCAGCACACCCCTCACCTGGGAGCAGTTAGCGGACGTGCGCGATCCGGCCGAGTACAACCTGATGACCGTCCCGGATGTCCTCGCCGATGGCAACGCGTGGGCCGAGATGGACGAGACGGCGTACTCCCTTCGGCCGCTGCTCGACCTCTGGGAGACGCTTCCGGGTGGAGAACTAAACTTCCCGCCCGACTACCCGAAGATGCCGGGGGAGCCGCCGCGCGTCCAGCCATCGAAGAAGGTTGCCGAGCACTGGGATGACGACGGCAACCGCATCGACGGAGCGCGTTAGACGCTGCGGTAGCCCCCGATGTTCGAAAGGGTCGTGCCGTTGACCGTCGCCTCACCGCGGCCGTTAACCCAGACCGGGCTGGGGACAGCGGACGAGCACGGCAGTGAGAAGTCGATCCTCGGGAGAGTGATCGTGCCGTTCGCGTCCGGCGCAGGCACCGTGCCGACGTAGTTCGAGCGATAGCGGTAGTAGGTGCGGGTGCCGTCGCTGAACGTCTCTCCGGTCCGCGTCGGAGCTGACCACGCTGCGTTGCTTGAAGTCCAACCGGTGAGGTTGTTGACCGACACGAGGACCGAGGCGGTAATCCCGGTCACCGTCGAATTTGGGCGAACGTTGATGATCCGGAAGAAGGTGTTGACGTTATCTGTCGTCACCCTGAGCTGGTTACCACCGGTGCATGAGCTGCGGGTGACGAGGTAATTGCGCTGGAGCTCGGGTTGGGGGGAGGCCGCGAAGGTCGGTGCGGCGGCGGCCACGGCGAGGACCGGGACGGACCAGGCGGCACCGCGGGCGACGGTACGTCGGTTGATAGTGGCGGATTTGTGCTCAATCGGGGTGTTTTAGGCACTCATAGGTCTTATCCTAAGCAGATTTCAGGTCAGAATGTCACCCAGGTCATACTCCGGGGCGCGCTCGATCTGCTCCAGCAGGCACGATTCGGGCGTGCGATCGGGACGCCAGCGGACGAACGTCACCGCATGCCGGAAGCGTTGTCCCTCAAGCTGATCGAAGGCCACCTCGACGACTCGCTCGGGCCGAAGGGGGACATAGGAGATGTCCTTCGACGAGGAAAACCGCGATCGATCGGTCTCGGCGTGGACGGCCTCGCCGTCCTCGCCGCGAATCACCAACGGCTCGAGTTCATCGATCAGCTCGAGCCGGCGGGCCCCGGTGAAGGCGGCAATCCCGCCCACCCCGATGAGCTCACCGCCCTCGTCGATCAGGCCAAGGAGCAGCGAGCCAACTCCCTTCCCGCTCTTGTGGATTCGGTACCCGATGACGATGGCCTCGGCCGTGCGGCGGTGTTTGACCTTCACCATGATCCGCTTACCGGGGGAGTAGGGGGCGGCGAGGGGCTTGGCGATGACTCCGTCGAGACCGGCGCCCTCGAAGCGGGTGAACCAGTCCCGCGCGACCTCGGCGTCACCGGTGGTGCGCGTCAGGTGGATCGGGGCGTCGGACGCGAGCGGAATCCCTTCGAGGGCATCGCGGCGGGTGGCGAAGGGAGCGTCGAGATAGGACTGGTCGCCGAGGGCAAGGAGGTCGAAGGCGATGATCTCGGCGGGCGTCTCGCGCGCGAGCAGCGCGATCCGGGAGGCTGCCGGGTGGATCCGGGCGCTGAGGGACTCCCAATCAAGACGCTGGTGATCGGGCTCGCCGCGGCGAACGACGATCTCACCATCGAGCACGATCTGCTCGGGCAGGTACTGGCTCACGGCCTCGACGACCTCGGGGAAGTACCGGGTGAGCGACTTGCCGCTGCGGCTCGCGAGCTCGACCTTCGCGCGGTCGCGGATCACGATGACGCGGAATCCGTCCCACTTCGGCTCGTACGAATAGCCACCGTCGATCGCATCCGGGTCCGGCACGGTCTTAGCGGACTTGGCGAGCATCGGTGCGATGGGCAACTCGATCGGCGTCTTCACAGGTCGCATCGTTGCACTGATGAGGTGCGAGCATTAAGGGGTGATCTCATCCCACACTGCTCGGCGGATCGGAACCTATGGCGCCGTCACGGCCGTTTCGGCCGCGGTGGGGACCGCAAGCGTGTGGCTCGGGGCGGCGACGTACGTCGCTCGCGTCGCGCTGACGCCGGACCCAGAGCGCCCCGATGACGTCGAGATCCGGGTGATCCACACCGACAGCATCACCCTCGATCTCACGCCGGAGACGGTCGTGCCGGGACGGTATGGGCTCTGGCTCGATGGTGGGAAGGGGCACGCGCGGGTGGGGGAGGTCCTGGAGATCGACCACTCTCTCGGGCGGGTCCGACGCCGCCTGCTCGGCGTAGACCGGGGGGTACTGCGACCCGGACCGGCGCGGTGGAACCAGTACTACTACGGCGAGGCGCCCGATCTCTCCCTCGGATTGCCGACCGAGTACGTCGATGTCGCAACGGATCTCGGGCCCATGCCGGCCTGGATTGTCCCCGCCGAGGAGCCGACGGCACGGTGGGCGATCCTCGTGCACGGCCGAGGGGCCCTGCGTCACGAGTGCCTGCGGGCGGTGCCTCCCCTTCGCCGCCAGGGGTTGACCTGCCTCATCCCGAGCTATCGCAATGACGAGGGAGCTCCCGCCGGGCCCGATGGCCGGTACAACCTGGGCCTTGCCGAATGGCGCGATGTCGACGATGCGATCCGCCTCGCGATCGAGCGGGGAGCCCAAGAGATCGTCCTCGCGGGCTGGTCGATGGGCGGGGCGATCGTGTTGCAGACCCTGAGCCAGTCTGAGTTCGCTCCGCTGGTGAGCCGCGCGGTGCTCGACGGTCCGGTTGTTGACTGGGCCGATGTGCTCCGGCATCACGCGGTGCTGAACTCGGTGCCGCACCCGGTCGCTGACCTCAGCCGCGTGCTAATGGGGCGGCGGTGGGCGCGACGGCTCGTCGGGGTGCGCGAGTCGGTCGATGTGGCGCGCACGAACTGGGTCGAGCGGGCCGAGGAACTCACTCACCCCCTTCTCATCATCCATTCGCGAGACGACGAGTTCGTCCCGTCCGGGCCCTCGGAGGCACTGGCGAGAGCCCGGCCCGATCTGGTGCGGTTCGAGCCGTGGTCGCTCGCGCGCCATTGCAAGGAGTGGAATGTCGACCCGGCGCGCTGGGAGCGCTTGGTCGAGCAGTGGGTCTCGCAGAAGGCGGAGCTGCCCGCCTAGGTGGTGCCCGTGCCGACCCGCCACAGGCCGAGCAGGGTCCCGTCCTCTTCCAGCAGGAGGAAGGGAGTGAGCGGCACCTGGAGGTCGCTCCCGGCGATGATGCGCGGCTGCTCTCCGCCGACCAGGTGGGGGGCGAAGGTCAGGGCGAGCTCATCGACCAGTCCGGCCGCGAGGAGTGACCCGGCGAGCGTCGGGCCCCCTTCGCTTAACACGTGCGGTCCGAAGCGTGCCTGGCATCGGGCGATCACCGCGGCGAGGTCGACCTCTTCATCCCCAAGGACCCAGACCGCATCGTCGCCGAGACGCTGGCGCGCGTCATCGAGGGCGCCGGGGTCGGCCGCAGCGCAGGTCGCGAGGGCGACGTGTCCCCCTTCGGCGGCCAGCCCGTCCGGGAGCATCGCCCGGCGGCTCACGATGACCAGCGCGGTGCCATCACCGATCGGGCGGTAGCCCTCGGCCTGCGCGGTACGCGCGCCGACCAGGACCGCGTCCGCGTGGCTGCGCTGGGCCGAGTAGCAGCGGTTGTCCGGTGGCGTGTTGATCGACCCGGAGAGGCCGTCCGCTCCCGCGGCGGCGCCGTCGAGGGTGCTCACCATGTTGAGGCGCACCCATGGGCCCGCCGGTGGGGCGTAGCGAGCTCGTAAGGCGTCGTCATCGAGGACGGAGCCGACGCCGGAACCGAGCAAGATGCGCATCGCCCTATGGTGCCTCGTCAGTGCCATGATGAAGCGTATGGCGAATAAGAAGGTCAAGAAGGCGAAGGAAAAGGCCGCGCGCAAGGCGGTCGAAAAGGCACTTCGTAAGGCCGAGGAAAAGAAGCGCGCCAAGGCCGAGAAGAAGGCCAAAGAGGCCAAGAAGGCCGAGAAGAAGGCGGCCAAGGAGGCTGAGCAGGCCGAGCAGGCTCGGGCCCGGGAGGTGCGGGCCGCGAGCGAGCAGGCGAGCGCGGCGCGGGCCGAGCTCGATGAGGCCGCGCAGGTTGTGCATGAGGTCCTGACGCCGCCAGCTTTGGGCGCGCTCCTGAAGGCCGGACCGACGACGGACCTCGGGGCGATCGACACGAGGGGGACTCCGGGTTTCGACGGCTCCAAGGCCGACGCCGAGGCGCTAATGCCGATCCTTGCCGACGAGGTCAGTTCCTTGCAGGAGCGGCTCTACGCCGAGTCCAAGGGCGGGGGAGAGCGCAGCGTGCTGCTCGTCATCCAGGGCATGGACACCGCCGGGAAGGGCGGGATCATGCGCCATGTCGTCGGCGCGATGGACCCCCAGGGGACGCGGATCACGGCCTTTAAGGCTCCGACCGAAGAGGAGAAGGCTCACCCCTTCCTCTGGCGGATCCGCAACGCGCTCCCGGAGCCGGGGCACGTCGGCGTCTTTGACCGTTCTCACTACGAGGACGTCCTGATCGTGCGGGTCCACGATCTGGTGCCGCGGGCGCAGTGGTCACGCCGGTACGGGCAGATCAACACCTTCGAGCGCGGGCTCGTCACCAAGGGCATGACGGTCATCAAGGTCATGCTCCATATCTCCTCCGATGAGCAAAAGGCTCGGCTGGCCGAACGCCTCGAGCGGCCGGATAAGTACTGGAAGTTCAACCCGGGCGATATCGACGAGCGTCGCCACTGGGACGACTACCAGGAGGCCTACCAGGCGGCGATCGAGAAGTGCTCGACCGACGAGGCGCCCTGGTACGTCG
Organism: Janibacter sp. GXQ6167; assembly: GCF_041365945.1. Lineage (NCBI taxonomy): Bacteria > Bacillati > Actinomycetota > Actinomycetes > Micrococcales > Intrasporangiaceae > Janibacter > Janibacter sp. GXQ6167. The sequence goes on along the minus strand of NZ_JBGFSK010000003.1, from coordinate 9,391 downwards.
TGCCCGCGGATCGCAAGTGGTACGCGCGCCTCGCGGTCATGACGCTGCTGCGCGAGCACCTCCTCGCGTTGGACCCGCAATGGCCCGAGGCGGACTTCGACGTGGCCGAGCAGCAAAAACTCCTCGCCGAGAGCTGATCGCGGCGGCGAGAACCGCGGTATCTCGCGGGTTTGGCGGGGTTGTTCACCCTCGGTTTGAAGTTCGCGCCGAATCTGGGCTACTGTCACTCCGCACGCCAACGAGCGCGGGAAACCGGGCCGGGGGTGTGACGCGCGGATGTAGCTCAGTTGGTAGAGCGCAACCTTGCCAAGGTTGAGGTCGCCGGTTCGAGGCCGGTCATCCGCTCGGAAGGTTCACCCCCTTCGGTGGTGGAGTGGCCGAGAGGCGAGGCAACGGCCTGCAAAGCCGTCTACACGGGTTCAAATCCCGTCTCCACCTCGACCATGCAGAACCTTGCATGCTCTTGGGCGATTGGCGCAGCGGTAGCGCGCTTCCTTGACACGGAAGAGGTCACTGGTTCAAACCCAGTATCGCCCACCACCGAATAAGGCCCCTGACCTGCGGAAACGCGGGACAGGGGCCTTCTTCGCTTTCGCGCGTAAACCGTTCCCCGCGGGTCACAGCATGGTCACAGGGTCGTCCCAGTGGTTGAGATCTGCGCCACGCTCCGGTTTCGTCGCCTGGCATGACAGCGCTACCAACCCTGTCCCTACCCATGGCGGACGAAGGCCATAAGAGCGGTGTCCTCGGCTCGATCGAGCGAGGCATCGATACGGTCTTCGCCCCCCTGACCGAGTGGTCCGCGAAGATCATCTTCGTCCCGATCCCGCTGCCGGGAGGGAACTCGATCCCCTTCGTCGTGGTGTGGCTGGTCGTTGCCGCTGTGATCATTACCTTCTACCTGGGCTTCATCCAGTTCCGCGGATTCCCCACCTCGCTCGATGTCGTCCGGGGGAAGTTCTCCCGCTCGGATGACCCCGGCGAAGTTCCCCACTTCCAAGCGCTGACCTCGGCGGTTTCCGGCACCGTCGGCCTCGGCAATATCGCCGGTGTCGGCGCGGCGGTCGCCCTCGGTGTCCAGGGGCGACCTTCTGGATGATCCTCGCGGGCTTGCTCGGCATGGCGACGAAGTTCGTCGAGTGCACGCTCGGTGTGAAGTACCGGGAGGTGCACGAGGACGGGACGGTCTCCGGTGGCCCGTTTAAGTACCTCCCGGTCGCGTTCTCGCGCTTCCCGGGTTTCGTCGCGAAGGGGTTGACCGGGCTCTTCGCCGTCGCCATCCTCTTCTTCGGCGTGGCCGGCGGCACGATGTTCCAGTCGAATCAGACCTTCGCTCAGGCCCGGAACACCTTCGGTGGCGCCGATGGCTTCCTCGGCAGCGACGGCGCGGCGCTGATCTTCGGCGTCGTCCTCGCGATCGGTGTTGGCATCGTCATCATCGGCGGGATGCGCTCGATCGGGGCGGTGACGAGCCGCCTGGTGCCCTTCATGGCGATCATCTACGTGGCGGCCTGCTTGCTCGTCATCGGCAAGAACATCGCTCACGTCCCGGACGCCTTCGCTCAGATCATTGACGGGGCGTTTTCGCCGACCGGCGTGAGCGGCGGCATCATCGGCGTGCTGATCATCGGTTTCCAGCGGGCCGCCTTCTCCAACGAGGCCGGGCTGGGTTCCGCGCCCATCGCGCACTCCACGGTGAAGACTCGCCGGCCGGTCAGCGAGGGCTTCGTCGCGTCTCTCGAGCCCTTCATCGACACCGTCGTCATCTGCACCATGACGGCCCTGACGATCATCATCGCCTCGGATGACAGCTACCTGAAGGTCCGCGAGGAGATCGGCTCCGGTGGTGACCTCAGCACTGACGGCGTGACCCTGACCTCTAACGCGTTCGAGACCTTCCTCCCGTGGTTCCCGTGGGTGCTCACCCTCGCGGTGGTCCTCTTCGCGTTCTCGACGGTGATCACCTGGTCGTACTACGGGCTGAAGGCGTGGCACTACCTCTTCGGTCGCTCCGCCATCGGGGACAAGATCTTCTACGGGATCGTCTGCACCTTCGTCATCATCGGTGCGGTCCTCACCTTCAAGAACGTCCTCGACTTCGCCGACGCGTTCCTCTTCGTCTGTGCCTTCGTCAACCTGCTGGGTCTGTACCTGCTACTCCCGGTAGTCAAGAAGGAGATGAAGGAGTACCTGGCCGACCGCAAGTCCGGGCGGCTCTATGAGCTCGGCGCGGAGGACGACTCCGAGCTCGCAAAGGTGCGCGAGGAGCAGGGCAACACTGGCGACCTCCCGAAGATGGAGGGCGAGCAGTTGCGCTACGAGAACGAAGACGGCCGGAACCAGCCGTAATCTGCCTCGCAATCACCGCTCGAAGGCCCCGGGAGTTCTCCCGGGGCCTTCGGTCTCTGTTCAGGGATCGGTGATCTTGCGAGCGTGATCGAGGCCCTCGGTCTCGGCGACGGCAGCGCGCTCGGTCTCCCGAGAGATGAGTTCGTCGTAGGTCGACGTGGGCTCTTCGGCGTCGACCGCTCGCTCGCGAGCTCCCGTGAGCCACGCGCGCGTCACCACACTGTCCTGGTGCTCGCCCAGGGCCTCTTGCACCTCTTCGGCGGCGACCGCGAGCGATGCCGCTCGGGCGCCGAGGACCGGCACCGCGGACTCGGCGAGGTAGCGCAACCGCTTTGCCTTCTTCCGCGCCGCGTGAAGGGCGTGATCGCGGGCCTCGTCGAGCGCGCCAGGGGTGGCGCCCGGCGAAGGGGGTGGCACCGCCGCGAGGTCGCGGGCGAAGCGTCGACGGGCCGCGTCGATCCGTGCCACCAGGGCGTCCGAGGTATCGACGCCGGGACGCAGGGGCGCCGCCGCAGCGACCTCGAGATCGTCGACCAGCCGGGCGAATCGCGGCGAGTCGATCGCGGCGATCGTCGCCTCGTGCCCGTCGGCGTAGGCCCGCCCCAGTGCGGTCGCGATCCGGGTGGCGATCGGGCCGTCGACGCGCTCGGGTGGAAGCGCCGCGATCGCGTCGGCCAGGTGGTCGCGCATCACTTCGGCGTCGCGCGGCACGGCGAGGACATGCCCGAGCCACTTGAGTTCATCTCTCAGGTGGCGCGGTTTGCTGGGCAGCAGAGGCCCGTAGGAGGCGAGCGTGGAGCGCAACCGCCTCGCCGCAACCCGCATCGTGTGGATGGCATCGGGCTCGTCGCGCCGCACGGGCCCCACAGCACCGATGAGCCCATCGGTGTAGCGCTGGAGATACCCGCGCATGGCCTCGCCGGTCGTCTCGGGCATCGTCGCCCCCTTCGTCGCGGAGCGCCCAGCGTAGCCAGCGGCGGCGATACCGTGGGGGCTCGCCCACCGGCCAACGAGAGGGAACGTGATGCGCATCCAGGGCAAGGTCTTCATCGTGACCGGAGGTGGCTCTGGGATCGGTCGCGAGGTGGTCCTCGGGCTGCTGATGAAGGGGGCTCGGGTCGCCGCGGTCGATCTGCGCGCCGAAGCGCTCGAGCAGACCGCCGCCCTCGCCGGCCAGGTCGAGCGGCTCTCCCTTCATCCGCTGGATGTCACCGACCGGAGCGGCGTGGAGGCGATGGTCGAGGAGGTCATCGCGGCACACGGTCAGCTCGACGGGCTGCTCAATGTCGCGGGGACTATCCAGCAGTTCGTGCCGATCCTCGATCTCAGCTACGAGGAGATCGAGCGGGTGATGAACGTGAACTTCTGGGGCGTCGTCAATACGACGAAGGCGGCGCTGCCGCACCTGCTGGAGCGCCCAGAAGCCGGGATCGTCAACGTCTCGTCGATGGGCGGCTTCACTCCGGTACCGGGCCAATCGGCCTACGGTGCAAGCAAAGCCGCGGTCAAACTCTTCACCGAGGGGCTCTACGCCGAGATGCGCGGCACTTCGGTCGGCGTCACCGTGGTCTTCCCCGGGGCGATCGCCACCGAGATCTCGACGAACTCCGGCGTCTCGATGGGGGAGCGCACCAAGGATCAGGACAGCGGCGCGATGCCGACGACCAGTGCGCCCGATGCTGCCGCGGCCATCATTGACGGGCTCGAGAAGGGGACCTACCGCATCCTGATCGGCAAGGACGCTCGCGCGCTCGACGCGCTCTCCCGGATGTCGCCGAGACGGGCCACGGAGATGATCGCCAAGAAGATGGCCGACCTCCTCGGCCGCTAGGACCTTCGTGGACTTCGCGCGATTCGCGGACCGCACCCTCACCGGTGTCGAGGCGATCACCCACGACCTGGCGGAAGTGACGAGCGGCCAGTGGGCCGTCGTCGTGACCTTCGAAGGGCGTTGCACCGCAGTCAAATTCACGAACTCATTGGCGGCCGACCACTACCTCGAAGGGGGTCCGCTGGCACGCTGGGAGCCACCTGCTGGGTCGTGGCGTACCAGCCTGGACGAGCGGGCGTACACCGCTGGCGTCTCGACGATCCGCGAACACATCGCTGCGGGGACCGTCTACCAGGTCAATCTTTGCCGGACGATGACGGCAGCGTTGCCCCCTTCGTCGCACCTCCCGGCCTTGGCGCCGATCCTCGCCCGCGGCAATCCCGCTCCCTACGCGGCGACCATCCACGTGCCGAGCGCTGGTCTCGACATCGTCTCGGCGTCGCCCGAGGCGTACCTCCTGCGCGACGGCGCCCGGGTGGTCAGCCGTCCGATCAAGGGAACCGGTCGGGTCGCGAGTGATCTCGGCAGCAAAGACCACGCCGAAAACGTCATGATCACCGACCTCGTCCGCAACGACCTGTCGCATGTCGCGCTGCCGGGAACCGTTGCCGTCGAGGCCCTGTGCGCGATCGAGAGCCACCCTGGCCTCGTTCACCTGGTCTCGGATGTCGCCTGCCGGCTCCGGCCCGGCGTCGGGTGGAGCGACATCCTCGAGGGGACCTTCCCTCCGGGTTCGGTGAGTGGGGCGCCCAAGTCCAGTGCGCTGCGGATCATCGGGGAGCTCGAACCCGGCCCACGCGGCCCCTACTGCGGCGCCATCGGATGGATCGACGCCGATCGGGACCAGGCCGCGCTCGCGGTCGGGATTCGGACCTTCTGGGCGGAGGGGGAAGGGGGAGCGCGCACCCTCTCCTTCGGGACCGGCGCCGGGATCACCTGGGGCTCGGACCCGCATGCCGAATGGGCCGAGACCGAGCTGAAGGCCGCGCGGTTAGTGGCGCTCGCGTCCAGCGGGGATCCAGCGGGCGCTCATACTGTGAGGCCAGGGATCTGAAAGGCTAGGCAGCATGAATTCTGAAGCGCGCGTGTGGGTCGATGGCGCCCTCGTACGACCCGACGAGGCCTCCGTGGCAGCGCTGGATCACGGCGTGACCGTGGGCGACGGCGCGTTCGAGACGTGCAAGGTGGTCGACGGCACCCCCTTCGCCCTGACCCGCCACCTCATGCGCCTGGATCGGACGATGGCCGGGCTGGGGCTCCCCACTGCCGATCATGCGCGAATCCGCGAGGGCATCGAGGCCGTGTGTGAGGCGGGGGAGCCGATCCCCTTCGGCCGGTTGCGCTTCACGATTACCGGTGGAGTTGGCCCGATGGGCTCTGACCGCGCGAACGCCCCCCTGACCTACATCGTGACGACCGGCCCGATTCCTCGTCCGGCGGCGACCGGGGTGCTCGTCACCGTGCCGTGGACTCGTAATGAGCGGGCCGCGACGGCCGGACTGAAGACGACGTCGTATGCGGATAACGTCGTCGCCCTCGCCTACGTCAAGGAGCGCGGGGGAGACGAGGCGATCTTCGCCAATACCCGCGGAGAGCTTTGCGAAGGCACCGGCAGCAACCTCTTCGTCGTGCGTGACGGAGTCGTCCTCACCCCGCCGCTGGACTCGGGTTGTCTCGCCGGGATCACCCGCGAACTCACCATCGAGTGGGCGCGCGGTGCCGGGATCGAGGTGCGCGAAGAGGCGCTGCCGCTCGGTGTGCTCGACGAGGTCGACGAGGTCTTCGCGACGTCGACGACCAAGGATGTGCTCGGGATCCGCCGGGTCGACGATCGCGAGTTCGCGGCCCCCGGGCCGGTCACTGCCCGGGTGGCTCAGGCCTTCGCCGATGCGTCGGCTCGGGGCATCGACCCGTGACCTTGCGAAGGGGGACGAAGGGCGCGGTCGAGGAGAAGAAACGCCCGGTCGGTCTTGATGCCGATGGAAACCGTCGCCCGTATCTGGAGATTCGCTCCGAGCAGCGCGCGGATGTCCGTCGCGAGTTGAGCGATCGCTTCGGCGACAACCACCGGATCGACCCGCTCGAAGATCCCATCGCGTGGCGCCGTGCCATCCGCGTGAACCCCATCGGGGCGCTCGTTTGGCGGACCCTCGTCTTCCTCGTCGGGCTCTCGATCATCCTGGTCGGGATCCCGATGGTGCCGCTCACGGGGCCGGGATGGGTGGTCATCTTCATCGGCCTGCTGGTGTGGAGTACCGAGTTCATGTGGGCGCGGCGGGTCATGCTCTTTGTGAAGGGCGAGGTGCAAGCCTTCAACCATTGGGCCGTCGTCCTGCCGCTGAAGCTCAAGGTGCCAATGGTGATCGGGTCGATCATCTTCGGATGGCTCTGCATGTGGGCGGTCTTCTGGGTGACGGGAGTGCCGGGGTGGTTCCCGGAGATCGCGCGGGAGTGGCTCACCAAGCTCCCCGGCGTGAGCTGATCCCCCTTCGCCCCCACCGGTGGGGGCAAAGGCTGTGACCGTTGTCACACCCCCTTCCTAGACTGAACATATGTTCGAAGAACTCGTGAAGCGGTGTCGAGAGCACGCGGAGTCCAGCCGGGGGCTCGCTGCCGACGTGATCGACGCGGTCCGCTCGAAGGGGGAGTGCGCTCACCTCGAGGAGCTCAGTGATGCGCTCGCCGCCCTGGAGGCAGCCCGGCGTTCGATTGATGGGGCCCAGCTGGGGGTGATCGGCGAGGTCGCGCGGCGGAGCGAGGCGCGCGGGCCCGACGGGTACGTGCACCCGGTGCGGGGGCCCGAGGGGGAGGTGGCCGATATCGCCCCCGATGTGGTGGCGCTGACCATCGACGCCGGTCCGACCGAGGCGCTCCTGCGCTGCCGAGATGCCGTGGGGGTGGCGCGTACACCGGCGGTGCTCGATGCCCTTGCGGCTGGAGCGATCCGCGAGCGGACGACGCGCCTCGTCGTGCAGGAGACGGCCGATGCGTCGCCAACGGCATGCGCGGCGATCGCGGAGCATCTGATGGCGCCGGTGCGGGGGAGGCCGGGGTCGACGCGGTTGACCGATCTCGAGCCGCGTGAGGTGGCGCGGGCCTGCCGACGGGTCCTCGAGCGGGTCGATCGCGGGGCGCTCGATCGGCGAGCCGAGCGCAATCGGCTGACCAAGCTCAACGTCGATCTCGAGCCGGGTCCGCTCGGCACGAGCTACCTGACGGCCACCCTGCCGAGCGAAGTGGGGCAGGTCGTCATGGCCTCGGTCGATCAGTTGGCGCATCAGATCAAGGGGGAACGGCCCTACGTCCCGATCGGGGTCGCTCGGGCCCAGGCGCTCGCCGACTTGGCGTTGCGTGGGGTCAGGGTGCGCACCGAGGTGGCGATCGGGGTGCCGATCGTGACGGCGGGTCCGCTGATGTTTGCCCCCACCGGTGGGGGCAAAGCCCCGCAGGCGGCTTCGTCGGAGGGGGAGTGCGTCGGTCTTCGGGTGCCATCATCGGAGGGGGAATGGGCGGCGATGGAGGCAATGCTGCACGCCGGGGTGCGGCCGATTCCGCTGTCCCGGTCGGACCTCTTCGACCCCGAGCTCTCAGGGATCGTCAGGCTCGCGAGCGAAACGCCCGGGCCGAGCTCCGCGTGGATCGGCGGCGTTGAGGTGCCGGGGGTGGGGTACATCCCGAGCGAGGTCGTTGCTCGGATCAGCACCCACGTCGACACCCGAGTCGCCCGAGTCCTGCTCGACGCGCACACGGGAGTGACCCTGGCGACATCGGCGGCGACGTACCGGGCGCCGAAGGGAGTCCGCCGACTCATCGAGGCCCGCGATGGACGCTGCCGGATGTGGGGCTGCGAACGGCCAGCAGTCTCCTGCGACCTCGACCACGCGACCCCCTGGCCGAAGGGCGCCACGGAGATCCGCAATCTGGCGGCTCTGTGTCGGCACCATCACCGAGTGAAGCACGCTCCTGGGTGGGCCTACCGGCTCGACGACGATGGCACCGTCACATGGACCTCGCCCGCAGGGACGAGCGCGGTGTCCTTCCCGGCGCATCACGTGGCGCAGGTGCCCGAGGCGCGGTCGACGGAGATGGCTTTGCCCCCACCGGTGGGGGCAAAGGACCCATCGGTGGGGGCGGCGCTCGCGGATTCGCCCCCACGGTTGGGGGCGAAGGCCTCCGTCGAGGACGAGCTGCCGCCCTTCTGACCCCCGATTGGCCTTGCACGCGACTCGCCAGGTAATCTGCCGAAGGCCCGCGCGCGACCCACCGGTCGAGCGGGCCGCTTCGGACGTATAGCTCAGCTGGTTAGAGCGCTCGCTTCACACGCGAGAGGTCAGGGGTTCGAGTCCCTTTACGTCCACCAGCCACGATCGGCCTCTCACCTGGGCAAACGCCAGGTCAGAGGCCGTTCGTCTACCTGCTTGCATCGCGAGATGCATCGGATGGGTCGGTTTTTGGCATAGATATGGCCCCGCCACGGCGGTCACCGTGCGGGGCCTGACGAGAGATCTAGGAGGTCTCCCGTGGTTGCCAGCGTACTCGTCTCAGCTCCCGGGCATCTAGTCCCGGTCGAGCGAAAGCATGACTGGAGCGACCTGTGTCGCTCTGTGCGTCCGGGAGACCCGGGCGCTCACTCGACCGCACCCATTCCCGCTTAGCCGCTCCAGGGGCCCGTCAGGGCCCGGCGCGGCGCTCCAGGGCATCAGCCGCGCGTGACGGTCGCGAGAGTCAACGCCACCCGTCCGAACCAACTCGACCGCCTCCGGTGACTTTCCACCAAGACCCGCAGAACCGGCTCGGGTCGCCCTGTCGCCAGGCTGTGCACGGCCTCGAAGGGGTTCGCGGACAGCCTGCTCTCATTTCGAGGGCGGGCTAGAAGGGTTGGGTCGGCACGACCGTGGTGAGAAGTGAAGGGAGGGTGCCCCAGAAGTCTGTCTTGCGCCAGCGAGTCCACGTGGTTGCGCCCGGTCCCGCGTCGGTCAAGTCCCGGGTAGTGGTGTAGCGCTGCGTGTTCTTTGGTGGGGTGATCAGGCAGTCAGGGCGGGCAGTTCATCGGCTCCGATCTCGGGTTCGGTGGCGGAGCTTGGGGATCGCGACGTCGATGGTTCCGACCCGGGTATCGAGGTCGCGGTGCCCGGTAGCCGTTGCGCTGGCTCGTGCGGCCCGGTGTCGGCCGGCCGTACTCGGCACCGACGACAGCGTCAGCGTCAGCGG
>NZ_JBGFSK010000002.1:409111-447339 GCF_041365945.1 Janibacter sp. GXQ6167 | reverse complement strand
CTTGCGCCATGGCTCGAGCACTACAACACTGAACGACGCCACAGCTCACTCGCAGGCCATCCACCCATCAGCCGCCTGTAACCAACGTGGTGGCCGGGTACACCTAGGCCGCGCTTAAGCAACGTCGCGAAGGGGGTACGTTGTCGTGACGTGAGCGCGCGCCCCCTTGAGGAGATCATCGACCCCAGCTGGGCCCGAGCCCTCGAACCCGTCGCGCCCGTCATCGCGGGGCTCGGCGACTTCCTGCGCGCCGAGGTCAGCGCCGGTCGCGGCTATCTCCCCTCGGGCGAGCACGTCTTGCGCGCCTTCACCCAACCGCTCGACTCGGTGCGGGTGCTCATCGTCGGCCAAGACCCGTACCCCACGCCCGGCCACCCCATTGGCCTGTCTTTCGCGGTCGCTCCGGACGTCACCCCCCTTCCGCGGAGCCTCGCCAATATCTATGCCGAACTCGTCGAGGACCTTGGCGTCGCCCGACCCACCACCGGCGACCTCACCCCGTGGACCGAGCGCGGCGTCCTACTCCTCAACCGCTGCCTCACGGTGAGCCCCGGCCGCCCGAACAGCCACCAAGGCCGCGGCTGGGAGGAGGTCACCGACTGCGCGATCGACGCCCTTGCTCGCCGCGGCGGCCCGCTCGTCGCGATCCTCTGGGGCCGCAATGCCCGCAACCTCGCGCCGCGCCTCGGCCCGGTCCCGCGGGTCGAAAGCGCCCACCCTTCACCGCTCTCCGCGCGGTCCGGCTTTTTCGGATCGCGCCCGTTTAGCCGCGCCAATGCCCTGCTCGTCGAGCAGGGATCCGAACCAATCGACTGGAGTCTCCCGTGATCGATACCCCTCGCACCTGGACCCGCTACGTCGCGATCGGCGACTCCTTCACCGAGGGGATGTCCGACGCCGACCCGACCCACGAGAATGCTTACCTCGGCTGGGCCGACCGGCTCGCTGCCCACCTGTCGCAGGCGGCGAGCGAGAAGGGGGAGAGCCTCCAGTACGCGAACCTCGCCATCCGCGGCCGCAAACTCGATGACGTCATCGGACGCCAGCTTGAGCTCGCGCTCGCGATGAAGCCCGACCTCATCTCGATGGTCGGCGGCGGCAACGACATCCTCCGACCGCGGGTCGACCTCGACGCCATCGCCGATCGGCTCGAAGAGGCCGTCGTCACCGCTCGGGCGACCGGCGCCGACGTGCTCCTGGCGACCCCCGTCGACCCATCTGAGGCGGGGCTGCTGAGCCCCCTTCGGACGCGCCAGGCGATCCACTCGGCGAATATCTTCGGGATCGCCCAGCGGCACGGGTGCGCCGTGATCGACCTGTGGTCGATGCGCGCCCTGCGCGATTGGCGGATGTGGTCCGAGGATCGGATCCACCTCTCCCCAGAGGGGCACCGCCGGGTCGCGCTCGCCGCTCTTGATGCCCTCGGCCACGAGACCGACCGGGACGATTGGACCCCCCGACTCCCGCCGCAAGATGCTGCCCGACGCGTGGACCAGTTGCGCGAGCATGGCGTCTGGGCCCGCACGCACCTCGGCCCGTGGGTGCATCGGCGCCTCACCGGTCGGTCCTCTGGTGACTCGATCGAGGCGAAGAGGCCGACGCTCACCCCCTTCGGCCCGCAGGATCTGCCGACCGCCTAAACCGCGCGAGGAGACCGCAGATGCGTTGATAGTGTGCCTACTATGACGCATTTGCGGGTTTCCGAGGCCGCCTCACTCCTCGCGGTCAGCGACGACACCGTCCGCCGCTGGATCGATGCTGGCCGACTCGACGCAAGCGAAGACGGCTCCGGCGTGATGGTCGTCGACGGCGCGGCCCTCGCCCAGGTCGCCCAGGACATCGCCCGGCCAGCCCCTGTCGGGGTGGTGCACTCCGAGTCGGCGCGCAACCGGATGCGCGGCATCGTCACCGAGGTCATCCGCGACACCGTGATGGCCCAGGTCAGCATGCAGGCGGGCCCCTTCCGCATCGTGTCACTGATGTCTCGAGAGGCGGCCGACGACCTCGGGCTCGAGCCCGGTTCGGTCGCCGTCGCGTCGATCAAATCGACCAATGTCGTGATCGGCACAGCGACGGAGCGCGCATGACCCCCCTTCGGGCCGCGGCCCTCATCACCGCGACGACCCTCGCCCTCGCGGCGTGCAGCAGTTCCGAGTCCGGGCCCAAGGACGCGGGGGCCTCCCCCGGCGGCACGACGATCCGGGTCGCGGCGGCCGCCTCGCTCACCAAGCCCTTTACCGAGATCGGCAAGGACTTCGAGGCCGCGAACCCGGGCACCACGGTCCAATTCACCTTTGCCGGCTCCTCTGATCTCGCCGCGCAGATCGAAGCCGGCGCCCCGGTCGATGTCTTCGCCTCCGCCGACGAGGCGAATATGACCAAGGCCGCCCAATACATCCTCGGGCACCCCACGCGGTTCGCGACCAACACCCTGACGATCGTCACCGCGCCGGGGAACCCGAAGGAGATCGGTAGCCTCGCCGACCTCGCGCGATCCGACCTCGACGTCGTGGTCTGTGCGCCCCAGGTCCCCTGCGGGTCCGCGACGAAGAAGGTCACCGACCTCGCCCAGGTCACCCTCACGCCCCGTAGCGAAGAGTCGAAGGTGACCGACGTCCTTGCCAAGGTGCGTGAGGGCGAGGCCGACGCTGGGCTCGTCTATGTCACCGACGCGAAGGGAGCCGGAGACGCCGTTACGTCGGTGAGCTTCCCCGAGGCGACGAAGGCGGTCAACGTCTACCCCATCGCGGTCATCCAGGACACGCATGAGGCGGAGCTCGCCGAGAAGTTCCGGGATTACGTGGCGAAGGGCGACGGCCAGGAGGTCCTTCGCGACGCGGGGTTTAAGGCCCCGTGAAACGCCGGTTCGCCCCGTGACGCGGCACGCGGGTGCGCGACCGGCGTCGCTCCCGTCGTGGTTGCTCCTGCCCGCGGCCCTCGCCGGACTCCTTGTCCTCGTGCCGCTGATCGGTCTCGCGGCCCGGGTCGATCCGGCGCAGCTCGGCCCCCTTCTCACCTCCAGCGCCTCGCGTGATGCGCTCTGGCTCAGCCTGCGCACGGCCGCGGCCGCGACGGCGCTCTGCCTCATCCTCGGCATACCGCTCGCGCTAGTCCTCGCCAGGACTCGCTGGCCCGGGCAGGGCGCGGTCCGCACGCTCGTCCTCGTCCCGCTCGTGCTGCCCCCGGTGGTCGGTGGCCTCGCCCTGCTGCTCACCTTCGGCCGGCGCGGGCTGATCGGCGAACACCTCCAGGTCCTCGGGATCCAGATCGCGTATTCGACCACCGCCGTCGTGCTCGCGCAGACCTTCGTCTCGCTCCCCTTCCTCGTCCTCTCACTCGAAGGCTCCCTGCGTGCCCTCGGCACCGGCTATGACGGGGTCGCGGCGACCCTCGGCGCGGGACCGACCCGCCGTCTGGTCCGCGTCACGCTGCCGCTGGTGTGGCCGGGCCTGCTGTCCGGGGCGGTCCTCGCCTTCGCCCGCTCCCTCGGCGAGTTCGGGGCAACCCTCACCTTCGCGGGCTCCCTGCAAGGCGTCACCCGCACTCTGCCGCTCGAGATCTACCTTCAGCGCGAGCAAGACCCCGACGCGGCGGTCGCCCTTGCCCTCTTGCTGGTGGTCGTGGCGGCGGCCATTGTCGGGGCGGTCTACGCCCGGACCGGCACGGTCTTTGGGAACCGAGCGTGACGACCACGCACGGCGAAGGGGGCGCCACCGGACTTGCTCTTCGGGCGGTATGGGCAGAGCGCGGGCTGGACGTCGACCTCCATCTCCCGCCGGGACGCCACGCGATCCTTGGCCCCAATGGCGCCGGCAAGTCCTCCCTCCTCGCGGTCGTGGCTGGGCTCGCCAGACCCGATTCCGGGCGAATCGTCCTCGGTGACGAGGTCCTGCTCGATACCGACGGGGGCTCCGACCGGCCTGCTCACCGGCGCGATGTCGCCCTGATGACCCAAGCGCCCCTGCTCTTCCCGCACCTCAGCGTCCGCGACAACGTTGCCTTCGGCCCGCGCAACCTCGGTCTGAGGAAGGGGGACGCGCGCGCCGCCGCGGACCGGTGGCTTGAGATCACCGGCACCGCCGCCTTCGCCGAGCGTCGCCCGAGCGAACTGTCCGGCGGCCAAGCGCAGCGAGTGGCGCTCGCCCGCGCGCTTGCGGCCGAGCCGCGGGTGCTGTTGCTCGACGAACCCATGGCCGCGCTCGACGTCGAGGCGGCGCCGGATCTGCGGGCCCTGCTGGCCCAGATCGCCTCAGACGCACGCCCGGACCTCACCCTGGTCCTCGTGACCCACGATCCACTCGATGTCCTCGCCCTGGCTGACGGGCCGGCCGACACCGCGACGGTCCTGCGCGCCGGCGGGATCGCCGAGCACGGTCTGGCCCGCGAGATCTTGACCCGGCCACGCAGTGAGTTCGCGGCGAGCCTCGCTGGCCTTAACCTCGCCCGCGCCCACGCGGCCGGACCGGACCACGTGCGCCTCGACGAGGGCCCCGGGACTGAGATCACCACGCGGGAGCACGGGTTGACCGGGGCGTGCTGGGTGACCTTCGAACCGCAGGCCGTCGCGCTCCACCGCTCGCGGCCCGAGGGATCGCCGCGCAACGCCTGGGCGGCACGGGTCACCTCGATCAGGACCACCGGGGGCCGGGCGGAGGTCTGGCTCGACGCACCCTTCCCCCTTCGCGCCGAAATCACGACCGCTGCCATCGCCGACCTCGCGCTTCACCCCGGCTCACGCGTTTGGGCCAGCGTCAAGGCCACCCAAATCCACACCTACCCCGCGGCTGCTGGCCGCTGATCAGGAGCCCAGGCGGCCGTCCTTGAAGTCCTGGAACGCCGTCTTCGATGCCTGGTCCAGCACGACGATCGACTGCCCATCCGGGCTGGTCCCAAACCCGCCCTTGGCGACTACGCGTCCGGACTTGCTGAGTTCGACGCGGTAGAAGCAGGCGGCGAAGGTCAGCATCTGCTCCGCCGTGAGGTTGCTCTTCGCGTGCTTGTCGATCGCGGTGAGAGCCTTCGGCAGGTGCGCTGGCCCGTCGAGCCGCGCCTGGACACCCGCCGCAGCGAGGAGCAGGCCCTGATTGCGGGAGCGGTCGAAGTCCCCACCGGGCAGGGTCTTGCGCTCGCGCGCCCAGATCAGTGCGTCCTTCCCGGAGAGCCGCAGCGCGCCCTTGCGCATCTGCCCGCCGTGCATCTGCGAGCGCATCGCGAACGGGGCGACGAACCGCAGCCCACCCATGTCGTCGATGACCTCGGCGAAACCCTCGAAGTCGATCAACACGTAGCCCCTCGGCGTGATCCCGGTGAGCGAGCGGAGCGCACCGACCTGCCCCTTCGGCCCGGCGTAGACCATCGCGGAGTTGAGCTTCCCATGGCCGTGACCGGGGATCGGTGCCCACACGTCGCGCGCAAACCCCATCACTCCGGACCCGCCCTGCCCATCGACGCCCACCAACTGGAGCGCGTCGGCGCGCGAGCGATCGACCGGCTCACCCGGGCGCGCGTCGGAGCCGATGAGCAGGACATGGCGGGTCCCCCCGAGATCGACCGCGCCATCCTCACCGAGTGAGGGCCACCAACCGCCGACCACCTCCCACGGGCTGCCCTTGCGCTGGACCGCCAAGGTGACGTCCTCACCCGCGACGACCACCGCGATGCGATCCCCGCGCCACCGACCGAGATGAGCCGTCCCTGCCACCTCGGAGCCCGCGTAACGCTCGGCGACGGCGTCGGTGAGGGACTGCGGTGCCCCCTTGATGGTGGCCGCTGCGGAGGAATTCGGCGGTGAGGACTGCGCGGTCGAGGCGTCCTGAGTGGTCGAAGGGGGTGCCCCGGCCTGGCCACCATCGGCGCATCCCGCAAGAAGCAGGCCGGCAGCAATGACCGCAACGAGCAGGCTGCGGGTTCGATGAGTCATAGCGGCATCGTCGTCGCTATCGTCGGGTCATGCCAGCAACGAGGCTGATGCCGACCGAAGAAGCCCATGACCTCATCGAGCTCACCCGCGACATCTGCGCGAAGTCGATCGCCCCGCAGGCCGCGCAGATCGAGGCGCAGGCCGCGACCGAAGAGGTCTTCCCCCGGGATGTCTTCACCTTGCTTGGTCAGGCGGGCCTGCTCTCCCTTCCCTATCCGGAGGAGTTCGGCGGCGGCGGACAGCCCTACGAGGTCTACCTGCAAGTGGTCGAGGAGATCGGTTCGGCGTGGATGGCGATCGCCGTCGGCACCTCGGTCCACTCGCTGACCTGCTATCCGGTGATGACCTTCGGCACCGACGAGCAGCGCGAGCGGATGCTCCCCGAGATGCTCTCGGGTGCTCAACTGGGCGCCTACGGGCTCTCGGAGCAGGCCGCCGGGTCCGATGTCGCCGCGATGACCACCCGCGCGAGCAAGACCGACGACGGGTGGTCGATCCGAGGGCGCAAGGCGTGGATCAGCCACGCCGGTCACGCCGACTTCTATACGACGTTTGCGCGGACGAGTGACGAAGGGGGACGCGGCCTCAGTTGCTTCGTCGTCCCGGCGGATGCCCCGGGCCTGAGTTTTGGACAGCCCGAGAAGAAGATGGGCCTGCACGGCGACACGGTGCGCGAGGTCATCTACGAAGACGTGCCCGTCGACGACTCGCGGCGGGTCGGTGAGGTCGGTCAAGGGATGGCGATTGCGCTCTCGGCCCTCGATGCCGGACGCCTCGGGATCTCGGCGGCCGCGACGGGACTTGCGCAAAGCGCCCTCGACGTCGCCGCCAAGTACGCGACCGAGCGAGAGCAGTTCGGCCGGCCCATCGCATCGAATCAGGGGCTCGCCTTCATGCTGGCCGACATGGAAGCCGCGGTGACGAGCGCGCGAGCGACCTACCTGCACGCCGCCCGCCTTCGGGACGCCGGACGCCCCTTCTCGAAGGAGGCCGCCGTCGCCAAGCTGATCGCGACCGACGCCGCGATGAAGGTCACGACCGACGCCATCCAGGTCCTCGGCGGCGCCGGGTACACCGAGGATTTCCCGGTCGAGCGCTACTTCCGTGAGGCGAAGGTGACCCAGATCTTCGAGGGCACCAACCAGATCCAGCGCCTCGTGATCAGTCGCGCCGTCCTGGCCGGCCTCTAAAAAAGAGCGGGCGCCCGGCGCTTCGTCCGGCTGGGCGGGGTGCCGAAGGTACGCCACCACGCACGATCCGCACCCCACCCCCAGCACCGGGGTGCCGAAGGTGCGCCACCACGCGCGATCCGCACCCCACCCCCAGCACCGGGGTGCCGAGGGTGCGCCACCACGCGCGATCTGCACCCCACCCCCAGCACGGGGGTGCGGAGAGTGCGCCATCACGCACCCTGCGCACCCCGCCGCCAGCTGGGGGGGTGCGAAGGGTGCCTAAGCGCGCCGACCTGGGCGGACTCTAAACGCCGCGCGCGTGCCCTCACCGCCTCCGACGACCTCGTCGGCGTACCAGGACTCGATGACTTCCGCCGTCTCGTCCGGCACCTCCAACATCGGCACGTGACCCACATCGGCGAACTCGACGTACCGCCAATGCGGGTTCACCTGAGCAGCCCACCGCGCCGCCGCGACGTGCACGAGGCGATCGCGGTCACCATGGATCAGCAGGACCGGGACGGCGATCTGGGCGAGGCGATGCCGCACGACGCGACGACGCGCCAGCGCGGCGATCATCGTGCGCGCGGCCTCGCGGAAGGCGGCCTGGAGTTCGGTGAAGCCGCGCTGCGCCCGGCCCGAGATGACGTGCGCCTCCAGTGCTCCCTGGTGCAACCGCTTCGTGTCGTGGATGCAGATATCGAGCACCGCCTTGATCCGCTCATCGCGCGACATCGGCTTGCCCGTCTTGGACCGGACGATCTCGACCAGCGGTGTGGCAAGGAGCGTCCCCAGGCTGCGGGCTTGGGCATCGGGGCGGAAGGGGGGCGCCGGCAGGGCCGGGTTGACGAGGACCGCGCCGAGGACCGGGGCGTTGGCCCGAGAGGCGACCAAGGTCGTGATCAGCCCGCCCATGGAGTTCCCGACCACCACCGATGGCTCGCCCACGACCTCTTCGATGAAGCGCCGCACCAACTCGGCGTTAGTCCGTACCGACGGCGAGTGGTGGAACGCCCTGGTGAAACCATGCCCGCCGAGGTCGAGCGCGTACACCGTCCGTCGGCGCGCCAGGCGCTCGCCGAGGAGCACCCAGTTCACGTGGCTGCCGCCTAGCCCGTGGACGAGGACGAAGGGCGGCTCGTCCCCCTTCGGGCCATCGAAGACGACGTAGTGCACCGGGCCGTTGAGGTCGGCCACCTGGCTGCGACCGCCGAAGGGGGCGGTGACGTCCGGGATCTCGGGGGTGGACGCGGGAGTACTCATCCGCCCAGTCAATCGCGCCTGCCCGCGCCGTGGCGAGGACGTGTGGTGCCGGTCACTATGCTCGGGCCCATGCAGATCACCGAATCCACCGTTGCCCTGGTCACCGGCGGCGCCTCCGGTCTCGGAGAGGCCGTCGTTCGCCACCTCCACTCGCTCGGCTCTGCCGTGGTCATCGTCGACCTACCCGGCGAGAAGGGGGAATCGCTCGCCGGTGAGCTCGGCGAGCGGGTGCGTTTTGCCCCAGCCGATGTGCGCGATGAGGAGCAGGTACAGGCCGCGGTGGACGCTGCCGTGGAGCTCGGCGAACTGCGGATCGTCGTCCAGTGCGCGGGGGTCGCGACCCCCGGCCGGGTGATCGGCCGCAAGGGCCCCCTACCGCTCGAGCGCTTCCGCAGCGTCATCGACATCAACCTCGTGGGCTCCTTCAATGTCATGCGCCTCGCCGCCGCCGCGATGTCGAGTAACGCGCCGACCGATGGCGACCGCGGCGTGATCGTGATGACCGCGTCGATCGCGGCCTATGACGGCCAGATTGGCCAGGCTGCGTACTCGGCGAGCAAGGCGGGGATCGTCGGCCTCACCCTGACCGCGGCGCGCGATCTCGCGGACAGCGAGATCCGAGTCGTCACGATCGCCCCCGGGATCTTCGCCACGCCCATGCTGGCCGAGTTGCCTCCCGAGGCCACCGCTCAGCTCGAAGCGGGGATCCCCCATCCCTCGCGGCTCGGCCAACCGGAGGAATATGCCCGCCTGGTCGCTCAGATCGTCGACCTTGGGATGCTCAACGGTGAGGTCATCCGCCTCGACGGAGCGCTGCGGATGCAGCCCCGCTGACCGCCCCTGCAGTTTGTATCAAAGGGTTGCTACAACGGCAGGATGCGCGTAGCGTCCGTCTTGTAGCGCTTAGTTGATACAAGGAGCGGCGTCATGACCAGCAACCTGGTGACCATCCCGATCGTGGCGGTGCTCGCCGCACTCATGATCGCGGGCAGCATCGCCACCCTCCTTCGCGCCGATGTCACGGTTGATCGTGATGACTACGCTGAGGTGCTCCACCTCCACCGGCGGGCGACGGGGTGGCGCTTCCTCGGGTTGATCGCTGCAGTCGTCACCACGCTCGCCCTCACGGTCGGTGGGTTGGGTGCGAACCTCTTCGGGCCCGGCCTCGCCGCTGCGGTCGCACCCGCGGCTTCTGCGATCGTCTTCCTTCTCGCGATCTGCCTGAGCGAACTCACCATTCGACGCTCAGAGACCCCCACGCGGACGGCGCAGGTCACCGCCCGGCGAGTCCGCGACCTCCTTCCCCGAGGACCTCTGGCCTTGGCCCTCATCGCCCTCGCACTCCTCGGGGCGGTGCTGGTTGGCGGGGTCATGCTCGGGTCCGCAGACGATCTGGGTCGTGCCGGACGGTCCCTCAGCGCAACCTGTACCGATGCTGCAGGGACCGTCACCGGCAATCAGTCCCACGGACCCTGGCCGGGCTCCTACTACGCCATCCCCATCGCGGTCGCAGCCCTGATTGCCATCGCCCTCTCGGCCATCACCTTGGCCGTGATTTCGCGCCGCCCGAGCCCAGGCACGGAGAGCACCTCGCTTGATCTGGTCTTGCGCCAATGGTCGGGCCGTGATGTCCTCCACGCCCTCGCTCTTGCCGCCTTCGCCACGATGTCTCCGGTCCTCGCCCTCATGGCTCTGGCCGCCGGTCACATGGAGTGCGGCCCCGGGTGGTTCGGCACCCTCGCGACGGGCGCCGCTATCGCCTCCGCGCTGAGCGCCGGGGCGGCGCTTGGCCTCTTCACCCTCTTGATGATCGGACCAACCCTGCGGGTCCCGCCCGAGGCGTCGCCGCAGGTGCGACGGTGAACGACACGATCTCGGTCGATCTGCTCGACCCGACCCCTCCCTACGAGCAACTTCGCCGTCAGCTGACCCTCCTCATCGAGACCGGCCAGCTGGAGCCCGGCGATCGCCTTGCGCCGGTACGTCAGCTGGCCCGCGATCTCGGACTGGCGTCCGGCACGGTGGCGCGCGCTTACCGCGAACTTGAAAGCGCCGGCCTCATCCAGACGCGGCGAGGTGCCGGGACCACGGTCGCGAGGCGGCCGCGCGATCCCGAGGGCACCGAGCACCTGCTGCGCGCGGCCGCCGATGAGTACGCGGCCCGGGCCCGCGCCCTCGGCGTCTCGGCCGACACCGCCCGGCGCGCACTCGATGAATCCCTTAGGCGGACCACGTAGCGACGAAGTACCCCACCCCGTACGGCGCCTCATCGAGCTGGACCTGCCCGCGAAGGGGGGACTCGCTCCCTTCCGCTGCGCCCGCCAGCACCTGGAGAGCGGCTCGCCCTCGGCACCACAACTCGGACGCGAGCGCGGGATCCAACTCCGCGAGCGCGGGAGCATCCACCGCGGCGAGAGCGCGCGCGATCTCGGCATCGAAGGCCTCGGCGCGCTCGTCGAAGTGACCCGGGGCCTTCACCGTGCGGGTCGCCGAACCGTCGGCGACGACCACGAGGACGACCGGCCCCTCGGCGACGAGGGCTCGACCCAGATCGCCGCACGCCCGCGGCGATGCATCGTGATGGATCCCGATCAGGCGAGCGGTCCGCCCTTCTGGCAGCACCATGCGACCGATCTCCAGGCCCGCCGGCAGGGCGCCAGGTGAGACCCGACCGGTCGTGAATCTGGCCGCCCCGGACGGCGCCTCCCACGCCCACTCCGTCGGTCCATCGTCCTGGCCACTCACGACAACCACCGACGCGTCCGGCGCTGTGGCACACAGGCTTTCGACGGCACCTCGGGCGATCTCGCGCACGCCCCGAAGCGGGTCGGCGGTCCCCCCGAGCCCAGGGAGCAGCGCCGGTGCCGCTGGGATGACCACCGCGCCGCGCAGGCTCATGCGAGCCCCCGGATGGTCAGACTCGGCGCCCGCTCGCCGCGCAACGTAGAGACCAAGTCGAGCACCTGGCGGGTTTCGGCGACCTCGTGCACCCGGTACACGCGCGCGCCGAGCCAGGCGGAGACGGCGGTGGTGGCGAGGGTGCCGATCACCCGATCGCTCAGTGGACGATCGAGGGTTTCGCCGACGAAGTCCTTGTTCGACATCGACACGAGGACCGGCCAACCGGTCGCGACCATCTCATCGAGGCGACGGGTGATCTCCAGGGTGTGGTGGGTGTTCTTCCCGAAATCGTGGGCCGGGTCGATCAGCACGCTCTCCCTGGCGACGCCCGCGGCGACCGCGCGCTCTGCGTACCCGAGGACTCCCTCGAGCACATCCGCGACGATGTCCTGCTCATACCCGACGCGGAAGGGGCGCGTGCGGACCTGCGCACCACCGGTGTGCGTGCAGACGATCGCGGCACCGAACTCGGCCGCGACATCGACCAGCTTCGGATCGACCCCACCCCAGGCGTCATTGAGGACGTCCGCGCCCACGGCGCAGACCTCACGCGCGACCTCATGGCGCCACGTGTCGACGCTAATCACCAGGTCGGGGTGTCGATCACGCACTGCCGCAACGAAACCCACCACCCGGTCGATCTCTTCGGTGACACTGACGTCCCCGCCGGGCGCCGCCTTGACTCCCCCGATATCCACCAGGTCGGCGCCCTGCTCCACGACCGCATCGACGCGCGCCATCGCGGCCTCGTCGGCGAAGGTCGCCCCCCTGTCGTAGAAGGAGTCCGGCGTCCGATTGACGATCGCCATCACCAGCATCGCGTCATCGGCGAACTCGCCCCGCCCCAGCCTCACCGGCTCACTCCCACATGCACGTCAGCGAGCGTAACCGGCCACGCTGACCGCGGGCGGACGCTGCACGACGGGCACCGGTCGCTCACGCCAGATCGTCGCTCCGCTCGCATCGCGCACGGGCTGCTGCAGCGTGTCGGACACCGCGAGCGCTGCGGCCGAAGGGGGTTCGCCGGCTCCCCCTTCTCTCTGGCGGCCGCGCTGGTAGGCGACCCCGAGGATCTCCGCGGCCATCACGGCGAGATCGTGGTCCTTTTGATGCCGGTGCGCGCGGGCTCCAAGGTCGACTTGGGCGATCCCGTCGAGCCCATATCGTTCGTAGGCGTCGAGCACGGCCGCGATCTCGACCCCGTACCCCGTCGGCACGCTGACCTGCTCGAAGAAGGTGCGCCGCACGGCCCACTCCCCCGCGAGCGGCTGCACCAAACCCGCGAGCTCCGGCCACCACAGGTTCAGCAGCGGCCGGGCGAGCAACTCGGTGACCCGGCCACCCTCGGGCGTCGGACGTTCACCCTCTCGCGTGAGGATCCGGTCGTAATACCCCTTCACGAGGTGGACCCGCGGGTCGGCGAGCAGCGGCCCAAGCAGTCCGGTGACGAAATGCGGACCCCAGTGCGTGAGATCGGCATCGATGAAGAGGATGAGGTCCGCCGTGGTGACGAAGAGCGACTTCCACAAGGCCTCGCCCTTGCCTGGGTAGCTCCCTTCGCCCGGAGCGATGTCTCGGGACCGGTAGACCCGGGCCCCGGCTGCCGCCGCGACTTCGGCCGTCGCATCGGTCGAGTCTGAGTCGATGACGATGAGTTCATCGACCACCGCCACCTGCTCGACGAGCGCGGTCCGCACGGCTGTCACTACATCGGCGACCGTCCGCTCCTCGTTGCGGGCCGGGATCACGACCGCGACGCGCTCTCCCCCTTCGGCCAAGCGGGAAGCCACCTGCGAAGCGCTCCACTGCTGGTGGCAGTAGCTCGACGTGGCGAACCACTCTCGCGCGCGGTGCAACATGTCCCCCCCTTCGCCATCGCCCGGACCGAACCCGAGATCAACGCTACGGGGTTGGCGGGGTCAGGACGAAGAGAGCAGCCGCCATGGACGCGCGACGATCAGCCCGACGACGACCGGCAGGAGGATGGCCCAGGCCACGCCCGCCACGGAGACGCTGAACGCGGTATCGGTGACCTCGGCGGTGAACCGCGATCCAATCCAGGGGAAGACACTGCCCGCCACCTCGCGGTCCCTCACCTCCGAGGCGAAGACCCCGTCGGCGAAGGCGAAGGTCGAGAGCATCAGCGACCAACTGACGATGACGAGGACGGCCAGGGCCGCGTACGTCCCGGCGACCCAGCGAGGGCGACGGCCCCGACCTTCGGCCATGGCGCGAGCCAGCATCCTCGGGTGGTCGATCTGTTCGACCGCATTCGACGAGCCCAACTCGGCGGCCGATGACCTTAAGACGGCGCGCAATTCCTTGCGCTCGACTCGCCGCCGGGCCCGAGGGACGCCGTAGTACTCCATCCAAAAGTCTAGGCGCTGGATCGCTGATTCGATCCGCATCGAGTCAAGAATGCTCATGACGACTACTCCTTCGGTGACGGGCGGGACGTGGTGAGGATCGTGTGGACCGACTCGGCGAGTTGGCCCCACGCCAGGCGGCGTTCGGCGAGGGCCGACCGCCCTTCGTCGGTAATCCGGTAGTACTTCCGCGCGGGCCCAGAGTCCGAGCGCTGCAGATAGGACGTGAGGTGACCCGCGCTCTCGAGGCGGGTGAGAGCGGGATAGATCGCGCCCTCGGTCAACTCGTCGAATCCCCCTTCGCGCAACTGCGTCAAGACGGCGTACCCGTATCCGTCCTCCTGGTCGAGCAGGCTGAGCAGGAGAAGGGAGAGCACCCCCTTCAGCATCTGCGGGTCATGATGTGGCATGACTCCCACGCTAAAATCAGTACCTTGCAGTGTCAAGTACTAAGGGAAGGTGAGTTCAGCTCGCACCTCGCGTACCCCTCGTTCGCCAGCGGGGTGCAAAGGGCGCCCCTCCACGCACCTTGCGCACCCCACCCTCCGGAGGCGGCATGCCGAGGGCGCTCCCGCCCGCACCCTGCGCACCCCGCCCGAGACATCAAAAGATGCCGCGCCCTTCCCGACGGAAGAACGCGGCATCGGTGATCCGACCCGATCGGCCGGCGAAGGGGGTTAGCGCAGCCAGCCGTTCCCGGCGATCTTGCTCCACCACCGGCCAAGGCCCAGGGTGTCGCCAGCGTAGGTGTACGCGATGACCCAGAGAACCAGCGCCTCGATCCAGTGCGCGTCGAAGATCGGGTTCGTGAAGTCCTCACCAGCGCGGCCAATCGGCAGCTCGGCGAGGTACATCATGAGCAGCAGCGCCGTGCCGGCCCAGGCGGCGATCTTCAGGCCCGCGCCGAGGAGAAGGGCGACGCCGATGCCGAGCAGGCCCGCCATGAAGAGGTAGTCCCAGATCCCGCCGGCGAAGTTGGCGAAGAAGCCGCCGAGCGGGCCTTCGGTCACCGCCGGGTTCATCGTGAGGAAGCCGGTGGTCGGTGACCCGCCGCGAACCCAGGCCGCCTCCGACGGGGTCGAGTACCCGAGGCCGAAGAGCTTGTCGAGGAAGGCCCACAAGAAGTAGAACCCGAGGACATATCGCAGGCCGACGAGCGCGGTGCGCGCGATCGGGGAGGAAACGACGTCCTCGAAGTGGGTGGCGGAGCGCGAGTTCGCGGCCGGCTGGGCGGCAGTGCGGGTACTCATGACAGACCTTTCCAATCGTGCAGGGATGACACCCCGCACCCACGCTGGATGCGGGGTCTAGTACCAATACAAAGTTTAATTGAGTGAAATATCTTCCACAACGAAGGGCCCCCTTCGCTCGAGGCGAAGGGGGCCCGTTCGGTCCGTTGATCGGTTAGGCCAACGCGGCGGCGAAGGCTTCCTCAAGGATGTCGGCGCCCTCCATCAGCAGGTCGTCACCAATCGTGAGCGGCGGCAAGAAACGGAAGACATTGCCGTAGGTACCGCAGGTCAAGGTGACGAGTCCGCGCTCGTGACAGGCCTTGTTGATCGCCGCGGTGAGCTCGGGGGCGGGGGTCTTCAGGTCGAGATCGCTCACCAGCTCGACCGCGAGCATCGCGCCTCGACCCCGGATCTCGCCGACGACCCCAGTGCGGTCGGCGATCGTTTGCAGGCGGGGGACAAGGAGCTCTTCGATGTGCCGGGCGCGGGCGTTCAGGTCGTCCTCTCGCATCGACTCGATGCTGGCAATCCCTGCGGCACAGGCGACCGGGTTGCCGCCATACGTCCCGCCGAGGCCACCGGGGTGGACCGCGTCCATGATCTCGGCCCGGCCCGTGACGGCGGCGAGCGGCATGCCGCCAGCGATCCCCTTCGCCGTGGTGATCAGGTCGGGAGCCACCCCTTCGTGGTCCATCGCGAACCAGTCGCCGGTGCGACAGAAGCCCGACTGGACCTCATCGGCGATGAAGACGATGCCGTGATCGTGGCAGTACTCGGCGACCCGCGCGATGTAGCCCTCGGGCGGGACGATGAACCCCCCTTCGCCCTGAATCGGCTCCAGAACGACTGCCGCGCAACGCTCTTCGCCGATCTGCGCGTGGACCGTCGACCGGAAGGCTTCGAACGCCTCGTCGAGACAGTTCTTCTCCCCCGTCGGCCACCGGTAGGGGTAGGCCATCGGGAGGCGGTAGACCTCGGGTGCGAAGGGGCCGAAGCCGTCCTTGTAGGGCATGTTCTTCGCGGTCATGCCCATCGTGAGATTGGTCCGCCCGTGGTAGCCGTGCTCGAAGACCGCGACGGCCTGGCGACCGGTCGCATGGCGGGCGATCTTCACGGCATTTTCGACGGCCTCGGCGCCGGAGGAGAGCAGGGCGCTGCGCTTGTCGTGGTCACCCGGGGTGAGTTCGGCGAGGAGCTCGCAGACCTCCACATACTCCTCGTAGGGCGTCACCATGAAACAGGTGTGGGTGAAGTCCTCCATCTGGCGCTGCACCGCCTCAACGACCCGAGGGTTGCGGTTGCCGACATTGGTAACCGCGATCCCCGAACCGAAGTCGATCAGCTGGTTGTCATCGACATCGCGCAGGATGCCCCCTTCGCCAGCGGTGACGTAGATGGGCAGACCCGTCCCCACGCCAGCGGAGACGGCCGCCATCTTGCGCTGCTGAAGTTCGATAGAGCGGGGGCCGGGGATGGAGGTCGCGAGGACGCGTTGCTGTTCGATCACAATGCCGATCGTAGACCCGCCGTGACCGGCGCCACATCCCGCCTGGTTAGCGGGTTCCGCCCCTTCTCGCACCTCCGAGTAACACCCGAAAGGGTGAGCCTCTACAGCGTTCCGCCTGGCCAGAGTCCCGTACCGTTGCGGACATGCCTGTCCCCCCCCGCTCCGATCCGCCTCGCCGTCGTGAATGACTACGAGTTGGTGGTTCGCGGTCTGGCGGCATTACTCGAGCCGTACGCGGATCGAATCGAGGTCGTCGAGCTGGACTCTGATGTCAGCGTGAGCCAGCCCGTCGACGTCGCACTCTACGACGCCTTTTCGATGGCCGGACTGCAAACGCAAGACATCGACCGGTTGATCAACAGCCCGCACGTGCCGAAGCTCGTCCTCTACACCTGGGCGCTCACCGAGGAACTCTCCGAAGAGGCCCTCGCTCGCGGCGTGTGCGCCGCCCTGCCAAAGTCCCTCTGCGCCAGTGACCTCGTCGAGGCGATCGAGCGAGTCCACGCTGGTGAAGAGGTCGTCGTCGAGGGCGTCCACGAGACCGCGACCGCGCCGGGCGGATCCTGGCCCGGTAAGCGCGAGGGTCTGACCGCGCGCGAGGCAGAGATCGTCGCCCTGATCACCGAGGGCCTGTCCAACAACGAGATCGCCCAGCGCACCTATCTGTCGATCAACTCGGTGAAGTCGTACATCCGCTCCGCCTACCGCGCGATGGGCGTCTCCTCGCGCAGCCAGGCCGTGCTGTGGGGCATCGACCACGGCTTCGCGCGCAACCGGCGCCGGGTCCTGCCGCCCACCAACGGCTCCGGGTTTCAGCACCCCTCCGGCACCGCCAAGCGCGCCGTCCGCTAGTTCGTCCGGCTGACCCCCTTCGCCGCGCCGTACGATCGTGGCGGTTGAGAGGAGAGGTCTCATGGCTCGAAGGGGTCCACGCGTCGCCCTGGTCTTAGCCGGGCTGATCGCGCTTTCGGGCTGCGGCGAGGAACCGCCGCCGAGCCCCGACCCGGGCACGTTCAGCACCACCTCGCGCTCGTCACCAACATCAGCCGCCGACGGCTCCGATCGGGCCATCCTCCTCGACGGCAAGCCCATGGCCTCGGACAGCTGGAAGGTGGCAACCTGCGACCCCGACCTCACCAGCGCGCGAGTCCCCCCTTCGGGCAAAGAGCCGGGGATCGAACTGCGCCTGCAGTGGTCCGGTGACGCCGCAACCATCCCGTCGCTAACGCTCTTGATGCCGAAGGGTTCGCGCGTCGAGCAGGTGCGACCGGGCCTGAGCAACGCCACCCGATCGGGCGAGTACGTCACGGTGCGGAGCGAGGTCGCGACCTCGGCGACGAGTTCCAAACCGCTCGTCTATCGCTTCACCTGCGCCCAGTCCTAAGACTTAGGGTCACGCAACGGAGCTGGCGAGGGGACTCGAACCCCTAACCACCTGTTTACAAGACAGGTGCGCTACCAATTGCGCCACGCCAGCGAGGTGCCGCGAGAAGCAGCGGCACGACGCTCGATGGTACGCGAAGGGAGCATCGCTTCTGCCAATCGCCGATCAGGATCGGGACGCCAGCGGGAGTGCGGCACGCATTAGTGGAGGTCGTCGGCGGCGGGACTCAGCACGCTACCGGGATTGAGGATGCCGCGCGGATCGAGGGCCGCCTTGATCGCACGCTGGGTCGCCATCGCGGCCGGGTCGAGTTCGCGCCCGAGCCAGGCGGACTTCAGTCGTCCCACCCCGTGTTCGCCGGTGATCGTGCCGCCCAGGTCGATGCCGAGTTGCATGATCGCGCCGAACGCGGCCTGCGCGCGCTCGGTCTGGTCCGGGTCGCTCGCGTCGAAGACGACGCTCGGGTGCATATTGCCGTCCCCGGCGTGCCCGGCGGTGGTCACCAGCACGTCATAGCGCGCGGCGATTTCCCGCACCCCCCGAAGGAGATCCACGAGGCGCCCCCGCGGGACGCAGACATCGTCGACCAGGTCGGTCCCGAGAGCAGCATGGGCGGGATTGACGAGCCGCCGAGCTTGGATCAGCAACTCTGCCTCCTGGACATCCTCGGCGATCACGACCTCCCCACCGTGGGCCTCAGCGATCCGAGCGAAGGTCTGCAGGTCCGTCCCTTGCCGGTCCGGGTCATCACTAGAGCAGATCAGCAAACCATCGGTCCCCGGCGGGAAGCCCAGATCCTGCAGCCGCGAGACGACCTCGAGGCTGGGCCCGTCCATCAGTTCCAGAAGGGAGGGCCGCACGCCGCTGCTCATCACCTCGGTGACGACCTGGCAGGCCTCGACGACATCGCCGAAGTACGCGGCGGCGGTGAGCGCAGGGGCGGGCTTCGGGCGGAGCGCAAGCGTCACCTCGGTGATGACGCCAAGCGTCCCCTCGGACCCGACGAAGAGGGCGGTGAGGTCGTACCCGGCGACCCCCTTCGCCGTCGCTCGCCCGGTCCGCATGATTCGGCCATCGGCGAGGACCACCTGCAGCCCGCGGACAAAATCGCGGGTCACCCCGTATTTCACGCAGCACAGGCCGCCGGCGTTCGTGGCGACGTTGCCCCCGATCGTGCTGATCTCCCAGGACGAAGGGTCCGGTAGGTAGGTCAGTCCGTGCTCCTCCGCGGCGCGCGTCAGCGTGGCATTGATGACGCCAGGCTCCACCACGGCAATCTGTTCGACCGGGTCGATCCGCAGGATCCGGTCCATCCCTTCCACGGACAGCAAGAGCGCGCCATCGATGGCGTTCGCCCCACCGGAAAGTCCCGTACGGGCGCCTTGCGGGACCACTGGCACCCGGTGCTCGTGCGCCCACGCGAGCGCCGTGCTGACCTGCTCGACCGTGCGCGCCCGCAGCAAGGCGAGGGGGCGACCCGTCGGAGCGAAGACCGCTCGGTCGCTGGCGTGCGCGGCCAGCACGTCGGCATCGGTCACGACCCGGTCGGACCCCAGCCGCTCGGTCAGGCGCGAGATGAGGTGAGTGCTCACCGATCCATCATGGACCGTGAACTCACCGGATGACGTAGCGGTTCAGGTAGCGCTGGAGCGAAGAGGTCGTCTGCGGACCCCACTTCCCATCGACATCCGCGCCGACCTTGCGCTGCAGGGCGCGAGTCGACTGCGGGCCGATGACCCCATCCTGGGGCACGCCGAGCACTCGCTGCAGCGCCTGATTGTCGGCCCGGTCCAAGGTGCCGTTGACCGGACGCTTGACCCACATCTCGATCCCGGCATTGGTCCGCGACCCTCGCACGCCGTCAACAACGAGCTTGCCGCCCGTCGAGGTGACCGGTGGGCGCGTCTGCCCCCGCGAGGGCTGCTTGTTGCCACCGTGGCCATACGGGTCGACGGCGAGGCCGTTGGCGACCGTGAGGCCCGCCCGTCGGGAGCACACCGGCCAGGCACCCGGTCCCTGCACGCGCAGCACCTTCTGCGCGATCTCAATCTGCTGGCCCTTGCTCGCCCGGTCTGCGGTCGGCGCGTACCGCCCCCCGCCGAAGCCGGTCCACGTCGAGGCGGAGAATTGCAGCCCGCCGTAGTACCCGTTCCCGGTGTTGATCGACCAGTTCTGGCCGCTCTCGCACTGCGCGACCCGGTCCCACACCGTCTCAGCCGCCCCCGCCGAGGTGGCGACGGCGATCCCGCCTCCCGCTGCCGCGAGGACCACCGCCGAGATCGCGGCACCCCGGTAGCGCCGGCTCTGGCGGGGTGCCTTCGGGGTCGCCTCGGCGTCGAGGGCGGCGGCAGAGTCGGGAGCAAGGCGCTTGGCCATGACAGGGGGTGTCCTTTCGGGCGACAGAATGGTCCGCCCGCGACGCTATGGCCCCATGCGTCACACCAACAACATCTGACCCGTAAGTACAGACTTGTAACTCCCGCCCCTCCTCTCCCCCTTCGGCAAAGGGGCGAACGACAGACGCCAACGGGCGGCCAGCGCGTGATCGCGCTGGCCGCCCGTTGGCGTCAGAGATTAAGAGGCCCGAACGGGTCAGAGCACCCGGTTCAGGTGGCGCTGGAGAGCCTTGACGGTACCCGGGCTCCACTGACCGGTCTGGCGCACGCCGACCTTCTTCTGGATCGCCTTGACCGTGCGACGGTCGTTGATCCACCCGTTGCGCTGGTGCGCGGGCAGGCCGACCTTGCGCTGCAGCTTGCGGACGTCGTTGCGCTGCAGGGAGCCATTGCGCGACCCGCCGACCCAGATCTCGAGGCGGTAGTTGGTGGTCGAGCCACGCTTACCGGTGACGGGCAGGGCCTTGCGGCCGTGAGTGGTCCTGGCGACCTTCGGCGCCTTCTTCTTCACGGTGCCAGTCGGCGCGGCGAGGCCATTGGCCTTGGTGAGACCCGCGCGACGGCCACAGTGCGGCCAGGCGCCTGGGCCCTGCGAGCGCAGCACCCGCTTGGCGACGGTGATCTGCTCGGCGCGAGTCGCCTTGTTGGCGGTCGAGGCAAACTGACGGCCGCCGTGGCCGGTCCAGGTCCGGGAGTGGAACTGCAGACCGCCGTAGTAGCCGTTGCCGGTGTTAATGCTCCAGCGGCCACCGGACTCGCACTGGGCGACGCGGTCCCAGACATTGCTGGGGGCGGCCTGCGCGCTGGAGGCTGCGGCGACCGATCCGGCGGCGACGGTGGCTCCGGCGACGGCGACGCCGGCAGCGCGGCGAGCCACGGTCGACGTGGGCTTTCGTTCAGCATGCTTCGCGGCGTAGAACATGATGCGGGAAGGACCTTCCATCAGGGGATTTCCATCACGCGTCCTGCCGTGGCTTTCACGTTACGTCCGCGCTGCGGCGGTACGTTACAGATTCGTGATCTAGCGTGGCAAGTCGAGATGACCGCGATCGCGGTCACTTACCGCTTCTTGCGCTCTTCCGTGCGCTGCCGCCGGGCCCGCACCGCGCCATCGAAGGGGGCGGCCAGCAGGTCGCCCAGGGTCGACCCGATGGCGATGGCAAAGATGACGCCGAAGGCGGTCAGCACCCCGGCGAGGCCGGCCGCCTGGACCGCCGCCCACGCCTGCTCATCGGAGCGCTGGGTGAGCCGGTAGAGCCCGACGAAAATCGCCA
This sequence comes from Janibacter sp. GXQ6167, assembly GCF_041365945.1. Taxonomy (NCBI): domain Bacteria; kingdom Bacillati; phylum Actinomycetota; class Actinomycetes; order Micrococcales; family Intrasporangiaceae; genus Janibacter; species Janibacter sp. GXQ6167. The sequence continues at coordinate 425,924 of NZ_JBGFSK010000002.1, read as the reverse complement.
AACCAGGCATCAGACCGAGCGAGCCCGGGACGGCCAGCGTGACGGCCGGGGCCTTGAGTCGAAGGGCGACGATCCGAGCGGCGAAACCCAGCACCACACCGGCGATCCCGGTGGCCGTCAGCCGTCCGAAATCGGCGCCCGTGAGGGTCGACGCGACGAGCACCGCGGTCATGCCGAGCAGGGCTGCGGGGATCAACATCCGGCGGCGGCTCTGGGAGACAACGGCCGCCGACGCACCGACGATCGCGGCGCCGACCATCACCACCGTCGGGCTCCCCGATGCCCACGCCAGTTTGGTGATCGGCGGGGGCACCAACGCCAAGGACAGGGCGTCGGCGAGTTGAAGGCTGAGCCCCAGTCCGGTCGCAACGCCGACGATGATCCCGAACGTGTGCAGCATCACCTCAAACATGCGCGCGGTCCCGGTCACCGGGAAGCCCGAAATGATGTCCTCCATCGCCGAGGTGATCGTGCGCGAGGGCAGCAGCGAGACGATCCCACCGGCGACCACGAAGGCGAAGTCCGACGGAGAGATCGGGATCCACCCTTCGATCCCCATGACATAGGCGATGAAGGCGATCACCGTCGCGAGCGCGCCACCGATCGCACTCGTGAAGAAGGCGGGGAGCGAGAAGGTCGAGAGGCCCCGGATCACCTGGTCGTTGAGCAGAGCCGTGAGCAGAGCGACCACGATGCCGCCCCACCCCGCGCCGAGCGACATGGCGACACCGGCCGCCACACCGCCGTTGGCGACGGCCACGGCCCACCCCGCCCAGGTGCGGTGGGCGCGGCTGATCTCTCGCAGCCGCGCGGTCGCCTGCTCGACGTCGACCTCGCCGTTGACGAGTTCTTCGACCAGGGTGTGGACGGCGGCGAGCCGGGCGAAGTCTTGCTTCGGGCGGCGGACGACCCGCAGTCGGGTGATGACCTTGCCCGAGGTCGTCCGGCACTGCATGTGCAGGGACTGCATCGTGAGGTCGACGTCCATATCCGGCAGTCCACCGGCGATCCCAACGGCCATCGAGGCGGCCTCCACCGAGCGGGCACCCGCGCCGCAGCGCAGCATCATCTCCCCGACCCGAAGGGCGAGGTCCATGACCTCGGCGGCGGCCTGCTCCTCGGCGACCGCGCGGGTGACGCGGGGGTCGCGGTAGGGCGTCCCCTTTAACGACCCCACCATCGGCAGCGTCTCGGTCGGCGCCTCACCGCGCAGGCTCGGCCGCAGCCGCGGCAGGTGCCGCGCCGGGATCGTCTTCCCTCGGGGGTGGACCGGGATGGAATCCGAGGACGGATCCATCCCGGGTGTCGGAGGCGGAATCGTTGGCGGTGGGGTCACCGGGCTCGGCGAAGGCTCCGGGCTCGGCGGGGGCGCTGGCACGGCCTTGGCGCTCGACGACGACCGGGGATTCTTCGCTCGCCCCTGCCGAATCGGGCGGGGGCGTGAGGAGCGGCTCATCGGACCGGAATCCGCGCCGAATCGGGCAAGGGTGAACTGGTGAGCGGCCACCACGAGGGTGAGCCATCACCCGCGAAGGCCTGGAAGGCCGCCACGCACGCGACGACGATGAGGAAGGCCGCAACACCCCACGCCACGCTGTCATTGGGCGTGACGCCTCGCACCAGGCTTCGGCTTCCCCGGCGCAGCGACTGGCTACTCGGCCCCCACCACGCCATCAGCGACCCCACAAAAGCCCCGACCGCTAGCGGGATCGGGCCCTCGAGTCGCACAGCACCGGACCCCCCGAAAGCGAGGGCCACGGCGGTCGCGACCACCGCAGAGACCGCCACGAGAAGGGGGAAGAGCGAGCCGATCACGGTCGTCACGATCGAGACGAGGAAGTGCCCCGGGACGCTCGCGGCGGCCATCGCGCCGTCGCTGGACCGGCGCCCCTTCGTGTGGCGACGCAACACCGTCCCCGTCACGGTCCGATCGGCGGTCCTCGCGGCGACTCCCCAGATCAGCGCGATGATCAGCACCACGAAGGGGGCCACCGTCGCGACCGCCGTCGCGCACGCCAAAGCGGCGGCGAGCACCGGAGTCCGCATCGGCTTCCCGATCCGCGGGTCGACCTCGCGCGGCCCCTCGGGGAGGTACTGCGGAGGAGCAACCTGCCGCGCGACGGGCGCCACCTGACGGCTCGGCACCTGCTGCGGGTAGGGCTGAGGCGGGTAGTTGGACGGAGGAGACGGCAGTTGGGCCGGCGTGGGCTGGTGGGCCGTCGGCGCCACCGGCCGCGGAGCAGGCGGGTGCTGCTGCGAAGCGAAGGCGGGCGCCTGCCGGGTGGGGGCAACGCGCGCCCGGCTCGGAAGCACCTCCGTCACGGGACGCCCCGCGGCATAACGCTCGAGCGCACCAATCACCTCGCCGGCGTCGGGGCGCTGATCGGAGGTCGGCGAGAGCGCCGCATAGAGCAACGGAGCGAGGTTGGGGTCGACACCGCGCAGATCCGCATCACCGCGGCAAACCCGCGCGAGGACGGCTTCCATCCCGCCAGCACCGAACGGGGCCCGACCGGTCGCGGCGAAAGCCAAGGTGGCGGCCCACCCCCACCAGTCGGTCGCGGCGGTGACGTCACCCCCTTCGACGATCTCGGGCGAGAGATACCCCGGGGTACCCATCACGAGGCCGGTCATCGTCATCCGCGAGGCCTCGGCGACGTGCGCGATGCCGAAGTCGATCAGGATCGGTTCGCCGTCGAGCAGCAACACGTTGCCGGGCTTGAGATCGCGATGGATGACGCCGGTCGCATGCACCTCGCGGATCGCCTCGGCGAGGCCACGTCCGACGCGCAGCATCTCTTCCGGGCTGAGCGGTCCGTTTTCTTTGACCTGCTGATCGAGCGATGGGCCCGGGACATAGCGCGTGACGACATAGGGCTGCGCGGCGTTGAGGTCGGCGTCGAGAATCGGCGCGATCCGCGACGACCGGACGCGGCTTAGGGTCTCGACCTCGCGAGAGAGTCGCTTGCGGGCCTCGGCGTCGTGGGCGACGTGTTCACGCAGGACCTTGACCGCCACGGCCTTCCCGCGACGGTCCAACGCGAGGTGTACAACCCCCATCCCGCCCTCGCCGAGCTGCGCCAGAACCCGGTAGGGCCCGATCCGCTCGTACTCGGCGTGGGCCGGTCCTCCCCCGTGATCGGGCTCATCCGGGGGTTGGGGGTCCCCGAGGAGCTCAGTCGTCATGGTTCGAGGGTAGGCCCCAGCGCCTGGGCGCGAGCGGATAGCCACCTGGACGCCGCCTGGAAGGGGGCGCTGCTCGAGGTTGGATCGCGCTAACGGCGATGCCTACTGCGTGATGTAGGCCTCGAGCTGGTCCCGCTCGGCGGACAGCGTGCGCAGGCGGTGCTTCACGACATCACCGATGCTGACGATCGCGATGAGGCGACCATCCTCGACGACGGGGACGTGCCGGAAGCGATGCTCGGTCATCGTCACGGCCAGCTCGGCGATCCCATCGGCGGGGGTCACCGTGCGGACCTCCTTGGTCATGATCTGCGACACGGGTGCCTCGATGATCGACGCGCCCTCGCTGTGCAACCGCCGCACGACATCGCGCTCGCTCACGATGCCCTCGACGGCCTCCCCGTCGGAACTGACGACGACGGCACCGATCTGATGGTCAGCGAGCAGGGCCAGGAGCTCGCCCACGCTCTGGTCGGGCGACACCGTCACGACATCGGTGCCCTTGGTCCGGAGGACATCGGAGATCTTCATAGATCGACGGTAGCCCCGGGACCGCGACGCCGCTAGGGGTCGGCCGAAGTCGGTCTAGGGTATGAGACATCCCGACAACGGCGAAGGTGTGAAGCCCACGTGTCCAAGCACGAGACGTTTGACCTAGTCATCGCGGCAAATCGACTCCCTGTCGATCGGGTGGTCCAGCCCGACGGCACGGTCGAGTGGCACCGCAGCCCCGGCGGTCTCGTGACCGCCATGGACTCGGTGATGCGCGGCCGTGATGGGGCCTGGGTGGGCTGGGCCGGTGAGGCCGGCGAGGCGCCCGAACCCTTCGAAGAGGCCGGGATGTGGCTCCACCCCGTCCCGCTCGACGCCGACGAGATCGCCCAGTACTACGAGGGCCTCTCTAATGACACCCTCTGGCCGATCTACCACGACGTGATCGTGCCCGCGCGCTTCCACCGCGCCTGGTGGCGGGTGTACCGCACGGTCAACGAGCGCTTCGCCGATGCCGTGAGCAAGGTCGCCGCCGAGGGCGCGACCGTGTGGATCCACGACTACCAGCTGCAACTCGTCCCGGCCCTCGTCCGTGAGCGCCGCCCCGATGTCAAGATCGGGTGGTTCAACCACATCCCCTTCCCGCCCGTCGAGCTCTTCGCCCAACTTCCCTGGCGCCAGCAGATCCTCGAGGGTCTCCTCGGTGCGGATTACCTGGGCTTCCAGCGAGTGGCCGATGCCGGCAACTTCGTGCGGGCCTGCCGTCAGCTCCTTGGCCTCACGACGAAGGGGGAGGTCGTCACTACCTCCAGCCAACCGGCCCGTCAGGTGCGCGCGAGCGCCGTGCCGATCAGCATCGACTACGCCGAGCTCGAGGCCCTCTCGCGCACACCCGAGGTCCGCGCGCGGGCGAAGGAAATCCGCGCCTCGCTCGGCAATCCCAAGACCCTGCTGCTCGGTGTCGACCGGCTCGACTACACCAAGGGGATCCGGCATCGCCTCAAGGCCTACGAGGAGTTGCTCGCCGACGGCAAGATCGCGCCGCCGGACATCACCTTCGTCCAGGTCGCGACGCCAAGCCGCGAGCGGGTGGACGCTTACAAGCGTCTGCGCACCGAGATCGAGACGACCGTCGGCCGGATCAACGGCATGTACTCCGGGATCGGCGCCGCCGCAGTGCATTACCTCCACCACTCCTACCCGCGCGAGGAAATGGCCGCCCTCTTCCTCGCGGCCGACGTCATGCTCGTGACCCCCCTTCGCGATGGCATGAACCTCGTCGCCAAGGAGTACGTCACCTGCCGGCACGACCTCGGGGGCGCACTCGTGCTCTCGGAGTTTACCGGGGCGTACCACGAGTTGCATCAGGCCTTTGTGTGCAACCCGCACGACATCGAGGGGCTCAAGAACACGATCCTGCGGGCCATCCAGACCGACCCGAAGGACAAGCGCCGGATCATGCGCTCGCTGCGCCGCCGGATCGCCAACCACGATGTGCAGCAGTGGGCCAGCCGCTTCCTCGCGAACCTGGACGCCGCCCCGCACAAACCGCGCCGCAAGGCCGGGGAAGAGGCGCAGCCTGACGCTCAGGCTCCGCCAGCGACCGACTCCCCCTTGGTGCACCGGTCATGACCGAGGTGCCGAGCGAGCTGCCCGCGGACCTCGCCGAGGCGCTCGAGCGCGCGGCGAACGCCGAGCGGCTGTTGGTCGCCAGCGACTTCGATGGGACGCTCGCCCCCTTCGTCCACGACCCCATGGCGGCCCGTGCCTTGCCCGGCACGCTGGACGACCTCATCGCGCTCGCCGGGATGGAGGACACCCACGCAGCGATCGTATCGGGGCGCGACCTCGAGACGCTGAAGGAACTCACCAACTTCGGTGGCGACTTCGTGACGCTGATCGGCAGTCACGGGGGCGAATCCTCTCGCTCCGAGGCCGCCGCGACCGTCGATCACGAGCTGCTCGCCGCGCTCGTCGCCGAGGTGGAGGCGCAGGTCGCGGAGGAAGCCCCCGAGGTCCGGCTCGAATACAAACCGTCGGCGATCGTGCTCCATACCCGAGGGCTGGCGGGACCCGAGGTCTCCGCCGCCGAGGCCATCGCTGAGCGCGCCGCCACGCGCCCGGGCGTGCTGCTGCTGACCGGCAAGAACGTCCTCGAACTCACCGTCGCCGCGGCGGATAAGGGCTCGGCGATCAGGGCGCTCGCCGACGACCTTGAGGTCGACACGCTCGTCTTCTTCGGCGATGACGTCACCGACGAGCACGGCTTTGAGGTGCTCCGGGAGGGTGACATCGGGGTGAAGGTCGGCGAAGGGGAGACTGCCGCCGCCTACCGGGTCGCGCGATGCGACGACGTCGCGACGGCCCTACGCACCCTGCGGGACCTGCGCGACGCGCCCTGAGCCGGCCCACGCGCCACCCCGGGGCGCGGTAACGGACATCGGGCGCGGATCTTTGCGCGTCCGATGTCCTTAACCCCGCCCGGACCGGTCGGGCGCTCGTGCGGTCGACCGGCGCACCACGAGCTCGGGGGTGAAGATCAGCTCCGCGTGCGGCACCGGATTGCCCGCGACCTCGTCCAGCAGGGCGCGCACCGCGGCCTCACTCATGTCGGTGACGCGCTGGCGCACGGTCGTCAGCGGCGGGTCGGTGAAGGCGATCAGCGCGCTGTCGTCGTAGCCGACCACGGAGAGGTCCTCCGGGACGCTTCGGCCCATCGCCCGCGCCTGCCGGATCGCCCCGAGCGCCATCAGATCCGATCCGCTCACGATCGCGGTCGCACCCCGCTCGATCAGCGCATTAGCCGCCGAGGCGCCCCCTTCGACGGAGTACACGGTGTTGACGATCAGATCATCGACCTCGACGCGACCGGTGTACCGCTCCATCGCCGCGCGAAACCCGGCCATCTTGCGAATCACCGGGACATAGCGATCCGAGCCCACCGCGAGCCCGATCCGGCGATGCCCGAGCTCGACGAGGTGGTTGACCGCGAGATCCATGGCCGCGACATCGTCATCGGAGATGAAGGGTGCCGCCACCTCGTCGCGCCACCCATTGACGAAGACGATCGGTAGCCCCCGCTCGATCAGCCGGTGGTACCGCGCGAGATCGGTCGAGGTATCGGCGTGGCGCCCCGAGATGTAGATGATCCCCGCGACGCCCCGCTCGGTCAGCATCTCGACGTAATCGTCCTCGTGAAGTCCATCGTCGGTCTGCGTGCAGAGGACCGGCGTGAAGCCGCGGCGGGCGAGGGCGCTTTCGATGGACTGGGCGAAGGTCGGGAAGATCGGGTTCACGAGTTCGGGGATGATCAGCCCGACGAGGCTCACCGCGTGCGACTGCAACCGGCTCGGGCGGTCGTACCCGAGGACATCGACGGCCGTGAGGACCGCCTCGCGGGTCGCCGAGGCCACTCCCGCCCGGCCGTTCAGGACCCGCGAGACCGTGGATTCGCTCACCCCTGCGTGGTGGGCGATTTCGGCCAGGCGGGACGTGCGGCCATCGCGCGCGGGCGGTCGCGCACCGACCGGTCGGCGCGAGGAGGTCGTCACTCGGTCAGCGTACGGTGCGGCTCCGCCTATCCACCGGGGAAGGGGGTGAGCCTCGCCCCCTTCGCACGCGATAGGACAAGATAGGGGTGCTTGATCCCCACCCTTTACAACGGATCGTCCGGCACGTTCCTGCCGGTGAAGGAAAGTAGGCAATGACGCCATGGCAACAGTGAAGTTCGATAACGCGACCCGGATCTACCCGGGGAACGACTCCCCGAGCGTTGACCGACTCAGTATCGATATCGAGGACGGCGAATTCCTCGTCCTCGTCGGTCCCTCGGGATGCGGGAAGTCCACCTCCCTGCGCATGCTCGCCGGCCTTGAAGAGGTCAACGGCGGCAAGATCTGGATCGGCGATAAGGACGTCACCGACCTCTCGCCCAAGCAGCGCGACGTAGCCATGGTCTTCCAGAACTACGCGCTCTACCCGCACATGTCGGTCGCCGACAACATGGGCTTTGCGCTCAAGATCGCTGGCGTCGACAAGGCGACGATCGCCGAACGGGTCAAGGAGGCCGCGAAAGTCCTCGACCTCACCGAGTTCCTCGATCGCAAGCCGAAGCAGCTCTCTGGAGGCCAGCGCCAGCGCGTGGCGATGGGCCGGGCGATCGTGCGCGACCCCCAGGTCTTCTTGATGGATGAGCCGCTGTCGAACCTCGACGCCAAGCTGCGGGTCCAAACCCGCACCCAGATCGCCTCGTTGCAGCGCCGCCTCGGCGTCACCACCGTCTACGTCACCCACGACCAGGTCGAGGCGATGACGATGGGAGACCGCGTGGCCCTCTTAAAGGACGGGATCCTCCAACAGGTCGACACCCCGCGACGCATGTATGACCACCCCAACAATGTCTTCGTCGCCGGCTTCATCGGCTCCCCGTCGATGAACCTCGTGACCGTCCCTGCCGTCGAAGGGGGCGCGCAGTTCGGTGACAGCGTGGTCCCGGTGGAGCGCGACGCCCTTAGCCAGGCCGGCACCTCTCTGGTGGTCGGCATCCGGCCCGAGGACGTCACCTTGAACACCGACGGTCACGGCCTCCCGGTCACCGTCGAGGTCGTCGAGGAGCTGGGTGCCGACGCCTATATCTACGGCAGCACCCCCGCCCACACCGGTGATGTCGAAGGCGCCGAGATGCCCTTCATCGCGCGGGTCGATGGCCGGCGCCCTCCGATGAAGGGCGAGACCGTGCACATCACCCCGGCCGACGGCCACCTGCACGTGTTCGACGCGACGAGCGGCGAGCGAATCGGCGACTAAGAGGAGGCAGCCATGCCGCTGGAGATCTCTGCCGCACGACCCGACCCGGCCCTGCTCTCGCTGCCCTGGGCCTTGCCGCTCGAGACCTGGCCAGAGGATCGCCTGGCTGCTCTCCCGCGGGGGATCTCCCGCCATGTCGTGCGCTTCGTCCGGCTCTCCGGGGGCGTGGTCGCGGTCAAAGAGATCAAGGCCGAGTTGGCGCGGCGGGAGTTCACCCTGCTGCGCCAACTCGGGCGCCTCGACCAACCTTGCGTCGAACCGCTCGCCGTGGTCACCGGGCGCGTCGATGCCAACGGCGACCCCCTCGATGCCTGCCTGATCACCCGGCACCTCCAGTTCTCCCTTCCGTACCGGGCGGTCTTTAGCCAGCACCTGCGGGGAGATACCGCCCAGCGCCTCCTCGATGCGCTCGCGGTGCTGCTCGTCCGGCTCCACCTGAGCGGTTTCTGGTGGGGGGATGTCTCGCTCTCCAACACGCTCTTTCGCCGCGACGCCGGGGCCTTTTCGGCCTACTTGGTCGACGCCGAGACCGGGGAACTCTTTCCGAACTTAAGTGACGGCCAGCGCGAACACGACCTCGATATCGCCCAGGTCAGTATCGCGGGCGAGTTTATGGATCTCATGGCCGCGGGCGTCATGCCACCGGATTTTGACCCGGTCGAGACGAGCGAGCAGATCATCACCCGGTACCGCGAGCTCTGGGCGGAGCTGACCGGCGACGAGTGGTTTGGCACCGGGGATCATTGGCGGGTCGACGAGCGAATTCGTCGCCTCAACCTGCTGGGCTTCGATGTCGACGAACTCGAGATCACCACCGACCTCGACGGGACCCATATCCGAATCCAGCCGAAGGTGGTCGACGCGGGCCACCACTCGCGGCGGCTGCTGCGCCTCACCGGCCTCGATGTCGAAGAAAATCAGGCGCGGCGCCTGCTCAACGATCTCGACTCCTACCGGGCGGCGACCGAGCGCCAGGGCGAGCCGCAGGAGTACGTCGCGCACGACTGGGTCTCGGAGGTGTACGAGCCCGCGACCCGCTCGATCCCGCACCCCCTTCGGGGCAAACTCGAGCCGGCCGAACTCTTCCACGAGGTCCTCGAACACCGGTGGTACATGGCCGAGGCGGCCGGCCACGACATCCCGCTTGATCAGGCCATCGCGGACTATGTTCGAGAGGTATTACCAAGCAAACCGGACGAGAAGGCGGTGCTGGGGACCGATACCCAGATGCTGCCGGTCATCGGAAAGGACACGTAATTGACTTCCGCACCACCTCCCCCGCCGGGCGACAACTCGCCGTACCCGAGCAACCAACCCGCGGGGAACCCCCCGCCGGCCGGGCCGCCGGCGAACCCTCAGGGGCCCCCGCAGGGCGCGCCGTATGGGCAGCCGACCTCGCCTTACGGACCGCCGAGCGGAGCACCCAGCGGAGCGCCTAGCGGGCCGCCGCAGGGGCAGCCCTCTCCTTACGGCCAGGCACCATCACCGTACGGGCCGCCCGGCGGGGCCTACGGTGCGCCGCCCGTTGGTGGGCCCGCCGTTCCCGGTTCGCGTGTGTATGTTGAGCAGAACTACGGACCGACGACCGAGTTCACCGACCGCATCGCGCCGTATCTCATCGATTACGCGATCCAGACGGTCATCCTCTTCGTCGGATACTTCGTCGGGGTCGGCTTCCTGGTCGGCTCCAACGGTGGCGGGGCGAGCGCGATCGGCCTGCTGATGATCTTCCTCGGCCTCGGCGGGTCCTTCGCCTTCTGGTTCTGGAACCGCATCTACCGCGTCACCCAGACCGGCCAGAGCATCGGCCGCAAGATGATGGGCCTGAAGGTCATCGACGCGGCGACGGGGCAGCACCCCGCGATGGGCGCGCAGTTCTTGCGCGAACTGATCTCGTCGCTGCTCGGCATCATCAGCGCGATCTTCATGCTCTTTGATGACCAGCGCCAAACCCTTGGCGACAAGATCGGCAAGACCCAGGTGATCAAGGTCCCGAAGGGCTAACCGCCGGGACTGAGACGACGAAGGGGGGACGACGCGTGACGCGTCGTCCCCCCTTCGTCTTGGGGTAGAAGAACCCCTTAGCTGTTCATGCTGGCGACGCCGCCGACCATGAACAAGATCGCGTAGGCCACGATCGCAACGATCATCAAGATGGTGGCGATCATGCCGCAGATCCGGCCGGCGTTGACGGTGCCCCGGTTGCTGTACGCGGCCGGGTTGGCGTCGATCTCCTGGATCGCCTTGTTGCCCATGATCCACGCGGCGATGCCGAGCGGGCCACAGCAGACAAGGCCCGCGATGCCGAGGATCAAGATCGTGGTGCCCTGCGGGTGCTCCACCGGAGCTCCACCCATCTGCGGGCCCGGCGCGACGGGCGGGTAATTGGTCGACATGTTCTTGGTTCTCTCCCTGTCAGTACTTCGGTTTCTCGTGGCGCATCGAAACTGCCCCCGTGACGGCGCTCACTCACGCCGCCACGTGGATGCTAGCCGAGTGGCCGCCCGTTCGGGTGAACCTGACGAAGAAGGGGGGTCACGGCCCGCTGACAGGCCGGCCCCCGTTATCCGCGGCGGCGGGCGATCTCGTAGAGCGTGACCCCGGCGGCGAGCCCGGCGTTGAGGGATTCGACGCTCGAACTCATCGGGATCGAGACGATCTGGTCGCAGGTCTCGCGCACGAGTCGCGACAGCCCCTTCCCCTCGGAACCGACGACCACGACGAGCGGTTCGGTGGCGAGTTCGAGGCCTGGCAGGTCCACGTCGCCATCCATATCGAGACCGACGATGAAGAAGCCCGCCTTGCGATACTCCTCCAACGCCCGCGTGAGGTTGGTCGCCTGGGCGACGGGGATCCGCGCGGCGGCGCCAGCCGAGGTCTTCCAGGCGCTCGCGGTCATCCCGACCGAGCGGCGCGCGGGGACGACCACTCCGTGCCCCCCGAAGGCGGCCGTCGAGCGGACGATCGCCCCTAGATTGCGCGGATCGGTGATGCCGTCGAGGGCCACGATGAGCGGCGTGCCGACGCGTTCGGGATCGATCAGGTCGGCCGGGTGCGCGTACTCGTAGGGCGGCACCTGGATCGCTAGACCCTGGTGAACCGCGCCATCGGTCAACCGATCGAGCTCACTGCGCGGCGTCTCGAGCATCGCGATGCCACGTTCTGCGGCGATTTTGACCGCCTCGCGGACCCGATCGTCACTCTCGAGCCGCGAGGCGACATACATCGTCGAGACCGGGACCTCGGCGCGCAGGGCCTCCAGGACCGAATTTCGTCCGGCGACCATCTCGGTGCTCGGACCCCCACTTCGCCGGCGCTGCTGCGGGCGACCGGAGTCGCGCTTGGACTGGGCCTTGGCCATTTTGTACGCCTTGTGGTTGGGGCGCTCCGATGCCTTCGGCGTCGGACCCTTGCCCTCAAGGCCCTTGCGGCGCTGCCCGCCGGAACCGACGAGTGCCCCCTTCTTCGACCCATCGCGTCGCACGGCGCCGCGTCGTCGAGAGTTACCGGCCATCAGTGCTCCTTCTTCGCGAGGGACCAGCGGGCCCCACCAGCGGTGTCGGCGACGTCGATGCCGGCCGCGGCGAGTTCGTCGCGGATCGCGTCGGCCGTGTCGTAGTCGCGGGCGGCGCGAGCGGCCGCCCGCGCCTCCATTCGGGCGGTCACGAGGACATCGAGCGCGGGGGTGAGGTCGTCCTCGCGCCCACCGGCGGGACCACCCCAGGTGGCCGACAGCGGGTTGACGCCGAGGACGTCGGTCATCGCGACAACGGTCGCGGCGAGCTCGGCCGCCGACTCGCGATCGCCCTCACCGAGCGCGGTATTGCCCTGGCGCACGCGGTCGTGGATCACCGCGAGCGCGCTCGCGACGCCGAGGTCGTCATCCATCGCTTCGACAAACGCCTCGGGCAGGTCGAGGTCCACGTCGGCCTCGACGGTGGTGGCGTCGGGGAGCGCGCGCCTTAGGAATCCCTCGATTCGCTCGACGGCCGCCTCGGCCTCGTCGAGCGATCCCTCGTGATACTCGATCATCGAGCGGTAGTGCGCGGCGGTGAGGAAGTAGCGCAGCACGATCGGCGCGTAGATATCGGTCAGCCGGTGGATCTCCAGGGCATTGCCAAGCGACTTGCCCATCTTCTCCCCCTTCACCGTGACCCACGCGTTGTGCAACCAGTACTGCGCGAAGCCGAGCCCAGCCGCCCGCGATTGGGCCTGCTCGTTTTCGTGATGGGGGAAGCGCAGGTCGATCCCGCCGCCGTGGATATCGAAGGAGTCACCGAGGTACTTGCGGGCCATCGCCGAGCACTCCAGGTGCCAGCCGGGCCGACCCGGGCCGAAGGGGGTGGGCCAGGTGGCCGTGCTCGGCTCGCCCTCCTTGGCCCCCTTCCAGAGGGCAAAATCGCGCGGGTCGCGCTTGCCGCGTGGGTCCGCATCATCGGCGGCGACCATGTCGTCGAGAGCCTGGTTCGACAGCTCGCCGTAGTCGTCCCAACTCTCGACGTCGAAGTAGACATCGCCGCTGCCGTCAGGGGCGGGATAGGCGTGGCCCCGCTCCTGGAGCTCCTCCATCAGCGTGACCATCTCGGGGATGTGGCCGGTCGCGCGCGGCTCGTAGGTGGCTGGGAGCACCCCGAGCGTGTCGAGCGCCTCGCTCGTCGCGCGTTCGTTGCGGTAGCTGAGGGCGTACCAATCCTCGCCGGACTCGGCGGCCTTGCGCAGGATCTTGTCGTCAATATCGGTGACATTGCGGATCACCGTGACGTCATAGCCATGACCACGGGTTAACCAGCGCCGCAGGACGTCGAAGGCCACCGCGAAGCGGATGTGTCCAATGTGCGGCGCGCCCTGGGTGGTGAGCCCGCAGATGTACATCCCGACCTTGCCGGGAGTCAGCGGGACGAACTCGCGTTGGGTGCGCGTGGCGGTGTCGAAGAGGTGCAGGCTCACCCCGCCAAGCCTACGTGCTCGACGCAGGGCACCCTTACGCGAAGGTCACGATAAGCCCCCCACTTCGGGCTAAGCACTTGGCATCAGCGTACTGAGTATGTTTGCGTCAAAGGAGCATCTGTCAGGGGGAGCACCATGATCTTTCCCGCAGATCAGCCCTGCCCCCAACCCTAGGAGCGGCCCGTGCCGGTCATCACCGTCGACCACGTCTATAAGGCTTTCGGACGTCAGGCGAGTCGGGCCCCCGCCCGCCTTGAAGCTGGCGCCACCCGAGCCGAGCTCGCCGCAGAGGGCACCACCGCCGCCGTCATTGACGCCAGCTTCGAGGTGGAAGCCGGTGAGATCTTCGTGGTGATGGGCCTCTCCGGTTCGGGCAAGTCGACGCTGATCCGCACGATCAATGGCCTCTACCCGCCCACCGCCGGGTCGGTCACCGTCGACGGGATCGACGTCACGGGTGGCGGCAAGCGCGCGATCCGCACCTTGCGCCGCGACCACGTCAGCATGGTCTTCCAGCATTTCGCCCTCTTCCCGCACCGCACCGTGATCGATAACGCGGCGTATGGCTTGAAGGCCCGCGGGATCCCCAAGGACGAGCGGCGCGCCAAGGCCAGCGAGGCCCTGGAGTTAGTCGGCTTGAAGGGGTGGGAGGACAAGCTCCCCGGGCAGCTGTCGGGCGGGATGCGCCAGCGCGTCGGGCTCGCGCGGGCCCTCGCCGCCGACACCGGGGTGCTCCTCATGGACGAGGCCTTCAGCGCTCTCGACCCGCTCATCCGCAAGGAGATGCAGGACCAACTCATCGAACTCCAGGCGAGTTTGAACAAGACCATCCTGTTCATCACGCACGACCTCAACGAGGCGATGCGCCTCGGCGACCGAATCGCGATGATGCTCGATGGTCGGATCGTCCAGATCGGCACCACCGAAGAGATCCTGACGAGTCCCGCCAACGACTACGTCGCCCGCTTCGTCGCTGACGTCGACCGCTCCCGGGTGCTTACCGCCGGATCGGTCACGGTCCCGCCCGTGACGACCCTGCGGCGCGATCAGGGGCCGCGCGCCGCCCAGCAGTTGATCCGAGAGCACCAACTCCACGGGCTCTACGTCACCGGCCGCGACCGCCATCTCGATGGCTGGGTCGCCGACGCCGATGTCGTCCAGGCGATCGAGCGCGGTGAGGAGACCATCGACGCGATCCTCCAGCCCACGGCGTCGGTCACCGAGGACCAAACGCTGTCGGAGGCCCTACGCCCCGCCGCGTCGTGGAATGCGCCGCTGCCCGTCGTCGACGCGCACGGGATCCTCACCGGCGTGATCCCGAGGGTCACTCTGCTGAGCGTCTTGGGCGAGCCGGAACATGTCCCGCCGCCCGAAGACCCACCGCCGCCAGACGACGACACCACGCCGCCTGCGGACGGTCAGGGCGATCTGATCGCTGAGGAGACCGCGAAGGGGGGCACCGCATGATCCCCGTGATCGACATCCCGCGCGTCCCCGTGGGCGACACCTTCTCCGATGCCGTCGACTGGATGACCCAGAATTGGAGCGCCGGCTTCAAGGCGATCGATACCGGCGTGCAATTCCTCGTCGATGGGCTCACCGATCTGCTGGTGGCACCACCGCTCATCCTGCTCGTGATCCTGCTCGTCGCGATCGCTGCCGGGCTGCGGCGCTTCGTCCACGGCGGCGTCGCCGTCGCAGCGGTGATCGTCGCGGCGCTCACTACGGGACCAGAGATCGTCCTCCTAACCTTCCTTGCCGGGCTTGCGCTCATCCTGCGCAGCTGGAGGTTCGCGATCTTCTCGGCGGCATCCCTGCTCCTCGTCATCGGGATGGACCAGTGGGACAACGCCGTCCACACCCTGGCCCTGATCCTCGTGGCGAGTGTCATCGCCCTGGTCCTCGCGATCCCCCTTGGCATCCTCGCCGGGCGCAGCGATGTCGCCTCTCAGGTCATCCGTCCGGTCATGGACTTCATGCAGACGATGCCCGCCTTCGTCTATCTGATCCCGGCCGTCATGTTCTTCTCGATCGGCGTCGTGCCGGGGGTCATCGCGACCGTCGTCTTCTCGATGCCTCCCGGGGTGCGCCTCACCGAACTCGGCATCCGCGGCGTCGACCCCGAACTCGTCGAAGCCGGTCACGCCTTCGGCGCTACCGATCGCGCCGTGCTCCTCGGGATCCAGATCCCGCTCGCGATGCGCAGCATCCTCGCCGGAATCAACCAGGTCATCATGCTGGCCCTGTCGATGGTCGTGATTGCTGGCATGGTCGGCGCTGGCGGCCTCGGCGGCGCGGTCTTCGAGGCCATCACCCGCCTCAACATCGGGCTCGGCTTCGAATCCGGCCTGGCCGTCGTGATCCTCGCGATCTACCTCGACCGAGTCACCAGCGCGATCGGCGAACGCAGCGCCATCGCCCGCGCGACCGGCAGCTGACCCCCCTTCCCCCGCAACGACATCCACCACACCGTCAACAAGGAAGAAGAGATCCATGCGCAATCGATTCCGCACTACGACCATCGCCTCGATGATCGCCGTCGCCGCGCTTGGCCTTGCCGCTTGCGGCTCTGGGTCGAGCGACGCCGACTCCACCTCCGGTGCCGGGGGCGACAGCAAGAACCTCACGATCGGCTACATCCCGTGGGATGAGGACATCGCGGTCACCCATCTGTGGAAGCAGGTCCTTGAAGACAAGGGCTACAACGTCACGATCCAGCAGCTCGACGTCGCACCGACCTTCGTCGGCCTCTCCAAGGGCGACATCGACCTCTTCCTCGATGGTTGGCTGCCGAGCACTCACTCGGACTACATGGACAAGTACGGCAAGGACATCGAGGACATCGGCGTCTGGTATGACAACGCCAAGCTGACCCTCGCCGTGCCCGAGTACTCCGACGCCAAGACCATCGCGGATCTGAAGGGCAAGGCGGGTGAGTACAACGGCCAGATCGTCGGCATCGAGCCCGGCGCGGGCCTGACCCGCATCACCGAGAAGGACGCGATGCCCAAGTACGGCCTCGATGGCGAGTACAAGCTCGTCACCTCCTCGACCGCGGCGATGCTCGCCGAGCTGAAGAAGGCGACCGACGCCAAGGAGCCGATCGTCGTGACGCTCTGGCGTCCGCACTGGGCCTACGACGCCTTCCCGATCCGCGACCTGGAAGACCCCGAGGGCGCGATGGGTGAGGCCGAGCAGATCCACAGCCTCGCCAAGAAGGGATTCGCCAACGAGTTCCCTGAGGTCAACGACATGTTGAAGAACTGGACGATGGACGACAAGCAGCTCGGTTCGCTCGAGAACCTCGTCCTGCGCGAAAACGAAAAGGCCCCCGAGAAGGGCGTCGAGGCGTGGTTGAAGGACAACCCCGACTTCGTCTCGG
>NZ_JBGFSK010000002.1:292380-408938 GCF_041365945.1 Janibacter sp. GXQ6167 | reverse complement strand
GCCGACCACGTGGTCGGCGCACCCCCTTCGTCATGCGGCGGCGACGTTAGTGACCGCGCGTGATCCAGTCCTGAAGGTGCGGGAGTTCGGCCCCGATCGTAGTGTCATCACCGTGGCCGGTGTGCACGATCGTGTCTTCGGGGAGAGTGAGCAGGCGCCCTTCGATCGAACTAATGATGGTCCCGAAATCGCTAAACGACCGTCCCGTCGCCCCGGGGCCGCCCTGGAAGAGGGTGTCTCCTGAGAAGAGGACGCCGAGTTGCGGCGCGTAGAGGCAGCAGGCGCCGGGCGCGTGCCCGGGGGTGTGGAGCACCTCGAGGTCCGTGCCAGCGACCGTGATGATCTGGCCGTCGGTGAGATAGCCGTCGGGCTCTCGGTCGGGGTAGGTCATCTGCCAGAGCGGGACGTCGTCGCGGTGCAGCCAGACCGGTGCCCCGGTCGCCGCGGCGACTTCGGCGGCGGCGTTGACGTGGTCATTGTGGGCATGCGTCGAGATGATCGCGAGCAGTTGGCGATCCCCGACCCCCTCGATAATCGGGGCGGCCTCGTGACCGGCGTCGAGGACGATGCACTCCTTGTCATCGCCGATGATCCAGATGTTGTTGTCGACCTCCCAGGACCCACCGTCGAGCTCGAAGGTTCCCGAGGTCACGACCTTGTCGATGCGCGCAGCCATCTCAGAGCTCCACGACGGATCGCAAGATGGTGCCCGTGGGCATCTTGGCGAAGGCCGCCTCCACCTCGTCGAGCCCGATCCGTTCGGTGATGAAGGCCTCGAGGTCGAAGCGCCCCTGCCGGTAGAGGTCGACGAGCATGGGGAAATCTCGGCTTGGGAGGCAGTCGCCGTACCAACTGGACTTCAAGGCACCGCCGCGGCCGAAGAGTTCGATCATGGGCAAGGTGACCTCCTTCTCGGGAGTTGGGACGCCGACGAGGACGAGAGTCCCCGCGAGATCACGGGCGTAAAAGGCCTGCTCGTAGGTCTGAGGCAGACCGACCGCTTCGACCACCACATCGGCCCCGAAGCCACCGGTCAACTCCCGCACCCGCTCGACGACGTCCTCGCGGGAGCCGTTGATGGTGTGGGTCGCTCCGAAGCCCTTGGCCGTCTCGAGCTTCGCGTCGTCGACGTCGACGGCAATGATCGTGGTCGCGCCCACCAGGTTCGCGCCCGCGATGGCCGCGCAACCGACGCCACCACAGCCGATCACGGCGATCGAGTCACCGCGGCTCACCCCACCGGTGTTCACCGCCGCGCCGAACCCGGCCATCACGCCGCACCCGAGCAGGCCGACCGCGGCAGGGTCCGCCTCGGGGTCCACCTTGGTGCACTGACCAGCGGCGACCAGGGTCTTCTCGGCGAAGGCTCCGATCCCGAGGGCTGGCGTTAGCTCCTCACCGGTTTCGGCGATCGTCATCTTTTGGGTGGCGTTGTGAGTGTTGAAGCAGTACCAGGGGCGGCCCTTGGCGCACGCGCGACACTGTCCACAGACGGCGCGCCAGTTCAAGATCACGAAGTCGCCGGGGGCCACCTCGGTCACCCCTTCGCCGACGGCTTCGACCACTCCCGCGGCCTCGTGGCCGAGCAGGAAGGGGAACTCATCGTTGATTCCCCCTTCGCGATAGTGCAGGTCGGTGTGGCAGACGCCGCAGGCCTGGACCTCGACGAGCGCCTCGCCTGGGCCGGGGTCCGGGACGATGATGTCGACCAGTTCCACCTCCGCCCCCTTCGAGCGGGCGATGACTCCTTGGACGGTGTGCGGCATCGGCGGCCTCCGTTGGCTCGTGTCGGGTCTTTTAGGTGCATTGTGGCGCGCGATCGCGAGCGGGTCAGGCCGAAGGGGGATGCTCGCGGCGATTTCGTCCCGCCTGTCGCCGATCCGAGCCTTTCCCATGAGGCAAGCGCTGGCTACCGTGGAGGGGGTGAGCCCTTTTCCCGTCTTCGACCCGGTGATCCACGAGACGAACGGGCTGCAGATCTGCGCGCTCCTCGTCCCCGAGCACGAGGTGGGATTCGCCGCGATCCGCGACGAGCTGGGCCTGAGCGACTCCGCCCTGTCCAAACACCTCAAGACGCTCGCGGAGGCGGGGCACGTCGAGGTCATCAAGACTCGGTCCGAGGGCCATCTCGTGACCTCGGCCGCGCTCACCCAGCGTGGCCGGGAGGCTCTCTGCGGGCATGTCTCCGAACTCCAGCGCCTCGCCCGCGTCGTCTCGACCCGCCCCCGCGCCAGCGCGTGACCCCCTTCGCTTGGTCAGCCCCCGCCTCCCAACGCTTCCCGCGCCGTGGCCGGTTTGCTTAGAGGTGCCGTGGGTCCGAGGTGAAGGCGATCGTGACCCAACGATGCGGGCTGGGTTCGCCGATCGCGGCGTCGATGCGGTTGCGTAGGTCATCCCAGTGCTCGATCGGGCGGGCGGGGCTCCCTTCGGGCACGAGGAAGAAGAGCTCTACCTGGGCACTGCGCCCGACCTGGGCGACCGCGGCGCGGTAGTCAGTAAAGCCCTCGTCCCGGGCGACCTGCGCGGCGATCGCCTCGACCTGTTCGCGCAGGTCGCCCGGCGTCATGAGGAGGAGTTGCTTCAGCGCCGGCCAGAGGTTGCTGACCGGGGTGGGGAGCACCACGACGCAGACGAAGGCGAGGACGCTCGGGTCGACGTAGGGCCGGATCCAGGCATAAGTCGTCCCATCGAGCAGCGCGCCGATCCCGAAGGCGACCAAAAGCGCGAAGCTGATCCCGCCAGCCATCAGCCAACCCTTGACGTCGAGCGCCACGAACTGGGACTTCAGCTTGCGGTTCGCGCGGTGCTCGATCAGGCCGATCACGAAGGAAATCGCGACGACCACGACCGCGTAGACCAGGGCCGGGCCGAAGTCGATATCGCGGCCGCCCGCAAGGATGGTCAGGATCGCGTTGATCAGCGCGTAACTGGTGACGCCGAGCAGGATCGTCGCGTTGAGGGTGAGCACCATCGGCTCGAAGTGCCACACCCCCATCGAGAAGCGGGTGTTGATCCGCGAGGTGCGTCCGGCCATCACCGACCGCGTGATCAGGTTGATCACGAGCAGTGACAACCCGGTCATGGCCGCATCGACGAGGCCAAACATGCCGTCGAAGGTGATCGAGAAGGACCCCGCCAGGAGGCCGAAGCCGATGCCAAGGAAGGCCACGAGGAGCCCGACGATCAGCGAGCTGCGCAGGACCTGGGACTCGGTACGCATGGGTCCTATTCTCGCCCGACGCGCGCGGTCCTCCCTTCCTCCGCCCGGGCACCGTCTCCGGAAACTCCCGAAATCCCCGGGACTTCCACGAGAAGCTCGGAACTTCCGGGGACCTCATGGGCGTGGCAGCGTCGCCACGGAAGGGGGTGAGCCTGGTGCCAGACTGTCGCCGTGGCCCCTTCGCATCTCACCGTGATCGAGCACCAAGCCGATTGCCCGCCCGCTCGGGTTGGGCGCTGGCTCGCCGATGCCGGGGGGTCGCTGTCGATCTGCCGGCCCTACCGTGGCGAACCCATCCCGTCCGAGGTCGACGCGCTGCTCGTGCTCGGCGGGGGGATGGGATGCGAAGAGGATGACCGCGCCCCGTGGCTCCCGGCGACCCGCGACCTGGTGCGTCGTTGCACGCAGCAGCGCAGGCCGGTCCTTGGGATTTGCCTCGGACATCAGATTGTCGCCGTCGCGCTCGGCGGCACGGTCGGGCGCAATCCCGCGGGATCAAGTTACGGCGTGCGAATTGTGCAATGGCAAGACGGGAGCGGCGCGGACCCGGTCTTTGCCCCGGCCGCCGAGCAGACCAAACCGCTCATCCACGCCAACGACGACATCGTGACCCGGCTCCCGGACGGCGCGCAGCTGCTCGGTCGCGGCGAAGGGGGCGAGGTGGTTGCCGCGCGCTTCGCCGAGACCGTCTGGGGCATCCAGGGGCATCCCGAGATCGACGCCAAGATCATCGACACGTGGTTCGTCACGGACATCGCGAAGGGGGCGATCACTCCCGAACACGCCCGTCACATCGTCGCCGACATTCGAGCGCAACAGGACGCCCTCGATGCTGCCTGGCAGCCGGTGGCTCAGGCCTTCGCCGAGCAGCTGCGCTAAAGGGTCGGCAAGGCTCTCGACCTGTCACGTACCGACACTTCCCCCCACCCCAACCGTCGGCACGGCCCCCGACCTGTCACTTACCGACACTCCCCCGCACCACAACCGGCGGAAAGGCCCCCGACCTGCCACAAACCGACACTTCGCCGCACTCCTCGCCGAGAATGGATCAGGTGCGCGCGACCACCAGCGCCGTCGCGATCGCGGCCGCGCCCTCACCGCGTCCGGTGAGGCCTAGCCCGTCCGTCGTCGTGCCGCTCACGGCCACGGGAGCCCCACACGCCGCGCCCATCGCCACCTGCGCCTCCTCACGGCGCGTCCCAATCTTGGGTCGATTGCCGACCACCTGCACGGCGAGGTTGCCGATCTCGTAACCCGCCGCGCGCACCAGACGGGCAGCCTCCGCGAGCAGGGTGAGCCCGCTAGCACCCGCGAGTTCTGGGCGGTCGACACCAAAGTGGGCGCCGAGGTCACCGATCCCCGCCGCCGAGAAAAGGGCGTCACAGCAGGCGTGACAGGCGACATCGGCGTCGGAGTGCCCCTCCAGGCCGCGCTCCCCCGGCCACAGCAGGCCGGCGACCCACAACTCGCGCTCGCTCCCTTCCGGCGCGAGCGCATGAACGTCGACTCCGATCCCGACCCGAGGCATCTGCATGGCCCCATCTTCGCGTGCCGATCGGCCGCCGCGGGACGAAGGGAGTTTTAGGCGCGGCGATCGCAGTGCGTCTGCTGACCGGTCACCGCCAGCCGATAACCGCGCTTGACCACGGTCTGGACGACTCGCCGGTCACCGATGGCATCACGCAGACGAGCCACCGCCACCTCTGCCGCATGCGGGTCATCCGAGGTTCCCGGCAGCACCGCGAGGACCTCGTCACGGCTGACGACTCCACCACGGCGTTGGGTGAGGAGCCGGAGCACCGCCAGCGACGACGGGCTAAGGGCCAGGACGCGGTCGTCGAGCAGCCCAACTGCCGAGCGCACGTGGACCACGCCGCCGACCGTGGCAACGGCGGCCTCCCGTTGCTCCTCCACGTGGTGCACCACGGTGCGCACCAACGCGCCGAGTCGACTCCGGTCGGGAAGGATGGGTTCGATCCCACGGCGACGAAGGGGGGCCGCCGTTGTTGCTCCGACCGCGGCATAGGTGACTTCAGGCCGCTCGTCACGCAGAAGGGGGAGGACGTGGAGAGCCTCGGCGCGGCGCAACCATTCCTCCGCGGCAGGCGCCGAGGTGAAGACGACCACGTCAACCTGCCCCCCGGCCACCTGTAGGAGGCCTAGATCGACCGCCTCTGGGTCTGGCGCCGGACCCCAGCGGTACACCTCTACGGAGACGACGTCGGCCCCTGCTGCGGCGATCGCTTCGTCGAGGCCGTCCGCGCCGGCTCCATGGAATTGGACCGCAACCCGTCGTCCCTGGACTCCCTCATCGAGCAACAGGCTCGTGATCTCGGAGGTCGTCTCGGACTCGGCGACCCAGTCGGGCGTTAGTCCCACCGCAAGCGCTGCACCGTGAGCCTTCGGCCCCCGGACGATGACGCGAACGCCCTCGAGTGCGTCAAGGAGAGCTCCCTCAAGACCCGCGGCGTCGGCGGCCTCCACCCATCCGCGCAGCCCGATCGCTGTGGTCACGACGAGCACATCGGGCGGGTTGGCAATCAACGCTCGGGTCTGATTCAGCAGACGCGCGTCCTCAGTGGTCGGAATGATCGTCATCGCCGGGGTGTGCAAGACCCGAGCCCCGCGCCGTTCCAGCGCGGCGCGCAGATCGTCTGCGCGCCGATCAGCAGTCACCAAGATAGTGACCCCGACGAGGGTCTGGCCGAGCATAGGCATGGAGGTTAGGCGATCGACGTGTGAACGACCGCGTCCAAGGGTCCGAGGAACTCCCCTGCGGCCACGGCCCCGATCACGATGACCGCCGGAGACCGCACGTTCGCGTCTCCTGCCACCTGCGCGATGTTGGCCAGGTCCGAGCGCACGATCCGCTGGCGCGATGTGCTTCCGCGCTCCACTACCGCGACAGGTGTCGCCGGATCTGCGCCCGACTCGACCAGGTCGGCAGCGTGCCGAGCAAGGAACATCACCCCCATCAAGATCACGATGGTGCAGTCTCCGGATGCCGCGACCGCGCACGCCGATGAGGGCAGGCGGTCATGTCCATGGACGATCAACGCCCCCGACACCAGTCCGCGGTGGGTCAACGGCACGTCTGCCAGTGCTGGTACCGCCAGGGCACTACTGACCCCCGGGACGACCTCGACGGGGACTCCGGCGGCGCGGCATGCCCGGACCTCCTCGCCTCCCCGGCCGAAGATGAAGGGGTCGCCGCCTTTGAGACGCACCACCGATAAGCCGCGGCGAGCTCGCTCCACGAGAAGGTCGTTGATCTCCTCCTGACTGGCGCGGTGATGCCCGGGTGCCTTACCCACGTCAACAATCTCGACGTGTGGCCCGAGATCGCTCAACAGCGCACTTGGGCCCAACCGGTCGGTCACCACTACATCGGCTCCGGCCAGGGCACGGGCCGCTCGCACGGTGATCAAGTCACCCGCACCCGGGCCGCCACCGACGATCCACACCCGGCCGACATCACTCACAGCTGTACCCCCGTCCGACGGGTCACCTCGAGCACAACCCGCCCATCGACGACCCGCACGGCGTATACGGTGACCGAGCGCGGGTCGCCGCCCTTCGTCTCTAGACACTCGCCGCTCACGACGTCGAAGGCCTGCTTGTACATCGGCGAGATCACCACCGTGCGGTCTCCCTTCGTCCCGATCAGGCCACGCGAGAGGACCATCGCCCCCGAATAGGGGTCTTCATTCTGCAGCGCGACGACCCGGTCGTCGTGCAACCGGAAGATCGCAATCTGCTGGCCGTCCACCAGTGCGGCTACTCCTCGCTCCGGCACCAGATCGCTCCAGCCGCAGATATCGACCGAGGTTGTCGTCGCCGGGGCGCTCATGAGCGGACCTCCAAGGTGGTGCCCGCAACCAGCAGCGGACCGGTCGAGGCGCGTTCCTCGGCCGTCGCGGGCCGGGGTTGGCCTCGTTCGGTCACGTACGCGAGCGAAGTGTCGATCGCATCGGGCGCATTGACGAAGGCGGTGAACTTGGCCAGTTTCTCCGGGTCGTTCAGGGTTTCCGCCCATTCGTCGCGGTAGGCCTGCACGTGCGTGGCCATCATCGCGTCGAGGTCGGCACCGATGCCGAGCGAGTCACCGATGATGACGTCACGAAGGGCGTCGATACCGCCCTCATAGTCCTGGACCCACGATGCGGTGCGCTGCAACCGATCGGCGGTCGCGACGTAATGCATGAGGAACCGATCGACCGTTTCGACCAAACTTTCGGTATCGAGATCCTCTGCGAAGAGAACCGCGTGACGGGGGGTAAACCCGCCGTTGCCTCCCACGTAAAGATTCCACCCTTTATCGGTGGCAATGATCCCGACATCCTTGCCGCGGGCTTCGGCGCACTCTCGGGCGCAGCCCGACACGCCGAGTTTGATCTTGTGCGGACTGCGCAGGCCCCGGTAACGCAACTCCAACTCGACCGCCAACCCAACCGAGTCCTGAACTCCGAACCGACACCAGGTCGACCCAACGCACGATTTCACCGTGCGCAAGGACTTCCCGTACGCGTGGCCGGATTCGAACCCGTGAGCCACGAGGCGCTGCCAGATCGCCGGGAGCTGGTCGAGTCGGGCACCGAAGAGGTCGATCCGTTGTCCACCAGTGATCTTGGTGTAGAGCCCAAAGTCGCGGGCGATCTCACCGATC
This sequence comes from Janibacter sp. GXQ6167, assembly GCF_041365945.1. Lineage (NCBI taxonomy): Bacteria > Bacillati > Actinomycetota > Actinomycetes > Micrococcales > Intrasporangiaceae > Janibacter > Janibacter sp. GXQ6167. The sequence goes on along the minus strand of NZ_JBGFSK010000002.1, from coordinate 401,052 downwards.
ACGATGAGTCCCTCGGGAGTGATTTCACCGGCAGGCACCCGCGGCACGACGGAGTAGGTCCCGTCCTTTTGCAGGTTCGCCATCACGTGGTCATTGGTGTCCTGCAGGGCGGCGTTCTCACCATCGAGGACGTGCCCGCGCTCCAAGGACGAGAGAATGGAAGCAATGGTCGGGCGGCAGATGTCGCAGCCACGCCCTCGACCATGTCGAGCCACCACCTCCGAGAAGGTCGTGAGTCCGGAAACCCTGATGACCGTAAAGAGTTGAGCACGGGAGAGCTCGAAGTGCTCGCAGAGAGCTGTGCTCACCGCAATGCCCGATTTGGCGAGCTCATCGGTGACCAGCGATTTCACGAGCGGTAGACAGGAACCGCACGACGTGCCGGCCTTAGTGCATCCGCTCACAGCCGCGAGGTCCGTGCACCCTCCGTCCGTCACCGCGGAGCGGATGGTCCCCGCGGTGACGTTGTTGCACGAACAGACGGCGGCGTCGTCCGGCAGGCCATCACCGGTTGGGACCGACACCCCTTCGGCCACCAGGTACGCCGACGGATCGCCGGCCAGTTCGCGACCCACCATCGGCCGCAGAGCGGCGTAAGCACTCGCGTCCCCCACTAACATTCCGCCACGCAGTGTGCGGGCATCGTCGCTCATCACGAGTTTCTTGTAGACCCCCGCGACCGGGTCGCTCACCGTCACTTCGAGTGATCCGGGCTCGGTCGCGAACGCATCGCCGAAGCTCGCGACGTCGACTCCGAGGAGTTTCAGTTTGGTCGCGGTATCCGCGCCGGGAAAGACCGCCGTGCCACCGAGGAGCCGGTCAGCGACCACCTCGGCCATGGCGTAGCCCGGAGCGACAATCCCCCACACCCGCCCTTGCACGCACGCGACCTCGCCGATCGCGAAGATGAAGGGGTCGGCCGTTCGGCACCTCTCATCGACGACGATTCCGCCCCGCTCTCCTACCGCCAGTTCGCAGGATCGCGCCAGCTCGTCGCGAGGCCGGACCCCCGTCGCCAGCACGACCACATCGACCGTTATCTCGGCACCATCGGAGAACTGCATCGCGCGTACCCGGCCTCGGTCGCCGACGATCTCGCGGGTCGCGGTTGACGTCCTCACGTCCACATCCATCGCGGTGATGAGTCGTCGTAGAGCCTCGCCCCCACCGGCATCCACTTGCAGGGGCATCAGACGGTCCGCGAATTCGACAACCGTGGTGTCGACATCGAGGGCGCGAAGGGCGCCTGCTGCCTCAAGCCCGAGGAGGCCTCCGCCAACGACGACGCCCCGCACCGGCCGGTCACCAACACGCGATCGCCGACGTTCGACGTCCTCCCGCAGGGCAGCGACGTCGTCGATCGTGCGATAGACGAAGCAACCATCGAGGTCGACACCAGGGATCGGTGGGACCGCTGCGGAGCTCCCCGTGGCCAGCACCAGGCGGTCGTACGCAATCTCTCCGAGGATGTCGGTCTGCACGATCCGCTTGTCGCGGTCGAGTCCGGTAACCCTCACCCCCCGGTGCAACTCGATGCCTGGCTGCTCCCAGAGGTCCTGGTCACCAAGCGCGAGATCTGCTGGGTCGCGGCCACTGAAGTAGGAGGTCAGCGCCACCCGGTCGTACGGTGCCCGCGGTTCCTCGGCGAGCACCGTCACCCTGAGGGTTCGCTCGGCGCGGCGATCATGGAGCGCATCCACAAGACGGCGCGCGACCATGCCACCGCCGACCACCACGACATGTTCTGCGCCGACAGCATTGGGAGCCATTTCGTTCATGACGATGAACCTAAGAACGTGGTGTTTCGCCGAGCCGCAACTTCGCGTTTCACGGGAGTAAACCTGTCCTCACGCATTGGCCGACACCACCGTGAGATCTGCGAGGATCGCGCATACTTCGTCCCGGCACCCTCCGCAGCCGGTCCCCGCACGCGTTGCGGCACTGACCTCGCGCAGGCTGGCCGCGCCCGCGTCGATCGCAGCCGCGATGTCGCGGCGACCAACCCCCGAACACCGGCACACCAGGTCCGTCGACGCTTCCTGCGCCTGCCGGATGGGAAGCATGACGTGCGCAGGGTCCGTCGGCATCATCTCCCCGCGCGTGTAGGTCACGACCAGGCGCGTCGCGAGGTCTCCGGCGCCTATGCACGTCGCGCCAATCAACCGTCCCGACCTCGTGATGATTTCGACGTGACGTCCGGCGGTGGGGTCGCTCAACGTGATCACACGATCGTTTGCTTCTCGACTCGACTCCCCGGTGATCCCCATCGTCACGACATCCAGCCCGCGCGACTTCACCTTGACGACGTCGTCGCGCAGAGAGGGAGCCGCGGTCTCCGGTGCTGGCAGGCGGCGAAGAAGCCGGCTCGCCAGCCGATCAGCCTGAGCCCATCCCTGGGCGACCAAGCCAGCTCCCCCTTCGGGAGGGGCAGCACAGTCGCCGATGGCAAAGACGCGCCGATCACGCGGAGAGGCGAGGTCCGCGCCGACGACGATGCCGCGATCAATCGGCAGACCACATGAGGCGGCGAGAGCCGTCCGCGGCGCCGTGCCGGCCGTCACGACCACGCAATCGGTGTCGAGGCTTCGACCGTCGCTCAGGGTGACGGCGACGACGCGCCCGGACACGCACACCAGGTCGCGCACCGTGGTCCCAAAGTGCCGTCCAATCCCGAGCTCACCGATGGTCTCCCCGACCACGCCTCCGGCGATCGCACCCAACTGACGGTGCATGACGGAGTCCACCGGATGGACCATGTCCACCTGAAGCCGCCGGTCGCTGAGGCCGGTAGCGACCTCCAGGCCAAGAACACCTCCGCCAACGACGGTGGCGTGACGGGCATTGGCGGCGGCCTCAACAATGCTCGTCGCATCGGACAGGGACCGGAGGACATGGAGCCCCTCGGGCCGTCCTTCCCGAAGTGCTGACCACTGTGGCACGACGGCTTCCGCGCCGGTAGCAAAGACGAGGAAGTCGTACCGGTGTCTGCCACCCCCCGCGTCGAATACGACCCGATCTGCCCGGTCGACCGCCGCTGCCGGAGACGACACCCACCGCAGGCGAGGATGCTCCATCGGCTCGGTCATGATCGATTCAACGCTGGCGCGTCCGGACACGACGTCCGAGAGCAGAACGCGGTTGTAACTCGGGCCGGGCTCCCCCTTCAGCACCGTCACCGTGATGCGTCCCTCGGCATCCTGCGAGATCAGATCCTCGGCGAACCGAGCACCAACCATGCCAGCCCCGATCACGACAACTCTCATGGGATATCCCCTTCACTTTCTGTGGCCTGGCCGGGTGCGTCATGACACCAATCAGCGACATCTGCTGAGGTGGCGACGTGCACCGTCACCGCAGCCAACTTCAGTTCGGGCATCGCAGATACCGGGTCGAGCGCGTCGCCGATGAGCGTGTTGGCGCGCCCAAGCCCCGGCCAGTGGAAAGGCATGAAGACCTCGCCCGGCCGGACCCGATCGGTGATCTGCGCGGGCGCGACAACTCGACCGCGCTCGTTACGCAGGGTGATCAGATCCCCATTCGCGAGACCAAGATCTGCCGCCTGGACCGGGTGAATCTCGACGAAGGGGTGAGGGCTCGCCTGTTGGAGGGATGGGACACGTCGCGTCTGCGCACCAGACTGGTAATGCGCGAGGACACGGCCCGTGAGGAGTCGCACAGGAGCCCCCGGGCGGAGGTCATCGGTTGGTGGTCGGTAAGACACCGGGACCAAGTGGGCCCTGCCGCTCGCCGTCGGGAAGGAGGTCGCGAACGGCCGTGGGGTTCCCGGATGGCGAGTCCCGTCGGCAGTAGTAGGGCACGGCCAATAGATCTCCTCCCCCTCGTCCAGCCGTTCGTAGGTGATCCCCGAGTAGTCCGCGATCCCTCCCGCGCTCGCCGCGGCGAGTTCGGCAAACACCAGTCGGGGGTCGGTTTCGATCACGACAGGCGATCCCATTCGGGAGGCGAGGTCGCTCCAAATCGACAGCTCCGAACGGACCGTCGGTGGAGGATCGATCACCTTGCGGCGTCGAATGAGCCGCCCTTCGAGGTTGGTCATCGTGCCTTCTTCCTCGGCCCACTGGGTCACCGGGAGGACGACATCGGCGAGTTGAGCTGTCTCTGACATCACCACGTCGCTGACGACCAAGAGATCGAGACGAGGCAGACGCTCCTCTAGGCCAGTGACGCCGGGCACGCTGATCCGCAGGTTCGAGCCATGGACGAACAGGGCCCGCGGCCCGCTCGGTTCACCGAGCGCGCGAAGCAGTTCGATCGCCGACAAACCCTTACCTGGCAGGTCGTGAGGATCGATACCCCAATGACGGGCGACGTGGGCCCGAGCAGCCGGGTTCTCGATCGAGCGGTATCCGGGGAGTTGGTCGGCCTTCTGCCCGTGCTCGCGTCCTCCCTGACCGTTGCCCTGGCCGGTGATCGCTCCGTACCCGCTGCCATCTCTCCCCACAAGGCCAAGAAGAAGGGCCAGGTTGATCGCCGCGGACACGGTGTCCGTGCCGTGGGTGGACTGCTCGACCCCCCGGCCGGTGAGGAGATAGGCCCCTCGTCCGCCACCCGCAGGGGATGCTGCTGCGAGGTGGCGTGCGATCGTCCGTAGGGTCGATGCCGGGACGCCGCTCACCTGCTCGGCACGCTCAGGCCACCAAGAGGTCACGCTGCGCCGCAATGCCTCGAGTCCCTCGGTCCGAGCCTCGAGGTACGCCCTGTCAATGAGTCCTTCAGCGAGAACGACATGCGCGAGGGCGAGCAATACCACCTGATCGGTCCCGGGCACCGGGGCGAGGTGGTGACCGGCGCCGTTTTCGGTCAGGTCAGCCGTGGCGCTCCGGCGGGGGTCCACCACGATGAGGCCCCCGCGCGTTCGCACCCCAGCAAGATGTGCGACGGCCGGCGGCATTGTTTCGGCCAGGTTGCTCCCTAGGAGCACCACCGCGTCAGCGCCCTGGAGGTCGCTGAGCGGGAACGGCAAGCCGCGGTCCATCCCGAGCTGACGGTTGGCACCGGCTGCCGCGCTCGCCATGCAAAACCGCCCGTTGTAGTCGATCATGCGACTTCGTAATACCGCGCGGGTCCACTTCCCAAGGGTGTATGCCTTCTCGTTTGTGAGGCCGCCGCCCCCGAAAACCGCCACCGCGTCTCGTCCGCTATCGCGCTGGATTGCGATGACTTCTCCAACAATGCGGTTCAGCGCGGCGTCCCACGAGACCGGCCGAAGCGGGCTCTCCTTCGACGAGCGCATCAGAGGTGTCGTGAGGCGTCCGGGAGCCGATAGGACCTCGGGAGAAGTCCACCCCTTCTGGCACATCCCCCCTCCACTGGTGGACCAGGGACGTGGCTGCGCCGTGACCGGGACGGGTCCAGGTCCGGGGGATAGCCGCTGTCCGCACTGCAGGGCGCAGTACGGACAGTGGCTATCGACCCCCGCCTGATCCAAGCGTGGGTCCACCGGCATCAGATCGACTCGGTCGCAAGCCGCGCGCCGCGGCGCAGATAGAGCGCCCAGGTCACGACGGCCATCACGAGGTACACGGCGATGAAGGTGCCAAGGGCTGGTACGAGCGAACCCGCCGAACTCTGCGAGATCGCAAAACCACGCGGGATGAAGAAGCCCCCGAAGGCACCAATCGCGCCAGCGATGCCGATACATCCGGCAGCACCTTTACGCGCCCGAGGGAGATCTGCGGCGTCCACGCCTGCTCGGAAAACTGCCGGGATCATCCGGTAGGTCGCGCCGTTCCCGATCCCTGCCGCAACGAAGAGGACGAGGAAGGCGGCGAAGAATTGGGCGAAGCTGTGCTGCTTCAAGCCGACGATCGCGCCCACCGCGCCGAGCGCCAGCAGGAAGAGAGCACCGATGGTGAGGCGTGCGCCGCCAACGCGATCGGCAACCATCCCACCGAGGGGGCGGGCTACCGCCCCGATGAGCGCTCCCAGGAAGGCCAGGGTCGCCGGGGCCGCGGGGAACTGAGTCTTGAGCAGCGTGGGGAAGGCTCCGGCGTACCCGATGAAGGACCCGAAAGTCCCGATGTAGAGGAACGAAATGATCCAGGTGTGCGGGTGCTTAACCGCCGCGGCGAACGCTCCTGGGTCGGCCGTCGTACCGCGCAGATTGTCCATGAAACGCCAGGCCGCGAGCGCGCTGAGCAGCGCCAATGGGATGAAGATCAAACCGGCGCGCTCTAGTTTCAGGCCCGCCCCGGTCACCACGACGAGGGGTACGACAAGCTGCACGATGCCAGTGCCGAGGTTTCCTCCGGCGGCGTTGAGCCCGAGTGCCTTCCCTTTTTCGGCTTCTGGGAAGAAGAACGAGATGTTCGTCATCGAACTGGCGAAGTTCCCGCCTCCGAAGCCGGCTAGCGCGGCGCAAGCGAGGAGCACACCGAAGGGGGTGCCGGGCGAGGACACCGCCCAGGCCAGCGCTCCAGCAGGGATCAGCAGGAGGAGTGAGGAGATGACCGTCCAGTTCCTTCCACCAAAGACGGGAACGGCAAAGGTGTAGGGGATCCGCAACGTCGCACCGACCAACGCGGGGACGGCGATCAGCCAGAACTGTTGGTCAAGCGTCAGCGAGAACCCGGCCTCCGGCAGTCGGGGCACCACCACGCTCCACACCGCCCACACGCAGAACCCAAGGAACTCAGCGAGGACCGACCAGGCGAGATTGCGGCGAGCGATCTGTCGGCCGCCCCCTTCCCACTGCGATGGGTCGTCCGGGTCCCAGCCTTCGATCCACCGCCCTGGGGTATGGATCAGCCCAGTCGCCTTCGGGGGTGCGGCGACGGCGGGCGGACTCGTTTGCGGGCCGTTGGTGGTGAGCGTCATGACGGTGCTCCTGGTCTGGGCCCCACAGCAGGGCCGGATGCAGACCAGATTGCGTGCGCCGTGTTTCCGGCATGATTCAACGGTCGTTAAACGTCCGTAACCGTACTCTCACAAGGCTTTTCGACCCACTGTGAGAAGCGCCAGGGCCCGCGGTCTATCGCCCCCGCCGGAAGGCTCCCTCGGCCCCGGCGAGGTCTGCGGGCGTCGTCACCTTGAAGGCGTCGGGGTGGCCGTCGACCACGACGACGCGTCGGCCCATCGCTTCGACCAGAGCGGCGTCATCGGTGGCGTGCCTGCCATCGGCGTGGGCGGCCCGCAACACCTCTGCACCGAAACCCTGCGGAGTCTGGACGGCGCGCAGGCTCGCCCGGTCGGGAGTGGAGCGCACCACCCCTTCGTCATCAACGACCTTGATCGTGTCGACCACGGGCAGGGCCGGGATGGCTGCGTCGGCGCCAGCGCGCACGGCGTCAATCACCCGCCCGTAGACCTCGGCAGGCGTGAAGGCCCGCGCAGCGTCGTGCACCAAGATCACGTCGATGTCGGGTCGATCGAGGGCCGCGAGGCCCGCGGCGACAGAGTCAGAGCGCTCCGCGCCCCCGGCGACGACGATCAGCTCGGGCCGACCGAGCCCGCTTCGCCGCTCGAGGGACATCCGCGCCTGATCGAGGTGCGTCACCGGTGCCACCACCACCACGGCATCGGCGCCGGCGGCGACGGCGGTGTCGACAGCGTGCTCCAGCAGCGTTTGCCCGGCGACCTCGACGAAGGCCTTCGGCCGATCCGCGCCGAGGCGGGTGCCGGAACCCGCCGCCACGACGATGACGCCGACACCCGAGGGGGTGCCGGCGTCATCGGTGAAATGTGGGGTCAGGGTCGATCCCTAGGAAGCGAGAACCTCGTCGAGGATGACCTCAGCGCGGTCCTCATCGGTCTTCTCGGCGAGCGCCAATTCGGAGACGAGAATCTGACGGGCCTTGGCCAGCATCCGCTTTTCGCCCGCCGACAGGCCCCGGTCCTTCTCACGGCGCCACAGGTCGCGAACGACCTCGGCCACCTTGATGACATCGCCCGAGGCGAGTTTTTCGAGGTTCGCCTTGTACCGGCGCGACCAGTTGGTCGGCTCCTCGGCGTGCTCCGTGCGCAGCACCTCGAAGACCTTGTCCAGGCCTTCCTGGCCGACGACGTCTCGCACGCCGACGAGGTCGCAATTTTCTGCGGGTACCTCGATCGTCAGATCACCCTGGGTGACCTTGAGTTTGAGGTATAACTTCTCCTCGCCTTTGATCGTGCGCGTCTTGATCTCTTCGATCAGTGCGGCCCCGTGGTGCGGGTACACAACTGTCTCGCCGACCTTAAAAACCATGTAGAGATGTCCCCTTTCGCGACCTCTAGATTAACACGGCGTGTCGCTTGACAGCCAGATTGGTGCGACCGTCCTCACGATCCCCTGCGCACGACCTCCCGGGTCGCCGCTAGGCTGACCCCCGTGAAGCGCTCTCTCCTTACCCGCACGCGCGGGGCAGCCCTCGTCGTCGCCGTGTCCGCCGCTCTGGTGGGGTGCACGGCTACCTCCCCGATGCAGACCATGGAGACTCCCGGGTCACCCGCGGATGGCATCCCGGTCGACCTCGGCGTGGTCCAGGTGAAGAACCTCGCGTTGGTCAGCGACGCGAAGGGGGGTCCCGCCACCGTGACTGGCGCGGTCGAAAACACCGGCTCGAAGGATGCCACGGTCACGATTGCTGCCGGCGAATCCCAGGTCACCGCGCAGGTCAAGGCCAACAGCGCCGTCCTCCTCTCCCAGGAGGGACCGCGCCTGCAGGTCACGATCGAGCAGGGTCCTGGCGAGAACGCCGACCTTATGCTGACCTCGACCACCGGCGCGACCAGCCAGGCCCCGGCCCCGGTCCGCCCGGCGACCGGTTACTACGAGGAGTACGCGCCCACCGCGCCCGCGAGCCCGAGCGACTCTCCCAGCCCGGACGCGAGCCCCAGCTCCTAAAACGGACCGCTTAGCGCGCACCATGACGAAGGGCGAATCCCACCAGGGATTCGCCCTTCGTCATGCGCCGAGCCCGATCCGGACGGGGAAACGGGCAGGGGACGCGGATGTTTCCGCGTCCGATGACCTCTTCCGCGGCACTGGCCGCGCCCCGGCCGCCTAGGCCTCGAACTTGTACCCCAAACCGCGCACGGTCACGATGTGAACCGGGTTCGCGGGGTCGGACTCCACCTTGGCCCGCAACCGCTTGATGTGGACATCGAGCGTCTTGGTATCGCCGACGTAGTCGCTGCCCCACACTCGGTCGATCAACTGGACCCGGGTGAGCACGCGACCGCAGTTGCGCAGCAGCATCTCGAGGAGTTCAAACTCCTTCAGCGGCAGCGCGGTCGGTTCGCCGCGCACGGTGACGACATGGCGCTCGACATCCATCCGGACCGGGCCCCCTTCGACCGTCGCCGGCACGAGGTCCTCCGGCTCGGCGCCGCGACGCAAGACCGCCTTGATCCGGGCCAAGAGCTCACGCGAGGAGTAGGGCTTGGTGACGTAGTCATCGGCGCCGATCTCGAGCCCGACGACCTTGTCGATCTCACCATCCTTGGCGGTCAACATGATCACGGGGACGTTGGAGCGCTGACGGATGGCACGGCAGACGTCGATGCCCGAGAGGCCCGGCAGCATCAGGTCGAGCAGCACGAGGTCGGCGCCCTGAGCATCGAAGGCGGTGATCGCCGCCGGGCCGTTGTCGGCGACCTCGACGTCGTATCCCTCCTTGCTGAGCAGGTACGACAGGGGGTCCGAGAACGAGATCTCGTCCTCGACGACCAGGATGCGCGTCATGGCGATGATTCCTTCTGTGGGGAGACCGGTGGGTCGGGTGGCGGAGTCGCAGATGGCGTGGAGACGGGACGAGAGGTGGCCATTCGCGGCACGAGTCTGCCAGCGAGCGGATCGGTCGGCGGACCCCCTTCACCGAGGCGGCTGTCCTCGACCTGGGTGAGGCGCGGTGGCATCGACGTCCACGGCAGGCTGCCGAGGGGCGGCGACGGTTGGGGGTGAGCGCGCAGGGTCTCGGGAGCGGCCGGCAGCCGGATCGTGAAGGTGGAACCGTGGCCCGCCTCGCTCCACACCGACACCTCGCCGCCGTGGTTGGCACAGATGTGCTTGACGATCGAGAGCCCGAGGCCGGTCCCACCCGTCGCCCGCGAACGCGCGGCGTCCATCCGGTAGAAGCGCTCAAAGATCCGGCCCTGCTCTTCGAGCGGGATGCCAGGCCCCTGGTCGGTGACGGCGATTTCGACCGTATCCCCGACGAGGCGCGCCCCCACCCCGACGCGGGTGTCGGGGTCGGAGTAGGCGATGGCGTTCCCGACGAGATTGCGCACGGCCGTAACCAGCAGGTCGTGATCGCCGAGCACGTAGAGATCGTCGCTGCACTTATCGGCGAGCGCGATGTGTTTGGCGTCGGCCTCGATCCGAAGGTGCTCGATCGCTTGGCTCACGACGAGTTCGATATCGACGACCTCGGGGTCTTGCAGCACCGGGGTGCCCTGCAGCCGCGAGAGGTCGACGATCTCCTTGATCAACTGCGAGAGCCGGTGTGCCTCGCTTTGCATCCGTTGCGCGAAGCGGGTGACGGCCACCGGGTCGTCTCGGGCGTCCATGACCGCCTCGGCGAGAAGGGAGAGCCCACCCACCGGGGTCTTCAACTCATGGCTGACGTTGGCGACGAAATCGCGGCGCACCTCTTCGACCCGCCGGGCCTGCGTCTGGTCCTCGACAAGCAGCAGGATGTGCTCCGAGGACAGCGGCGCCACCCGTGCGTGCATGCGCGAACTGGCTCCGCTGGACGGGCGGGTGAGGTCGAACTCCCCTTCGCGAATCACCCCATCGGCGACCACTCGCTCGGCGAGTTCGCGCAACTCCGGGTTCACGATCCGCCCGTGGCGAACGAGCCCATAGGCGACGGCGGCCGGGCTGTTGTTCACCACGTGGCCCGCGCGATCGATCACGATCCCACTGGAGCGGAGCACGGCGAGGACGTCCCCGACGCCGCGCGGCAGCTCCGGCTCGGGCGGCTCCGCGAGCGCTGTGTCACGATCCGACCAGCAGACGGCAGCCCAGGCCAGCCCGGCGATGATCAGTCCCGCCAGGCAACCAAGAATTGCCGCAGTTGTCGGCTGCACGTCACCGAGAGTACGCGGCGGCTCGGCAGACTCGAACCGCGTGCCCGAGACCACAGCCGACCGGGCGCGATGTTCACCTGACCGCCAGAGTTCGTTCACCCGTCCACGGTTAGGTTGCCGTGGCCGTACCAGGTGCGTTCGCGGCGAGCGATCACCGCCACCGGCCCCTGGAACCCCCTTCACCGGAAAAGAGACCCTCACACGATGCGCGAAGTCTTCCACGACGAGTTGCAGAGGATCACCGACGACCTGGTCGAGATGGCTCACCGGGTCGGCTCGGCGATCGCCCGCTCGACCACGGCGTTGCTCGATGCTGACGTGCAGCTGGCCGACTCGGTGATCGAAGCCGACCAGGCGATCGACCTCAAGCGCCATGACCTCGACGCGCACGCGATCGACGTGCTCGCTCGGCAGGCTCCGGTCGCGACCGACCTGCGGGTCGTCGTCACGGCGATGCGGATGTCCGCCGACCTCGAGCGGATGGGGGATCTCGCCCGCCACGTCGCCAAACTGGCCCGCCTGCGCTACCCCGAGGCCGCGGTCCCCGACGAGTTGCGCGCCCCCGTCCTGCAGATGGGCCAGGTCGGCGAGCGCCTCGTCGAGCTGGTGGCCCAGGTGCTCGTCACTCAGGACCTGGAAGAGACCCGCGGGATCGAGCAGGTCGACGACGAGATGGATAGCCTCCAGCGCGACCTCTTCGCCGTGCTCGTCGATGGCCACTGGCAGCACGGCACCCAGTCCGCCGTCGACATGGCCCTGCTGGGCCGGTACTACGAGCGGTTCGGCGATCACGCCGTCTCGGTTGCGCGGCGCATGCGTTTCCTCGTGACGGGCGAGTTCTCTGAGTCCGCTGACGATCTGGATCGCGGCGACCAGTTGCCGGCGGGTGCCTGACGACCCTCACGGTTTCTTTTACCGCCCAACGAGAAGGGGGCGGGTCGTGCCTCGCGCACGACCCGCCCCCTTCTTGGCATTGGTGGAGCCGACAGAGCCCTACTTCCCCTGGCTCGCGACCGCCGCTGCTTCCGCGGCAGCCGCNCCCCAAAGGGGAGGGGGGTGGTTCGTGCCTCGCGCACGCCCCGCCCCCTTCTTGGCATTGGTGGAGCCGACAGAGCCCTACTTCCCCTGGCTCGCGACCGCCGCTGCTTCCGCGGCAGCCGCTTCGGGGTCGAGGTACTCACCGGGCTTGGTCGGCATAAACGCATCGTCCAGCTCGTAAACGAGCGGCATCCCGGTCGGGATGTTTAGACCCGCGATGTCCTCGTCGCTGATCCCGTCGAGGTGCTTGACGAGCGCTCGCAGGCTGTTGCCGTGAGCGACGATCAGGACGGTCTTGTCCTCGCGCAGGTCGTCTTGGATCGGCCCCTCCCAGTAGGGCATCAGGCGGACGATCACGTCCTTCAAGCACTCGGTGCGCGGGACCTCGATGCCGTCGTAGCGGGGGTCCCCGGTCTGGGAGAACTCGTTGTCCTCATCGATCGGCGGCGGCGGGGTGTCGAACGAGCGGCGCCACAGCATGAACTGGTCGTCGCCGTACTTCTCTCGCGTGGCGGCCTTGTCGAGGCCCTGGAGGGCGCCGTAGTGGCGTTCGTTAAGCCGCCAGTCTCGCCGGACCGGGATCCAGTGCCGGTCGGCGGTGTCCAGGGCGAGGTTCGCGGTCGTGATTGCGCGGCGCAGCAGGGAGGTGTGGACGACGTCGGGGAGGATGCCGGCCTCCTTCAGCAACTCGCCGCCGCGCACCGCCTCGGCACGTCCTTTATCGATCAGATCGACATCCACCCACCCGGTGAAGAGGTTCTTTTCGTTCCAGTCGGAGCGTCCGTGACGGAGCAGGATCAGCGTGGCCATATCTTCACCCTAGCCCTGCCCGAGACGCCCGTCAGGTCAGGGTCTTTACCGGTCTCTACTGGTCGCGATCGTGCTCGAGCAACGAGCGGAAGGCCTCCAGATTGCGCAGCGACTCGCCGTTCTTCACCCGCCAGTCCCACTCCTTTTGCATGGAAGTCAAAAAGCCGAGGACGAGGAGTTCGTTGAAGGGGGCATCCGCCGCCTCGAGGACCACCCCGAGCAGTTGGTCGAGGAGATGCTCGTCGACCGCCCGAAGGGGGATCGTCCCGCGCACATAGACGTCGCCGGACCCATCGATCGCATAGGCGAGATAGGGCAGGCGGAGGTTGCGGCGGAGCAGATAGCGATAGACCTCATCGTGCTGCTCATCGGGGTTACGGATGACGAAGGCCGAGACCGACAGCGCCTCGTTGCCGACGACGAGGGAGGTGACCGTCTTGAGCTTCTTCTCGCCCGGCAGGGTCACCACGATCTCGCCATCGCGCGCACCCCCTTCGGTCTCCAGCTCCTGCTCGCGCAGGTAGCGCGAGATCATCGCAAAGACGGCATCGGGCTGGTCACGATCGGTCACCGCTACTCCTCGGTGCTTCGGCGTTCTCGGACAGCTCCACGGTAGACGTCGAGGAGGCGCTCGGCGGTCCCCTCCCACCCGAACTGCTGGGCGTGCTCGGCGGCCCGACGCCGCAACTCCGCGGCACGGCCTGTATCATCAATGATCGAGGCGATCGCCTCGGCCCAGTCCACCGGGTCGTGGGTCGGCACGAGAATCCCCGCGTCACCGACCGCCGTCGGGAGTCCGCCGACATCGGCAGCGACGACCGCAGCGCCACTCGCCTGGGCCTCGATCGCGACCAACCCGAAGGACTCGTTATACGACGGGACGGCGACCACGTCAGCGGCGCGCATCCACTGGACCAGGGTGTCGCGATCGACGGGCGGGCCGAGGCGGAGCACGTCGGTCAGGCCCAGCTCGTCGGCGAGGTCGGTCAGCCAGGTCGGCGAGTCCACCCCGCGGCCGGATGCACCTCCGAGGATCGCGACCACGAGCCGGTCATGCAGTTCGGGCCGACGCCGCAGCAGCTCGGCCGCCGCTCGGAGCAGCACGTCGGGGGCCTTCAGGGGTTGGATCCGACCGACGAAGAGGAGCATGACCGCGTCCTCGCGGATACCGACGCGCGAGCGTGCAGCGGACATCTCGCCGGGCGTGAATCGGGCGAGGTCGACGCCGGGCGGGACGACGACGACCTTCGCCGGATCCGCGTCATAGAGCTCGATCAGTTCCTGCGCCTCGCGCTCGGTGTTGGCGATCAACCGGTCCGCGACGGTCACGACCTGCGCCTCACCGATCTCCCGGCCGGGCCGCTCTGGGACGTCACCGTCGGCGAGGAGGGCGTTTTTGACCCGGGCCATCGTGTGCATCGTGTGGACGAGGGGCACCTGCCAACGTTCGGCGGCGAGCCAGCCCACCTGTCCGGAGAGCCAGTAGTGGGAGTGCACCACGTCGTAGTACCCGAGCCGTACCCCCGCGAGGACGCGCATGATCCCAGCGGTGAATGCGCACAGCTGACCGGGCAGATCTTCCTTGACCAGACCCTCGTAGGGGCCCGCATCGACGTGATGCACGGTGATCCCGGCGAGACCCGGCTCGAGGGCGGTCCGGTCGGGCTGGTCCGCCGAGGTTCGACGGGTGAAGATCTCGACCTCGATCCCCCTCGCGGCGAGTTGGCGTGCGGACTCGACGACGTAGACGTTTAGCCCACCCGCATCGCCCATCCCTGGCTGCGCGAGCGGCGAGGTGTGCACGCTGAGCATGGCGACGCGGCGGATACGGGGTGTCTTGCTCATGAGGTCCCCTGAGGCAGAAGACGGCTCGTGACGACCACTTCCGCGCGCGGGCCCCAAACATGCAGGCCGATCCGCCCACGGTCGCTGGCATCCACGGCGCGGTCGGTGCGCACTGGCCCCATGACGACGATCGCCCCGAGACCGGTGCGGTACGCCGGCAGCCCCGCCGCGATGCCCGGGCTCACCCACCATCCGTCACCGCGGAGGGGACGGTCTGGCAGCGCTGGCGGAACCCCCCGGGTCCCGTACTCCTCGGCGCCGTGGACCACGATGCCGTCGGCGCCCTCGACCGAGGCCGCCATCCGGATCCAATCTCCATCGAGCGTCACGGAGAACGTGAAAGGGATCTCCCGCTCGTCGGCGAGCACGACTCCCGTGTACTCCGCACTCCCCGCGCCGGTCACGACCCGATCGAAGCGGACATCGGACCACACCTGCTCGATCCGTTCGGTGCGGTCACCCCCTTCGCCCCGGACCGACCCGTAGAGCACCGAGATCGGCGACCCGGCGCGCGGGGTTTGGAAGAGGGTCTCGGCACCGTTTCGAATCCGCAGCCCCCGCCCATCGAGAGAAACCGATCGGCCCTCCCCGAGGGTGATGACGCCGACCGCTTGGGACCTGACGATGATCAGTCCGGGCTGGATCGCATCGACGCCGCTGCCGTGTCCGATCAGCGGTGGCACCCAGTTGATCAGGCCGATGATCAACGCGCCGGTGAGGGACAGGAGCAATGCCACCATGCTCTTGCTGACCCTCGACTCCTGGCGCTGCACGTCGACAGCCTAGTTCGGGCCACCCTCGACCCCTTACGCTCCCTCGGGTGGGGAACGAGCGGACCGAGGGCGTGATCACCCGCGGCACGACGCACCCCAACCGCCTTCGTCGGATCGATCGCTGGCTGATTGCCTGCCATGGGGAGGTCCTGACGAAGGGCGCGGAGCCGCCGGTCGTCGTCGATCTCGGGTACGGCGCGTCCGGAGTCACGAGCGCCGAATGGCACGCCCGCCTTCGAGCGGTACGGCCGAATGTCGAGGTCGTCGGACTGGAGATCGACCCGGCACGAGTGGAGGCAGCGCTGCCGTATGCCCGCGAGGGGCTGAGCTTCGCGCGCGGCGGTTTCGAGGTTCCGCTGCAGGGGCGATCCGCTCGGGTCATCCGCGCGATCAATGTCCTGCGCCAATACGGCGAGGACGAGGTCGCCCCGGCCTGGGAGAGCATGCAGCGCCGCCTCGATCCGGATGGCCTGCTCATCGAAGGCACGTGCTCCGAACTCGGTCGGCTCGGCTCGTGGGTCGTGCTCGATCGCGAGCGTCCGCTCACCCTCACCTTGTCCTGGCGGCTTCGAGACCTCACCGAGCAGTCGCTCCCGCCGTCGATCGTCGCCGAACGACTGCCGAAGGTGCTGATCCACCGCAACGTCAGCGGAGAGCCGATTCACGCCCTGCTCGCGGATCTCGACCAGGCGTGGGCACACGCGAGCGCCATCGCCCCCTTCGGCCCGCGCCAGCGAATGATCGCGGCGGTCGAGGCGCTCGCCCAGGATTGGCCGATCCGGGGCGGGGCGAAACGGTGGCGCCTCGGCGAGGTGAGCGTGGACTGGCGCGCGGTCGCGCCGGTCGGTCAGCGGGCGTAGTCGTCCTCGAGGCGCACGATGTCGTCCTCGTCAAAGTGCCCGTAGCCGACTTCGAGGATCCGAGCCGGGGCCTCGCTCGCGTTGGCCATCCGGTGGACCGCGCCTTGGGGGACCCATACCCGCTCGCCGTGCTGGGCATCCCAGGTCTGCTCACCCACGGTCACCTGCATCGGACCGTCCAGCACGACCCACAACTCAGCGCGGTCCCGGTGGGTCTGGAGCGAGAGCCGATGCCCCGGCTCGACGGTGATCACCTTGACCGTCACCGATTCGTTCACCGCAAACTGCTCGAAGTCACCCCAGGGGCGCTGCGAGGTCACGATTCCCTCGCGCGGGTCGGGCAGCTCGGTCGGTGCAGTCATGATTCCCCTCGAAGTCATCTAGCGACCGCAGGGCGCGGCTCGCCGACCATTGTGACCGACAGGTCACCTCATTTTCGACCTACCAGCGCCCATGCGAACGGTTACGTCCGCCACGTCCGAGCACTTCCTCCAGCGCGGGCTTGACGTCCGCGAGGTAGATCCCGGCCGCCACGATCGCGAGCAGCCCGATCAGACCGAGCACGTTAAAGACCGTCACGAAGCCGATCAGCACCGCGAGTCCGAGGACGAGCAGCCAAAACTGCTTGGTTTTCTTCCCGGCCGCCTCGAAGGCATCGGGTCGCTGGGTGAGCGCATGCCCGAAGGCGTAGACCTCCGTCGCCAGGGCGAGCAGGCCGAGCCCGATGACGATGTACCCCTGGAGGTTGTAGACGAAACCCATGCGGCACACCTTATGAGATGGACCCTGGGGGCGCGCTGGACGTATCCCCTTTCCCCTTCCGCTCGCCCTCGGCCACCGGAAGGGGGAAGGGGGTCAAGCCTGCGGCGGGTGATCCAGCAGGATCGTGACCGGTCCGTCGCCCACGAGGGCGACCTGCATCTCGGCGCCGAAGCGACCTTCGGCGACGCTAATCCCCTCGGCCCGAAGGGCCTCGGCGACAGCCGCGACGAGCGGCTCGGCCTGCGGTCCCGGCGCGGCGGCACCCCACGAAGGGCGACGGCCCTTGCGGGTATCGGCATAGAGGGTGAACTGGCTGACCACCAACACCTCCGCACCGACGTCGACCACCGAGCGCTCGCCGTCCAGGATCCGTAGGGTCGCGATCTTGCGGGCGATGGCCTCGACCTCCGTCGGCCCATCACCATGGGTCACCCCGACGAGCGCCACGAGGCCCGGCCCGATCGACCCGACGACCTCGTCGTCGACACTGACCCTCGCGCCGGTCACCCGCTGCAGGACCGCTCGCACCTTCGCCCCCTTCGCCTAGAACCCAACCACGTGCACGCTACCGACCGGCTGGCCATGCCCGAGGACCGGCACGGTGGTCAGTGCCTCGAGCGCGGCCGGGACCTGTGCACCCGAGGCTTCCAGCACTCGGGTGAGAGCGCTCGCGAGGAGGACCTGTCGGGCCCGGGGGAAGGGGGCGCCGTCGGTGACCTTGACCGCGACACCGTAGCCATCGGCCGTCCCCGCGGCATAGACGCTCTCCGCGCCATCCTTGGCGATCACGCCAGGGAGCGCTCGGATCACCGCTGTCACGTCACGCCCGTCGCCGCCGAGCATCTCGGGGTGCGCCCGGATCGCCTCGGCAATCCGGTGCTCGTCAGTGCCCTGAGGCGCCGTCGCCAGGCGCCCGAAGGCGTGGGCGAGCGCCGCCAACGGCGTCGTCGGGACCGGCGCGCCGCACCCATCAACTGCCGTGAACGCGATCGGGCCGCACCACCTGGTCACCAGGTCGGCAATCGCCCGCTGGAGGGGATGATCCCCGTCGAGGTAGCCCTCGACCGGCCACCCGTTGATCACGCAGGTCGCGAGCATCCCGGCGTGCTTGCCGGAACAGTCCTGCGCGATCGAGGCGGCGGGCCGACCGGTCGCGAGCCAGCGCGCGTGCTCGACCTCTCCGATCGGGAGGGACGGGGTGTTGCGCAGCGCGTCCTCGGTGAGGCCAACCGTCGCGAGGATGCGCCGCACACCGTGACGGTGGACCTCTTCGCCGGAATGGCTCGAGCTCACGAGCGTGAGGAGATCCGGCGGCAGATCCAGGCCGTGCTGAAGCATCGCGAGCGTCTGTAGCGGCTTGAGCGACGAGCGAGGCAGGATCGGCTCGTTGACCGCGCCGCGCTCTAGCCAGGTTTCGCCGTTCGGTGCGGTCACGACGAGGGTGGCACGGTGCGCCGACTCGACCATCGCCCCGCGGGTCGCATGGACGAGCACCGGCGCGGTCTCCACCGCGCGGGCGCCGAAGGGAGGGTTCTCACTCACGAAGGCGACGGTATCTCCCTTCGTCACTCGGGCGGATCCTTGGCGGATGCCACCTACCGACGGCGAAGGGGGCCGACTCCGATCGACGGAGCCGACCCCCTTCGCGCGAGGTGACGGTGAGCGGCGAGGGACGCCGCTCGTCATCGAGGCGAGATCAGTCGCCGACCTTCTCGCCAGCCTTCTCGGTGGCCTTGGCGCTCTTCGCCGCGGTCTTGCGGGCGCTGGTCGCGGTCGCCTTGGTGGCGGTCTTGGTGCGAGCGGCGCTGTTCTTGGCGGTGGTGCTGGTCCGCTTGGCGGCGGTGCGGGTGCGCTTGGCGGCGTCGGCGACGGCCTTCTCGGCGGCGTCGGTGTCGACCTCGACCTTGATGGCCTTCTTGACGCCAGCAACGGCCTTCTCAGCCTCGTGGCGACCGGTGGTCACGGTGGCCTTCGCGGACCGCTCGATGTCATCGGCAGCCTTGCGGGCGGTGGTGATGGCGCCCTTGCCGAGCGCGACGGTGGCTTCGGCCTGGTGGACCAGGTCCTGGGTCGCCTTCTGGTTGCGGACGCGCTGGACGAGCTTCTCGCCACGCTCGGCGAGGTCGGCGTGCAGCTCGGCAACCTTGGCCGGGATGTTCTTCGGGGCGTACTCGGAGCGCACGGTCTGAACCTGGGTGCGCAGCTCGGCGCGAGCAGCGTCAAGCTGGGTGCCGGCGTTGCGGACCTGCTCGACCGCGTAGTCGGTGACCCCGACGACGGCGTAGGTGTTGTCGGTGACGATCTTCTTGACGGTCGTGGTGACGGTCATTTCGTGCTCCTCTTGGTGGGTCGCTTGCGTGGTTTGCTGGTACTGGTCTGCGTGGCGTCCGGTTCCCCCGGGGCCTGGCCTTCATCGGTGTCGCCGACGAAGGAGTCATAGATATCGATCAGGGTCTGGCGCTGTCGGCTCGTGAGCTTCGGGTCGACCATGAGCAACTCGCGGGTGGTGAGCCGCTCTTTCGCCGACGAGTCGTCGGGGTCGAGGAGCCCGGCCTGGATGTAGAGCGTTTCCGCCGAGATCGACAATCCCTTGGCGAGGGCCTGCAGGATCTCCGCGCTGGGCTTTTTGACCCCTCGCTCGATCTGCGAGAGGTACGGGTTCGAAATCCCGGCCACCTCGGACAGCTGGCGGACGGAGAGTTCGGCGTTCTTCCGCTGCTCACGGAGGTACTCACCCAGGTTGTTCCCTAGGTCCCCGAGCGGATTCCGTGCCATGCCTCTATTGTGCTTGCTCTAGTTAGCACTTTGCAAACTCTGGCAAGCGATTGTGACGTAGTCGACATCGGCTCGACGGCGGCCGGCGCTGGACGCCTAGTAACCATCATGCCGATGTAACCCGTTGCGCGCCAGGGTTATTCGTGACCAACAGGGTGAGGCCCTCACCCCGTTCGCGGCCACCCCGTCAGGGCGCGACGATCACCGTCTGCGCTGCGGTGACATCGCCGCTCGGCGTGGGGATCCTCAAGGTCGCGCCGGGGTCGGTGTTGCGCTTGATGACCGCGAGCGCGATCGGGCCCTCCTCGTGATGCCGGGCAACGCTCGTGAGCTGACCCACCGGGCGCGTCCCCCCTTCGACGAAGAGGGGCGAGCCCGCCTCGGGCAGTAGGTGGCCCGACCCGTCGAGGTGCAAGGACACGATGCGGCGCGGCGGCCGCCCGAGGTTGTGAACTCGCGCGATGGTCTCTTGCCCGCGGTAGCAGCCCTTGTGGAGGTGGACCGCTGTGCGGAGCCAGTCCACTTCGTGAGCAATCGTGCGGTGATCGGTCTCGAGGTGGAAGCGCGGCCTCCAGGCGTGGACGCGAAGCGCCTCCAGGGCCCAGGTCCCGGCGAGCTCTCGATCCCCGACGGCCGCATCGAGTTCCGCGCGCGGGACGAGGGTCTCGCGCCAGGCCCAGTCGGCACCGGGGTGGGCGTCGACCGGCCCATAGGGAGCGGTATCCCCGACGGGACCCGGCCAGGGATCCACCCAGGAGACAGGCTCCCCTTCTCCCCCTTCGCGCCCGATCGGTTCACCAAGCACAGCCCACGACTCGGTGACATCGGCGACGGCGACATCGAGCATGAAGCGCATCGAATCGAGCCAGGCCGCAGCCTCGGCCGAGGTCCCCGGCTCGACCGTCAACCACGTCGTCTCACCGTCGTCGACGACGTGGAGGACATGCTCGATATGCCCCTTCGGGGTGAGGATCAACGATTCCGCGCTCGTTCGCGGGGCGAGATCGCTGAGGTGCTGGCTCGTCAACGAATGCAGCCACCGGAGACGGTCACTGCCGGTCACCGCAATCACCCCTCGATGGGAGAGGTCGACCACCGCGAGACCCTCGGTGAGCAGCCGCTGTTCGCGACCCGGGTCGCCGTAGTGCGCCGCCACGCCCGCGTCGACCCCCTCGGCCGCCACCGCTCGCGGGCGGTCGATCAAAGGAGACGGGGTAAGGGTGGTCATGACGAGAGCTCCTCGTGGCAGGTCGCGCACCGGCCGTGGATCGCCATGTGCGTGGGGTCAGCCATAAAACCGGTCTGCGCGCTGATCTGTTCCACAAAGCTCCCGGCGTGGCTCGCCGGCACTTCAAGGACCGCTCCGCACCGCCGGCAGACGAGGTGGAGATGACCGTCGTGATCTTCCAGGTGATAGGTCGGCGCGCCGTGGTCGAGGTGAGTGTGGCGCACCACCCCGATCTGCTCGAGTGCCTCAAGAGTGCGATAGACCGTTGACGGGGGAAGAGGTGCGCCGCCGTCCTCGGCGACCGCGGCGGTGAGTTCCTCCGGGGTGCGGTGGGCATGACCGGCCAGGGCGTTGATCACGCGGCGACGTTGATCGGTCATCCGCATCCCGCGCCGCCGGAGGCGGTCGCCGACGTCTGCTCCGAGATCAGCCATGGCCTGCATGCTACGTCTCATCCCGGCGTGCGGGTCAGGGTCGCGACTTACACTCGCAGTCATGCTGGACGAGATGATGGAGGAGATTCCGACCGAATCTCGACGTGAGCGCCGCAGGGCTGCTCGCCGCGGGGCCGCGCGTCGACCCGCCAGTCGGCGACGCCGGATCCTGATCGTCATCGCCTCCTTCCTCGCGGTGCTCCTCATCGGGATCCTCGGGTACGCGTGGTTCCTCAACAGCAAGCTCGACAACATCGCGCGCGAACCCATGCTCCCGACGGCCACGACCGATGCCGACGGCAAGAAGCTCGTCACGGGGCAGGGCACCAACTACCTGCTGATCGGCTCGGACGCTGGACCCGACCGAGTGGGTGCCCGCGCCGATGTCATCCAGCTCGTGCACGTCCCGAAGGATCACAGCGCGGTGTGGTTGATCCACTTCCCCCGCGATCTCTATGTCGAGATCCCCGGTCATGGCGAGGACAAGGTCAATGCCGCCTTCGCTTTCGGGGGGGCACCGCTGCTTACCGAGACGGTGCAAAACCTCGTCGGCGTGAAGATCGACCACGTCGCGAAGACCGACTTCGAGGGCTTTAAGGCCCTCACCGATGCGCTCGGTGGCGTCCGGGTGAACGCCGTCGAGGCGAGCCCGGGCTTCCAGCAGGGGTGGAACGATCTCGACGGCGCCCAGGCCCTCGCCTTCGTCCGGGAGCGCTATGCCCTCTCGGAAGGGGATATCTCTCGCGGTCAGCGCCAGCAGGAATGGCTGCGGGCGATCATGGACAAGACCCTCGACCCGGCCGTCCTGCTCAACCCGATCACACTCGCCAATGTCATGGACGCGGGCGGCCGGTACACCGTGCTCGACGAAACGCTCAGCTCGGAGAAGATCAGGTCTGAGGCCCTGAAGATGCGCGGCATCCGCGGCGGGGATATTCACTTCATCACCGCGCCCTTCGCTGGCTTCGGCACGAGCCCGTCCGGCGCGTCGATCGACATCTTCGACGAGGCCGCCATGGACCGGCTCGGAGACGCCCTGCAGAGCGACGACATGGCGAACTACACGGAGTAGGACGCCCCCTTCGCCGCGGCGGTTACTCGACGCGCTTAAGTTCGGCCGAGACGTGGCTCGTCATCGGCTGGCCGACCGCGGCCATGTCCATCACCCACATGAGGTTGCTCTCCACGAGGCCGTAGAGGCGCTGGGCGGCGGTGTACTCCTTGGCGTGTGGGCTGCGCAGGACGCCATCGGTTCGCAACTGGATCTTCGCCGGCTCGACGCTGCCGTAATACATCTCGAGGAAGCCGGTCGGGTGGGTCAGAAGCAATTCGACCTCTCCATCGCCCCCGGGTCGCCAGAAGCCGAGTTCGGTCGCAAGCGGACGGACCTTCTCCCCGCTCTCATCGAGCAGCCAGGTCCGCGACTCCCACCTCAAAAACGGGCGCCCGTCGTGGCTGCACACGATCTCTTGGCCGAAGTTCGCCGATTCCATCGTGGGATAGCCGACGACGCCGGCCCCTTCCCAGGTGCCGACGAGCCAGGCCAAGGGCGCGATCTCGGGGTTCAAGGTCGGATCGATGGTAAACACGCACGACAGCGTACGCGGCCTGCCGATCCCGCAGAGCCTCTTAGCCCAGGCCGCCCATGGCTCGCACCAGCACGTAGATCACCGGGCCGGTGATCAGGACCGACCCGGCTCCGCACGCGACCGACGGCCAGGTCCCCTCGATCGCGGGGCGGCGGCTCAGGATGGCGCGCAGCGCGAGGGCGACGCTCGCGCTCAGCATCCCGGCGAGGATGGCCCAGGGGCGCACCGAGCCCAGGAGGGCGAGCCCGGCGATCATGCCGCCAAGAGCACCTCCGACGACCGCCATCGGCCACAACCACCGCATGATGCCGGGTCGGCCGGAGAGCAAATCGATCAGGCTCGTGAGGGCGACCGCGATCATCGCCGTCGCGAGCGCTCGCGGGGCGAGTTCGGCGACCGCGACCAAGGGGGCGGCGCAGGCGATCAGCGCGATCCCCGCCGCCGTTTGCGCGAGCCCCTCGCTGAGGTCGGTTCGGGCGCGTTCGACCGCTAACGGCAGCACACACATCGCCACGATTCCGACGGCGATGGCGGCCGGAACCGGCTCCAGCCGGGCGGTGTCAGGGGCCAAGAGAAGAGCGGCGAGGACGGCGACGGTCGTGATGGCGAGCACCACCGCCTGACCTCGAGGCACGGGCGAACCGCTCAGTGCCGGCCACCCGGCCACGATCGCGAGCCCGACCACGCCGACGACCGCGACCACCGCCGCGAGCGCCGAGGTCATCGCCGCAACCCCGAGCGCTCCAGCGGTGACGACCGTCGCCGCGACCACCACCGGCCGCGGCCGCAGGGGCACGCTCGCGATGCTGATCTCGCGCGAGGTCGACGTCGATCCTCCGCGGCGCGCAGCACGCAGCGCGGAGCGGGTGGTCGGTTCGGTCTCGTCGAGCACGTTTCGACACTAGCGCGTCCCACCCCGGCCGCCACCTCTTCGCCCATCGAGCGGACCCCCCGATGGGAGATCGGTCACGGCCGAAGGAGGGGCGCTCGCCAGAACGTATCCTTGGGGACTAATGGCCCAGCTGCTCCTCCTCACCGATGACCTGGCGCCGAGCGCCGAGGTCCTCCCGGCGCTGGGATTGCTCGGGCACAAGATCCGCACGATGCCCGCCGAGGCATCCGTGCTGATCGACGCGCCTGCGGTCGACGTGATCCTCGTCGACGCCCGCCGAGAACTGGCCCAGGCCCGATCACTCTGCCGGGTCATTCGCACGACCGGTAGTACGGCTCCCCTCGTCGCGATCCTCACCGAGGGCGGCCTCACCGCGCTCACCGCGGAGTGGGGAGTCGACGACGTGATCTTGGATACCGCTGGACCCGCCGAGGTCGAGGCCCGGATCCGGCTCGCGAGCGCCCGCCCCGACGCCGAGGACGCCGCCGATGACCGGATTACCGCCGGTGGCCTCACGATCGACGAAGGGAGCTACTCCGCGCGGCTCGACGGCAGACGACTCGACCTCACCTATAAAGAGTTCGAACTGTTGAAGTACCTCGCGCAGCATCCGGGACGGGTCTTCACCCGAGCCCAACTCCTCCAGGAGGTCTGGGGGTACGACTACTTCGGGGGTACCCGCACGGTGGACGTCCACGTGCGGCGCCTTCGCGCCAAACTCGGCACCGAAAACGAGATCCTCATCGGGACGGTCCGCAACGTGGGATACCGGTTCGTCCCGGATGCCGCCGAGGACCTGCAAGACTCGCTGGCGTGAATGACCCGGTCGACCACCTGAGCAGCGCCGACGCCGCCGCCGTGGAGGCGCTTGCCGCCGCCGCGACGACCACTGACGGCGTCTCCCCCTTCGGCGAGGACTTCCTGCTGCGCCTACGCGGAGGCGATGCGGTCCATTGGCTCATCCGCGACGCCGACGCGCTGATCGGCTACGCGCAACTCGCACCGGACGGCTCGAGCGAACTCGCCGTCACTCCCGAGTACCGGCGATCCGGTCATGGTCGCGCCCTCCTCGACGGGGTCCTCGAGCGCCGTCCGGATGCGCGCGTTTGGTCCCACGGAGACCTCGCTGCCGCCCGCGAGCTCGGGCGCGCACGGGGCATGCAGGTCATTCGCGAGCTGCTCGTCCTCGGCCGGCCCCTCGGCCAGGACGACAGCACCGCACCCACCCTGCCGGACGGCTACCGGGCGCGCCCCTTCGTCGTCGGTCAGGACGAGGACACTCTGCTCGCGATCAATGCCGCCGCCTTCGCCCATCACCCCGAACAGGGACGGCTCGATCGAGATGGGCTCCGGGCCCGGATGGAGCAGGCGTGGTTTGACCCCTCGGGGCTGATTTTCATCGAGGACGAAGGGGGCAAGCCCGTCGCCTTCCACTGGACCAAGGTGGAAGACGACGCGAGCGGTACGGGCGAGGTCTATGTCGTTGGGGTCCACCCGGACGCCCAAGGGCGCGGCCTCGGCGGCCCCCTCACGGCGCTTGGCCTCGCTCACCTCGCCGGACGCGGTCTGCGCGACGTCATCCTCTATGTCGAAGGGGACAACACCCCGGCACTCGCGACCTACGCGCGCGCCGGTTTCACGCGTCGGGCGGTCCACGTGATGTACGCCCTCGGTGATTGACTGACAAGATAGAGCCATGGCCGAGCGACCCGCCCCGACCATGATCGGCGACCGCTGATGGCGACCGTGCTCGCTGCCGGGACGCTGCCCTGGCGTCGTCGCCGCGGGGAACTCCAGGTGGCTCTCGTCCACCGTCCGCAGTATCGGGATTGGTCGTGGGCCAAAGGCAAACTCGACCGCGGGGAGATCTTCCCCGTCGCCGCCGCCCGAGAGACGGCCGAGGAGACCGGGCTGGAGGTCCGGCTGGGTCGCCCCCTTCCCACCTCCACCTACGCTCTACGAGACCGCAACGGTCGCCCGTCGATCAAGGACGTGCGGTATTGGGCCGCCGAGGTCGTGGGGGGCCATGGCCGTCTCGAGCACGAAATCGACGAGGTGGCGTGGCTGAGCGCCGAAGAGGCCGCCTGGCGCCTCACCTACCAGCGCGACCAGGAGCAACTCCTCGCGCTCGCTAACGCCGACCGGCAGGGCTCGCTCACGACCTGGCCGCTCGCGATCGTCCGGCACGCGAAGGCGCATCCTCGGGCCCGGTGGTCCGACGACGATTGGCTTCGCCCTCTCGACGCCCGTGGGCGCGAACAAGCCCAAGACCTCGTGCCCCTCCTCGCCGCGTATGGGATCGAACGCCTCGTCTCCTCCCCTTCGGTGCGAGCGACCGAGACCCTCGCTCCCTACGCGAAGAAGCTCGGGGCCGAGATGAAACTCAAAAAGGGTCTCTCCGAAGAGGGTTTCGCGGCCGATCCGACCAAGGCCGCCCACCACCTCCGCCGGATCGTCGAACGCGGCCAGCCCACCGCCTTGTGCAGCCACGGACCGGTGCTGCCCGATCTCGTCGCCCTGCTCCTCCTCCTCGTCGACGAGCGGTATCAGCAGGGTCAGGTCGCCCAGTCGGTCATCGAGCACGCGCTGCTGAAGGGAATCACGAAGGGGGAAGCGCTCATCGTGCACGTCGCGGGGACCGGCGCGAGCGCGCGCATCGTCGCCGCCGAGCGGCACCATCCGCTCGATCGCGCCTGATGGGAATGGAACCGTGGGGGGATCGGGTTACAGTGTCTGGTGCGCCGGGCTGCGGTAGCCCCGGGTCCCAAAATTCGCCGCTGCGAGCGGCCACGTGCCGAGAGGCGCTCCCAGCCCGGCGCACCCCGTAGGCTGCTGTCCGCCAGCGTCCGATCACCGCCGACACTCTTCGGGAGCAGCCGCCCGTGGGCCTACGCCTCACCCGCCCGGATCACCGCTACGACGACCTCCTCACCGGCATCGCCCGGCACGCCGTCACTGCCTCGCGCGTCCTCACCACCTTGTTTGCGGCTCCGCCGTCCGAGCGCGACGGGATCGTCCGCGAGCTGACCGAGATCGAGCGCGCCGCCGACGCCCTCACCCACGAGCTCATTGCGCGAGCCGCCCGCGCTTTCGTCACCCCGATCGACCACCGTGACCTCGTCTCGCTCGCCCGGGCCCTCGACCGCTGCGTCAATACCCTCGAGGGCGCGGGCGACATGCTCGTCCGCTACCACCTCAGCGACCCCCTTCCGGGGACGACCGAGCAACTCGAGGTCATCGCCCGGATGGCCGACCTCACCGCCCAAGCGATGCCGCAACTGCGCAAACCCCAGGCGCTGCGCGAATACTGGGAGTCCGTGAGCCGGCTGGAGAATCAGGCTGACATGCACTACCGACGCCTCCTCGCCCTGCTCCTTGGCGGACGGATCACGGATCCGATCGCCGTCATGCGCCACCGTGACGTCCTGGAGCGGCTGGAGGCCGCGGCGAACTCCTTCGAAGAGGTTGCGCTCCTCGTCGAACTCATCGCCGTCACGGAGGCCTGAGCCCTCGTGGAGTGGTTCCCGATCGCTGTTGTCATCACCTTGGCGATGGGCTTTACCTACACCAACGGCTTCCACGACGCCTCCAATGCCGTCGCGACGTCGATCTCGACCCGGGCACTCACGCCGCGCGCGGCCCTGGCGATGGCGGCTGGCGCGAACTTCATCGGCGCGTTCTTCGGGACGCGGGTGGCCGAGACCGTCGGCAGCGGCATCATTGACCCCCCGTCGGGCCATCTCGGGATCCTTCTCTGCGCCGCCGCGCTGATCGGCGCGACCGCCTGGTCCCTGCTCACCTGGCGCCTCGGCATGCCATCGTCGGCTACCCACGCGCTCGTCGGGGGGCTGGGCGGCGCGGCCCTCGCCCTTGGCGCGCGCGTCGAATGGCAAGGGATTCTCACCCTCGTCGTGATCCCCATGCTGGTCTCCCCGACGATTGGCCTGGTCCTCGCGCGACTGCTCATGCGCGGGGTGTACCGGGTCCTCGGCGACGTCGATCCCGCGCGAGTGCGGCGGGGCTTTAGGGCCCTGCAGACCGGATCGGCGGCCGCGATGGCCTTCGGGCACGGGATGCAAGACGCCGCGAAGACGGCCGGGGTGATCGTCCTCGCTCTCACCGTCGGGGGCTTCCATCACCCCAACGACCAGTCCATCCCCTTCTGGGTCATCTCGCTCTGTGCGCTCGTGATGGCGCTCGGCACGTGGGCAGGCGGCTGGCCGCTCATGCGCACCCTCGGTCGCCGGATCGTCCCGGTCACCCCGACCCAGGGGTTCGCCGCCGAAACGACCGCGGCTATCGTCCTCCTCGCCGCGACGGCACTGCGCGCCCCGATCTCAACCACGCATGTCATCACCGCGGCCGTGGTCGGCGCCGGGACGACGAAGGGGGTCCGCCGCGTCCGTTGGGGTCTGGTCCGCGACATCGTGCGAGCCTGGGTCCTCACCTTCCCCGGCGCCGCAATCGCCGCGGCCCTCGTCGCGGTCCTCGCCCGGCTCGCCTTCCTCTGAGGCCCGCGCGCGGACATGCCACGGCCCGGGTTGATCCCCCCTGTTGGATCAACCCGGGCCGGGTCTTGTGGGGCGGCGAAGGGGCCGGTGGGCTCCCTTCGCCCGCCGCGGATCAGCCGAAACGGCCCGAGATGTAGTCCTCGGTCGCCTGCTGGTCCGGGTTGTTGAAGATCTTCGTGGTGTCGTCGTACTCGACGAGCTTGCCGGGCTTGCCGGTGCCCTCGATGTTGAAGAAGCCGGTCTTGTCCGAGACGCGAGCCGCCTGCTGCATGTTGTGGGTCACGATGATGATCGTGTAGTCGGACTTCAGCTCATCGATCAGGTCCTCGATCGCGAGGGTCGAGATCGGGTCGAGCGCCGAGCACGGCTCGTCCATCAAGACGACGTCCGGCTTGACCGCGATGGTCCGCGCGATGCAGAGGCGCTGCTGCTGACCGCCCGAGAGACCCGAACCGGGCTTGTCCAGCCGGTCCTTGACCTCGTTCCACAGGTTCGCGCCGACCAGCGAGGACTCGACGAGCTCGTCGGCGTCCTTCTTGTTGATCCGCTTGTTGTTGAGCTTGACGCCGGCGAGGACGTTTTCGCGGATCGACATGGTCGGGAAGGGGTTCGGCCGCTGGAAGACCATGCCGATCTTGCGGCGCACGAGCACCGGGTCGACGCCCTTGCCGTAGAGGTTCTGGCCGTCCATCACGATGTCGCCCTCGCAGTACGCGCCCGGGATGACCTCGTGCATGCGGTTGATCGACCGGAGGTAGGTCGACTTCCCGCAGCCGGACGGGCCGATGAGGGCCGTGACGGTGCGGGGCTCGATGACCATGTTGACGCCTTGG
Organism: Janibacter sp. GXQ6167; assembly: GCF_041365945.1. Taxonomy (NCBI): domain Bacteria; kingdom Bacillati; phylum Actinomycetota; class Actinomycetes; order Micrococcales; family Intrasporangiaceae; genus Janibacter; species Janibacter sp. GXQ6167. The sequence continues at coordinate 371,674 of NZ_JBGFSK010000002.1, read as the reverse complement.
ACGGCGAGGAAGTCGCCGTAGTAGATGTCGAGGTCGGTGACGTCGATGCGCTTAGACACGTCGTTTTCCTTTATTGGTCGCTCGTCAGCGACCGGTCTTGGGGGCGAAGAACTTAGAGATCAGTCGGGCGATGATGTTGAGCGCCATCACGAGCACGATCAGCACCAGGATCGCCGACCAGGCGCGATCGTAGGACGGCTCGGGGCTCAAACCGGGCTGGGTGAGCGCGTAGTACGCCTCCACCGGCAGGGTCGACATATTCCCCTGGAAGAGGTTGGGGTTGAGGTTCGTCGTGAAGCCGGCCGTGACGAGCAGCGGGGCGGTCTCACCGATGATGCGCGCGATCGCGAGCGTCACGCCGGTCGCGATCCCAGCGATGGCGGTCGGGAGGACCACCTTGACGATGGTGAGCCACTTCGGCACCCCGAGGGCGTAGGACGCCTCGCGGAGCTCGTTCGGGACGAGGCGCAGCATCTCCTCGGTGGAGCGGACAACCACCGGAATCATCAGCAGGGTGAGGGCGACGACACCGACGATGCCCGCCTTGTATCCGGGGCCGACGATGAGGGTGAAGAGTGCGTAGGCGAAGAGACCGGCGACGATCGAGGGGATCCCCGTCATGACATCGACGAAGAAGGTCAGGGCCCGCGAGAGACGGTTCTTTTGGCCGTACTCGACCAGGTAGATCGCCGCGAGGATCCCGATCGGGACCGCGATGAGGGTGGTCACTGCGGTGATCATCAGGGTGCCCTGCAGCGCGTGGGCGATGCCACCCCCTTCGCTCACCACCCCTCGCATCGAGGTCGTGAAGAACTCGGCGTCCAGACGCCGGGTGCCCTTGGACACCACATCGACGATGATCGAGACCAGCGGGATCAGCGCGAGCAGGAAGAAGGTCGTGACGACCCCAGTGACCAGCCGATCCGAGGCGTGTCGGCTGCCCTCGACGATGCGGCTGACGGTGTAGATCGCCACGCAGTAGATCAGCGCGGACACCAAGACCATCGGCAGGATCGAAAAGCCGAAGAAGGCGAAGATGATGCCGGCGCCGATCACCGCCGAGACCGCGAGGATGGCCAGTCGCACGTTGCGTTGGAGCGTCCCCTGGCTCGCCAACTGGCCAGTCTTGGGTTCCTCCGGGGCGTTGGGCACGGGGGTTTGAGCTTCAGTGAGAGTCATCAGTTCGCTCCGGAGAATTCGGACCGGCGGGCGACGATCCAGCGGGCCAGCATGTTGACGATCAGGGTGAGAGCAAACAGCACCAAGCCGGACGCGACGAGCGTGTTGGTCTGCAAGCCGGCGGGGCTCTCAGGCAGCTTCAGCGCGATGTCCGCAGCGATCGTCGACGAGCTGGACCCAGAGAGCAACTCCCAGGAGTACCGCGCGGTCGGCGAGATGATCAGCGCCACCGCCATCGTCTCTCCGAGAGCGCGCCCGAGCCCGAGCATGACCCCGGAGATGATGCCGGACTTGCCGAAGGGGATGACGGCTTGCTTGATCATCTCCCAACGCGTCGCCCCCAGGGCGAGCGAGGCCTCTTCGTGCAGCTTGGGGGTCTGCAAGAAGACCTCACGGTTCACGGCAGTCATGATCGGCAGGATCATGATCGCGAGGACCACACCCACGACCAGCATCGTCTTACCGATCGTCGAGGGAGTGCCAGCGAAGGGCGGGAACCATCCGAAGTGCTCGTTGAGCCACTTGTTCATTGGCACGAGCATCGGCCCGACGATCGAAAGACCCCAGAAGCCGAAGACGATGGAGGGGACGGCGGCCAGAAGGTCGACGAGGTAGCCCAGCACCGTGGCGAGCCGCCGCGGGGCGTAGTGGGAGATGAACAGGGCGATCCCGATCGAGAGCGGGACCGCGATGATCACCGCGATCAGCGCCGCATAGATCGTCCCGAAGAGGAGCGGACCGATGTAGTACGCCAGCCCCTGTCCGTCGCGGACATCGGCGGGGTCGGCCACCAGGGCCGGCCAGGCCTGCAGCAGTAAGAACAGCGCCACCAGCACGAGGGCGGTCAAGATGACCAGGCCGGACGCCGTCGAGAGGCCGGCGAAGATCTTGTCGGCCGGCCGCCGCACGGCCTTGGCGGGGGTTACCGCCTTGGCGGGGGTTGCAGTCACGCGAGACACTCCGAAGACAGGGGAAGGATGAACGGTCCTGGTGCCCGACGGGGGGCGGCCCGGGCATCACGCCCGAGTCCGCCCCGCGTCGTCAGCACCTAAGCAAGGATCAGCTGATCTTGTCGATCGCGGCCTTGTTCTTCTCGATCCAGCTGGCCGGGAGCGGGGCCGAGCCAGCGGCATCGGCAGCGGCCTTCTGGCCCTCTTCGCCAGCAACGTACTCGAGCCACGCCTTGACGACCTTGGCCTTCTCGGCGTCCTTGTACTTCAGGCACGCGGCCTGGTAGGAGACGAGCACGTTCGGGTAGACGCCGGCCTCCTTGGTGTCCTTGGCGACATCCACCGCGAGGTCGGTCTCGGACTCGCTCTTGGCCTTGGAGGCGTCGAGGATCTTGGCGGCCGACTCGGCGGACGGCTCGACGTACTCGTCGCCGACCTTGAGCGAGGCAACGCCCACATCCTTGGCCTGGCTGAAGTCGGCGTAACCGATCGTGCCCTGACCGCGCTTGACGGCGTCGACGACACCGGAGGTGCCCTTGGCGGCGTTGCCACCGGAAACCGGCCACTTGTCCTCGGGCTCGTAGGACCACGCGTCGGGGGCGGCCTTGCCGAGGTACTCGACGAAGTTCTTGGTGGTGCCGGAGTCATCCGAGCGATTCACCGTGGCGATGGCGGTCGACGGCAGGTCGACACCGGGGTTGTCCGCCTTGATGGCGGCGTCATCCCACTTGGTGATCTTGCGGTCCATGATCTTGGCCAGGGTGTCGGGCGAGAGCTGCAGCTTGTCGACACCTTCGAGGTGGTAGATCACCGCGATCGGCGAGACGTAGACCGGGACCTGGACGATGTCGCCGCCGCAGGCTTCCTTGGCCTTGTCGAGCTCCTCGTCCTTGAAGGCCGAGTCGGTACCGGCGAAGTCGACGGCCCCATCGGCGAACTGAGCGCGGCCCGCGCCGGAGCCCTGCGGGTCGTAGTCGACGGTGACGCCGGAGTTGGCGCCCTCGAAGGCCGCCTTCCAGCTGACCACGGCCGCCTGCTGCGAGCTGGCGCCCATGCCCTTGATGGAGCCGGTGACGCCCGCGTCGGTGGCGCCGGATTCGGTCGAGCCCGACTCGCCACAGGCGGTGAGGGCGAGGGTGAGCATGAGGGCGGCCGGGACCGCACGGGAGATGGTGCGCTTCACGTCGAAAAGACCTCTCTGAAGGGGTTTCGCGCCGCCAAGAGTGGCGCAGGGGAAAGTCGGCGCGGACGTCAGGTTGGCCGCACGATCCGCACGCTAGGGACGCTCGGTGACCTGATGGCGCGCTAACGGTGAACCCCCGGTAAACGAGGTCTGCACACTGTGTAGAGAAACCGGGTCGTGCGTCACATCACACGGCGCGTTTGCGGTAGGGCGAGGTGGCCCCCCTTCGGGCGGAGGTACGGCGTGTTCGGTCCCCGCACCCGATTAGTGAAGGGAGCCAGCGCGCCACAGCGTGGCGCTCGCCTCCAGGTCTTCCGCGGTCGCGAGCATGGCTGCGGCCGAGACGACGTCGCCGTCGTCGAGTTCGGCCCGACCGGTGGCGATCACTCGGCAGAAGGCAGCGCACCGCTCCAAAGCCACGGCGAGATCGCCGTCGAAGACACCGGTCAGGATGCGGTCGGCGAGGACCCGCACCTGCTCGGCCGTGGGCGGTTCGCCGATCCCGGCGATCACGTGAGAGACCTCGGCGGAGCGCATTCCGGCGGAATATTGCCGTGAAGCCTCGACCGGTTGACGTTGGACCCATTCGCGCACGATGTAGAGCCGCCAGAGCGCACCGGGCAAACTGCGGGCCGGGCGGGCCGACCACAACTGCGCGAGCGTGTCGAGGCCGACATCATCGACTAGGCGGACCAGCCGCTCGGAGGTGGTGCCGGCGCCCTCCCTTCCGGCTTGGACCACGGTGAGGGCAGCGGCATGGGCGGCCTCGGCGGTCTCGGCCGGCCCCGGAGTCGTGCCGCCGTAGGCCTCCATCGCGTCCGGTCCAAAGTGCATCGGACGGCGCGGGCGGCGAGGCTCCTCACTCACGTCAGCGGCTCGCCCGATTGAGCAAGGCGCGCACGAGGACGACCGCCTCGGATTGGGAGAGGTCCTGGCGAGAGGTATCCCACGAGGTGCGAAGGAGCCGGCGCATCTCTCCGCTGGCCCACAGGTGTTCGCCGCCTAGGGCTTCGGCGAGCTCCCGGAGGCGCTCGTCCATCTCGTCGTCGGCGACGATCGTCGCGATGCCCCAGTCCTGGGCGCGCTCAGCGTCCAGGGTTTGGCGACCAAGCGCGAAAGACAGGGCGCGCTGCTGGCCGATCGCGCGCGGCAGCAGCCACGCGAGCCCGGCGTCGGGGGCACCGGGCCCACCCCGTGGTGCCACTTCGAAGGTCGCCCCGGGAGAGCAGAGGGCAAGATCGCCGGCGAGCACCAAGCCGAGGCCGGATCCGGCGGCGAGGCCTCGCACGCCGACGACGATCGGCTTGCTGGACTGGTCGAGGGTGCCGAAGAGGTCGTCGAGGGCCGCCGCGAGCTCGAAGACGTGAGTCGTGGGGTCGTTTGATTCCTCGGCGGCAGAGGTGTCCGAGCCGACGCAGAAGTCGTTGCCGGCCCCCTTCAGCACGAGAATGTCGACGAAGGGGTCTTCGAGCGCGTGCCGGACCTGGTCACGCAACTCGCGAGTCGTCTCAAGATCGAGTGCGTTCCCCGCGTCGGGACGGTCCAAGGTGATCGTCGCGATGCGGTCGGCTGCCTCTAACGTCACTGCCATCTCCCGAAGCGTAGACGCTTGCTCCGAGACGTGACACCTCCCCCGCCGCCGGTCCACTCTGTCCGGCCCGCTCGACCCCCGATTCCGCCGATCCTCCCGATCAGGGTCAAGATGATTGACTCGGGGGGTGAGTCAGCCGAGCACCGAACAACCCCTCGTCCGTCGGGCCGCGGAGGGGTGGCGTCGCGCCACCCCATTGTGGGCCGGACGGATGGTGACGATCGCGGGGCTGTGGTCTCTGCTCAGCATCCCCCTGTCGCGGATGACCTGGCCGATCTGGGTCGATACCGCCTTCTCCGCGATTGGGATCCCGACCGGCCCGAGCCTCTTCGTCGCGATCAGCCTGCTCATCCTCGGCAGCGCACTGCGTCGGCGCCTGCGGATCGGGTGGGCCATCGCGTTCGTCTTCGAGCTGCTCTATGCCGCGCTTTCGGCCCTCGGCCTCTTCCTCTATTGGGCACTCTCCGGCTCCGAAGACCCCGAACTCGGTGACGTTTCGCGCCTCGAAATCGGGCTGATTGCCCTATCGATCGTCGCGAGCCTACTCGTGGCGCTCGGCCTCTGGCTGGCGCGGCGAGCCTTCCCCGCCCGCCTGCGAAGGGGGTCGCTCCGCGCGGCAGCGGCCACCTTGCTCGGGGGGCTCGCGGCCGCCTTCGTCGTGACCTTTGCGCTCGCCTCCCTCTTCCCCCTCTCGCTTGATGGCGTCGGGGAACAGGCCCGATGGGCAGCGGCGGCGGTGATCGGCTTCGGCTTCAACCCGACGGTCACCGTCGGCGGTCATGCTGGACACCACTGGATGGCGGTGCTCGCTGGGATCATGGCGGCCCTTGCCTTGCTGGCCGCCGTGCTGGTCTTCCTCCGCTCCGCGCGGAGGGGCGACTTCATGTCGGCCGCCGACGAACTCGCTGTTCGCGCCCTTCTCGCCACCAACGGCGAGCGGGATTCGCTCGGGTACTTCGCGACCCGGCGCGATAAGTCGGTGGCCTTCGCTCCCGAGCGAAGCGCTGCCGTCACCTACCGCACGGTCGCGTCGGTGAGCCTCGCGAGCGGTGACCCGCTCGGTCCGGTCGATCAGTGGCCAGCGGCGATCGCGGCCTGGCTCGACGACGCGCGTGAGCATGGCTGGTACCCGGCGGTCATCTCCGCCTCCGAAGAGGGCGCGCGAGCCTATGTCGACGCGGGCTTGCGGGCGGTGGTCATGGGCGATGAAGCCATCGTCGATCTCGAGTCCTTCAGCCTGGAGGACAAGCACATGCGGCCCGTGCGGCGGGCGGTCGGGCGGGTTCGGCAGGCGGGTTACGACATCACCGTGCGCCGCCACCGCGATATCCCGGCCGATGAGCTCGCCGAGATCGGCGTGCTTGCCGATCAGTGGCGTGGCGATGAGCCCGACCGCGGCTTCTCGATGGCCCTCAACCGGCTCGCCGACCCCGCCGATGGCCGCAGCGTCATGGTGCTGGCGCGCGATGCCGAAGGGAGGATCCGCGGGCTCCAGTCCTATGTGCCCTGGGGAGTTCGCGGAGTCTCGCTCGACCTGATGCGCCGCGACCCGGACGCGATCAATGGCCTCAACGAAGCGCTCGTCGCGACCCTGGCCAGTGACGGACCGGAGCTCGGCATCCGGCGCGCTTCGCTGAACTTCGCGATGTTCCGCGGGGTCTTCAGCGGCGCCGAACGCGTCGGCGCGGGCCCCTTCGTCCGCATCGCCGATGCGGTCCTCGGGCTTGCCTCTCGTTTCTGGCAGCTGGAGTCGCTCTACCGCGCCAACGCGAAGTACCTGCCGGAGTGGGTGCCCCGCTACCTCTGTTTCGATTCCTCGATGGCGCTCGTCCGGGTCGCCGTCGCCGCCGGGATGGCCGAGGGATTCCTCCCTTTGCCCCTGCACCCCATGGATCGGCCCGAACCGGATGAGGTGATGTACCAGGCGCAGATCGTCCCCTTCGCCGCCGCCGCGATCGCCCAGGATGCGGATCTCCTCACACCGCCCGTGCCTGCCCGCAAGCTCACCGATCAGCAACGGGTCCGGATCGCCAAGATGGAGCAGATCACCGACAGCGGTGGCGAGCCCTACCCGGTCGCGGTCCCGAGGTCCACGACGGTCGCTGCGGTGATCGGCACCCACGATGGCCTCGCCGCCGACGTCATCACCGACGACATCGTCTCGATCGTCGGGCGGGTCCGGGCGCTGCGGGACTTCGGCGGGGTCTGTTTCGCTCAGCTGGAAGAGGATTGCGCCGAGATCCAGGTGGCGATCACCACCGAGCGCACCGCCCCGGAGGCCAAGGCGAGCTGGCACGCGACGGTCGATATCGGAGACCTCGTCTCGGTCACCGGGGCCGTGGGCTCCTCGCATCGCGGCACGCTCACCGTCTGGGTCACTCGGTGGCAGATGGCAAGCAAGTGCCTGCGCCCCCTTCCCGGCGCGCATGCGGGTTTCACCGACCCGGAGGCGCGGGTCCGCCAGCGCTATCTCGATCTGATCGTCAACCGCGACTCGATGGAGATGATGCGCTCACGGAGCCGGGCGATCTCGGCGATGCGGCGCGCCTTCGAAGAGCGCGGCTTCATGGAGGTCGAGACCCCGATGCTCCAGGCCGTGCACGGGGGCGCGAACGCCCGCCCCTTCCGCACCCACATCAACGCCTATGACACCGACCTGTATCTGCGGATCGCGCCGGAGTTGTACCTGAAGCACCTCTGTGTCGGGGGGATGTCGCGGATCTTCGAGCTCAACCGCAACTTCCGCAACGAGGGCGCCGATGCCACGCACAATCCCGAGTTCACCTCGGTCGAGGCGTACCAGGCGCACGCGGACTACCTCACGATGCGCGACCTCACGCGCGAACTCATCCTCCGGGTCGCGACCGCCGTCCATGGCGAACCGGTGGCTGTGCGAACCGGCCCCGATGGTGTGGTCGAGAGGGTGCGTCTCGACGTGCCCTGGCCGACGGTGACCGTGCACCAGGCCGTGAGCCGAGCAACCGGAGTGCTCGTCACCTCGCGCTCGACGGTCGAGGAGGTCCGCGCGGTCTGCGAGGCCGAAGGGGTGCACGCGCCAGCCGACATGTCGTCCGGCGAGCTGGTGCTTGAGCTGTACGACGCGCTCGTCGAACCGGCGACCACGATGCCGACCTTCTATACCGACTTCCCGCTTGAGACCTCCCCGCTCACCCGGACCCACCGCAGTGACCCCGCCCTTGCCGAACGGTGGGACCTCGTCGCGTGGGGGGCCGAGATCGGCACGGCCTACTCCGAGCTAATCGACCCGGTCGAGCAGCGCCGCCGCCTCACCGAGCAGTCGATCAAGGCCGCGGCCGGTGACCCGGAAGCGATGGAAGTGGATGAAGCCTTCCTCACCGCCTTGGAGTACGCGATGCCCCCGACCGGCGGCCTCGGGATCGGAGTCGATCGGATGGTGATGATGCTGACCGGCGCGAACATCCGCCAGACGCTCGCCTTCCCCTTCGTCCGCCCCGGCGACCGCTAGCCCCCTTCGCACCCCACCGGTCGGCGTGCAGGGGGTGCCGCCGCACGCGCCCTTCGCACCCCGGCACTCGGGCCGGCATGCAGGGGGCGCCACCCCACGCACCCTTCACACCCCGGCACTCGAGCTGGCATGCAGGGGGTGCCGCCGCACGCGCCCCCTGCACCCCGGCACTCGGGCCGGCATGCAGGGGGCGCCACCCCACGCACCCTTCACACCCCGGCACTCGAGCTGGCATGCAGGGGGTGCCGCCGCACGCGCCCCCTGCACCCCGGCACTCGGGCCGGCATGCAGTCGGTGCCGCCACCCGCGCCCTTCGCACCCCGGCACTCGAGCTGGCATGCAGGGGGTGCCGCCGCACGCGCCCTTCGCACCCCACCACCAGCGCTGGCATGCAGAGGGTGCCGCCACCCGCACCCTCCGCACCCCACCACCAGGGCTGGCATGCAGAAGGGGGGTCAGCTTTCGGCGGCGTTTTCCTTCGCCACGGCGATCGTCATCGGGTCGCTGCCGTCCCAGCACTGCACGCCCTTCGCCTGAGGCAGGTCGTCGCGATGGAAGACGGGGTTATCGCCCTTCGCTCGCTGCCGCAGATAGTTGCCGAGCAAGGCGACCGCCAGGCCACCGAGAGGCAGGATCGCCGCGAGGTTGATCGTCGCCATGAAGCCCATGAAGAGGTCGGCGAGGCTCCAGACCAACTGGACCTCACCCATCGCCCCGAGCACGACGCAGACGAGCACCGCGACGCGGAAGAGTTGCAGCGTCACCTTCGAGTTCTTGATGAAGTTGATGTTGGCCTCGCCGTAGTACGAGTTGCCGAGGATCGAGCTGTACGCGAGGAAGAAGATCACGACGGTGAGGAAGGGCCCGGCCCACTGCCCGACCTGTGCTTGAAGCGCGGCCTGGGTCTGCGAGACCCCTTCGGGCGACACACCGTACTCCGGGTTCGACAGCAAGATGATGAAGGCGGTCGCCGAGCAGACCACCAGGGTGTCGAAGTAGACGCCGAGCGCTTGGACCAGCCCCTGCTTGACCGGGTGCGAAACCGAGGCGGTGGCGGCGGCGTTCGGGACCGAACCCATCCCCGCTTCATTGGAGAAGAGGCCGCGCCGCATGCCGTGCATGATCGCGGCGCCGACCGCCGCGCCCGTGATCTCCTTCAAGCCGACGGCGTGCGCGACGATCGTGCCGATGAGGCTCGGGATCTCCGAGAGGTTCAAGAAGACGACCACCAGTGCCACGACGACATATGAAACAGCCATGATCGGGACGATGACCTCGGTGACGGCAGACAGGCGCCGGACCCCTCCCCAGATCACCACGCCGACGACGAGCGCGAGGACGAGGCCGATGAGGAAGCGAAGGGAGGTGCTGTCGTCATTGACGCTGTGCTGGACCGCCGCGGAGATCGAGTTGGACTGCACGGCGTTGAAGACGAAGCCGTAGGTGAGCGTGATGATCACGGCGAAGGTGGTCGCCATCCACGGCTTCCTGAGGCCATCGCGGATGTAGTACGCCGGGCCGCCCTTGTAGGTGTTGCCGTCCGCGCGCACCTTGTACAGCTGGGCCAGCGTGGACTCGACGAAGGCGGTCGCGCCACCGATGATCGCGAGCAGCCACATCCAAAACACCGCGCCCGGGCCACCGAGAGCGATCGCGACCGCGACGCCCGCGATATTGCCTGTACCGACCCGTGAGGCCGCCGAGATAGTGAAGGCCCGAAAGGCCGAGATCCCGGCCTCGCCCGTCTTGTCCGCGACCGGCTTTTCGGTCACCGCGCGGAACATGTCCGGCAGTTGGCGGACCTGCACCACGAAGGTGCGGAAGCTGAACCACAGTCCCGCGCTGACGAGCAGCACGATCACGAGATACCAGTAGTACTCGTTGACCGAGTCGACGATCTTCAGCAGCGCGTCCATGGCCGGAACCTACTACCCGCCCTTCGCGCGGGGAAGAAACCTCGCTGCCACCCCCTTCGGCGGTCGTCGTGCAAACGGTCACCGGACGCGGTTATCGCCGCGTCCGGTGACCGTTTCCGCGCCGATCACGGCGCCTCGACCCCGAAGCTCAGGCCGGGACGGGAGCTCCGACCATCTCGAAGAGGTTCTTCGGATCTTCGGGCTCGGCGACCAAATCGATCTCGCTGTAGTGGCCGGTCTCGCGGGTGCTCGCATGGAGATAACGAAGGGCGGAGAAGTCCTCGATCGCGAAACCGACCGAGTCGAAGATCGTGACGTCCGTCGGCGAGGTGCGGCCCCTCGCCGTGCCCGCGACGACCTGCCACAGCTCCGTGACGGGGAAGTCAGGCCCCTTCTGCTGGATCTCACCTTCGATCCGCGTCTGCTGAGTGTGCTCAACGAAGACCGGTCCGCGGTCGAGGATCGATGCCTCCAGCTCGGTCTTCCCGGGGCAGTCTCCGCCAATGGCGTTGATGTGAGCGCCGGGGGCCACCCAGCGATCGAAGAGGACCGTCGCGTACGCCTTGTCCGCAGTACAGGTCGTGATGATGTCGACCCCCTGCACCGCGTCGCGCGGGTCGGCAGCGATCCGCACCTCGAAGCCCAAAGCGGTGAGGTTGTCTCGGGTGACCCGGCTGGCGGCGGCGTCGATGTCGTACAGCGTGATCCGCTCGATCCCAAGCGCCGCACGATGCCCCAAGGCCTGGAACTCGGCCTGGTTCCCGGCACCGATCATGCCCATGGTGCGAGAGTCCGGCCGAGCCAGCACCCGAGAGGCCATCGCTGAGGTCGCGGCGGTCCGAAGGGCGGTGAGCAGCGTCATCTCCGCGAGCAAGATGGGGTACCCGTTGTCGACATCGCTGAGCGCCCCGAAGGCCGTCACGGTCTGGAAGCCACGGGCCGGATTCGAGGGGTGACCGTTCACGTACTTGAAGGCGTAGAGCCTCCCGTCGCTCGTGGGCATGAGTTCGATGACACCGATCGGGGTGTGGCTCGCCACTCGCGAGACGAGGTCGAAGGAGGGCCACCGGGCGAAGTCCTCCTCGATAACCCGCGACATCTCAGCGATAATGCGTTGCGGCCCGAGCGCGCGGATCCAGGTCACCATGTCGGCGACTCCAACGAAGGTGGTCATGCGGCGTTCTCCTGACGGTGGGTCGTCGTGCCGGCGCAGACGGTGCTGCGGACCGCGCCGGCAGGGCTTGCGCGAAGGGGGTCGTCGTCGACGATCACGAGGTCTCCAGGTCCGCCGGGCGCCAGCGTCGAGACCCCATCGGTCGAGGCCAGCAGCGCTTCGCGACGGGTGATCGCCTGCTCCGGATGCCACGCGGTCGGTCCTCGATCGACGGCCGCGTCAATGGCCCGCCAGGGGTTGAGCGGGGCGACCGGAGCGTCCGAACCGAGAGCCAGCACGACCCCTTCATCAAGGAGCGCACGCAGCGCAAAGGCACGGTCAGTGCGGTCAGCCCACACCCGGTCCATGGTCGTCGCATCGTCGAGAAGATGAGCGGGTTGGACGCTGGCTTCGACCCCGAGAGCCGCCATGCGCGAGGCAGCGCCGGCACTGATGAGTTGGGCGTGCTCGATCCCGCCGACCGCGCCGGTCGCCTCGAAGGCGTCCAGTGCGATATCGACTGCGGCATCGCCGATGGCGTGCACCGCCACCTCGAGCCCGTGCTGACGAGCCGACGCCAAGAGTCCCGCGAGCTCATCGGCGGGGACGTTTTGAAGCCCGCACGGGTGAGCCAGCAAGCGGCGGTCGCCCGCGGGCGTCACGTACGGCTGACAGCAGTGGGCCGTTAACGTCCCCAAGGATCCGTCGCTGATGATCTTGAGTGGACCCTGATGCGCGAGCGGCCCGAAGGGAGTGCCGGTAGACCGCCCTTCGGCGATAGCACCGCGCAGATCGGTGGGGTAGACCGCAGCTCGGACGCGCACGCCGGTGATGCCTCGCCGCGCCCACCGCTGGGGCGCGTCGCCGAACTCCATGTCGACCACCCCGGTGACGCCCAAGCTCGCCGCGTCGCGCAGAGCCTGCCGCACCCTCGCGTCGAGGACTTCGGCCGGCTCGAGCTCGCCGATCGATCCGAGCACCGGGAACCACTCGTCCTCATGCAACGCGGTGGGGTGGCGAGCGGGGTCGAGATCGAGCATCCGCAGCGCGGCCGAACTCAGCCAACCGTTGTGACCATCTCCAGAGATCAGCGCCACCGGTCGATCGCCAGCGACGGCGTCGAGGGCCGATGTGAGGGGTACGTGATCCCAGCTCGACGAGCGGTAGCCCATCGCGATCACCGCCGCGGAGGGGTCGGCGGTCACCAGGTGCTGCGCCACCGCGTCCAGGACCTCCTCTTCGCTGCTGGTGTCGTAGAGGTCGAGCCGCGCGGCCATCGACGCCCAGGTGTCGAGATGCACGTGCCGATCCCAGAGCCCAGGAAGGGCGTAGCCGCCAGCGCCGTCGAGGAGCTCCTCATCCGGTCCGGGGGTGAGATCACCTCGATCGGTGATCACACCGTCTCGGATCCGTAGGCAGGTGCGTGGGTCGATGGTCCCGGTGGCGAGGTCGACCGGCCGCACGTCGGTCACGACGAGCGCTCGAGTCATGCCGCCACCCGCGTGTCCTCGGCCCGGACCTCCTCGCTGGCGCGCACGCTGTGCAGAATCCGTCCGCGCGTCTCCGGCATCGCGACGGCAGTAGCGGCGGTGATGAGCAGCAGGACGACGACGTACCCCAGGAAGGCCGACGGCCCGAACCGGGTGCTGAGCCAGGTCTGCAGGTACAGGGAGGTCCCACCGAAGAGGGCCACGGTCACGGCCAGCGGGACGGCGACGCCCGCCGTGCGCATGTGCGTCGGGAACATCTCGGCCATCACTGCCGGGGCGATGGCGCACGGAGCGGCGATGAAGATATTGGCGATCGTCATGGCCACACCGAGCTGCACGGGGTCGCCGTTGATGAGTCGGGAGAGCGGGAAGAGGAGCAGGATCGAGACGATCACGCCGATGAGGATCACCGGCCGGCGCCCGATCCGGTCGGACAGGGCGCCCCAGAGGGGCAGGACCGCGACGAAGACGGTGTTAGCGAGCAGCCCCGCGATCAAGACCTTGGTGGGGTCGGCTTGCAGGACCGAGATCGAGAAGCCGGAGGCGGCGACGACCCAGTAGTAGTAGACGACCGTGAGGCCCACGCTCAGCCCGCACACGATCAGCGCCGAGCGCCGCATCTGCCACATCTGGCGGCCGAGCCCAGGACGCCCTTCGGCCTCCCCCTTCGCCTCGGCGGTGAAAGCGGCGGACTCATGCATCCGAGTGCGCATGTACAGGGCGAAGAATCCGCCGAGGGCCGCGATGAGGAAGGGGATCCGCCAGGCCCAGGCCTCGACCGCAGCACGTCCGAGGGTGGCGGTGAGGACGGCGCCGAGCGCGAGGCCAGCCATGGCGCCAATCGTCCCCGACCCGTAGATCATCGACGACCAGAGCCCACGGCGCTCGGGAGGTGCCTGTTCGGAGAGGTAGGAGCCGGCGGCTGGCTGTTCGCCCCCATAGGCCAGTCCTTGTCCCAGGCGGGCGACCACGAGGATGACCGAGGCGAAGACGCCGATTCTCTCGTACGTCGGGCTAATCCCGATCAACCCCGAACTCAAGGCAATGAGGGTGACCGTGATCGCGAGGGTCCGCTTGCGCCCGATGGCGTCGGCGAGGCGCCCGAAGATCAATCCGCCCACCGGCCGTGCGAGGAAGCCGACGGCGAAGACAACCAGGCTGGCGAGGAACGCCGAGAGCCGGTCGGTCGCCGAGAAGAAGCTGGCGGCGAAGAAGGGCGCAAAGGTCGCGTAGATCGACCAGTCGAACCACTCGAGAGCGTTCCCCACCCCCGTCCCAGCGAGCGAGCCGTTTCTGCGCACGGGGGCAATGTGCTCGGTGTGTGCGGTCATGGTCAATCCTCCTGGTGAACGCCCACGAGGTGGGCAGTGGTGGTGTTGTGTTGAGAGAGGGCGAGTTGGGTGAGGCGTCGGGTAGCGAGCTCGGTGTAGGCCCGCGCACCGTCGAGGAGCACCGCATCGTCGAAGAGCGCCTGCGGGCTGTGGTTATCGGCGGCATGAGCGAGATCCACGCCCATGGGTGCGGCGCCGAGACAGACGAAGGTGCCCGGGATCTCGCCGAGAACTCGGCTGAAATCCTCTGAACCGGAGAGCGGGGTCTGCAGTTCGCTCACGCGATCCGCCCCGACGAGGTCGATGAGCGTCTGTAGCGCCAGGTCGGTCTCGACCGGATCGTTGATCGTGACCGGATAGCCCTCGACATACCTGATCTCGGCTCTGGCGCCGTGTGCCTCGGCAATGCCCGCGACCAGACGCTGCGCGTGCTCCCTGAAGTGAGCGCGAGAGCGCTCGGACCAAAAGCGCACCGAGGCACTGAACTCCGCGGTCTCGGGGATGGCGTTCGGGGCGCGCCGGTCGCCAGCGCCGAAGTACCCAATCCCGACCACGACGGGGTCGAAGACGTCGAACTGGCGGGTGACGAAGCTCTGCAACGCGAGGACACACTCGGCGGCGACCGTCACCGGATCGATCGCGAGGTGAGGCGCGGACCCGTGACCGCCCAGTCCGCGAATCGTCACCACAAGGCCATCGGCCGCCGCCATCATCGATCCGGATCGGGTGACGAAGGTGCCCTGAGGCAAGCGGGATGAAAAGACGTGAAGGGCGAACGCCGCATCCGGTCGACGACCCGCCGCGGTGAGGAGACCCTCGTCCAGCATCACGGCGGCCCCGTCGCACATCTCCTCGCCGGGCTGAAACATCAGCACCACGTCGCCGGGCAGCTCCGCGCGTCGTTCGGCGAGGAGGTGAGCGGCCCCGACCAACATCGCGGTGTGGAGGTCATGCCCGCAGGCATGCATCGCGCCATCGACCTCGGAGCGGTATTCGAGATCCGTCTGCTCCTGCACGGCAAGGGCATCCATGTCGGCGCGGAGTAGGACCACGGGTCCCCCCGGACCGCCGCTTCCGCGCAGCACCGCGGTGACCGAGGAGCACGCTTCGCCCGTCGTGATCTCCACGGGCAACCCTTCGAGCTCGCTCAAGACCCGCGCCTGGGTCTTCGGCAGGTGCAGGCCGATCTCGGGCTGGCGGTGCAGATCCCGGCGAATCCGGGTCATCCGGTGGGTGAGGTCGGGTCGGGCATCGACGTCTTTGTCCATGGCAAAAACGATCCGGCCCGGTTCGCACCCCCTTCATAAATCTCGCCATTACCTGCAAAATTGCGAGATGATCAGCGCACTTCGTGCACGCGGAGGGTCACCCGCATGACACTTGCGTCAGATGGGCTGAGTTTGTCGGAGTTGGATCGGCGCCTGATCCATCTGCTGCAAATCGCTCCACGCGTGGCCTGGTCCGAGGGCGCACGGATCCTCGGGGTGTCGCGAACGACGCTCGCGGCTCGATGGCAACGCCTCTCTGAGGGCGGCGCG
Source organism: Janibacter sp. GXQ6167 (assembly GCF_041365945.1). Taxonomy (NCBI): domain Bacteria; kingdom Bacillati; phylum Actinomycetota; class Actinomycetes; order Micrococcales; family Intrasporangiaceae; genus Janibacter; species Janibacter sp. GXQ6167. Next base: position 355,856 of record NZ_JBGFSK010000002.1, on the reverse strand, counting down.
GCCTGGATCACCGTGTACCCCGATATCGCGACCAGCGGATGGCTCACGGTCTTCGTCGAGGTCGACGCCACCGCCTGCTCTCGCTCTCGGGGCGAGGTCATCGACGCCCTCTGCGCCCGGCCCGAAGTCCTTGGGCTGAGCGAAACCGATCTGCTGCAGCACATTTCGACCATCGTGCTCGTGCCCGACTGGACCACCTTGGAGCGTTTCCTGCTCGACGATCTACCGGCCGTGGCACCCGCAATCCGCGGTGTCGCGCGGATCGCCGTCAAGGTGCATGCGGAGGCGTCCCACTGGCGTCTCGACGCGCTGAGCGCCGAAGAACAGTCGGCGGCGGCGTCCTTATCTCCGGGGCCGATGCGACCCTCGCCTCGCCAGGACGGCGATGACGAGGTGATCGCTGCGCTCATCGAGAGTCCGCGCGCCAGCGTCGCTGAATTGTCCCGACAGTTGGGAGCACACCCCTCGACACTGCGGCGAGCGCTGCGCCGTCTGATCGCCGAGGGTCAGGTCCGGCTGCGCTGCGACCTCGCGCCGAGCCTCGCCGGTTGGCCCATTGAACGGACCTGGCTGCTCTCGGCGCCACCGCTGAGTGACGATGTGATCGCCGCGAGGCTCCGTGGCCTGCGCGAGGTGCGACTCGCCGCGACCATGACCGGTGCCGAGCGGCTCGGGATCACGACGCTCAGCCGGACGCTGGAGGACTCGATTTCGACCGAGCAGAGGTTGCTCGAGGCCCTGCCAGGCGCCGAGATCCGGGGCCGGCTGATCCATCTGCGGACGCGCAAGCGGATGGGACGAATCCTCAACGATCGGGGCCAACCACTCCCCTGGCAGCCTCACCCTCAAACCATCGGAGGCCTCGAACGCCGCCCCTGACGTCCGCCGCGGTCCCTGCCATTGGGCGCGGTGATAACCGCGTCCGAGAGCAGTTTCCGCGGCACCTGTACGGCCCGGCCCCGACCGTCGCCTACTATCGAGGCCGAAGGGCCTCTAGCTCAGTTGGTAGAGCTCCGGACTTTTAATCCGTTGGTCGTCGGTTCGAGCCCGACGGGGCCCACCACGTGAGGGGGTGCGGACGGCGTTCGTCCCGCTACCGCGCTATTCGAGGACTGCCCAGCCGAAGGGGGCGAGGCGCACCTGGTCGCCCTCGACCGCGCCAGTTCCCTCGATAACCCGGGAGCCACCAGCGGCCGGGAGCGAGACGTCCGACTCGCCGACGTTGAGCGCGACGACGAGCGAACCCCCTTCTCCCGCAACGCGATAGACCAGGTGCTCGTTCGTCAGGTGCTCTTGCGTCACGCGGGCCGCGTGGAGCCACGAGTGGCGTCGCCGCAGACCAATCAGGCGCTGGTGAAGGCGCAGCGTCGGCTCGCCGATCCGCGACAACTCCTCCGGCGACTCGGGCATGACCGGCCGCACCTGGTCATCGCCGCCGAAGCGCTCCTCCTTCACTCCGGTGTACCCCTGCTCGTCCCCGGCGTAGATCGCCGGCGTCCCACCGACGGTCATCAAGACCACCAGGGCGTGCTCGAGCAGGCGCGGATCGTCCAGGCGCGAGGCGATCCGGGTGACGTCGTGGTTGCCGAGGAAGGTCCATGGGACGAAGGAGGCGAGCATCTCGTCGTGGCGCCCCAGCGCGTGCGCGAGCTCGAAGAGGTTGCGGTCGTTCAGGGCCGACCAGGTCGCCTTCCACAGTTCGTACTGCGTGACCGCGTCCATCCCCGACTCGGCGACGATCTGCGCATAGTCGCCGTGGATCACTTCGCCGCACACGTACACCTCGGGGTAGTCGGCCCGTACCCGCGGGAGGACCCCGGACCAGAAGCGCGGGGGCACCGCGTACGCAGCGTCGAGTCGCCAGGCGTCGACCCCGCGCGCGCACCAGTGAGTCATGACGTCACCGACGAGATCGCGTACTGCGTCGGCGTCGTGATTGAGCTCGACCAGCAGATCGTGACCTTCGAAGGTCCGCGCGCGCGGCTGACCCCCTTCGTCGTGCAGAGCGAAGAGAGGCGCGCTCGGGGCCTCCCACCCGCGCTCGAGCACCTCGCGGTAGGCGACGTGATCGCGCCCGACGTGGTTGAAGACGCCGTCGAGCATGACCTTGATCCCGCGCTCGTGACAGGCCGCGACCAGCGCGTCGAAGTCCGACTCGTCCCCGAGCCGTTCGTCGATCCGGAAGAAGTCGGTCGTGTCATAGCCGTGGGTGCTGGAGGCGAAGATCGGCCCGAGCGCGAGTCCGGAGCAGCCGAGGTCGACGACATAGTCGAGCCACGCGATGAGGTCGCGCAGGGTGCGCCGCGCGTTCCGGTCGCCGCCGGTGGTGTCGGCTCCGAGGAAGCCAAGCGGGTAGGCGTGCCACCAGATGCTGTGCGCGACCCACGAAGGGGGCGTGTGCTCCGAACCCATGCCCCGACCGTATCCGCCTCGCCCTACGAAGAGGGCGACCCGGACGCCGACTCGTTGCCGGCCGTCCCGACCTCGGCCTCGACGGCGGCCGCGACCGTGGGGTAGATGCGCTGGGCGCCGATCAGTTTCTCGATGCCCGAATCGGCGAGGTCGTGCCGCACCAGGTGAGACGCTCTCGCGACCGCAACCGCGATCCCCCGCTCCCGAAGGTCCTCCGCGATGGCGCTCAAGGCTTGCGCCCCAGTGAAATCCACGTCCGAGATCCCCGCCGCGTCGATGACCAAGATCCGGGTGCGCTCGGCACGCACGAGGTCGCGCACTTCCTCGACGACGGCGTCGGCATTGGCGTACCAGAGCGGCGATTGGAGGAAGTAGACGCTAAGGCCCGGGACGGTCTCGGTCGCGACCCCGACGTCTTGCGGGATCCAGTGGCTCGTCCCCGGCACCCGCCCGAGGACATAAGACTGCGGTCGAGCCTCCCGCCGAATCCGATCGGCAAGCGACAACGCGATCGCCGCGACGATTCCGGCTTGAATCCCCCAGCCCATCACCACGATCGCGGTCACGATCGCGACGCCCAACTCCACCCGGTCAAAACGGGCGATCGCACGCCACTGGCCCGGCTGCAGCAGATGGGTCGCGATGTAGAAGAGGATCCCCGACAACGCCGCCTGCGGCAGGTGGGCGACGACCCCCATCGCCGCGAGCGCGATGACCGCCACCACGGCGGCCGCGATGAGGCCACTGATCTGCGAGCGAGCGCCCGACGAGACGAGAGCGGCGCTGCGCGGCGGGCTGGAGTTGACCGGCATCGCGCCCGCCAGGCCGGCCGCGATATTGCTGAACCCGATCGCGGTGATGTCCCGGTCAAGCCGCCGCGCCGGGTCCTCGGGCCCGCCGAGGGCTCCGAGCTCCCCGGTGGCCTGCTCGGTCGCCGCCGTCTGCGCGAGGCAGACCAGGGCGATGAGAAGGGCGGGAAGCGCGAGCGCAGCGACCGCAGGCCACCCGGGCCACGCCACGCCGAAGCCCGCAAAGCCCCCTTCGATCCGACCGACCGTCACGACACCCTCGGGGTGGAGGAGCCACACCGCAGCGGTCGCGACGGCCACCGCCACCAGGGCGGCCGGCAGCCGCGGGGAGATCCGCGCCCCCGCGAGGGTCACGACCAACACCCCCACGGCCACGACCACCGACCAGAGCGACACGCCCCCGATGTTCTCCATCAGGGCCCGAAGTCGTTGCGGCACATGGCCTTCGCCCCCTTCGACCCCCAGCGCAGCCGGAAGGGCGTGGACGACGATCGTCACGGCGATCCCGGCGAGCACGCCCGTGAGCGAGGAGCGAGAGATGAAGCGCGCCAGCCACCCGAGCCGGGCGAGGCCGAAGGCAACAAGAATCGCACCGGTCATGATCGCGACGAGGACCACGGCCCCCGCGTTTTCTGCCGTGCCCACCGCCCCGGCCGCCAGCGCCGCCGTGGCCACCATCGGGGCGATCGTCGAATCGGCACCCACCGACATCACCCGGTTCACGCCGACCACCGCGAAGACGATCGCTGCCGCGACGAAAGCGACGAAGCCGGCCTGGGGCGCCACCCCGGTCAGGCGGGCGTTGGCGAGTTGCTCGGGGATCGCGATCGCGGCGAGGGTCAGCCCCGCGAGGAGATCGCCGCGCAACCATTCGCGGCGATACCCGCGCAGCGAGGTCGGCACGATGCTCACCGGCCTAGTGTGCTCCTGCCCCCGACCGGGCCGTCAGTGGATCAGTTGGCTCAGGGTGTGGATGACCAGGCCCGCGAGCGCACCGATCACCGTGCCGTTGATCCGGATGAACTGCAGGTCCTTGCCGACGAAGAGTTCGATCCGCTGGCTCGCCTCTTCGGCATCCCACCGGTCGACGGTGATCGAAATGACCTCGGCGAGCTCGCTGCCATAGGTATTGACCGCGAAGGCGACCGCGTCGCCCAGGTGCCCTTCGATCCGCGATTGCCACTCGGGATTGGTCGCCAGGTGTTCGGCGAGATGGGTGAGCAGGACGTCGCCGCGCTTCCAGTAGTAGCTCTCCCGATCATCCATCGCCGAGAGCAGCGAGGTCCGGAAGGACTGCCAGAGCCCTACGACGGTCTCGGGGACCTGCGGGTGCGTCAGCAAGCGCTCCTTGAGAGCCTCGGCGCTCGCCTGGACGTCCTCGTTGTGCTGCAGGTCGTGAGCGAGTTGGTGGAGCAGGCGGTCGAGAGCCTGCCGCGCCGGGTGAAGGGGGTCATGGCGGATGTCCTGCAACCAGGTCATCACCTGCTTGTAGCCCCAGTCGATGACCCGCTGGTCCAGCCAAGGCGGGCTCCACCATGGGGCGCGCTCGCCCATCACGTCGGCGAAGACGCCGGGGTTGTCCTCCAGCCAGTGGATCATCTGGTCGAGACCGAGATCGACGACCCCGGTGTGGTTCCCGGCATCGACGATGCCATCGAGCAGCGCTCCGGCGATCGGAGAGATCGGTTCCTGGACGAGCCGCGGGAGCAGCATCTCGTCGAGGAAGTCCCGCACCTCGTCATCACGCACGCGCATGAGCCCGGCGTTCGCCACCCGCACGGTCTCCGTCAGCACCCGCTCGCGCGACTCCGGTCGGCGCAGCCAGACGCCGACGCGCTCCACGACGTGGGCAGAACGCAGCCGATCCCGAGCGATCTCTTCGGTCAAGAAGTTGTCGCTGACGAACTCCTGGAGGTTCCGGCCGAGCTCGTCCTTGCGCCGTTTGATCAGGGCCGTGTGTGGGATGGGCAGGCCGAGGGGGTGCTTAAAGAGTGCCGTCACCGCGAACCAGTCCGCGATCGCGCCGACCATGGCGGCCTCGGACGCGGTGTTGACGTAGCCCCACCCCCCATCGGCGTACGGCAGGGTGAGGACGTAGACGACCGCGGCGAGTCCGAGCAGCGAGGTCGCGACGATCCGCATCTTGCGCAGCCCGCGCCGACGCTCGGCATCCGCGGGGGTCTCGGTCAGGAAGTCCACGGTGCCGATCCTCCCCCTTCGCTTCGGTCTTTACGCATGCGGGGTCTTCGGCGAAGGGGGGAGCGTCGCCTCTTCAGCCGGCTCGCCACCGCCCGCGTCAGGCAGCCCAGCCGCCGCCCGGCGCACGGCTGGCATGACCGTGAGACCCTGCACCGCGATCGAGAAGAGCACGACGATATACGTCGCCGTCACGACATGGGTGCGATACGGGGCGTCATAGGGCAGGCCGAGCGCGAGGCTGATCGCGATACCCCCACGCAGGCCTCCCCAGGTCAGCAGCCGCACCGTCCCCGGCCCGAGCTGCGCGCTGCGCCGCACCAGCGCGATCGGGCCGCCGACGCCGACCAGGCGGCCGAGCAGGCAGACCGGGATCAGCAGCACGCCGGCGATGACCTGTGGCCAGGTGGTTTCGGTGAGCAGCACGTCGAGGCCGATGAAGGCGAAGAGGAGCACGTTAAGGATCTGATCGAGGGTCTCCCAGAAGTCCTCGACGAGTTCGCGGGTCTCGGAGTAAAACGCGTCCTTCCCGAGCGACATCGCGAGGCCCGCGAGCACCATGGCGAGCGGCCCGGAGACGCCGAGTTCGCTCGCGAGGAGATAGCCGCCGATCACCATGGCGAAGGTGATGAGGAGTTCGACGACATAGCCATCGATCGTCTTGGTGAGGTACCACCCGACGACGCCGATCACGAGCCCGAGCAGCACGCCGCCACCGGCCTCTCGGAGGAAGAGCAGCGCCACCCCCTGCGCGGTCGGGTCGACCTCTTCGCCCTGGGCCAGCCTCGCGACTCCGGCGAGGGCGAGGAAGAGGACGACCCCAACGCCGTCGTTTAGCAGTGATTCGCCCGCGATGAGATCGCGTAGGCGGCCGGGCACCTTTGCGCGTTTGAGCAGGTCAAGGACCGCGACCGGATCGGTGGGTGAGATCAGCGCTCCGAAGAGCAGCGCCCAGACCAGCGGTACCGCCAGCCCCACGAGGGCGAAGATGCCAAAGGAGAGGACACCAATCACGACCGTGGAGATCATGGTGCCGACGGTCGCGAGGAGGAGGATCGGCCGCCACTGGCGCATCACCGATCGGGCATCCAATCCGAGCGCGCCGGCGAAGAGGAGGACCGACAGGATGCCGTTCAGCACGAAATCGCTGAAGTCCAGGGTTTGGAGCATCTGCTCCATCTCGTCGCGGACCTGCGGCGCGAGCCCGAAGAAGTCGGCAACGATCACGAGGATGCTCGCGATCGCGCCCGCGAGGGTCACCCCGACCGTGGTGGGCGCCTTCACGAAACGTTCGTTGACCCATCCGAGCAGGGCGGTGACCGTGATGAGGACGGCGAAGGCGGCGAGCACCTTCCCAGCGTAGGAGCGCGGGCCGTGAGGCGTGACACACTCCCGGGGTGGACTTCCTCGATGGCCGAGAGCCTCAGCATGACCTGACCTACGACGACGTCTTCATGGTGCCGCGGCGCAGCGACGTGGCGTCGCGTCATGGCGTCGATCTGGCGAGCACCGATGGGACGGGGACGACCATCCCGCTCGTCGTCGCCAACATGACGGCGGTCGCCGGGCGCCGGATGGCCGAGACGACCGCGCGCCGAGGTGCCCTCACGATCATCCCGCAGGACATCCCCGTCGAGGTCGTGCGCGACGTCGTCGGCTGGGTCAAGACCCGGCACACCGTGCATGACACGGCCGTCACGCTGGACCCCACCACTACCGCCGGTGAAGCCCTGGTCCTGCTCCACAAGCGGGCGCACGGCGCTGCGGTCGTCGTGGAGGAAGGGCGGCCGGTCGGGATCGTCACCGAGCGCGACCTCGAAGGGGTGGACCGCTTCGCTCAGGCGCACGACGTCATGGGGACCGAGTTGCTCACGATCAACGTCTCGGATGATCCGCGCGCGGCCTATGACCGGCTTCATCACGCTCGCCGCCATATGGCTCCGGTCGTCGACCACGACGGTCGTCTGGTCGGAGTCCAGACCCGCAAGGGCGCCGTTCGCGCGGCCCTCTATACCCCCGCGCTCGACTCGGCGGGGCATCTTCGGGTCGGCGCAGCAGTCGGCATCAACGGCGACGTCACCGGTAAGGCCGAGGCGCTGCTCGACGCCGGCGTGGATGTGCTCGTCGTCGATACCGCCCACGGCCACCAGGACAAGATGCTCGAGGTGCTCCGCTCCCTTCGCGCCCTCGACCCGCAGGTCCCCCTGGTCGCCGGAAATGTGGTGTCCGCGCAGGGCACCCGCGACCTCATCGAGGCCGGTGCCGACATCGTCAAGGTCGGCGTCGGCCCGGGGGCCATGTGCACGACCCGGATGATGACCGCGGTCGGCCGTCCCCAGTTCTCCGCGGTCCTCGACTGCGCCGGTGCGGCCCGTGAGCTCGGTAAGCACGTCTGGGCCGACGGCGGGGTGCGCCACCCGCGCGATGTCGCACTCGCGCTCGCCGCGGGCGCCTCCAACGTGATGATCGGGTCGTGGTTCGCCGGTACCTTCGAGTCGCCCGGCGACCTCTATACGGACCCCGAAGGGCGGATGTACAAGGAGTCCTTCGGGATGGCCTCGGCTCGCGCGGTCCGCCATCGCACGGCCGAGGACTCCCCCTTCGACCGGGCCCGCAAATCCCTCTTCGAAGAGGGCATCTCGACCGCCCGCATGTACATCGACCCGACGCGCCCCGGCGTCGAGGACGTGATCGACCAGATCATCGCGGGCGTACGGAGTTCCTGCACGTACGCGGGGGCGTCGAGCCTCGCCGAGTTCGCCGAGCGCGCGCTCGTCGGGATCCAGTCCACCGCCGGGTACGCCGAGGGGCGCCCGCTCCACACCTCCTGGTGACGCCGTGCGTTCCCTCGACCCGCTGACCGCGCCCGTCACCCCGGCCGAGGCCCTGCGCCGGGTGGGCTTCCTCCTCGAGCGCTCGCGAGCGCACTCGCGGCGGGTCGAGGCCTTTCGCGGGGCCGCCGCCACGATCCGGGCCCTCGACCCGGGCGAACTCGACCAGCGACTCGCGGCAGGCACCGTCACCGACCTCGCGGGGATCGGGTCGAGCACCGCCGGGGTGATCGAACAGGCCGCCGCGGGTGGACTCCCCGACTACCTGGCTCGACTCCAGGACGAGGCCGAGCCCTTGACCGAAGGGGGCGAAAAGCTCGCCGAGGCGATCATCGGCGACTGCCACACCCATTCGACCTGGTCCGACGGCGGCTCGCCGATCGAGGAGATGGTGCTGACCGCGGTCGAACTCGGGCAGGAGTGGATGGTGCTCACCGATCACTCCCCGCGGTTGCGGATCGCCAATGGCCTGACGGCGGCGCGCCTCGCCGAACAGATCACCCTGGTGCGCGCGATCGATGACTCGCTCGGGAATCGCTTCCACCTCTTGGCGGGGATCGAGGTGGACATCCTCGACGACGGCGCTCTCGACCAGAGCGACGAGATGCTCGCGCGACTGGACTTCGTCACCGCGAGCGTCCACTCCAAACTGCGCGCGCCGAAGGCGGCGATGACCGCGCGGATGCTGGGCGCCGTCACGAACCCTCGGGTCAACGTCCTCGGCCACTGCACGGGTCGCCTCGTCGAAGGCGGACGCGGGACGCGCCCGCAGAGCGAGTTCGACGCCGAGGCCGTCTTCACGGCCTGTGCGGAGCATGACGTCGCCGTCGAGATCAATTCCCGTCCCGAGCGCCGCGATCCTCCGGACGAACTCATCACCCTCGCGCTCGAGCTCGGCTGCCTCTTCGCCATCGACTCCGATGCCCACGCGCCTGGCCAACTCGAGATGAAGGTTTATGGGGCCGAGCGCGCCGCCCGGCTCGGGGTACCCGCCGATCGGATCATCACCACCTGGCCGGTCGATGAACTCCGCGCCTGGGCGACCACCTAGGAACGACAGGTCGTCAGCGGACCCATAGATCTGCGGACTCAGTTGTCGTGGTTTTCGGGGTGCACCCACCGCCGCGCGTCTAGAGTGCGGATCGTCACGACGTCATTCGCCGCTGGAGGGGCAGCGATGCGTCCGTCAGGAGGACATCGGTGTCCGAGCGCGATCAGCCCCCGCCCGCCGCTGGGGTGACCGCGCGCTTTCGACCCGATATCGAGGGCCTTCGGGCCGTCGCCGTCGGCCTGGTGCTCTGGTACCACGCGAGCCTGCCGGGGCTCTCTGGTGGGTTCGCTGGCGTGGACGTCTTTTTCGTCATCTCCGGCTTCCTCATCACCGGGCTCCTCCTTCGCGAAGTCGAGCGGGACGGCAAGATCTCGATCCCTCGCTTCTACGCCCGCCGCGCCAAACGCCTGTTCCCCGCCGCGGCAACGGTGCTTGTGTCCACCGCGATTCTCATCGTCGCGGTCTTCCCCCGCGCGGCCTGGCGCGAACTCGGCGGCGATATCGCGGCCTCGGCCGCTTATCTGATCAACTGGCGGCTCGCGAACCGCTCGGTCGACTACCTGGCCGAGGACTTCGCGTCGTCTCCGGTCCAGCACTTCTGGTCGCTGGCCGTCGAAGAGCAGTACTACATCATCTGGCCGCTCCTGATCGTCGTCATCGCCTGGTTGATCCGCCGCAAGGGACTCCCAGTGCGCCCGACCCTCGCGATTGCGCTCGGCGCGCTCGTCGCCCTTCCCTCCCTCGCCTGGTCGATTCACCTGACGAGCGTCGCCGCGCCGCGCGCTTACTTCGTCACCACCACCCGCCTCTGGGAACTCGCGATCGGTGCCCTCGTCGCGATCGGCAGCGTCCTGTGGGTCAAGCTCGGCCCACGGGTCGCCATGATGATCGGCTGGGTCGGGCTTGCGACCATCGGGATCGGCGCCATCGTCCAGTCCACGACCACGCCATGGCCGGGGTCAGCGGCCCTCGTGCCGACGCTCGGCACCGCGGCCGTGATCATCGGTGGGTTCCGCGCGGGGTCGTGGGGACCGGTCGCGCTCCTCGGCCGCCGGTTCATGACGTGGATCGGCTCGCTCTCGTACTCCCTCTACTTGTGGCATTGGCCGCTCGTCGTCGCCGCACAGACCGTGTGGGGAGGGCGGCGCGCCGCGGCGCTCGCGGTGGCCGTCTCGATCATCCCGTCATGGTTGACCTACACGGCTATCGAGAACCCGGTGCGCCAGGCGCGCCGCTTCTCGGTGCGCGCGCGCCCCGCCCTGATCCTCGGGGCAGGCCTGACGGCTCTCGGCATCGTGGTCGGATTGGGCCTTGGCCACGCCACCCCCAGCGTGCGTCTCGCGGACCCAGCGACCGCACCCGGCGCGCGGATCCTCGGCCTCACCACCGCCGATCCGGGCAAGGTCACCATGGCGGCGACGGCGGTCACCCCGGACCCGGCGAAGGCCACCGCCGATGTCCCCTCGGCCTATAGCCAAAATTGCCAAGTCCAGATGGTCGAGGACACCGTGCGCAGCTGTGAGTTCGGTGATCTCGACGCGACCAGGACCATCGCCTTGGTCGGCGACTCCAAGGCCCTGCAATGGCTCCCAGCCCTCGACGACTACGGGCGACGCGAGGGGTGGCGGGTGGTCATCTGGATTCGCTCGGCCTGCGCCTTCTCGCCCGCCCTCCAAGTCCGAGACGACGAACCCGACGGGTTGTGCCACCGCTGGAACGAGGCGGTCATCACCCGCCTCACCGGGTCCGATCGCGCCGACATCGTGATCGTCTCGGCGGTCGCGAGCCGGGCGCTGAACGAATCCGGTCAACCGAGCCGCACCGCCCTCGCCCGCGGTTACGTCACCTACTGGAAGCGACTCACCGACGCAGGGTCCCAGGTCGTCGTCATCACCGACAACCCACACCCGGGGTCCAAGGTCTACGAATGCGTCGGTGACCACGCGGATGACTACATGACCGCTTGCGCCTTCACCCCTCGGCAGGGCGCCGGGACCCCGCCTCTGCTCCAGGCCGCCAAGCAGACCGACACCCCCGTCATCGACCCCAGCCCCTGGCTCTGTCCCGGTCACGGGTCGAGCCGCCGGTGCTGGCCCGTTATTGGCGAGGTCCTGATCTACCGGCAGGGCTCGCACCTCACCAAGACCTACGTCGAGACGATGGAGCCGATCCTCGCCGCGAAGCTGGACGCGATCCTGGCGAAGGGGGAGTCCGCTCGGTAGGCGATCGTCCGGCGCGGCGAACGGCCGCTAGTCCTGCGAGCGGTAGAGCTGCGGGGCAACCCGGCGCAACTCGGCATCGAGGGGATCGGCAAGCGAGCGCGCGTAGGCCGATGAGAGGTGTGAGGCGTCGCGGTAGACGAGCACGTTGCCGATCACGGCAGGGCACTTTGTCCCCGGGCAATACCACTGCGAGAGATCGACATAGCCGATATCCGGCCTCGGCGAGAGTTGAGTGAAGGGGCTAGGGTCCGCGAGCCCGTAGGCCCCGGACCGCCGGTTCACCGTGCAATCATCCGGGTCCTCGGCGGCGACGAGACACTCCGGGACCGGCTGCACCCGTCGCGGTGAGTCCCGGATGCCGACGACCGGGATCTCCCGCTCGCGTAGGTGCTCCCACTGGTCCAAGAAGCCGAGCGGGGTGCTCTCGGGCTTCCCGAGACTGGTCGTCGCGAGGGTGAAGACCGCATCCGGCGCGAGATCGTCGATGACCTCGACGATCCCCTCGTTCCACTCCTGGCACGCCTCGGACACGGGGACATCCCGTGGCGGCGGGTATTGCCCGCGATTCGTCGTCAGCTGGCAGCCCGCCATATCGGCGACCAGCACGCGCCATCCGTGACGCTGCGCCAAGACCCGGAAGGTCGGCACCCACTGCCCGGCATGGGACCCACCGGTGACGAGCACGACAGGACGGTCCCGCCAGCCGGGCGATCCTTCCGGGTGCTCCGGGTCATCGCACACGGTGACCTCTCCCGACCCGCTCGGCGTCTGGCGGCAGGGCCAGGCGTAGTAGTCCGGCTGGTCTTGGTGGGCGACGTCGAAGGATGGGATGGGCTCGACCCCCTTCGGCACCGGACGCGGGCTGCGCGGATCGAGGGCGAGGGCACCGGGGTAGCGGTCCGGGTCTGCCGCGACGGCCTCGGCCAGTCGATCGGCGTGCGCGGCCTCGACGACACGCAGGCCAGCCAACGCACCCCCGGCGACGAGGGCGACCGAGACCACCCCCGCGGCGATGGCGACTCTCGGTCGCGGGGTAAACCACACGGTCGCCGGTCGCTCGATGAAGCGGTGGGTGAGGTACGACAGGATCAGCGCGCCGATCAGGATCACGCTCGCACTGCGCCACCCGAGCTCGTCGCGTCCGCGCAGCGTCAGCCAGAAGATGAGCAGCGGCCAGTGCCATAGGTAGAGCGCATAGGAGATGTCGCCGATCGCGGAGAAGGGGGCTCGCGCCAGCACTTGGGAGACACCCCAGGGGGCCGGATGTTCTGCGGTCATCACGAGCACGAAGCCGAGGACCGGCCAGAGCGCCCACGGCCCCGGGAAGAGCTCTGCGCCATCGAGGATGAATCCGCAGGAGACGATGAGCGCGATCCCAATCCATCCGGTGACCGGACGGGCTCTCCTTGGGACCACTCGCGTGCCGATCAACGCGAGCAGAGCGCCAATCGCCAACTGCCACAGCCGGCTGCCGGTGTGCAAATAGGCGACCGCCTGGTCCGTCTCGTGGAGGAAGACGGCGTAGCTGAAGGAGCCGATCACCACGGCCCCCGAGACGCCGATCATGGCGCGGCGAGCCGACCAGCCCATCCTCTTCGCGACCAGGACAGCGGCGACGGTGAGGACGGGCCAAAGCAGATAGAACTGGCCTTGGACCGAGAGTGACCAGATGTGTTGGAAGGGGCTCGTCGCGGGTCCGGCCGCTTCGTACTGAAGTTGGGAGGAGATCAAGGCCCAGTTCTCGACGTAGAGGAGCGAGGCCCCCGCTTCGCGCAGCAGCGCCTCGTGCCGCATCCCCGGCAAGACGATGAGGCCAGCGAGCGTGACCGACGCGACCACGACGATCATGGGGGGCAGCAGCCTTCGGGCGAGTCGGCCAAAATACGCCGAGACCGACACGGGCCCGCCTCGCCCCGCGGATTCCCGCAGCAAGATGCCGGTGAAGAGGTATCCCGAGACGCACAAGAAGACGTCGATTCCCCCGGAAACCCGCCCCTGCCCGAAGAGGTGGAAGGCCACCACCAGCACGATCGCCAGGCCGCGCAACCCATGCAGCTCGGGGCGATACCGGCGCTCGGGAAGGCCGGTCGTGAGAGCCGAGGACATGGCCTCGACCGTATCGGTTCGCCGCCGGGCCACGAGGGCGATGTGAGCCCCCGCCCCCCACCGTCGACCCGCCGGTTTGGCGAATCGAAAAAGCGGCGTCTATAGTTCAACACGTCCTCGACGGATTCGGGTGCTGCCTGCTGCGCGGCGAGGGGTCCGGCGAGACTAGGTCCCCATCGTCTAGCGGCCTAGGACCCCGCCCTTTCACGGCGGTAGCACGGGTTCGAATCCCGTTGGGGATACGCAAGTTGGCCTTGCTTCATCAAGGCCCCGTAGCGCAGTTGGTTAGCGCGCCGCCCTGTCACGGCGGAGGTCGCGGGTTCGAGTCCCGTCGGGGTCGCTCGTCACGACACGGATTCACGATCCGGGTCGCGATAGGGCCAGGTAGCTCAGTTGGTACGAGCGTCCGACTGAAAATCGGAAGGTCGGCGGTTCGACCCCGCCCCTGGCCACCAGCGGGAAGTAGCGGTAAAGGGGCGAACCGAATGGTCCGCCCCTTTTAGCCGTCTCCGGGAGGTGGACCATTTCAACTGAGGCATCGGCGAGCGTGAAGCCCGCTCGCTTCCGCCCGGATATCGAAGGGCTCCGCGCCGTCGCCGTGGGGCTCGTCTTGTGGTACCACGCCGGGTTGCCCTGGTTGACCGGCGGTTTCGCCGGCGTCGATGTCTTCTTCGTCATCTCCGGGTTCTTGATCACGAGCCAACTCGTCAAGGAAGTCGAGCGGAGCGGCACGGTAAGCCTGCCCCGCTTCTACGCTCGGCGCGCCAAGCGCCTCTTCCCCGCGGCCGCGACGGTCCTCGTCGCGACCGCCATCATGACCTGGCTGGTCCTCCCGAAGACCGTCTGGCGCGACTACGGCGGCGATATCGCGGCGTCGGCGGCCTACATCATCAACTGGCGCCTTGCCGGACGCTCGGTCGACTACCTCGCCGAGGACATCAACGCCTCGCCCGTCCAGCACTTCTGGTCGCTCGCGGTCGAAGAGCAGTACTACATCGTCTGGCCGCTGCTGATCCTCGTCCTCGCACTCCTGCTGCGCCGCTTCCGCCTCCCGACTCGCCCGACCATGGCGATTGGCCTCGCGGTCGCCATCGCGATTCCCTCCTTCATTTGGTCGGTCTACCTCACCGGCGCCGAGCCCGCCCGCGCCTACTTCGTCACGACGACGCGCCTGTGGGAACTTGCCATTGGCGCCCTCGTGGCGATCGGCGCCACCGTGTGGACCCGCCTGCCTGCGCGCGCTGGGGCGCTGCTCGGGTGGGCCGGCCTTGCCGCCATCGCGATCGGAGCGCTGACCCAGTCCACCTCAACCCCATGGCCCGGCTCCGCTGCCGCGCTCCCGGTCCTTGGCGCGGCAGCCGTGCTGGTCGGGGGCTTCACCGCCGGACGATCCGGAGCGGTCGCGGTCCTTGGCTTGCGCCCCATGGTCTGGATCGGGGGGCTCTCGTACTCCCTCTACCTTTGGCACTGGCCCATGGCCGTCGCCGCCCAAACCCTGTGGCCGGGGAACGCCAAGGCCCTCGTCGCCACCGTCGCGGCCTCGCTCATCCCCTCCTGGCTCGCCTACCGCTTCATCGAAAATCCCGTGCGTCACGCGAAACTCTTCTCGACCCGAGCCCGTCCGGCCCTCCTCCTCGGCGCGGGTCTGTCGATCACCGGCGTGGTCGCCGGCCTCGCGCTGGTCTTCCTCACCCCGACCCTGAAGGCGATCGACCCGGCGGAGGCCAGCGGACCCGGCGTCTATGGCTCATCCGCTCCCACGCTGAAGGCGGTTGGCGACACCGAGACCTCGATGTACCCCGACCCGCTGAAGGCCGTCGAGGACATCCCTCGGGCCTACGACGAAAACTGCCAGGTCGACCAGGACAGCAGCGAGAACATCACCTGCACCTTCGGCGATCCTGAAGGGTCCCGCACCATCGCGCTGATCGGTGATTCCAAGGCCCTGCAGTGGCTTCCCGGCCTGGAGATCATCGCCAAGGAGCGTGGCTGGAAGATCGTCACCCACACCAAGTCGGCATGCCCCGTCATCGATGAGCCCGTGGCCTCCGATGACGGTGAGTACACCTCATGCCGAGAGTGGGGCAAGGCGGTCCGGGCGGACCTGACCGGCGGGGATCGCCCAGACCTCATCATCACCTCTTCGGGCGAGACCAAGACTCTCGCCGACAAAACCAACACCACGCCCAACCGACTCACCGCGAGCTACGCCCGGACGTGGGACGACTTCGCCGCGCACGGGATCCCGGTGATCGTGCTCGCCGACACGCCGCACCCGCGCAAGCCCGTCTACGAGTGCGTCGCCGAGCACCCGGACACCTTCATGACCGAGTGCACCTTCCGCAGTCGCGGCGGTCTCGGAACGAAGGCCCTGCGGACCGCGGCGGAGGAGAGCAAGAGCGCCGTTCTGCTCGATTTCACCCCCTGGCAGTGCCCCGAGGGCACCTGCCCGCCGGTCATCGGCAATGTCCTCGTCTACCGCCAGGGATCGCACATCACCGCGACCTGGGCCGAGAAGATGGCGCCCGTGATCGGCGCCGAACTCGACACCGTCCTGCCCGAGGTGGCCCCCAAGCTCGTCCGGCCCTAGGCGACCCCGCAGCACAAGCACCACGCTGTACGGCAAACTACAAAGACCGACCCGCACACCGCTCACGCAAGGATCTCTTCATGTCACAGCTCGTCGTGCACGTCACCGGTGCTCGCCCGAACTTCCCGAAGGCCGCCCCAGTGCTCGCTGCCCTGGCCGACCGCGGGGTCGAGCAGCTCCTGGTCCACACCGGACAGCACTACGACGACAAGATGTCTGACATCTTCTTCCGGCAACTCGGGATCCCGAAGCCCGATGTGAACCTTGGCGTCGGCTCGGGAAGCCACGGTCGCCAGACGGCAGCGGTCATGAGCGCCCTGGAGGAGCTCTTCGAAGAGCGCGAACCCGCGATGGTGATCGTCTACGGCGACGTCAACTCCACCGTCGCGGCAGCCCTCGTCGCCTCGAAGATGGGCATCCCCTTCGTCCACGTCGAGGCGGGGCTGCGCTCCTTCGATATGACGATGCCCGAGGAGATCAACCGGCTCGTCACCGACCGCCTCTCCGATGTCCTGCTCACGACGAGCGTCGACGCCGTCGCCCACCTCGGCAATGAGGGCACCGATCCCGACAAGATTCACTTCGTCGGCAACCCGATGATCGACACGCTGCTGAAGAACCTCGACCGGTTTGATGCCGAGGCGATCCGCTCCGAGCTCAGTCTCGAGGGTGATTACATCGTTGCGACGCTGCACCGCCCCGGCAATGTCGATGACCCCGAGGATGTGCGCGCCCTGGTCGCCGCCATGCACGCGGTCGCCGACCAGGCCGAGGTCGTGATCCCCCTTCACCCGCGCGGTCGGGCCCGTTTGGAAGAGGCCGGTTTCCTCGATCACCCGAAGATGCGCGTCATCGACCCGCTCGGCTATCTCGAGTTCATGGGTCTCGTCCGGGGCTCGCGCGCGGTGGTCACCGACTCTGGGGGCGTGCAGGAGGAGACGACGATCCTCGGGGTCCCGTGCCTCACGTTGCGCCCCAACACCGAGCGCCCGGTCACGATCTCGCACGGCACCAACCAGCTCGTGACGCGGGAGAACCTCGCCGAGAAGGTCCGCGAGGTCCTCGCGGTGGATCGCCCCGAGACGTGGCCGACCCCGCCGCTTTGGGACGGTCACGCCGGTGAGCGGATCGCCGATGTGGTGACCAAGGTGCTCGGCCCATGACGATCCCCCTTCGCACGGCGGCCCTGCTGGTCGCCGCAGCAGGAGGAATGGGCCTGCTGATCACGGGTCTGCTCGTGGCCCTCGGCTGGCCCGGCGCCGCGCTGGCCCTGATCGGTGGTCTCGCGGCCGCTGGTGCGGCGGCTGCCGCGCTCAGCGCCCTCCACGCCTATCGCGGGCCGTCGCTGCGACCGGCCCTGGACGATCTCGCCGACCGCGTGGACCAGGTCGCCGCCCGTCAGGTCGAAAGCACATCCGCGATCCGCAACGACCTGTTAGATCTCGCGCACGAGAAGGGCGGGACCCTCCAGGCGGACCCCCAGTGAACGACGCTGTCGATCGCTGGGCGGCCCAGCTCACCGACGACGATGCTCCGGTCTTCGCGAACTGGGTGATGAGGGCCCGGTCCGAACTGGGCCGACAGGTGATCGAGCGGCGTGCCGCCGGAAGCCGCGCCTGGACCAGCGAGTTGGCTCGCGTGCTCGCCTTCGGCCGAGACGAAGAAGGGTGGGCGGCCGCGGCTGACCTGCTGGCCGCCGCCCCCACCTCCGAACTCACGGAGTCGGATCGAGTCCTGCTCGGCCAATGCCTTTTGCGCACAGGGCGCCGCGACGAAGTGGCTGCCCTCCTCGCCGATGATGACGCCCCGCTCCCGGCGGTCGCCGCGTGGAGCCTCGCCAGCGATCTCGCCAATCCTGCTGTCGGCGGTCCGGCCGAGCGATCGACGTGGGATGAGTGGACGCAGGTCTTCGGTCAGGCCTTCTCCGCCGCCGATCTCGAGACCCCCTACCTCGAGGTCCCAGACCTCGCCGGGGATGACGAGTCGAGCTTCTCCCCCTTCGCACGGCTGCGCGCCCGACCGACCGAGACCGTCGATGACCCCGAGCGCGTGTGCGTGGTCGTCTCGGCGTACAACCCCGATCACGACCTGCTCATGTCGGTCCGCTCTCTCGTCGATCAGAGTTGGACCAACCTCGAGATCCTGATCGTCGATGACGCCTCGCCGGATCCCGGCGCGGCCCGCTGGTTCGACGCGGCTCGCTCCCTCGACCCGCGAGTGCGCGTCCACCGCGCCGAGGTCAACGGCGGGACCTATCAGGCCCGCAATATCGCGCTGCTGACCAGTGACGCGGAGTGGATCACCTTCCACGACTCCGATGATTTCGCCCACCCTCGCCGGATCGAACGCCAGGTGGAGGCGGTGCGCCGGTCAAAGCATGGGATCGGCAGCCGCTCCTGGGCCATCCGCGCCTACTCCGACCTCACGACGACCTACGTCGGCTATCCCCCGAACCGGCTCAACGCCTCGTCGCTGCTCTTTCGCCGCGCGGCCGTCCTCGACCTGATCGGCGGCTTCGACGGGGTCCGCAAGAGTGCCGATATGGAGTACCCGGGCCGGCTGCTCGCCGCCCGACCGAGGTCGGTCATTGACTTAGGTCGCAAGGCTCCGCTCGCGGTCACCCAGTTGCGCATGGGTTCGTTGTCGCGCTCGGACGCGGTGCCCGGGTGGACCCACTGGAGTCGGATGGCCTATCGCGATGCCTATCTCGAATGGCACGGCCGGATCGCTCGTGGCGCCGACCCTCGGCACAACCCGCCGGCGCTGCGCCCGCAAGCCACCTCCCGCCCCTTCGCCGTCCCACTCCCCGAATTCCTCGCCGGACCTGACCGGGAGTCCGCCCGACCCCGCGCCTGGGATGTGGTGGTCGCTGGAGACTTCTCCGAGGAGGTCCCGGCGGCGTCCGCCATCGACGAGATCACCGCGCTGAGTACCCATGGCCTCCAGGTCGGTATCGCTCACCTCGAGCGCCCCGACCCGCTCGTGAGCAGGCGCCGACCGATCGCCGCCGAGATCCAAGCCCTGATCAACTCCGGCCAGGCCACGCGAGTCCATCTGAGCGAAGAGCTTCGCGCCGAGGTCGTCCTCGTCGTCGACCCGGCGGCCTTGGAGCTGCGGGACCTCGACGGGAGCGGCTGGCATGTCGAGAGCGTGCGGGTCTCTGCCCGTGACGAAGGGGGCGAAGGCGCCACGCTCGCCCAGCGCGCGAGCGCCACCGCTGCGGCGCTCTGGCCGGGCGCCCAGATCAGCGTGGTCCCGCGGGATGCCACCGTCGCAGCGGCCCTCGCTGACCCAGACGGGGTCGTCCCCCTTCTCCCCGCTGGACCGACGCGCTCCTTCCCGAGGCGCCCCGGTGGGGGCCGCCCCGTGGTCGGTCACCATCTGCCCGACCTGCCGGTGATGTGGCGCAGCGACCTGGATCGCGACACCCGGCGCCAGGCCATCCTCGAGGTGCTGCCAGAAGGGGGTTCCGTGGACGTGCGGATCGCCTCTCGGTCCCGCTCGGCCCTTGCCGCGCTCGGCGAGAAGCGCCTGCCACCCGCGTGGGTCGGGCTGGGCGATCACGCCGGGACCACCATTTCCACCTTCCTCGCGGCCCTTGACGCCTTCGTCTCGACGGCCTCGTCGAAGGCCGACACTCAGGTCGCTACCGCCGCGATTGGGGCCGCCCGAGCCGGCGCCGTCGTCGTCCTTCCCGAGCGGTTCGCTGCGACGCTCGGCGACCTCGCCCTCTACGCCCCCGAAGATCAGGTCATTTCCATCATTACGGCGCTGTGGTCCGACCGCGACGCCTGGGAACGCCAGAGCCGAGCGGGACGATCTGCAGCGGCCCGCCTCAGCGCGGACGCGCTGACCACCCTGCTCGGTCGGAGCATCACTAAGGAGCCCTCGTGAGTCCATCGGTCGCTGGCCTTCGTCGCCGAGCACGCAACCGCGCCATCTCGACCCTGCAACGCATCCCGCGGGTGGAAAAGGTCCTCGGGACCAAGGGCATCGGCGGCAAGGTCCTCTTCGCCCGGGCCAAGGCGGTGCTCTTGGAGGACCCGGCGAAGGCCCGGGAGATGGTGACGCCGCTGCTGCGGGAGGGACCAGCCGCTGCACCGGCCTGGACCCTCGCGATGCGGGCCCACCGACGGTTGGAGGACCGGCCGGCGGCTCTGGCTCTCGCCGAGCAGGCCGTCGAGGCCGGAGCCGTCACGACCGCGATGCTGACCTTTTGGCATCAGGTCGCGCTGGAGGTTGAGGATCAGGCGCTCGCCGAACGCATCCGGGCCCGGCTCATCACGACCGCACCGACGACGGGCGCGCAACTCGAGCAAGCCCTCGAGACGCTCTCGTACGGGCGCCGCGAGGATCTGGAGCGCTACCTCCAGACTGTGCGCACCGAGGCGCCAAGCCTCGATCCAGCTCCGGCGAACCAGGCTCTAACGCGCGCCACCCTCGCCGAGGCCTACGCGAAGGGCCCGGAAGCCTTCGACGCAGCGATCGCCGACCTGAGCGCGGGGCCCGACGGCCCCCCACATCCCGCCATCACGGCGATTCTCACCCGCGAGCGCAATTGGGCCCGCCTCGCGCCCGCCCTTGGCGCTGCGTTGAGCGACGGCACCGGTGGCAAGCTCCCGATGACGACCATCGCGCGCGGCGCCCTTCGCGCCCTGACCGAGGGCGACCTCACCAACGGCCGCGAGCTCGCCCGGATGGTCCTGACCCAGACGAAGAACTCGTCGCTCGCGACCGCCCTGAAGGAAGCCGACGATCAGGCGGCCACGATCGCTGACGGCTGGACCCAGCCCAGCGGGACGCCGATCGAGCACACCCCTCGCGAGGGCGCGATCCTCTCGGTCCTCGGCCAGTCCCTGCCGATCCGCACCGGGGGGTACGCGACCCGCTCGCACGGCATCATCACGAGCCTCGCCCACCGCGGGTGGGATATGGCGGCTGCGACCCGCCTCGGCTTCCCCTACGACCTGTGGTGGAAGGACGACGACCCCCGAGAGGCCGCGCCGGTCGATGTCGTCGACGACATCGAGTACCACCGGATCCTCACCCCGGGCGTCCGTACCTACGAGCGCTGGCCGCTCGCGCCCTACGTCGCGAAGGGGGCCGACGGGATCGCCGAGGTCGCGCAGCGCCATGGGGCCTCCCTCATCCACGCCTCCAGCCTCTACGACGTGGGGCTCGCGAGCCTCGGTGCCGCGCGCCGCCTCGGCGTCCCCTTCGTCTATGAGATGCGGGGCCTGAAGCAGCTGCTCGAAGAGGCCCGCGTCCCCGGCTTCGCTGGCTCCGAGAAGGAGCAGTACCTCGACCTCATCGAGGCCGAGGTCGCCACCCACGCCGATCGCGTCTTCGTGATCACCGATGCGCTCGGCGAGCGGATGGTCGAGCTCGGGGTCGATCCGGCGAAGCTCGTCACGGTCCCGAATGGGGTCCACGTCGATCGCTTCACCCCCCGCGACCGCGACCGCGAGCTCGAGGCCGCGCTCGGGCTGCAGGGCAAGACGGTCATCGGTTACGTCGGCGGGTTCGTGGTCTACGAGGGCCTGGAGTTGCTCCTCGAAGCCGCCGCCACGCTCCGGCGCGAGCGCGACGACTTCCACGTGCTGCTCGTCGGTGACGGCGCCCATCAACGCAAGGTGGTCGCCGCGGCGAAGCAGCTCGGCCTCGACGACTCGATCTTGACGATGCCCGGGCGCGTCCCGCACGAAGAGGTCGAGCGCTACCTCTCGCTGATCGATATCACCCCCTTCCCCCGCTTGCCGCTCCCGGTGTGCGAGCTGATCTCGCCGATCAAGCCCTTCGAGGCGATGGCGATGCACAAGGCGGTCGTCGTCTCCGATGTCGCCGCGCTGACCGAAATCGTCACTGACGGCGTGACCGGACGCAGCTTCGCGAAGGGGGATGCCGCTGACCTCGCGCGGGTCCTGCGCGAACTCCTCGACGACCCCGCGCAGCGCCAGCGCCTCGGCGACGCGGCCCGCGAGTGGGTCGTCGCCGAACGCGACTGGTCGGCGATCAGCGCCCGGATCGACGAGACGTACCGCGAACTGCTCTGACCGCGCACCCGCGTGATTCGGGAACCGTCCGCGGGGCACCCGAGTGTGCACTAACCGACACTTCCCCACCCCCGAAACGTCCGTGAGGCACGCGAGTGTGCACTCACCGACACTTCGTTACCCCGGAACCGTCCGTTAGGCACGCGAGTGTGCACTCACCGACACTTCCCCACCCCCGAAACGTCCGTGAGGCACGCGAGTGTGCACCCACCGACACTTCGTTACCCCGGAACCGTCCGTTGGGCACGCGAGTGTGCACTAACCGACACTTCCCCACCCCCGAAACGTCCGTGAGGCACGCGAGTGTGCACTCACCGACACTTCGTTACCCCGGAACCGTCCGTTAGGCACGCGAGTGTGCACTCACCGACACTTCCCCACCCCCGAAACGTCCGCAAGGCACGCGAGTGTGCACTCACCGACGCTTCCCGACCCCCGAAATGTCCGCGCGCCACGCGAGTGTGCACTCACCAACACTTCCCCACCCCGGAAACGTCTCTAAGGCACCCGAGTGTGCACTCCCCGACACTTCGCGACCGGGGGAAGCTCCGGTCTAGGGGGCGTTAAGCCTGCGCGCGGCCGGCGCGAACGGCGTCGTAGACGGCGTCATAGCGGGCCGCGTTGCTGGACCACTGCCGTTCGGCGAGCACCCATTCGCGCCCGGCGGCGGCGAGTTCGGCGCGCCGCTCCGGCGAACGCTGCAGCTCTTCCAAGACGTCGGCGAGCGCCGCCGCCGACCCGGCCTCGAACGACGCGCCCCACGCACCTTCGCCGGTGATCTCGGTGAGGGCGGGAAGGGAGGAGACGACCACGGGGATCTGAGCGGCCATCGCCTCGAAGGGCTTGAGCGGGGTCACCAGTCGCGCCGCGCGCTCGTCGACGCGCGGGACGACGAAGGCGTCGTAAAGCGCGTAATAGTCCAGGACCTCGTCGTGCGGGACCCGCCCTGTGAAGACGACGACATCGCGGGCGTTGCGCTCATCGGTCAGGGCCTCGAGCTCCTCCCGGCGGCTACCGTCACCGACGATGAGGGCGGTGGCGGGGATTCCCCGCTCGGAGAGGATTTGGGCGGCCTCGATGAGCAACTCGTGACCCTCCCGCCAGTGGTCGAGGTTGCTCACGTACCCGAAGACGAAGCGGTCAGCGAGACCGAGGCTCTCCACCAGGTCGGCACGCCGCTCCCGTGGCGAGAACCCCTCGGTGTTCACGCCATTGGGGACGACGAAGACCTGCTCCGGTGCGACCCCGCGGGCGACGATGTCCTGACGCATCGACTCGCTCAAGGTGACCACGGCATCGGCCTCGGTCATGCAGTACCGCTCAATCTCGTAGCGGCGACGGTAGGTCTCGGCCTCTTCGGCCCAGCGGTAGTCCGAGGTCCATAGGGCCTCGAAGAAGCCACGCACCTCGTAGACGACCGGCACGCCGAGGGCCTTGCCGACGGCGAGGGCGACGCGGGCCGTCTCGAACCCGCGGTGCCCGGAGTGGACGTGGATCAGTTCGGGGCGCTCTTGCGCGACGACCTGGGCAAACTCGCTGGCGAAGGCATCGAGGTAGGCATCGGGTGCCTCCTTCTGCGGGATCTCGTCACGGTAGATGCGCCGGTGTCGCACGCCGCCCACGACCTCCTCGACGGGGGCATCTTCGGCACCGATCGATCGCGGGAAGTCCAAGGCGGTGACCCCCACCGGGTCCAGCCCGGCCTCCAACTGGCCGGTGAGGGTGTACATGGTGCGAACCGAGTACCCGCTCTGGCGATGGGGCATCGAGATCTTCAGCAGGTGCACGATCCGCCCGGGCACCGGGTCCGTGACCGGGGCCGGCGCGTCGGTGATCGTCGGCGACCACTGCGGGTCGGTTTCGCGCAGGCGTCCGCGCTGCTCACGCTCGCGGGCCGCGAGGTCATCGGTGGGCCACCGCTTGAGCTGGGCCACCGTGCCGTCGTGCAAGAGGGTGATCTCGCCGGCCTTCGTCGCGCTGACGCGGACCTGCTTGACCAGCGCGAGATCGTCCGGGTGCGCTGCGAGCGCCTCGCGGGCGACCGCGACCGCCTCGGCGTGCTGCCGCTGCGAGGTGAGCGTGCGCAGCAAGGCGGTCAACTCGGCGGCCTCGCTGCGGCGCGGATCGCGATCCTGAGCGCCTTGGCGCAGTTTGCGGGCGAAGGAGGCGAGGCGCTGACGGGGACTCGGCATGACGCCAGCATAAGAGGACTCGGGGTCCTCGGCCGTCCTCGCTACAGGTCCTGGTCGGCGAGGTAGGCGGGCAGGGCCTCGAGCAGCAGCAGATCGCGCTCCGCGAGGCCGTCATCGTCGGCGTCCATCACGAGCCAGGCGCCGTAGTGATCGGTCATCGAGATGATGCGCCGGCTCCGGTGGGCGACCCAGGCGGCCTCGTCCGGGAAGGTCGTCTTCGCGGCGAGCAGTTCGAAGGGCTGACCGAGCTCGCGAATCGCCCCGATCTCGGCGCGATCGATCACGAAGACCGGCCGGAAGCACCGCAGTCGATCCTGCAACGCCTGGATGTCCCGGACCACCCGATCGGCGTCACCGGCGGAGACCTGGTCCAAGGTGACGACGACCACCGGCCAGTGCAGCGCCTCCGGATCGCGCAGATGAGTCGCCGTCCGAAGGGGGACCCGCGCCCCGAGCCGGAAAAGGTCGCCAAAGACCCTCGTCGCGATGTCGACGGCGGTCTCGCTGCCCTGGACACGCGGCAGGACCGTCTCCTTGACGCGTTGGAAGCCCGGCGTGGAGCGCACGCGTCGGGCGAGCCGCTTCTTCCGCTCGCTCATCGCGCGCCCCCTTCGACGAGATTGATCAAGAAGTCCCCGGCCTGCGGAGCGCCGTTACCGGGGTCTGCGGCCTGGGCAGCGCGCGCGAGGTCCTCGCCGCGCTCGAGCAGTTCAGCCACGGCGCTGTGCGCCTCCTCTGCACTCGGATCGTCCGCAACGAGGGACCAACCGGCCTCGGCAGCGAAGCGAGCGCGGGCCTGCTGGTCGTCTCGCGCGGTGGTGGCGCGGGGGATGAACAGGCTCGGCAGACCGAGGCGTAGTCCCTCGTGGAAGGCGTTGTACCCGGCCTCGGTGACCCCGATATCGAAGGCGGCGTACCGGCGCGCGATCGGGAAGTCGCGCACCAGGTGGACCCCGTCGATGCCGCTGGCGCTCGCCACGAGCGCCGACTGGGTGAGGCAGACCCCCACGCCGTGATCGCGCAGCGCGGCGACGACCGCGCCGAGCGGGCGGCTGCGGTCGGTGATGTCTGCGGTCCCGAGCGAGACGAGCGCAAGCGGGCCGTCAGCCGGAAGGCCGAGGGCGGCCCGGTCGGCGGCGCGGTCCCCGAGGTCACCGGGATTGAGCATGGTGACGGGGTTGATGTGGTGCGACGGCTCGCCCACCGTCGCCCCGCGATCTGCGGCCTCGGCGAGGTCACCGGGCTCGAGGACCGCATCAAACCACGCGGTCTTCGCGAGTTGATCGAGCCCGATGCCGGGCTTCCAGAACGCTCGTCGGGACCACACCCACCGGGTCTGCGGGAATCGCTCACGCACGACGTCGATCCCGACGTAGGGGTGCGCGCCATCGAAAACGACGAGATCGGGTCGCAGCCGACGAAGGGTGTCGCTCAACCGATCGAGGAAGAGCCGGCGCCAGGCCGCGGGACGGATCTGGGTCGCGTCCTGAGACGGCAGGTACTCGTAGTCGTACCCAAGATCGGCCACCACGGGCGCGGCCAGCGACAGCGATAGGAAGCTCACGTCCGCCCGGTCGCCGATCCCCCGGGCATATCCGATCAGGCGGCTGAGATGGCCCATTCCGGTCCCGTTGCTCGACATGAGCAGGATCCGGGGCCGGTCGCGGGGAAGTTCGGGCATGCCCCGCATCTTGCCACCGACAATTGCCGCCGACCGAACCACCGATGGCCGAGCTGGGCGAGCGGCCCAGGGAGGAGTTGCAGGAGTAGTAGGCTCAGTCGCGATTCATTGTTATGTAAAAGGAGTGTCATGTCGTTTGATGCCGCCATTATCGGGCTCGGCTATGTCGGTTTGCCCTTGGCGCAAGAGGCATCCAAGGTCGGGGTGAAGGTCCTCGGTTTCGATGTCAACCAGGGGGTCGTCGACGACCTCAACGCTGGCCGCTCGCACGTGGACGACCTCTCCGACGCCGATGTGGCGGCGATGGTCGAGGCCGGTTTCCACGCGACCACCGACTCGGAGCAGCTCGCCGAGGTCAAGACCCTCGTGATCTGCGTGCCGACCCCGCTTGCGGAAGACGGCGGCCCCGACCTCGGTCCGGTGAACGCGGCCGTCGCGACCGTGGCCAAGCACCTCCAGCCCGGTCAGACCGTCATCTTGGAGTCGACGACGTACCCCGGCACCACCGACGAGGTCGTGCGCCCGGTCCTTGAGGCCGGCGGCCTGACGGCTGGCGTGGACTTCCACCTCGCCTTCTCCCCGGAGCGGATCGACCCGGGCAACGAGAAGTTCGGCGCCAAGAACACCCCCAAGGTCGTCGGTGGGCACAACGAGGCCTCCGGTGACGCCGCTGCCGCCTTCTACGGCCAGTTCGTCGACACCGTCGTGCGGACCAAGGGCACCCGCGAGGCCGAGACCGCGAAGCTGCTGGAGAACACCTACCGGCACATCAACATCGCGCTCGTCAACGAGATGGCGCGCTTCTGCCACGACCTCGGCATCGACCTCTGGGATGTCATCGAGGCCGCCAAGACCAAGCCCTTCGGCTTCCAGGCCTTCTACCCGGGTCCCGGCGTCGGCGGTCACTGCATCCCGATCGACCCGAACTACCTCTCCTACAACGTGCGCAGCAAGCTCGGCTACCCCTTCCGGTTCGTCGAGCTCGCCCAGGAGATCAACGCGACGATGCCCGCCTACGTGGTCGGACGTGCGCAGAACATCCTGAACGACGACGCGAAGGCGCTGCGCGGCTCGACCGTCCTGCTTCTCGGCGTGACCTACAAGCCCAATATCGCCGACCAGCGGGAGAGCCCGGCCGTCCCCCTCGCCAAGCAGCTCATGGAGCGCGGCGCGAAGGTCCAGTACCACGACCCGATGGTGACCAACTGGACCGCTGCCGGTGACGGTGTCGAGGGCGTGAGTGACCTCAACGCTGCGGTGGCGGCGGCGGACCTCACCATTTTGGTCCAGAACCACAAGTCCTATGACATCGACGCGTTGGCCGAGGCTTCGCAGCGGTTCTTCGACACCCGCGGTGCGGCTCACGACAGCGAGAAGGCCGAACGTCTGTGACGCAGGCCCCTGGGGCCGCCCCAGGGCCGGCTCTCACCGTGGAGCAAGCCGAGGCCCTTGCGAAGAAGCATGGCCTAAAGACCCTCGGTGAGCGCCCACCGTTTTTCACCTACGTTCGCGAACTGATTCGTCGTCGCGCGTTCATCTGGACGCTGTCGCGCGCCCAGTCAACGGGCAAGCACCAGGCGAACCAGCTCGGCTGGCTGTGGTCGATCTTCAACCCCGTGCTGATGATCATCAGCTACTACGTGATCTTCGGCCTGATCCTGCGCACCAACATGGGCAACGGTGGGCCGGGCCAGCGGATCGCCTTCCTCTCGATCGGCGTCATCCTCTTCACCGTCTCTGCCACCGTGGTGAGTACTGGCGCGAAGTCGATCGTGAGCAACAACGGGCTGATGCGGGCGCTCCACTTCCCACGCGCCGTCCTTCCGCTGTCGGTCGCGCTGACGGAGTTCCTCGCGAACCTGCCGGCCTTCGCGGTCCTGATCGGCGTGATGTTCCTCATCGGGGAGCGGCCACAAGTGGCGTGGCTGCTCTTCCCGGTGGCGATCACCTTCCAGATGCTGATCCTGACGGGAGTCGCGCTCATCTGTGCGCGGATCGTCAACATGTCGCGGGACCTCGCGAACTTCATCCCGGTCGCGCTGCGGGTGCTGCGCTACATCTCCGGGGTGTTCTTCTCGCTCTCGCACTACGCCCCGAACAACTCGGTCGCCTCGGCGATCATGAACTACCAGCCCTTCGCTCTCCCGCTCACCACGGCGCGCGAGGCGCTGCTCGTCGACCATGCGATCGTGCCGATGCACTGGGTCGTGATGGCGGCGTGGGGGGTTGGCCTGTTTTGGGTGGGGCTCTGGTTCTTCTGGCGAGACGAGGCGAAGTATGGCCGAGGCTGACCTACCGATCGACGAAGGCCGGCGCCCGTCGGTCATCGTGAGCCACCTCGACATCACCTACCGCGTCTTCGGCGCGAGCAAGCCCGCAGCCGAGGGCGATGACGAAGCGAGTGCGCTGACCCGACTGGTGCGATCCAGCAAGGAAGTGGGCGCGGTTCACCGCGTGCACGCCGTCAAGGACGTCAGTTTTGTCGCGTACCACGGTGAGTCGATCGGAATCATCGGCACCAACGGCTCCGGGAAGTCGACGCTGCTCCGAGCCATCGCGGGCTTGATGCCCCCCGCCGCGGGCCGCGTCTGGGTCTCCGGCGAACCAGCCCTGCTCGGCGTCAACGCCGTCTTGATGCCGAAGATGACCGGCGAGCGCAATATCTATATCGGCGCCCAAGCTATGGGGCTCTCCCGCGGCCAGATCGAGCGCCGCTTTGACGACATCGTCGAGTTCTCCGGGATCGGCGACGCGGTCTACCGGCCGATGTCCACCTACTCCTCCGGTCAGGCCGCGCGCCTGCGCTTTGCCATCTCGACCGCGACCGCGCCCGACATCCTCATGGTCGACGAGGCGCTCTCGACCGGAGACGCCGCCTTCCGCGCCAAGTCGAGCCGCCGCATCCGCCAGATTCGCGAAGAGGCCTCGACGGTCTTCCTCGTCTCCCACAGCAATGCGACGGTCCGCCAAATCTGCGACCGCGTCCTGTGGCTCGAGCAGGGCGAGTTGCTGATGGACGGCCCGACCGACGAGGTCCTCTCGGCGTACAAGGAGCGAACCGACGCGCTGGCGGCGGGCACGTCTCGCGAACGTCGGATCGTCCAGGACAAGGACGTCCCGGGCGTGGAGCGCTGGGGCGGCAAGGACCGCTTCGCTGCGTCGGCTAAGGCCTCGCGCGAGCGCTTCCCCCATCGCTCGGCGGGGGTGGTGCTCGTCAGTGACAACCGACCCGTGCTGGCTGCGGCCGCCCTGCCCTTGGCCTGGGAGCGGGGGTGGCCGGTGCTCGTCACTCAGCGCCAACTCGTCCCCGAATCCACCCTGAGTGAGATCAGTCGGCTGATGCCGAAGGAGATCCTCATCGTCGGTGACGAGTCGGTGATTAGCGCCGAGACCGTCGATCAGTTGACGGGATTCGGTTTCGACACCATCACCCGGGTGCTCGACGACGAGGACGGCACGGCGCCCGTCCGCGTCCCGACCGACGCCCGCTCGGCCGAGCGCCTCGACGTGGTCTCAGAATCCCAGGTGCGCCGGCTGCTCCCCGCCGTCATTGCTTCATGGCGCGACGATGTCCCGCTCCTGGTCCTCCGACCAAATGTCCTCGATGAAGCCAGCACCGATTACCTGAGGACCGTCGACCCCCTCGTCGTGACCCAACTGGGCGCGCCCGGCGCGCTCCCGAAGGACACCGCCGCGCAGCTCGCGTCGGTCGCGGCGCAGACGGACGCCGAAATGGTGACCCGCGATTGGCGCTCCCCTGCCGCGGCCTACGCCGCCTTGTGCGCCGATGATCAGGGGCCCGCCGATACCGTCTACGTCGTCCCGAGCGGCGAAGGGGGCGAGACCATCGCCGGAGTGGCGGCGGCCGTGCCCGATCAGGCGCCAATCTTGGTCACCCAACGCGATGTCATCCCCAAGGAGACCGAGCAGGCTCTGCACCGCCTTCGGCCCGGTCGCATCGTGTTGATCGGCGGCCCGAGCGTGATCAGCCCAGCGGTGCGGGTCAAGCTCGCCGGCTTCCTCAGTACATGACCCGTCGGGCGCTCGTCGTCACCGTGGTCCACCACCCGGAGGACTCACGGATCCGAGCGCGCCAGATTGCCGCCCTCCTCGAAGGGGGGTGGGAGGTCACCTACGCCGCCCCCTTCACCGGCTATGACCTCGCCGTGCCGAAGGGGGAGCCGCTCACCGGGATCGACCTGCCACGCGCCGCCGGACGGCGGCGGTTCGCTGCCGGGCGGGCCGTGCGGGCGCTACTCGCGCGGGAGGGGCCTCGGCACGATGTCATCGTGGTGCACGATCCCGAGGTGCTGCTCGCCGCGATCGGGCTCGGCCTGGACCACTTGGTGTGGGATGTCCATGAGGATCCGGCCGCGGCCCTGCAGGTCAAGGAGTGGATGCCCCGCCCCCTTCGCGGGATTGGAGCCCGCGCTTGGCGCGGCTTCGAGCGGGTCGCCGAACGGCGCTGGCGACTGCTCCTCGCCGAGCAGGGCTACGCGGAGCGTTTCCGCCGGAGTCATCGCGTGGTTCCCAACACCGCCACCGTGCCCGAGACGAGCGATCCCGTGGGGACCGATCGGGTCGTTTACGTCGGCAATGTCACCGTCGCGAGGGGCGTCGAGACCATGGTCGAGGTTGCGCGGCAGGTGCGCGCGGCGACCGACGGCGATATCGCGCTGCACGTCATCGGCCCCGCTCGAGACGCCCGCTCGACCGAGCTCCTCAACCGTGCCCATGCGGCGGGTGACCTCGTCTGGCACGGTTTCCTCCCTTCCGCCGAAGCGATGCCCCTCCTCGACGGAGCATTGGCCGGGCTGTCGCTCCTGCAGGACCTGCCGAACTACCGGCCCAGCATGCCGACCAAGGTCATCGAGTACCTCGCCCACGGCGTGCCCGCGATCACCACGCCGCTACCGCTCGCGGTCGACCTCATCGAGCGCTCCGGAGGGGGCGTGGTCGTCCCCTTCGACGATCCGGATGCCGTCACCGCAGCCGTCCTGGCCTGGCGCGATGATCCCGGCGCGGCGGCCGCCGTCGGCGCGCTCGGGCACGCCTACGCCCGCGAACACTTCGACTGGGGACGGCAGGGACCGGAGTTCGTCGCCGCTCTCGAAGAGATCGCGCAGCGGGTTTCCTAGCCCACGATGAGCCAGGCCGCGAGCAGCACCAGGGCCGCGGTCGCGACACTGCCGATGCGCTCGAGGAGCCGGCTGTGCCGGGCGAGGCGCCACTGCCATCCGTCCTCTCCCCACAGCAGCATCTGCCAGATCGCCAGCGAGCGCCCCAGCCCGAAGACCGTCCCCGCGGCCACCGTGACCCACCACGATGGGTTGATCAGCACCAGGGTGGCCGCGATGATCCAGGGCGCCGCCGAGGGGATGAGCACGCGCCAGCCGACTCCGTACTCGATCCCGAAGAGGAAGAGGCCGCGCCGCATCCCGCGATGGAAGACCTCCTGCGGGATGAGCGTCGTGCGTTGGGGCAGCGGGAGGCTGGAGGTCGCGAGATCGAGGCCGGCCAAAGCGATCGCCAGGACAACCGCCGCGCCGAGCCGCCACGCTGACGGCAGTGGCGAGAGCAGACCCGCGAGGATCGTCAGCATGACGCCGGTCATCGTGCCGCCGAGCGTGGTCCCAGCGGTAAAGGCCGCACCAAGCGGCACGCGTTCGGTATGGCCTCGGACCGAAGCCAACAGCGCCCAAGCGCTGTTGATGCCTCAGGTTGAGCCCGACTGAGCGACCGCCGCGATCAGGGCCGCGAGGAAGATGACCGCGGTGACCGGCGGTGGGTGGTTGAGAGCAGCAGAAAGGCCCAGCACGCCAACGCCCGCGCTCAGCGCGATGGCACTCGTCAGCGGGTCGGCCGCCCACTGGCGCGCCACGCTGCCCGTGACGACCGGTGCGCTCACCTACACCGCCCAGGGACAGATCGAGCGGAAGCAACTCCCCGACGACGAGCAGGTCCAACCATCCGAGCAGCGATAGGTCTTGCCATCACTAAAGCGCCAGTGCCAGGAGTCGTACTTGCCCGCCCAGCACGCGTCGGGTCGGTGGAGGAA
This sequence comes from Janibacter sp. GXQ6167, assembly GCF_041365945.1. Lineage (NCBI taxonomy): Bacteria > Bacillati > Actinomycetota > Actinomycetes > Micrococcales > Intrasporangiaceae > Janibacter > Janibacter sp. GXQ6167. Next base: position 323,655 of record NZ_JBGFSK010000002.1, on the reverse strand, counting down.
GTACCCCTTCAGTCCCGGACCCTGTTTATGCCAGCCCACCCGGTTGCCTGCGCCACTGCGATAGCGCCAGCAGCACGAGAGGTTGTAGCAGGGCGTGGACGGGCCGCACTTCCATCCTCGTTCGGTGTGGCCACTGGCGTAGCCGCCCGGCGCGCACGGCCCCGTCTTGGTGTTGGTCCAGTCCTCGAAGTAGGCCGCGTACGCCTTCTCGCTACTGGAGTTCACGAGCGAGAGCCCGCCCAGGGCGGCGACCGCGCCGGCGCCGAGGACACCGCGGATCAGGCCGCGGCGGCTCGCCCTCGCTGGCATCATCCGCTCCCGGATGTGCTGGGGGTCGACCTCGGGCAGGTCCGTAAAACGGGTCATCGGGTCGTCGCCTCCATGTGGTTGAGCCAGTCAGCAAGGTCATCGGTGGATTCGGGCAGCAGCGAGCCGCGGATGGTCCCCGCGGAGTCGACCGCGAGGACGAAGGGAGTCGCCGGCACCTGCAAGAGATCGGCGAGCGCATCGGCGTCGGGCACGCACCGCGTGCGCACGGCAGCCTCTGGGCAGGGTCCGAGCGAGGCGACCACCGTCGGGGTCGCGCGCTGAGCCAATAACTCTATGGCGCCCCCACACGCAGGGCATCCCGGCGCGACGAAGAGCACCACCCCGGCGCCGTCTGGACGCAAGGCGGCCCCCGGGCCGGTCGCCGGGAGCGCGAGCCCCGTCACCCCCGTCGGGCCTGGACGCGATCCGCCCTCCAGAGCGCCGTCGGCCAGCCGGCGCTGGAGGTCTTGAATCATCCGCAGCAGTCCCGCGCTCGCGAGGACCAGGGCGAGCAGCACCGCCCAGGTGAGCAGGAGTGCCGCCAACTGGAAGCTCATGCCTTCCTCCCTTCGGCCGGGACCCGAACTGCCGGGAGCAGCAAGGCGAGGCCCACGCAGGCTGCTGATGCCAGAACTGCGACGGCCCACTCCGCCACGAGCGCCGGGCGCGCGAGCTCCGAACCGGTCGCGGTGACGATGGCGGCGAGCCCAGCCAGCGCTCCGAGGACCACGGCTCGGGTGATCGCCCATCCTCCGACGAGCGAAGCACCGAGCCCACACCCACAATCCAGACCGGCCGCGCCGCGCCGCCAGGATGCGAAGAGGTACGCGCCGCAGGCGAGGAGATAGGCGGCGCTCGCGCCACCCAAGGATGCGGTCACCGCCGATGACCATGACCCGACGACGGCTCCGAGCAGACCGGCGGCGAGCGCCACTTCGGCGATGCCGAGACCGGTGATGGCGGCCGGCGACGGGGACACCAGTCCGTGCGCCCGGACCGCCCGAGACGCATGCGCGGGCCGTCGGATGTGCTGGGTTCCGCTCACCGCGAGGACGCCAGCCACGACGAGCCAGACGATGACGCTCATTCGGTGGTCGTCGTGACGTCGAGCATCGACGAGACGACATCATCGATCGGCGTCGCCGGCATCGGGATGCCGTAGGCGACGAAGTCATCGGCCTCAAGGATCACGTGCGGCCTCGTCTCATCCTGCGCACTCCGGTAGAGATCCCCACCTCGCGCTCGGCCCCCGCTACCGGCCCGACGCTCGCGCCGACGGCCGCGGGCCCGGCGGACGTCGAGGAGGTAGTTGCCGCCCCCTTCGAGGTCAACTTCTTGGGCGAGGACCTGCGGGCGCTCGGGAACCCATTCGGCGACCCCCGTCAGGTCGGCCTGGACCGAGGAGTCGACCACCTTCCACTGAATGCGCCCCAGCCACCGGGCGAGGTCCGTGCGGGACACCGCGGGCGGCACCGACCCGAAGACGCGTTGCGACCCAACCTCGAGCACGAAGCCCAGGCCCAGGGCTGCGTCTCCGCCGAGCGGCCCGGTGCGCAGGGAGCGACCATTGCGCATCGGCGTGGGCGCACCGAGCGGGGTGCGGGTGACCTCCGCGAAGTAGGCGGCCCCGTCGGCGTCAGAGGCGGTGAGCTCCACCTCGGCTCCGTCCAGGCGCAGCACCCCGATCGCCGTGGGCGGGGGCATCGTGAGGGCATCGGGCACGTTGAGCATGACGACGGTCCCGTCGAGCATCCTGCGGCGTCGTTTCACGGTTGTGCGTCCCCTTTCACGGCATCGTGCGACCGTATTGGTCGCGCACGATGGATCCCACGCGGCTCGTCGGGCCCAGGACGACCCCGCGGGTGTCGCTGACCGATCGGAGGTAGCTGTCGACCGGAGCCGGGAGCGAACCCGGGGAGGTCAGCAGCACGGGCGCGTCGTTCTTCGCCGCGAGCGCGCCCGCCGGGATCGCGTCGGAGGTGCGGTGGACGCTCACGAGATAGCTCCGCTGCACCCTCTTCCCGAACCGCTTGGCGACTGCCGCCGAGGTCGCGTATGGAGTCGAACCGCCCACGCGACTCACCGGGCCATAGGCCGCCAACGACCGCTGCACCGAGGAACTCACCGTGCCGGTCCCGCCGACGATGACAATCGAGCTGGGCTTCAGTCGCCTCAGCGCCGCCGCGGCCGAGGGAGAGAGCGTCGCGGTGGGGGTGAGCAGAAGTGGACGCTTCTCGCGTCCGGCGAGCGCAGCACCAGACATGGCATCCTGGTAGGTCTGGCCGGAGGCGATGTAGACCCTGCGGCCGGTCGCGAATCGCTCGGAGACCTTGGCGGCCATGTCGTAGCGATCCGATCCGCTAAGCCGCTGCACGGTCGGCACGATGCTCGCCACATCCTCGGCGACCCCATCGCTCACGATCGACGGGCTCCCCACGATGATCACTCGGCTCGGATTGAGCCGCTGCAGTTCGGCCCGCACCGTGGCCGGCACACTCCCCCGTCGGGTCAAGAGCAGGGGGCCTCGCTCGCGCGCCGCGAGCGCACCGGCCGTGACACTGTGGCCGATCGACTCTCCACTGGCGAGGACGATGGTCTTGACGCCTGGCTCCCATTCGCCAGCGAGCCGCGCCGACAACGCGTAGCTGTCGGCCTCCGCCACGCGCGAGACGGCCTTGGCTTCGCGGCAGGTGTAGACCTGCAGATTGTCGATGCTCCAGGTGGCCCGGGATCCCGTGCGGCGGTGCTCGACCCAGGGGTACATCTCTCCGCCCTCGGTCGTGGTCGCGTCCGTGACGTTCGAGATCAGTCCCCGCCAGGCACTCGAGCGCGACGTGACCGAGATCAATTGGTCGTTGACCGAGACCCGCCCCGCGCCCTGTTGAATCCATCCCCGGTGCGCGAGCGCCACGTAGGTTCGGCGTCCCGGGTGAGCCTTCCAGGGGGTGAAGTGGAACCAGGCACTGCTGCCGCTGACCGTCGAGGTGAGGTACGTGCCGCCAGCAATCCGCGTGCCAGAGACTCGCTTCCACCCGCGCGCGAACCTCGCCTGCGGGATCGTCCGGTCGCCGAGATCGCTCACATACGTGCCCGATCGCGACCAGCCCTCCGGGCAAGGCGCCTGGCCCTTTGGATGGCTGGCGAAGGGGGGAGCGTCGCCACTTGCGGCATAAGCCGGGCTTGACGCGACGATGCCGATAGCCACCATGGCCGCGACGGCGGCTCGACGCTTGAGGGGCCGTCGCCCTGAACGTTCCGACACGTTCGTGAAGGTAGCAACGCTAGTGACCCGTCAGTAGGCGATTGGGAAAACTCGCTCTGTGAGGCCGATCTCGGCGAGTTCGCACGATTCCGGCCCGCACCGGGGAAGCGAGCATCCCCCTTCACCATGTACCGTTGGCTCCACGACTACACATTGATCCCGGGACCGCTACCGCTCATCTACCCCGTCCACCACGACGAGGTAGACCAGTGGGTGCCGTCCCGCACGACGTATGAGGGGGTCACGCCATGGGGCGCGGCCGGGCCAAAGCCAAGCAGACCAAGGTTGCCCGCGAGTTGAAGTACTACTCGCCGGACACCGACCTGAGCGCGCTTGAGCGAGAGCTTCACGGGCAGTCCAGCCAGTCACGGGATGAAGGGCGCACCGACGCCCACTCCTCCTGGGACGAGGATGACGACTACGACCGCTGGAGCCGTCAGGATTGACGTCGGGCGGTGCGCCCCTGGGGTTCATCCGGGGCGCACCTCTCGTCAAGGTCGATTCTTTCGTCACCACCACCGCCGCTCTCGTCGGCGACCCTGCGCTAGAGCACGCCCTGGCGCCGCGCTTCGGCGACAGCTCCATCGCGGCTGCCGACGCCGAGGCGGCCAAAGACGTGCGATAGGTGTGACTTCACCGCGGAGACGCTGAGGTAGAGCTGGTCGGCGATCTGCTGATTCGTCGCTCCGCGCTCGACGAGGCGCATCACCTCGCGCTCCTTCGGCGTCAACTCGGCGGCGTGGGGGGTCTGCTGGATCAACGGTCCGGTGCTCGGACCGTCGTTCGCTTCCCGGATCGCGCCGCGCACCGCAGCGACGATCTGGCGGGGGGTCGCCGCGAGCAACAAGCAGGCGTGGGCTCCGCTCGGCACCTCGTCGCGCTCCTCCTCGGTATCGGGGTTGAGCACCACGACAGCGACATCTGGAGCCTCGTCCCGTAGCCAACCGATCACCGGCGTCAGGTCCTCGGTCGTCAGGTCGGCGACGATCGCGACCGCCTCGGTATCGGCAAGATAGGGCACCAAGGCCGCGGGCTCGGCGACCGCGCCGAGGACGGAGACATCCCCGTCACAGCTGAGGACATCGGCGAGCGCCATCCGCGAGGACGGGTCGGCGTCGAGGATCACAAGACGCATGCGGCTCAGGGGTGCTCCCCCACGACCTGCACGGACCCGCCATCGACTCCTTTCGCCCCGTGGACGATGTCGATGCCGTCGGCGACCGGCGCCCCCTTCTCATCGTGCACCTCGCCCATCACCCAGGCGGGAAGTCCGCGGGCGGCCAGGTGCGCGACGGCGCGATCGGCGTGGTCGCCGGGCACCAGGGCAACGAAACCGACCCCCTGGTTCAAGGTGCGCTCGAGATCGGCCTGCGGCACCTGACCGAGCTCGCCGATCAGCCCGAAGATGGCTGGCAACTCCCAGGTCGAGCGATCGACCCGCGCGAAGGATCCGGCGGGCAAGACGCGGGCGAGGTTCGCTGCCAGGCCGCCGCCGGTCACATGCGACAGAGCGTGGACCGAGATCTCGGAGCGGATCAGATCGAGCAGATCGAGGGAGTAAATGCGAGTCGGCTCCAAGGCCTCTTCGCCCAGGGTCCGCCCGAGCTCGGGGACGTCACGATCCCACGCCCAGCCGGCGCTGGCGACGACCCGGCGGACGAGGGAGTACCCATTGGAGTGCAGGCCCGACGAGGCGATCCCGATCACCGCATCGCCCGGCGTGACGAGGTGAGCGCCCAGGACCTCATCGCGCTCGACGACGCCCGTCGCGGCGCCCGCCACGTCGTATTCGTCCGGGTCGAGCAAGCCCGGGTGCTCGGCAGTTTCGCCACCGATGAGAGCGACCCCGGCGAGCTCGCACCCCTTCGCAATCCCTCCGACGATCGCGGCGATGCGTTCGGGCACGACCCGGCCGGTCGCGATGTAGTCCGTCATGAAGAGGGGCTCGGCGCCGCAGACCACGATGTCGTCGACGACCATGCCGACCAGGTCCTGCCCGATCGTGTCGTGGACATCCATCGCCTGGGCGATCGCGACCTTGGTCCCGACGCCATCGGTGCTGGTCGCGAGGACCGGGGCGCGCATCCCCTGCAGGGCGGAGGCATCAAACATTCCGGCGAAACCGCCGAGTCCCCCGAGGACCTCCGGTCGCGTCGCGCGGCGGACCGACGCTTTCATGAGTTCGACGGCCCGGTCGCCGGCTTCGACATCGACGCCGGCGCTCGCGTAGGTGATCGGCTGGCCGGTCACGGGCGACGCACCGCCTCTTCGGCCGCGGGGCCAAAATCGAGCTCCAGCAGGCTCTTACCGAGCCGCTCCTCGTCGGGGAGCTCGATCGGGTAGACGCCGCTGAAGCAGGCGCTGCACAACTCATCACGGGGCTGACCGGTGGCGGCGATCATCCCGTCCTCGCTGATATACCCGAGGCTGTCCGCTCCGATCGAGCGGCAGACCTCTTCGATCCCGAGCCCGGTCGCGATCAGCTCGGCGCGGGTCGCGAAATCGATCCCGAAGAAGCAGGGCCAGCGCACCGGGGGCGAGGAGATCCGCACGTGGACCTCGGCCGCGCCGGCCTCGCGCAGCATCCGCACGAGCGCGCGCTGGGTGTTGCCCCGCACGATTGAGTCATCGACAACGACGAGGCGCTTGCCCTTGATGACTTCCTTCAGCGGGTTGAGCTTCAGGCGGATGCCGAGCTGCCGGATCGTCTGGCTCGGCTGGATGAAGGTGCGCCCGACGTAGGCATTCTTCACAAGGCCCTGGCCATAGGGGATCCCGGACTCCTGGGCGTAACCGATCGCCGCGGGGGTCCCAGACTCGGGCGTGGGGATCACCAGATCGGCGTCGACCGGGTACTCCCGCGCCAGGGTCCGGCCCATCTCGACACGAGCCTCGTGGACAACCCGTCCGCTGATCGTGGTGTCCGGCCGGGCCAGGTAGACGTATTCGAAGACACAGCCCTTGCGGGCGGGTTCGGCGAACTGCTGGCAGCGCAGGCCGTCCTCATCGATCGCGATGAGCTCGCCGGGTTCGACCTCACGGACGAAGGAGGCGCCGACGATATCGAGCGCGGCGGTCTCGGAGGCGACCACCCAGCCGCGCTCCAGCCGGCCGATCACGAGCGGGCGCAGACCCTGCGGGTCGCGGGCAGCGTAGAGGGTGTGCTCGTCCATGAAGGTCAGGCAGAAGGCGCCGCGCAACTTGGGCAGGATCTCCAGGGCCGCGGCCTCGAGGGTGCGGTCCGGGTTATCGGCGAGCAGCGCGGTGACGAGGGCGGTATCAGAGGTGTTACCGCGACGCAGTTCCCCCTTCGGCTGCACCTCACGCCAGGTACGGCCCTCGGAGTCGCTCCGGTCGACCCCCTGGCGCTCGGCGACCAGTTCGCGCAACTCGTGGGAGTTGATCAGGTTGCCGTTGTGCGCGAGCGCGACGGTCCCCTCATCGTGACCGCCGAGCGTCGGCTGGGCGTTTTCCCAGGTAGAGCCGCCCGTCGTCGAGTAGCGGCAGTGGCCGATCGCGAGATGCCCGCGCAGGACATCGAGGGAGCGCTCGTCGAAGACCTGGCTCACCAGGCCCATGTCCTTGTAGACGAGGATGCTCCGGCCGTCGGAGGTCGCGATGCCCGCCGACTCTTGGCCGCGGTGCTGTAGCGCGTACAGCCCGTAGTAGGTCAGTTTGGCGACATCTTCTCCGGGAGCCCAGACCCCGAAGACACCGCAGGCGTCCTGGGGCCCCTTCTCGCCGGGAAGGATGTCGTGGGACAGGTTTCCGTCTCCGCGTGGCACGACCGAATCATCTCACGCCGAACGCCGAAGGTCAGTCGCCCTTGCGCTTGCGGCGGCGGCGCTGGCTCGGATCGCCCGGACCAGCCGCGATGGCGGCGGCGACCGCGCCGCAGATCGCCCCGAGGAGCATCCCGAAGACGCTCATGTACCCGACCGCAGTCGTCGCCGAGTACGTCGCGCCCCACTGGTTCTCGAGCTCGGGGTTCAAGATTGCGACGAGTCCGAACACGACGAACCCGATGATCGCTCCCGTCAGCAGGAAGGACAGGATCTTCGGTTCGCGACGCTTCTTCACGGGCGTCATTGTCTCAGAGATCGCGAGGCCACCTCGGCGAGCGTCGCCTCGCTCCCGGCATAGGGACCGTCCGGGCGAGGCCAGTGCGTGATGAGGTCGGTGAACCCGAGCGCGCTCGCCCGACCCACCATGTCCTCCCATCGGGTGACGCTCTCCAAGGCGAAGGCCGGCCCGCTGTCGAGATTCAAATACCGATCGATGTGGGTGCGACCGGCCGCGGCCAACGCCCGATCGACCCGCTCGGTGAGGCTCTTCAGGCCCTCCCACCATTCTTCCTCGGTCTCGGCGCGCGGACCGGTGGTCACCCACCCGTCGCCGAGTTCCACGGCGAGCCGGATCGAGCGGGGACCGTTCGCGGCGATGACGAAGGGGGTCCGCGGTCGCTGGGTGGGCCCGGGTGCGGTCCGGGCGGCGACCGTCCGATAGTGCTGACCGTCATGATCGACCCGGTCCTCGCGCATCAGCCGATCGAGGACGCGGACGAACTCGTGGAAGCGGTCAACTCGGGTCTTGAGCGGGAGATCGTCGCCCAGGATCCCGGCATCGAGTTGACCCCCGGTCCCGAGTCCAGCGAGGTACCGACCCCCGGTGATGTCATCCAGGCTGATGATGTCCCGGTACGCCACGTACGGGTGGCGGTAGTTCGGGGACGAGACGAAGGTCCCGAGGCCGATCCGCTCGGTGACTCCCGCGGCAGCCGCGAGTGTCGGGGCGGCCGCGAACCACGGCGCCTCTTGCAGGCCGCTCCACACGAGGTGGTCATAGGTCCACGCGTGGGCGAAACCCATCGCCTCCGCCTCGCGCCACATCGGCGCCGCATCGGCCCACCGGTGCTCGGGCAGGATCGTGATCCCGAAGCGCGGCCCGCCCCCTGCGGACTCCGGTGTCGGCGGGTGCGCGAAGGGCGAAGGCGTCATAGCGGCATGCTAGGCAGGGTGAGTCCCGATCGCCGCCCGCGCGCCCACGTCCCCGGCCTGACCTTGCCGCCATCGCGACGGCCCGATCCGGCAGCGGCGCCGGGGCTGCGGTGGGGCATCCTCGGTGCCGGCTGGATCGGCTCGGAGATGGCCCGAGCGCTCACCGAAACGCGTCAGGAAGTCGTCGCGGTCGGGTCTCGAGACGCGGGGCGTGCCCGCGACTTCGCCGAGCGGCATGGCGTCCCGGCCTGGCATGGCTCCTACGGCGGCCTCGTTGCGGACCCGAGGGTTGATGTCGTGTACGTCGCCTCCCCACACAGCGAGCACCGGGCCCATGCCCTCCTTGCCATCGCGGCGGGCAAGCACGTGCTCGTCGAAAAGGCCTTCACGCGCAATGCCTCCGAGGCTCGTGAGGTCGTCGCGGCGGCCCGCGAGGCGGGCGTCTTCGCGATGGAAGCGATGTGGTCGCGCTTCCTGCCGCACTACGACATCGTGCGCCAGGCGGTCGCCGCAGGTCTACTCGGGCCGATCAGCACCGTGCTCGCCGACCACGGTCAACTGCTCTGGCCCGGTGGACCGCGGCGTCTCGCCGATCCCGCCCTGGCCGGAGGCTCGCTCTTGGACTTGGGGATCTACCCCTTGTCGCTCGCCTCGATGGTGCTCGGTGGGATCGCATCGGTGACGGCGGTCGGTGCACTGACTCCTGAAGGGGTCGACGCGCGCCTCGCGATGTCAGTCCTCGGGCGTACGGGCGGCGTCGGGGCGCTCTCCTGCGATATGAGCGCACTCACTCCCACCCGGGCGATGATCTGCGGGTCTGCCGCTCGGATCGAGATCGACACCCCCTTCTATGCACCGACCACGATCCGCCTGGTGGGCGCCGACGAGTACATCCTCGACGAAGTGGAGGCCGACCCCTTCGAACTCCACCGCGGCCTGCGCCACGAAGCGGCCGAGGTGGCCTTGCGCGTCCACGCCGGGGAGACAGAGTCGCCCCTCATGCCTCTTGCCGAGACGGTTGCCCTGATGGAGGCGATGGACGAGATCCGCTCGCAGGTCGGCGTCACCTACCCCTGAGCGTGTTGCGGCGCGCACGCGTGGTGCCCAGACCACGCGTTCCCCGCGCCGGGTGGCAACGTCCGCGCCAACCGGCTCCCGCGCCCGGAAACTGCCAGGTGACCCAGCAATAACTCCGCCCGATGGCACCAACCCTGACACCGCCAGGCATTATCCGCGCCCCACGGCATCAACCCCGCCCGGGTGCACTTTCCGCGCCCAGTGACAACGTCCCCGCCGTCCGACTCCCGCGCCCGGAAAGTGCCAGGTGACCCAGCAATAACCCCGTCCGATGGCACCAACCCCGACACCGCCAGGCACTAACCCACCCGGTCCGGGACTCAGGTGAGGGGGAGGAACGGGGTGAGGTCCGCGCGTTGACCGCTCGAGCGCAGGCGCCTGGAGCGCTGGGCATCGGCCCAACTCAGTGCGCCCGTCGCAATCTCCAGCCAGGTGTCCGGGTCGGTTTCGATCACGGCGGGCGGCGTTCCGCGGGTGTGGACCGGGCCGGGGATGCACTGCACCGCGGCGAAGGGGGGCACGCGCACCTCGACGCTGCGCCCAGGCGCCCGAGAGGCGAGCTCCTCTAAGGTCCACCGCACCGCCGCCGCGAGCACGGGGCGGGCGACCGGGTCGGCCGATCCAAAGGCCGCCATCCATGCGCGCACGGCAGCCCCACCGTCCTCGTCGCTGATCCGTCGTCGTGCCATGGCGCTATCGTCACCCCTACGACCACCGGTGACGCAAACCAGGAGCGCCCATGCCCCCTCGCGAGCGCTCTCGCGCCCTTCCCAGCATCCTCCTCGGAGGAGCCCTCGCCGCCGCGCTCGCCGTGGCCGTGGCCCTGCCCAGTGCTCCGGCGCCCGCGGAGACGGCGACGTCCCCCTCGTCGACGCACAGCGCGACGCCCTCGACCACGGCCTCCGACCCTGGACCCGCCGCCACCGGGATCGGCGATCCTTACTTCCCCGACCACGGCAATGCCGGGTACGACGCGACGTCCTACGACATCGCCCTGGCCTGGGACGATGGCGAAATCACCGGGACGAGCACCATGAAAGCGACGGCCACCACGGCGCTGAGTTCCTTCGCCCTCGACCTGCGACTTCGGGCTCGCTCAGTGACGGTTGACGGTAAGCGGGCGAAGTTCGAGCAGACCGGCGAACAAGACCTCGTCATCACTCCCACCCGTCCGATCGCGAAGGGGGCGACGATGACGGTCAGGGTCACATACGGCGACCGGACGAGCGAACCGCTCCGTCCGCACCCCGACGAGAACCCCTGGTACCGGACGCCCACCGGCGAGCTCCTTCTTGGTCAACCGCATGCCGCGGCTTGGTGGTTCCCCGCCAACGATCACCCGCGCGATCGGGCGACGATGTCGGTCCGACTGACCGTGCCGAAGGGCCTCACGGCGATCAGCAACGGCCGCCTGACGAAGACGACCTCCTCCGAAGACACGACGACCTGGCAGTGGGCGGCTCGCGATGCGATGGCTCCGTACTTGGCCTTCGTCGCGATCGGGAAGTACCGGGTGACCGAGGGCGAGGGCAAGGACGGTCTGCCCTGGTTGAACGCTGTGGAGGAAGGGGTGACGGGCGCCGCCGCGACGGGCCTGGTCAAGACGCCCGACGTGGTCGCGTGGCTCGAGGATTGGATCGGCCCGTACCCCTTCGAGGTCACGGGCGGGGTCGTCCCGGACATGCGCGCTGGCTTCGCCCTCGAGACCCAGACCCGCCCGGTCTACGACCCCGTCTTCTGGGGCGTGGGTGAGAACAACGAGATCCTCGTCCACGAGCTCGCCCACCAGTGGTTCGGTGACTCGATCACCGTGCATTCCTGGGCCGATATCTGGATCAACGAGGGCTTCGCGACCTATGCCGAGTGGAAGTGGGCCGAGGACCAGGACCGGCTCACCACCGAGCAATCCCTTGCGCGGTCTTGGTCTGTTCCATCCCCCTCGACCTTTTGGCAGCTGACCATCGGGGATCCGGGACCGGAGCGGATCTTCGATCGGGCGGTTTACGAGCGCGGCGCGATGACGCTCGCTGCCCTACGGCGCAAGGTCGGTGATCAGACCTTCGAGCGGATCGTCCGCACCTGGGCCAAGGAGCGGGCGGGCGACACCGCGACCGACGATGCCTTCCGCGAGCATGCGGCGAAGGTCAGCGGCAAAGACCTCGACGACTTCTTCACGATCTGGCTCGACACCCCGCAGCGTCCGGAGCCGACCGAGGCCGCCGGCCTCGAGGGCATCGAGCGCGTGCCCTATCCGGGATCGCCCCCCTACGGCCCTGAGCAAGATGGTGACTCCAACTGACCGTGGCCGAGCCAAGCGACGTGCGCTTCGAGCGCGACGAGCACGGCGGAGTCACCGTCATCGTGGGCGATCAGCCCCAGTCCTATGTTGACCCGGACGATCCGGGGGCTCTGGTCTTCGAGTACGTCCAGCACTTCGCGGCAGCGATCGACGCCCTTCTTCCCGCCCGCACCCATCCCCGGATCGGGATCACCCATGTCGGAGGCGCGGGCCTGACGTTGCCGCGCTGGGTGCAGCACACCCGACCCGGATCGCCGCAGATCGTCCTCGAACCAGACACCGCCCTGACCGAACGCGTCCGCGCCGAGCTCCCCCTCCCACGTGGTCACCGAATCCGGGTCCGCCCCGTCGATGGCCGCACCGGCATGACGGCGCTGAAGGGGGACAGCGCGGAGGTGGTCGTGATCGACGCCTTCGCCGGCGGCAGCGTCCCCCGCGAACTCGTCACCTCGCAGTGGTTCGCCGACGTGGTGCGAGTCCTGCGCCCCGGCGGGGTCGTGCTGATGAACTGCCCCGACGAACCGGGGATGCGCCATCTCGGGCGCGTCGCCGCAGGCCTGCGGGAAGCGGTCGAAGGGGGCGGCGGCCCGCGCGGCGAGGTCGCCCTGATCGCGACTCACGAGGTCTTAAAGGGTCGGCGATACGGCAACACCGTGCTCGTGGCGCGGCGCGGCGGGTCGCTCGACTGCGACGAGATCCGGCGCCAGGTGGGCCTTTGGCCCTTCCCGACCGGCGTGCTGTCTCCGAAGGAGCTCGCGCGCCGGACCACCGGGGCCCGGCCCCTTCGCGACGGCGAGGACTTCACGCCCCCGCAAGCGCCGGAGGCCGGACGCTGGCGGGTGCGCTGACGCGGCCGATCAGGCCGTGATCGTCACCGTCTCGCCGAAGTATCGGGCCATCGTCGCGCGGTGGGCCGAGCGCATCTCCTCGACGCCGAGGTCGAAGGCACCCTTGACGACCAGACGATCCCCGTCGGTCTTGCCAAGGCGTGCGACCTCGACCCCGTGCTCGGCCGCGAGGCTCACGATGCGGGCCAGTTGCTCCTCGCCAGCGACCGTGACGATCGCCCGCGCGGTCGACTCGCTGAAGAGCGCGGTGAAGGTGTCGACCTCATCTCGGCCCGTGAGCGGAGCGAGGTCGATCGAGGCGCCCACGCCGTAGCGCATGACCGATTCGGCGAGCGCGATCGCGAGACCACCGTCGGACAGATCGTGCGCCGAGGTGATCGACCCACCACGCACGGCCGCGACCAGCACGTCGGCGAGCGCCTTCTCGGCGGCGAGGTCGACGACCGGGGGACGACCGCCGAGGTGACCGTGGAGCGCGTGCGCCCACTCGCCGCCGTCGAGTTCGTCGCGCGTGACGCCGAGCGCCACGACGATGTCGCCGGGAGCCGCGAAGCCCGCGCCGACCCCCTTCGTCACGTCGTCGAGCACGCCGAGGACACCGACGACGGGCGTCGGGTGGATCGCGACATCACCGGTCTGGTTGTAGAAGGAGACGTTGCCGCCGGTCACCGGGATGCCGAGCTCGAGGCAGGCGTCGAAGAGGCCTTGCACCGCCTGCTGGAACTGCCACATCACGGCCGGGTCCTCGGGCGAGCCGAAGTTCAGGCAGTCGGTGATCGCGAGCGGCAGCGCGCCCGAGGTCGCGACATTGCGGTACGACTCGGCGAGCGCGAGCTGGGCGCCGGCGTAGGGATCGAGCCGCCCGAAGCGGCCATTGCAGTCGGTGGACACCGCGACGCCGAGCCCGGTATCCGGGTCGATCCGCACGATGCCGGCGTCGGCGGGCATCGCCTGGGCGGTGTTGCCCAGCACGTAGCGGTCGTACTGGTTGGTGATCCAGGTCTTGTCGCAGAGGTTGGGCGAGGCGAGCAGGTCAAGCACGACCTGGCCGAGCTCATCGTCCGCCGGGCGCGGAAGGGAGGCGCTCGTGTCCGCCTGCACGGCATCGATCCAGTCGGGCCGGGCGATCGGGCGCTCGTACACCGGTCCATCGTGCGCGACCGAACGCGGGGGCACATCGACGATCACCTCGCCGTGCCAGGTGATGATCAGGCGACCGGAGTCGGTGACCTCGCCGAGCACGGTGGCTTCGACATCCCACTTGTCGGTGATCGCGAGGAAGGCGTCGACCTTCTCCGGCGTCACGACCGCCATCATCCGCTCCTGGCTTTCGGACATGAGGATTTCCTCGGCCCGCAGGGTGGAGTCGCGAAGGGGGACGCGGTCCAGCTCGATCTGCATGCCGCCGTCACCGGCGGAAGCGAGTTCGGACGTGGCGCAGGAGAGCCCGGCACCGCCGAGGTCCTGGATCCCCTCGACCACGCCCGCGCGGTAGAGCTCCAGGCAGCACTCGATCAGCACCTTCTCGGCGAATGGGTCGCCGACCTGGACGGCTGGGCGCTTCGTCGGTCCCCCTTCGTCGAAGGTCTCCGACGCGAGCACAGACACGCCACCGATCCCGTCGCCGCCGGTCTTGGCGCCGAAGAGGATCACCTTGTTGCCAGTCCCCGAGGCCTTGGCGAGGTGGAGATCCTCGTGCCGCAGCGCACCAACGCAGAGGGCGTTGACGAGGGGGTTGCCCTGGTAGCAGGAGTCGAAGACGACCTCGCCACCGATATTGGGCAGGCCGAGGCTGTTGCCATACCCGCCGACGCCCGAGACGACGCCGGGCAGGACCCGGGCGGTGTCGGGGTGATCGATCGCGCCGAACCGAAGGGGGTCCATCACCGCGATCGGCCGAGCGCCCATCGCCATGATGTCGCGCACGATCCCGCCGACCCCGGTCGCGGCGCCCTGGTAGGGCTCGACATAGGACGGGTGGTTGTGCGACTCGACCTTGAAGGTGACCGCCCAGCCCTGACCGACGTCGATGACCCCGGCGTTTTCGCCGATCCCGGCGAGCGTCTTGCCGAGCGGGGTCTCATCGGGCAGGTCGCCGAAGGTCTTCAGGTGCACCTTGGAGGACTTGTAGGAGCAGTGCTCGCTCCACATCACCGAGTACATCGCGAGTTCGGCGATGGTCGGGCGGCGCCCGAGGATCTCGCGGATCCGGGCGTACTCGTCGTCCTTGAGGCCCAGGTCGGCCCAGGGCTGGTCGACCTCGGGGGTCTGCTCGGCGTTGCTGACGGTGTCGAGGGGGGTGCTCACGAGGCGATGACCTGCTTCAAGACGGAGGTGAAGAATCCGCGCCCATCGAGACTCGGTCCGAAACCGGCCTCGACGCAGTGCTCGGGGTGGGGCATGAGCCCGACGATGTTCCCGCGTTCGTTGGTGATCCCAGCGATATCGCGGGAGGAGCCGTTGGGGTTCGTGCCGAGATAGCGGAAAGCGACCCGCCCTTCGCCCTCCAACTCATCGAGGGTGGCCTCGTCGGCGACGAACTGGCCATCCTGGTTCTTCAACACGATGGTGATCTCTTGGCCCGCCTCGAAGTCGGAGGTCCAGGCGGTCTCGGCGTTTTCGACGCGAAGCCGCTGGTCGGCGCAGACGAAGGTGCGGTGGTTGTTTTGGATCATCGCGCCGGGCAGCAGGTGGGATTCGCAGAGGATCTGAAAGCCATTGCAGATCCCAAGGACCGGCATCCCGCCCTTCGCCGCCGCGATGACCTCGTCCATCACCGGAGCGAATCGCGAGATCGCCCCGGCGCGCAGGTAATCGCCGTAGGAGAAGCCGCCCGGCAGGACCACCGCGTCGACGCCCAGCAGATCGGCATCGCGGTGCCAGAGCGCGACGGATGTCCCGCCGCTGAGGTCGATCGCCCGGCGCGCGTCGTGGTCGTCGAGACTGCCGGGGAAGGTAACGACCCCAATCTTCACGCGATGGCTCCCGTGACCGGGGCCTGCTCGGGCTCGTCGTGCGTGAGCTCGTGGACGTCGACGACGTCCTCGATGACCGGGTTGGAGAGCAGGGTCTCGGCGGCCTGACGCGCCTGCGCCAAATGCTCATCGGTCACCTCCCCGTCGACGGAGAGCACGAAGCGCTTCCCCTGCCGCACATCGGTGAACTGGTCGAACCCGAGCCGCGGAAGGGCGCCGCGCACGGCCTGTCCCTGCGGGTCGAGGATCTCGGGCTTGAGCATGACGTCAACGACGATGCGTCCCACGGGCGTAGCTCCTGAAGGCGTGTGGAAGGGAGGGTCCGCCGCCCAGTCTAGGCGCCGCTAGGCGCGCCCCCGTCCGCCCGGGGCTCAGCCTGAAGCCGCCGCGCGATCTCAGCGATCGCGAGGTCACCAGCGGCAACCTCCATGACCAGATCAAACGCCCCGTCATGACTAAGCGACGGGTCGAGTCCATTGAGGTCCAAGGTCACCACGCATGCGAGCCATCCGAGTCGCTTATTGCCATCGACCAAGGGGTGGTTCTTCACGATGGAGTGAAGCAAGGACGCCGCTTTGAGCTCGATCGTGGGGTAGGCATCCTCTCCGAACACCGTCGTCGAGGGACGCAGCGCCGCCGACTGGAGTAGGCCCGGGTCTTTCACGGGCCCGGCGCCGAGCATCTGGGTCAGTCGGATCAGCGAATCCAGGTCGAGGAGGCGCACTAGACCGATCCGAGTCGGTCAAGGACCGCGCCCCACCGCTCAATCATCGCGGCGCCGCTGACCTCAACGCGCTCAAGGAGGCCGTCACGCTGCGCCTTTTCGAGAATCGCTCGTCGCGCCGCGTCTTGGCGCGAAATTCCCTCCGCTGAGGTGATCGCGTCCAGGGCGGCTTCGAGTTCGTCGTCGGTACGCAGCGTGAAGGCCATGGCCAATGGTATCACTTCGATACCATTCGCCAAGCTCTTTTGCAACACCGTCGGCAAGGGCAGTGACCCCATCCGTAAGATCGACACCGGCTAAACCTCGCCTTCAGCGTCCCGCCGCTAGGGTCGATCAATGCCGAACCCCTTGCGTGATCTGCTCACCGCCTACCGACGAGGGGGCGCCGACCTCCCCTTCGGAGACCCGCTCGGGACGCACGGCGGCGCCATGGAGGGGTACTTCTGGCGGATCAGTGACCCCGTGAGCGGCCGTGCGCTGGTCGCGCTCATCGGGATCAACCAGGGACCGAAGGGGGCCTGGGCCACCCTCGGAGTCGCCGACCATCCTGGGGGGCACCTCAGCATCCGGGCCCACGAGGGGGCCTTCGCCGATCCACACCGGCTATCGGTCGCGGCCGGTGATGCCTTCGTCGCTGACGATGCCCGGCTCACGGTCGATCTTGGGCCCGACTGTCGGATCGATGTCCGCGTGAGCGAGCCGATTCGGTGGCCGATGCGCCCCTACGGCGGGTCGAGCTACTTTCACAGCGTGCCCGCACTCAATCAGTACTGGCACCCCTGGTTGCTTGGCGGCCGCGCCGACGGCACCGCGACCCTCGATGGCCGGACCTGGCAGATCGTGGGCGCGCAGGTGTACGGCGAGAAGAACTGGGGACGCGAGGGCTTCCCGGATGCCTGGTGGTGGGGGCAGGCGCAGGGCTTTGACGAGCCCGCCGCATGCGTCGCCTTCGCCGGTGGCGAGGTCCACTCCGGCCCGCTACGCACCGAGGTGACCGGGCTCGTCGTGCGGCTGCCCGATGGGACGATCCTGCGCCAGGGCAACCCCGTCACCTCGCCCGTACGGGCCCGGGTGGGCGACGAGACCTGGTCGCTACGTGGGCACGCGCGGCGGCTCGGGGAG
This sequence comes from Janibacter sp. GXQ6167, assembly GCF_041365945.1. Lineage (NCBI taxonomy): Bacteria > Bacillati > Actinomycetota > Actinomycetes > Micrococcales > Intrasporangiaceae > Janibacter > Janibacter sp. GXQ6167. The sequence goes on along the minus strand of NZ_JBGFSK010000002.1, from coordinate 306,042 downwards.
GACTGGACGATCGACGTCGAAGCGCAGGCACCCCTCAGCGCTGCCCACGTGCTCCCCGTCCCCCTTCCGGCGGAGCAGCGCAACACCGCTGGCGCCATCGAACACCTCGGCGGCACCCTCGCGGTCGTCGTGCGGCGCGGATCGCGCGTGGTGTGGTCCGGCCGATCGAACCTCGCCGGGCTGGAGCATGGCGGGCTCGATCGCGCGGAGGCGGAGCTGCGACGTCGCGGCGCCCCAATGGGTGCCGTGAGCGCTCCCCCGTCGGTCTAGAAGGGGGTGAAGGTGCGGCCGGTCAGGCGCTCATACGCCTCGACGTACTTCGCTCGGGTCTGCTCGACGACATCGTCGGGCAGCGCCGGCGGTGCTTCGCCGGAGGACTTGGACCATCCGGAAGCAGAAGAGGTCAGCCAGTCGCGGACGTACTGCTTGTCATAGCTCGGCTGCGCCCTTCCCGGCTCCCACGACTCGGCCGGCCAGAAGCGCGACGAGTCCGGCGTGAGCACCTCGTCGGCGAGGACGATCTCGGCGTCCGCGCCGCGCGAGCGCACGGCCGCAGCGACATCCTCTTCGCCATCGATCGCGAGCCCGCGCAGCCCGAACTCGACCTTGGTGTCGGCCAAGATGATGCCCCGCTCGGTCGCAATCTCGTTGCCGCGGGCCAGGATCGCGACGGTCAGGTCTCGCACGCGCGCGGCGAGCGTCTCACCGATCTCGGCGACCACCCCTTCATAGGGCAGCGGCTGGTCATGCTCACCGATGGGGGCCTTCGTGGATGGAGTGAAGATCGGCGCGGGAAGGCGCGATCCGTCCGCCAACCCCTCGGGGAGCGCGACCCCAGAGACGGTCCGGTCGGCCTGATACTCGGCGAGCCCCCCGCCGGTGAGATAAGCGCGCGCCACGCACTCCACCGGGAGCATCGCGAGGCGCTCGACGAGGACGGCGCGGCCAGCGACGGCCGGCGGCACATCGGTGGAGATGACGTGGTGAGGCACCAGATCGGCGAGTTGCTCGAACCACCAGAGCGACATCTGGGTGAGCACCGCACCCTTGTCCGGGATGGGGGTCGCCAGCACGTAGTCGTAGGCGCTGATCCGATCGCTCGCGACGAGCAGCAGTTGGTCGCTCCGGGGCGCGCCGTCGTCACCGAGCGGTGCGTAGAGGTCGCGGACCTTGCCGGAGTAGATGTGCGCGTAGCCGGGCAGGTCGAAGGGGGCGGCGTCGGGCGAGGCGGTCATGGCAGCCATCTTCGCGCACCCGCGCCCGGCATCAAGCCGCCGGCTATCGCTGGCCGCCGTCCGCCAATGGCTCCAGCGTCATCCGCAGTTCGGTCCCGCCGTCGAGCGTGGGGGTGATCGCCCGGATCTCTCCCCCTTCGCGGATCTCCCACCGCCGGGTCTGGTCGCCCACCGACCATTCAGAGCCGCTGGTGCTCTGGGCGGCGAGCGGAGTATCCGACTCGATCACGACCGAGTCCTCTCGGACCTCGGCGATGGTGAGGGTGAGCGGCCCAGAGACCGTGGAGACGGTGAGGCTCGCCTGCGGCCGGACCGTGAGTCTGGCCGTCTGCGGCCCCGGCTGCGGGGCGTCCTGAGGGAGCCAACCACTCCAATCCTTGGTGGTGACGATCAGTTCGTAGCGCGGCTCGGGCGCCGGGCGCTCCGTGCCCGATGCGCCGCCCCCGCAGGCGGTGAGCATCCCGGCCAGGCCGATGATCAGGGCCAGGAAGAAGGGGAACCGTCTCGTTGTCATGCCCATTGGACGCGAGCGGGGCGAGACCGGTTCCCGAAGGACTACGCCGAGAGTTCCCCGCGGGCGGCACGCAACGCGATATCGGTGCGGTGGTGAGAACCCTCGAGGTCGATCTGCTCGACCGCACCGTAAGCGGCCGTCCGGGCCTGTTCCAGGTCATCGCCGAGAGCGACGACGGAGAGCACCCGGCCACCGGCGGACACCAGCACGCCGTCATCATCGCGAGCGGTCCCGGCGTGGAGGACATAGGCGCCGTCGAGGTCGTCGAGACCGCTGATCGGGTCGCCGGTCACCGGAGTCCCCGGATAGTTCTTGGCGGCAATGACCACCGTGACCGCGCTGCGATCGCTCCAGCGCAGCGGCTCAAGCGCCGCGAGGGTGCCGCGGCCCGCCGCGAGGAGGAGGCGGCCAAGGGGGGTTTCGAGGCGGGCGAGGACAGCCTGGGTCTCCGGGTCACCGAAGCGCACGTTGAACTCGATCACCCGCGGGCCGCGCGCAGTGAGCGCAAGACCGACATAGAGCACGCCGGTGAAGGGGGTGCCGCGGCGGGCCATCTCGTCGACCACGGGCTGCGCGACGGTCCGCACGATCTCCTCGGCCAACCCGTCGGGTGCCCACTCCAGCGGCGAATACGCGCCCATCCCACCGGTATTGGGCCCTTCGTCGCCGTCAAACACCCGCTTGAAGTCCTGGGCCAGGTGGAGCGGAACGACGGTGGTCCCATCGCAGATACAAAAGAGAGAGGCCTCCGGGCCGTCGAGGTACTCCTCGACGACGACCTGCGCGTCGTCCCCCTTCGCCAGGCATCCGAGACCGTGCTCGATCGCCGCATCGCGTTCGAGCGTCACGACCACGCCCTTGCCCGCCGCGAGCCCGTCGTCCTTGATCACATGGGGGGCGGCGAACTCGTCGATGGCGGCGATGAGTTCGGATTCGGTGGTGCAGACCCGCGCCGCTCCGGTGGGGACCCCAGCGGCCGCCATGACCTCCTTGGCGTAGGCCTTGCTCCCTTCCAGCCGCGCAGCCTCCGCCGACGGCCCAAAGCAGGTGATCCCCGCCTCCTGCAACGCATCGGCGACCCCGGCGACGAGTGGCGCCTCCGGCCCCACCACGACGAGGTCAACCGCATGCTCGGCCGCGAGCGCCACCACCGCGTCCGGATCGGTGGCGTCGACCGGGACGCAGAGCGCGATCGCGTCCATGCCCGGGTTCCCGGGAGCGGCGATCACCGCGTCGACGTCGGGGTCGGCCGCGAGGGAGCGCACCAGAGCGTGCTCGCGGGCACCGGTTCCTATGACAAGAGCCTTCACGATGCGTCAGCCTATCGAGCAGCGGCAGGGGAGACGGCGAAGGGCGCAGACCCGGCAAGCAGGGGGGATCTGCCGGATCTGCGCCCCAGCGCGGGCTGGTTACGGGGGGGATACCAGCGCCACACTCTTCGACCCGCGGACGGGTCGGTAGTGAGGATTCAAACAAACTGCCCGCCCGGACGCAAGGCCAACCCTGTCGCACTTCCGTCATTGTCGGATATCCGCCACAATAATGCGATGCCGCTGCAACAACTGCCCGAGCTTCTGGGCGATGCCATGACCGAGGGTGACGTCACGAGCGTCTACCTCGCCGCCGTCACCCACCCGTCGTCGACCCCTGGGGAGATCATCGCGACCGGTGTTTCCCCGGATGTGGTGACCCGCGCCTTGCCGGTCCTGCGCTCCCGCGGCCTTATTGAGATCACCGAGAACGGCACGATCGAGGTCCCCCCACCCGAGGCCGCCCTGAACGCCTACGCCGCGGAGATCGAGCGGCAGGCCCGACGCACTCGCGCGTCCGCGAGCTCGATGGCGATGCTCCATCGGCGCGCTCGAGAGGGTGCGGAGGTCGACGCCGCGGGCCTACGCGCCGAGGCCCTGTCGTCGGTCGCCGAGATCAAGTCCGCGACGTCGGCGATCGTCGCGGACGCGGAGCATTCGATCATCGCGGCCCGCGCGGACTCCCCTCGGACCCGAGCCATGCTCGACCCCACCTCTTCCGAGCACGACCAGAGCCTCGTCGACAGCACCGGCAAGCCGCTCCTGCGCCAGAGCGTCTACGACGTGGCCCTGCTCGACAGCGAGGGCGTCCTGCCCGTCCTTCGCCGCCGGGTCGCCGCTGGCGAGAAGGCCCGCACCCTCTGGGCTCTGCCCTTCTCCGTCATCGTCGTCGACGAACGCGCCGCGGTCATCGAGGTCACCAATATCGATCCCAGCGGCAGCGGATCGGTCGCCCTCACCGGAGGCCCGATGATCGCGGCCCTTGCCCTGCTCGTGCGCCGCTACTTCGGCGCCGGCGTCCCCTTGCCGGAAGGTCGGGGGGTCGGCGACGACCATGGCCTGAGCGAACGGGACCGCTTGATCCTCGCCTTGCTGGCCGGCGGCGCCTCCGATGCGACGGTCGCCCGTCAGCTCGACCTCAGCACCCGGACGGTCGAGCGGCGCGTCCGGCACCTGATGGCCGTCTTCGGGGCCAGTTCGCGACTGCAGGTCGGGGTCGAGGCGGCCCGCCGACACCTCGTGTGAGACGCCCGACAACCTCGAGGACAGCAGGTCGATCCCCCCGTTAGACTTGGGAGTTCGCCGTATACCTACCCGCACCCCCTTCAGAGGTACCGTGACCGACGCTCCCGTCGATGTCGTAGACGCCGAGATCGCCACCGAACAGGCCCACCTGGATCGCGTCTACGCCGAACTCGCTAAGGCCGGTCGGCGCGCCGACCTCGTTGCCGTCGATGGCATGTCCCGCGGTCGGACCGATCGCACCGGCGACGTCCGCGATGAAGAAATGTCGGGCCTCTTCGAGCGAGACGCGTTGGTCTACAACGCCGCCCGCCGCCTCGCGAGCCTTAACTATCAGCACGAGGGGCTCGTCTTCGGGCGGCTGGACCTCGACCACGGCGCGACGATGGACCCCGCCGATCGTGAGGTCCGCTATGTCGGGCGCCTTGGCGTCCGAGACGATGAGTATGAGCCGCTCGTCATCGACTGGCGCGCGCCGGCGGCATCCCCCTTCTACCGGGCGACACCGGTCGACAACCATGGCGTGATCCGGCGCCGTGTGCTGCGCTCCAAGGATGATCGGGTCGTTGGCGTCGAGGACGACCTGATGGTGCCGGAGGCTCCCGACGACCTCGTGATCGTTGGCGACGGCGCGCTCCTCGCCGCCCTGACGCGCACGCGCGGATCGCAGATGCGCGACATCGTCGCGACGATCCAGGCCCACCAGGACGAGGCGATCCGCGCGAGCGACCGCGGAGTCACCGAGATCACCGGAGGGCCCGGGACCGGCAAGACCGTGGTCGCCCTCCACCGCGCCGCCTATCTCCTCTTCGCCAACCGGCGGCGCTACGAGACCGGCGGCATCCTCGTCATCGGACCTTCCGCCGCGTACACCTCCTATATCGAGCGGGTCCTGCCCTCGCTCGGCGAGGATTCGGTCGTGCTGCGGGCCCTCGGCGATGTGGTCGATGCGATCGATGCGACCCGCCTCGATCCTCCCGAGGTGGCGGCGATCAAGGGATCGCTCCGGATGCGCACGGTCCTCCAGCGCCTCGCCGCCGAACCCGTGCCCGACGCCCCGACCGAGTTGCGCGTCTTCGTCGGTGGGATCGCGATCCGGCTCAGCGGCGATGTCCTGACGCGGATCCGCACCCAGGTCCTGCGCGATCGCACCCGCAACCAGGGAGCAGCCGCGGCTCGGACGCTCCTCGCCGAGGCGGCCTGGGCCACACACCGCGACGGCGACCGCGCCGACTTCCTCGAGGCGTTCGATGAGTCGCTCGCGGTCGATGACTTCATGGCGGCGTGGTGGCCGCAGCTCGACCCCCGCGAGGTCCTGCTCTGGCTAACCGACACCGAACTCACCTACCGCGTCTCCCGCGGGGTGCTCAGTCAAGGTGATGCCGCCGCGCTCGCGCACTCGATGCGCGAGACGCTCGACCTCGGGTCCTGGACGGTCGCCGACGCTGCCCTCGTCGACGAACTCTCCGTGCGACTCGGCATCGTCGAAGAAGCCGTCGCCGAGGAGCGCGGCTTCTACGAAATCGACTCCCTCGATGGAGTCGAGGAACTGCGCACCATGGGCAGCGCCATCGCCCCGGTCCGCATCTCCCAGCACGTGACCCCGACCGAGGCGCGAGAGCGGTTGCTCCACGGCCGGATCGATCGGTCCGCGGACTACGCGCACATCCTGGTCGACGAGGCTCAAGACCTCTCCCCGATGCAGTGGCGCATGGTCGGACGAAGGGGGCGCCGCGCTTCCTGGACCGTCGTTGGCGACGCCGCCCAGGCGTCGTGGGCCGATGCCGCCGAAGCGGTCCGTGCGCGCGACGAGGCGTACGGGAACCAGGAGCGGCGCTCCTTCCACATGCGGACCAACTACCGCAATGCGCGCGAGATCTTCGACTACGCCCGGCGCGTGATCGTGCCGGTCGTACCCGACGCGGATATCCCCGAGGCGGTGCGAGAGGTCGGGGTCGACCCGGTCGAGATGTCCTTCGGCGATGCCCTCACCCCGTCGGCACCTTCGGTACGAGTGGTCACTCGCGAGGCGCTCGCCGCCCTGCGGGACGAGGTCGACGGTTCGATCGCGGTGATCACCCCCGCCCGCTATCGCGAGGAGCTCAGTGACCTCGCCGATGACCGCGTGGTGGTCCTCGACCCGATGTCAACCAAGGGCCTGGAGTGGGACGCGACGGTTGTCGTCGACCCGGATGCGATCATTCGCGAATCCCCCGGCGGCGCGCGCATCCTCTATGTCGCCCTGACCCGCGCAGCGCACCGGATGCGGGTCCTGCGTCCCCTTCCCTAAGCCGCGTTCGGCAGTGGGGACGGCGAAGGGAGCGAAGTCGCCTCCACTCCCTTCGCCTGGACGCGTCGTTAGCCGCCCGACTTGCGACGGAACATCTGCTGGGTGGCCGTGGTCTGCGGGCCGTGAGCTTCCTCGACCTTGCCATGGCCACCGTCGGCGGAGACATCCGCGCCACCGTGGGCTGCCTTGCGCTCCAACGCTTCCCGGAACTTTGCCTTGACATCTTCCGGTGCGCTCTCGTGTTTCGACACGGGTGCACCACCTCCTTGCACTCGCCACGCGATACCGCGCGAACCGCGGCCGCTGGTCCGAACACGCTCGCAGCCTGACCGCAAGGGCGCAACCGGTTATTGCCCGCCGGTAGACTGACCCAGTCGCCTGGGCCGCCTGATGGGCAGGCCCCGGCGACATGTCTCGACCGCGACGGCCGTCAGGGATTCGGCCACAAGGAGACCTAACATGCCGGCGATCGTGCTGGTCGGCGCCCAGTGGGGCGATGAAGGCAAGGGCAAGGCGACCGACCTCCTCGGGAGCGACGTCGATTACGTCGTGAAGTTCAACGGCGGCAACAACGCCGGCCACACCGTGGTGATCGAGGGCGAGAAGTACGCCCTGCACCTCCTGCCATCGGGCATCCTCACCCCGAGCGTGGTCCCGGTGATCGGCAACGGTGTCGTGGTCGACCTCGAGGTCCTCTTCGAAGAGCTCGACGGTCTCGCCGCGCGGGGCGTCGACATCTCGCGCCTGGTGGTAAGCGCCAACGCCCATGTCATCGCGCCCTACAACCGCACGCTCGATAAGGTGACCGAGCGCTTCCTCGGGGCGCGCAAGATCGGCACGACCGGGCGCGGGATCGGCCCGACCTATGCCGACAAGATGAACCGCATCGGCGTGCGCGTGCAGGACCTCTTCGACGAAGGGATCTTGCGCCAGAAGGTCGAGGCCGCCCTCAGCTTTAAGAACCAGATCCTCGCGAAGATCTACAACACCCGCGCGGTCGAGGCCGACGAAGTGGTCGACGAGCTCCTCTCGTACGCCGAGCGGTTGCGGCCGATGGTCGCCGACACCTCGCTGGTCCTCGAAGAGGCGCTCGCGGCTGGCAAGAACGTCCTGCTCGAAGCCGGCCAGGCGACCCTGCTCGACGTCGACCACGGCACGTACCCCTTCGTCACCTCCTCGTCGGCGACCGCCGGTGGCGCCTGCACCGGATCGGGGATCCCCCCGACCCGGGTCAGCCGCGTCATCGCGATCCTCAAGGCGTACACGACGAGGGTGGGCGAGGGCCCCTTCCCCACCGAACTGTTCGACGAGGACGGCGAGACGCTGCGCAACAACGGCGCCGAGTTCGGGACGACCACGGGCCGTCCCCGCCGGTGCGGATGGATGGACACCGTGATCGGGCGCTACGCGACCCGGATCAACGGGGTCACCGACTTCGTGGTGACCAAGCTCGATGTCTTGACCGGCTTCGAGCGGCTGCCGATCTGCGTGGCATACGACGTCGACGGGGTGCGCCACGAGCAGATGCCGGTCAACCAGAGCGACTTCCACCACGCCAAGCCCATCTACGAATACCTCGATGGGTGGAGCGAGGACATCTCCGGCGCCCGGACCTTTGAGGATCTGCCCGCCAATGCCCAGGCCTACATCCTGCGCGTGGAGGAGTTAATCGGCGCGCGGGTTTCGGCGATCGGCGTCGGCCCGGGCCGCCACGAGATCATCGAGCGGCACCCCCTTCTCGATCGCTGAGATCGGCTCGTCCGTCGCTGCCTAAACGCGATCGTCTTGGGCAAGAGCGACCCCGAGTTGGAAGCGGGTCGTCACTCCGTAGTCGCTCATGAGCCCGGCGATGCGGCGACGCACGGTGCGCAACGCGATGCCCATATGGCGGGCGATGAGTTCGTCCTTATGGCCGAGCGCGAGCAATCGGATCAGGGTCTTTTCGCGCTGGTCTTCATCGACATAGACGACCGGTGAGTACTCCCACACCCCCTCAAACCACGCGGCGAAGCAGGCGATGAGGGCGGGATTACGGATCATCAAATAGCGGGATTCGGCCTGCCCGAAACGCGAAAGGGTGATCACCGCGTCGTCGCCAAAGACCGCAAATTCTGTCCCGATCCGCGAGCTCATCCGATGCTCGCCGAGGCCCTTCATCCCATCGACGGCGCGGCGGCCCTCGGGGGTCGCGAGGAGGTCCTCGTGGTAGATCGTGCGCTGCCGCTGGCCGGCGAGGGCCTTCTCGCGGTTGCGGCGATAGACCTCTTCGTCGGTCGCCGACCCGACCTCGGTCGTCAAGGTGACCTGATCGACGCGGTCGACCATATCGGCGAGCCGCGAGACCATCGAGGCGGCAAAGTCGGCCTCGAGCCACTCCACTCCGACGTCTTCATCGCCGAAGTCCACGTGGTGCATGCGCGCGCGGAGCACCATCAGAGCGTCGCCGGCGTCGGCGAGTTGCTCGCGCCGAGTGCTGAGCCGAGCGATTTCCTGCGCGACCAGTGATTCCAGGAGATAGAGCGGGTCGCCGGACGAGGATCGGGCCATATTTGACAGGTTAGTGCCAGTGACCTCTAAGTGACATGACGAATCCGTCTCGATGCGGCAGGATGAACGCATTGGGGACGCCGCCTTACGTGGATCAGGGGACTTCTTGAGGCGGCGTCCCCCTCTTTTATGCTCGGGAGCAGGGGCCCGCGCATAGCGAAGGGGGCCATTGGCGCCACGTTCGGTTTTCGGACCGAACGTGGCGCCAATGGCCCCCTTCGTCTGTCTCCACACGATCCGGCCTTTGTCCCCGGAAATTCCGGGAATCCCCTGGAACTCCACGAGAAATCGGGAGTTTCCCGCGACGGACCCCACAGGTCCCCGCACACGACGAAACCCACGGGAGCAACACCCGTGGGTTTCGTCGTGTGCGATCTCGTTTAGAGCAGTTCGGCCGCGGCCTCCGCGGAGGAGTCGGCGAGGAATTGGCGACAGCGCGCCTCTTCGTCCGCCTCATCGATCGCCCCGGCGGCCCGGGCCAGCGCCGCGAGCGCGCGAAGGAACCCGCGGTTGGGCTCGTGCGACCACGGCACCGGTCCCTGACCGCGCCACCCCGCCTTGCGAAGGGCGTCAAGGCCGCGGTGGTACCCCGTACGCGCGTAGGCATACGCCTCGACGTCCCGGCCGGCCTCGAGGGCCTGCTCGGCGAGCACCGCCCAGGCGAGGCTCGAGGTCGGGTGATCGGCGGCCACCTGGGTCGGCGCCTCACCGGCCGCGATCGCTTCAGCGGCCGGATCGACGTCGAGGTAGGTCGGGGGGATCCCGAGGAGGTTGTGCTCGGCCATTTAGGCGTGGGTCCCGGCGCTGCGGAGGTTTTCGCAGGCCTCGACGACGCGAGCGGCCATCGCGGCCTCGGCTTCCTTGCCCCAGGCGCGCGGGTCGTACTGCTTCTTGTTGCCGACCTCGCCATCGACCTTCAAGACGCCGTCGTAGTGCGTCATCATCCAACCGGCGACCGGGCGGGTGAAGGCGTACTGGGTGTCGGTGTCGACATTCATCTTGATCACGCCGAAGTCGACCGCGTCAGAGATCTCCTGCTCGGTCGAGCCGGAGCCACCGTGGAAGACGAGGTCGAGCGGCTTGGAACCATGCTCGCTGCCGTACTTCTCGACGATCGCGTCCTGGCACTGCTTCAGGATCTCCGGGCGCAGCTTGACGTTGCCCGGCTTGTAGACACCGTGCACGTTGCCGAAGGTGAGGGCCGCCATGTAGCGCCCGTTCTCGCCGAGACCGAGGGCCTCGACGGTCTTCAGCGCGTCCTCGGGGGTCGTGTACAGCTGGTCGTTGATCTCGTTGGCGACGCCATCCTCTTCGCCACCGACGACACCGATCTCGACCTCGAGGATGATGTCGGCGGCCTTGGCGAGCGCGAGGAGCTCCTGCGCGATCTGGAGGTTTTCATCGAGCGGCACGGCCGAGCCGTCCCACATGTGCGACTGGAAGATCGGCAGCCCGGTCTTGGCGCGACGCTCGGCGCTCGCCTGCAGAAGGGGGCGCACGAAGCCGTCGAGCTTGTCCTTCGGGCAGTGGTCGGTGTGCAGCGCGATGTTGACGTCGTACTTGGCGGCGACGATCTCGGCGTACGCGGCGAGAGCGAGGGAACCCGAGACCATGTCCTTGATCGTGGGGCCGGAAAGGTACTCGGCTCCGCCCGTCGAGACCTGGACGATGCCGTCCGAGCCCGCCTCGGCGAAGCCGCGGATCGCGGCGTTGAGGGTCTGCGAGGAGGTGACATTGATCGCGGGATACGCAAACGAACCGGCCTTCGCGCGGTCGAGCATGTCGCGGTAGACCTCGGGGGTGGCGATGGGCATGGGGGCTCTCCTTCGAGCGGTCGACTGTATCTGCCGTCCCCCTGATCCTTTCACGTCCCGGTGAAGGGGGTGAAGGCCTGGCCCCACCCGTTGGACCCACCCTTGGGGGTAGCGCCCGCCGCTACCGAACCGGGAGACTGCCGAGGACAGAACGCCGCTGACCGAAGGGATCTCATGTCCGCCGATCAGATCGGATTCGCCCTCCTCATCCTCGGATTGTTCCTGCTGGTCGGGAAGGTCATCCGGGTCAAGGTCGGCTTCGTCCAACGCCTCTTCCTCCCGAGTTCGATCATCGCTGGCGTCCTCGCGTTGCTGCTCGGGCCGCAGGTGCTCGGCGCGCTCGCGGAGCAGGCGGGCTACGACGGCTTTAGCGAGGCGGGGATCTTCACCCCGGAGATGCTGGACGTGTGGGCAGCCCTCCCCGGCCTGCTCATCAGCATCGTCTTTGCGACCCTCTTCCTCGGCAAAGACATCCCGACCCCGAAGCGCGCCGCGACGCTCGTCGGGCCGCAGCTCTCGCTGGGCTTCGCGCTCGGCTCCGGCATGTACGTCGTTGGCCTGCTCGTCGCGGTGCTGATCCTCGTCCCCTTCTTCTCCTCGTCGCCGATGATGGGCGCTCTGCTCGAGATCGGTTTCGAAGGGGGTCACGGCACGGCCGCGGGGATGCGCGGGGTGATGGAGGAGCTCGGCTTCGAAGACGGCGCCGACCTTGCTCTCGGCTTGGCCACCGTGGGCCTGCTCGCCGGCATCATCATCGGGATCGCCCTGATCAATTGGGGCGTGCGTAGCGGCAAGACCGAGTTGCTGAAGGGGGATGTCAAGGCCTCGGTCGACGAGCAGAAGGGCCTCTTCGCCAAGGATGAGAACTACCCCGCCGGCGAGATGACCACCCGCCCCGCCTCGATCGAGCCGCTCTCGCTCCACGTCGCGATCGTCGCGGTCGCGATCCTCATCGGGTGGGTGATCCTCGAGGCGCTGCGCTGGGTCGAAGCCCAGACCTACGGCGGTGAGGACGCGGCCTTCGAGCTCTTCACCTTCGTCCCCCTCTTCCCGCTCGCGCTCCTCGGCGGCGTGATCTTGCAACTCATCGCCAAGAAGATGGGCGCGGCGCACCTCGTGGATCACCAGATCATGCTGCGGATCCAGGGTCTCGCGCTGGACTTCCTCATCCTCTCGGCGCTCGCGACGCTTTCCCTCTCGGCGATTGGGTCGAACTTCGCCCCCTTCGTCATCCTCGCGATCGTCGGGATCGCCTTCAACGTCGCGATCTTCGTGATCTTCGCGCCGCGCATCATCCCGCGGTACTGGTTCGAACGTGGGATCGGTGATTTCGGGCAGTCCATGGGCGTGACGGCGACCGGGCTCATCCTGATGCGGATCACCGACCCCGAGTCCGAGAGCCCCGCCTTCGAGGCCTTCGGCTACAAACAGTTGGTCTTCGAGCCGATCTTCGGCGGCGGGCTCGTCACTGCCGCCGCGATCCCGCTGATCTACGCGACCGGACCGTATCCCCTTCTGATCGCGATGACGATCATGTTTGCGCTCTCGATCGGTCTCGGCCTGTGGTTCTTCGGCCGCAACAAGAAGGAGGCTGCCGAAGCCGAAGAGGCCGTCGAGGCGACCTAGCCCGCTCGGGCTGGACTAGCGGGCCTGGAAGGCGACGATCCGCTCGATCGCGGTCTCGTTGGCCCTTTGCCCCGCCGCGAAGGACAGTCGGACCGTCCGGTCGCCGTCGACCGGGTCGAAGTCGGTGCCGGGGGTCAGCGCCACCCCTTCGCGCTCGAGCAACTCGGCCGCATAGTGAACCGAACTGCCGAAGGGGGCGAGGTGCTCGCCGAGCTCGGCGTAGTAGTAGAACGCGCCGTCCGCGGGGGCGCTCACGCCCCAGCCGAGACTCGGCGCGGACTCCAGCAGCAGGGCCCGCGTCGCCGCGAACTCGGCGACCGCAGCCTCACAGAAGGCATAGGACTCGTCGGTGAAGGCGGCGACCGCTGCGTACTGCGCCGGGGCTGGCGGGCAGAGCGCGATATTGCCCGCGAGCGCGTCGACCGGACGCGCCAGGTCCTCGGGCAGCAGCATCCACCCGAGGCGCCATCCGGTCATGCCCCAGTACTTGCTGAACGAACTGATCACGAGCGCCTGACGGTCGAGTTCCCAGGCGCACACGCCTCGCGGATCTGCCTGTCCCGCAACGGGATAGGTCACCCCGTGATAGATCTCGTCGCTGACCAGGCGAACCCCCTTCGCCGCGCACCAGGTGGTGATCGCGCGGAGGTCCTCCCGGCTCACCATGGTGCCCGTGGGGTTCGCTGGCGACGCGACGATGACGCCAGCGAGCGGAGCCTCGTCGTGCGCCGCTTGCAGGAGTGCTGGCGTCGGCTGATATCTCACCTCGGGACCACAGGGGAGGTCGACGACCTCGCAGCCGAGGCTGATCAGGATGTTGCGGTACGCCGGATAACCGGGCCGAGCGAGCGCGACCCGATCCCCGGGTTCGAAGGCGGCGAGGAACCCGAGGACGAAGGCACCCGATGAACCCGTCGTGATCGCCACCCGCGCTGGGTCGAGATCGAGGTCATACCAGCGCCGGTAATGCCCGGCGATCGCTTCGCGTAAGGGGGCGATCCCGAGCGCTGGGGTGTACGTGAGCGCGGTCCCCGCCTGATGGAGCGCCGCCGCGGCACGGGACACGGCCGGCGGCGCGCCGCCG
>NZ_JBGFSK010000002.1:0-292302 GCF_041365945.1 Janibacter sp. GXQ6167 | reverse complement strand
CGTCTTTCTTCCCCCCCGCCGCCGCTCGGCTCACCCGCGCAGAGAGAGACGACCTCGCGCCCTTCAGCTCGCATCGCTGCCACTCGCGCGAGGACATCCATCACGGCGAAGGGGGCCACCTGCGAGCGGCGAGAAGGGTGCAGCATCGGCGCGGCATCAGTCATCTCGCCATTGTCCTCCCCCACCGGTTCGAGGGATCGGATGGTCACCCGTGACGGCGAAGTCCATCGATCCGGGCGTCTCCTGCCGAGAGCCGTGCAACTCCACGACGATGTCGAGGTGCCCCGCGTGCCGGGCGTACTCGGCAAGGACGTGGAAGCAGATCCACTCCAGCGTCGGTGGGTCATCTAAGAAGCGACCGCCCGGTCTCGCGACCGCACCCGGTGGGTACTCGGCAAGGACCTGGCGGGTGCGGGCACCGATTGCCCGTAGGCGCTCTGCGAGCTCCTGCGCACTAACCCCATCGGCCACGACCCAGCGCGCATCGGCCTCGGAGTCCGAGGGTTCCGGGTGAGTCCAATCGCCCCAGGGGTCATCGACGCGCTCGCCGAGGAATCCCCAGATGAACCAGCGCTGCTCCATGTGGAGCACATGGCTCAGCAACTCGATCGGCGTCCACCCGCTCGGGACCAGCGCCCTTCGCTGCGCCTGCGGATCCAGCCCGGTCACGCCCGCGATGATCGTCTCGCGCATCCAGTCCAGGTAGTCGGCCCACCTCCGCGCGCCCGGCGGATCCCCCTTCGTCGGTTCGAGGACATCGCGGGCCGACCTCTGGTCGTCACTCACCGAGGCACTTTGCCTCGGCGATTGCGAGCCCGCAGTCGAAGCGGCGGCATCTCAGGCGCGGGGATCCACTCCACCCGCCCGACATACCCCGGCACCTCGCCGAAGCGATCCGAGCGCGCCTGCCACTCCTCCCGGAAGGCGACGATCTCGTCGTGATCACGGCCGACGAAGTTCCACCACATCACGATCTCTTCCTCGAAGGGGGTGCCGCCGAGCAGGATCAGCAGGGCCGGCTCGTCGCCGACCTCGATCCGCAGCGTCCGGCGCCCTGGCTCGACACAGCCGAGCGCGGCCAGCGGCAGTTTCTCCCCTTCGAAGGTGATGTCACCGGAGTCCACGAGGAGCCCATATTCGAAGTCGGGCTGGACGTCGAGGTCGAGGGTGGTCCCGGGATTGAGGTGCAACTCCGCCCCCATGAGCGGGGTGTACGTCTGGACCGGCGACGAGGCGACGCCGGGAAGGGTCCCGAGGAAGACCCGAGCGGTCCCGGCACCGTCTGGCAGGTCGGCGGGCTCGGGAGCAAAGTGCTCGAAGGCTCGCGCGGTGTCGCGATCGGCCTCCGGCAGCGCTACCCACAACTGGACACCGTGGAGCACCCGCGTCTGCGGGGTGGAGACCTCCGAATGCGCGATCCCCTTCCCCGAGGTCATCAAATTGACCTCGCCCGGGCGGACCGGACCGATCACGCCGCCGCTATCGCGGTGCTCGATCTCGCCCTGGAAAAGCCAGGAGACGGTCTGGAGTCCGGTGTGCGGGTGGGGTGGCACGTCCATCCCACCCTCACCGTTCGGGGCGACATCCTGGGGGCCGTAGTGGTCGACGAAACACCAGGCACCAATGAAGGAGCGGTCCCGGTGAGGCAGGGTGCGCCGTACCGTGATGGCCCGCAGGCCACCGAGCGGAACGTCCCGACCTTGAAGCACCTCGACGCCGTCGGATGTGTTCGTCATCGCCCAACCCCTTGATCCGACGCGCCTCGACGCGCGCCTTGCTGAAGGCTACCCCTCGGCGCTAACTAGTGACAGGATCAATTACATGGCTGAAACAGTGACCCGTCAAAGTTCCCCCGACCGCTACCAGATCGACGTCGACGAAGGCACAGCTGGGTTCACCCAGTTCGTCGACCATGACGGCCAGCGCATCTTCTTCCACACCGAGATCGGCGAGGAGTTCGGCGGGCGCGGACTCGCGGGAACCCTCGTCAAGCAGGCGCTCGACGCGACCCGGGACGAGGGTCTGCGGATCGTCCCGATGTGCCCCTACGTCAAGAAGTACGTCGGGACGCACCACGACTGGGACGACATCCTCGACCCGGTCACCCCGGCCGCGATCCAGGTCGTCCAGAACCGCTAACCGGTCGCCGCGCCCTAGCGGTAGATCTTTTCGATCGCGCGGGCGCGGGACTTTTCGATGACGTGACGCTTGAGTTTGTGCGTCGCGGTCATCTCGCCGCCCTCTTCGGTGAAGTCGTCGTAGAGCAGGCGGTAGCGCTTGATGCCCTCCGCGCGCGAGACGCTGGCATTCGCCTCGTCGATCGCGGTCTGGATCTCGGCGCGCAGGGCCTCCCCGCGGATCAGCGCGCGCAGATCGTCCGGGTTGAGGTCCTGCTCCGTCGCCCAGTGCGCGACCGCGTCGGGCTCGAGAGTGATGAGCGCGCCCACGTACGGGCGGCCCTCGCCGACGACCATCGCGTTGCTGATGAGCGGGTGGGCGCGGAGCACGTCTTCCATCGGCCCCGGGGAGACGTTCTTGCCTCCCGCGGTCACGATGATCTCCTTGGCGCGACCCGTGATCGTCAGATAGCCGTCGGAGTCCAGGGAGCCAAGGTCGCCGGTGCGGAACCAGCCGTCATCGAAGGCGGCAGCCGTCGCCTCGGGATGATCCCAGTACTCGTCGAAGACGACGGCGCCCTTCAACTCGATCTCGCCACTGCCGGAGATCCGCACGGCGTTGCCGGGCACCGGCGCCCCGACCGTGCCGATCCGCTGGCAGCCCGGGCCGTTGACGGTGATGGCCGCGCAGGACTCGGTGAGGCCGTAACCCTCGTAGAGCGGGACGCCGAGACCACGGAAGAAGTGGCCGAGGCGCTCGCCGAGGGCGCCGCCACCGGAGATCGCGTACTGGCAGTTCCCGCCGAGCGCGGCTCGAACCTTGCGGTAGACGAGCCGGTCAAAGATCGCGTGCTCCACCCGCAGGCGAAGCCCAGGGCGACGAGCATGGCCGAGGCCAGAGCCCCCCTTCGCCTTGCTCCACTCGATCGCGACGCGCTCACCGCGACGGAAGATCTCGGCGACCGCCGGCCCCGAGCGGTGCGCCTTGGCGCGGATGCCGTCGTGGACCTTTTCGAAGACGCGCGGGACCCCAAGGACCATGTCGGGCTTGAAGGTGTCGAACTTGTCGACGATCGTTTTGAAGTCCGCCCAGAAGCCCACGGTGGCGCCCCCTTCGGCCGCGGCGTAGGCGACCGAACGCGCGAGGACGTGCGCCATCGGGAGGAACATCATCGTCTTGTGCCCATCCACCGCGACCTGGCCGATCGGGTGCTGCAGCAGGCCATGGACCTCGGAAGCGAGGTGGCGGTGCGCGATCACGCACCCCTTGGGGCGGCCGGTGGTCCCGGAGGTGTAGATGATCGAGGCGGGCTGGTCCAAGCGGACGGCATCGCGACGCTCTTCCACTTCGTGATCGGCGACGGAAAAGCCCCGGCCCCGGAGCTCGTCAACGGCACCCGTGTCGAGGACGAGGATCTCGACGTCACCGAGGTCGGCGTCGACGAGAGCATCACGCATCCGTTCGGTTTCGACGACGAGGAGGCGCGCCCCAGAGTTGGTCACGATCCACTCGACCTGGGCCGCGGACGATGAGGGGTAAATCGGGACGGTCGCGCCACCGACGGCCCAGATCGAGGTGTCGATGAGGAGCCACTCGTAGCGGGTGTCGGACATCAGCGCGACTCGGTCGCCCGCCTGCACACCGGAAGCGATGAGCCCCTTGGCGGTCTCGATGACCGAGGCCAAGTGCTGAGAAGCCGTGATCTCCTGCCACCGGTCCTCGACCCATCGGCTGTACGACGGGTGGTCGGGACGCTCCGCCGCCCGGCGCCAGGGCAGGCGCGCCAGCACCTGATCCTCGGTGAGCGGGACCGACTCCGGGGATGCGTACTCGCGGATCCCCTCGCGGTGTTCGGTGCGGTCCGGCATGGCTCCTCCGTACATGTGGCGACACGGGGCGGCCATCGCCCCATCACTAAGCGCTTGCTTACTTTGGCGACGATAGGCGATCACGGTGAGGCGGACAAGCGCGTCCAGGTGATGGGTGGCGCCTGCCAGATGTGCATCGTGCTTTCCGCCGCCTGCACATCTGCTCCTGCCAGTTGCACCCCGACTTAAAATGAGTACGCTCATAAATGAGCGCGTTCAGCATCGTAGCGGACGCGGCCCGACGTCGACTACCCCACGAAGCCGGCGCCTCCTCTTCACCTTCGATAAGGAGTGCCATGTACTACAGCAGCGGCAACTACGAAGCCTTCGCCCGCCCGCGCAAGCCCGAGGGCGCCGAGCGCAAGCACGCCTGGTTCGTCGGAGCGGGGCTCGCCTCGCTCTCCTCGGCCGTGTTCATGATTCGCGACGGCCAGGTCCCGGGCGACCAGATCACGATCCTCGAGCGAATCAAGCTCCCCGGCGGCGCACTCGATGGCATTAAGGAGCCCGCGCGCGGGTTCGTCATGCGCGGCGGACGCGAGATGGAAGACCACATGGAATGCCTGTGGGACTGCTTCCGCTCGATCCCCTCGCTGGAGGTCGAGGGCGCCTCGGTCCTCGATGAGTTCTACTGGCTCAACAAAGACGACCCGAACTTCTCCCTTCAGCGCGTCACCCAGCGCCGCGGCGAGCCCGACCCCAACCCCGGCCTGTTTACCCTCAACGAGGCGGCGCAAAAGGACCTGATGAAGGTCTTCTTCGCGACGCGCGAGGAGATGGAGAACAAGCGGATCAACGAGGTCTTCGGCAAGGACTTCCTCGAGAGCAACTTCTGGCTGTACTGGCGCACGATGTTTGCCTTTGAGGAGTGGCACAGCGCCTTGGAGATGAAGCTCTACCTGCACCGCTTCATCCACCACGTCGGCGGACTGCCGGACTTCTCCGCGCTGAAGTTCACCCGCTACAACCAGTACGAGTCGCTCGTGCTGCCGATGACCCGCTGGCTGATGGACCAGGGCGTCCACTTCCAGTTCGAGACCGAGGTGACCGATGTCGACTTCGACATCACCGCCAAGCGCAAGAAGGCCACCCGGATCCACTGGATCCACCAGGGCGAAGAAGGGGGCGTCGACCTCGGCGAGGATGACCTTGTCCTGATGACGATCGGCTCGCTCGTCGACAACTCCGATAACGGCGACCACCACACGGCTGCGCAACTCGATCGCGGCCCGGCCGCCGCGTGGGACCTGTGGAAGCGCCTCTCGCGCAAGGATCCCTCCTTCGGGCGCCCCGAGGTCTTCTGCTCCTCGATCGATGAGACGAAGTGGGAGTCGGCGACCGTCACGACCTTGGATGAGCGCATCCCCGAGTACATCCGCAAGGTCTGCAAGCGCGACCCCTTCTCCGGCCGCACCGTGACCGGCGGGATCGTGACCGCCCGCGACTCGAAGTGGCTCCTGTCGTGGACCGTCAACCGGCAGCCTCAGTTCAAGCAGCAGCCGAAGGACCAGATCGTCGTGTGGGTGTACTCCCTCTTCGTCGACCGCCCCGGCGACTACGTGAAGAAGACCATGGCGGAGTGCACGGGCGAGGAGATCACGCAGGAGTGGCTCTACCACATGGGCGTCCCCGTCGAGGAGATCCCCGAACTCGCCGCGACGGGCGCGAAGTGCGTGCCGGTGATGATGCCGTACGTCACCTCGTTCTTCATGCCGCGCCAGGCCGGTGACCGCCCGGACGTCGTGCCGGACGGCGCGGTGAACTTCGCCTTCATCGGCCAGTTCGCCGAGACCACGCGCGACTGCATCTTCACCACCGAGTACTCGGTGCGCACCGGCATGGAGGCCGCCTACCAACTGCTCGACATCGAGCGCGGCGTCCCCGAGGTGTGGGGTTCGACGTACGACGTGCGGGCGTTGCTCAATGCCTCCAGCCGCCTGCGTGATGGCGAAGAGGTCAAGGTGCCGGGCCCGGCCTTCATCCGCAAGCGGATCGTCAACAAGCTCGACGCGAGCGAGGTCGGCGGCCTGCTGCACTCCTCCGGCCTGATCTAACCGGCGTGGGGGAAGGGGGACCGCTCACCCCCTTCCCCCACCCTCCCTGTCTTGCTTAAGCACGTCCTCGTTGCCGACCCTCCAGGGTGAGCAACGAGGACGTGCTTAAGCAACGTTGGAAGGGGGGTCAGGGAAGGGGGGTCCGCAGCATCCCATCGAGGGCGATCTCGACCATCTCGGTGAAGCTCTGCTCGCGGTCATGGGCGCTCACCGCAGCCCCGCTCACGATGTGATCCGAGACCGTGCAGATCGCGAGCGCCCGGCAGTCGTATTTCGCGGCGAGCGTGTAGAGCGCGTGCGCCTCCATCTCGACCGCGACGACGCCGTACTCGACGAGTTGCGAGACGAGTTCGGGGCGATCTGAGTAGAACGAATCCGATGAGACGATCGACCTCACGACCGGATCGCGCCCGGCCTTGCGTGCGGCCCGCACGGTGTTGCTCAGCAGTTCGTAGTCGGCGGTCGCGGGGTAGTCGATGCCCTGGAAGCGCAACTGGTTCATCGACGAGTCGGTCGCCGCCGCCGGGGCGATCACCACATCGCGCAAGGCCAGGTCGGGGTCGAGCGCGCCACAGGAACCGACCCGCACCAACTGCTGCACCTCGTAGTCGGCCATGAGTTCGGTGGCGTAGATCGATATCGACGGCATCCCCATCCCGGTGCCTTGGACCGAGACCCGCTCGCCCTTATACGTGCCGGTGTAGCCGAGCATCCCGCGCACTTCGTTGTAGAGCTGGGCCCCCTCGAAGAAGGTCTGGGCGATCCATCGTGCTCGAAGGGGGTCCCCCGGCAGCATGATCCGCGGGGCGATCTCGTCGGGTTCGGCGCCGATGTGGGTGCTCATGCCACGTCATTGTGTCGCACGCCACGATGACCGAGCGAGCACACCTCGTGGCCTCGCTGCCGATCCCCGGATCTGTCGACTGTTGACGCCCATCCCACGGAGCTTGACTAGGAGACATGGGATCTCGTCGTCTCCGCTGGCTCGTGATCACTACCGTGGCGTCGATTGCGCTTGCAGGGTGTGCTGGAAGTGCGCCCCGGGCCGCGGAGTCTTCGCCCTCGAGCACGGTTGACCTCCCGCCGCTCGTGCTGGTCATGGACAGTTCGGGGTCGATGCGCACGCGGGATGGGGGCACCACCCGGATGGACGCGGCGCGCCAGGCTGCCACCGAGTTGATCTCCTCCGTGCCCGACGGAACGCCGGTCAGCCTGATCGCGTACGGAACGTCGACTGGCACGAAGTCAGCCGAGAAGTCCGAGGGCTGCCAGGACGTGAAAACCCTGGCTCCCATGGCCCCGGCGACGACCGACGCCAAGAACACCCTCAAGGACGCTGTCGCCGGACTGAAACCACGCGGCTTCACACCGATCGCCTTGGCCTTGTCGAAGGCCGGTAAAGAGGTCCCCGCTGACCAGCCGGCCAACATCGTCCTGATCTCCGACGGGATCGAGACCTGCGCGCCGCCCAACCCGGACCAGGCCGCCAAGGACGTGATCGCGACGCATCCGAAGGCCACCATTTCCACGGTCGGCTTCCATACCGATGCCAAGGCCAGCAAACAACTCCACCAGGTCGCCGAGGCCGGCAATGGCCTCTTCGTCACCGCCGCCAACCCCGAGCAACTCATCAAGCGCCTGAAGGCCATCCAGGAGGGCACCGCCGATACCCAACTCACCTCAACCGGTCTCGGGCGCGCGCAACTCGGCCAGTCCTACGACGAGGTGAAGGGGGCCGAAGCGGACTTCCCCGGCTGGGATGCCGCTCAGCCCTTCAAGGGGGATTTGAGGGGC
Organism: Janibacter sp. GXQ6167; assembly: GCF_041365945.1. Lineage (NCBI taxonomy): Bacteria > Bacillati > Actinomycetota > Actinomycetes > Micrococcales > Intrasporangiaceae > Janibacter > Janibacter sp. GXQ6167. Next base: position 284,468 of record NZ_JBGFSK010000002.1, on the reverse strand, counting down.
CTGAGCGAAGACGGCAAGACCCTCTTCGTCATCGTCTGGCAGGACTGCTCGTATGTCTTCAGCGAGGACAAGACGCTGGTGGCGATCGACCCGGAGAAGGCCGGGACGATCGATGAGGTGAAGCCCGGGGACTCGTACGCCCAGGCGACGAAGCTGTACGGCGACCCTGTCTCAACGGTCGCCAACGATGATGGCACCTACACGGTGATCTTCCCCGCCGACAACGCCACCGAGTCGGCTTACCAGATGGTCGTGAGCGCTGACCCTGCGGCCTCGGCTGACGCTGCGAAGATCACGGTGATTGTGCTCTGCCGCTGTTCCCTAGCCCCCGACGCCATCGTGCTGAACGCTCAAGGTGTGGGCAGCGTCCCGTTCGACACCCCCGCCGCCGACGCCGAACAGCAGCTCATCGCCCTTCTAGGCACACCGGACGACGTCTATGAAGGAGCGAACTGCGAAGGTACCGGCGTTGGCCAGATCAAGCTGCTGAGCTGGGGGTCCTTCACCGCCGCGATCACGACGTCCTTGGGCGACTCGTTCGACGGCGGGCCCTTCCGGCTGACGACCTGGATCCTCGGAACGAGGGATGGGGATCCCCAACTCGGCAGTGGTGAGGTCGTCATCGAAGGCGACATCACCACGGACACCACCTGGGATGAACTGCGAGCCCGTGGCGCTGAGGTCTCAAACGAAATCGACGCCGCCGGCGGCGGTGAGCCGTTCACGCAGGCCGAGCTGAACGGCATCACGCTGAGTGATGACGGAGCCAGCACGGGACCGACCCGAGCGTCGGCGGGCGAGTCGTTCGGCTGCGAGTAGCCCCTCGCCGTGCAAGCGCTGATTACTTGGTCCCGGATTTGTTCATACGCCGGAGTCGCCGATTGCGGATCGAGCGACACGATCACCTCATGCTCCCTTCGGCGTCGGCGAGGGCATGACGTCGGGTCCATCGCAGCCGCCTCTCGGCGAGCGCCATGACCATGGTGATCACCAGCCCGACGGTGGCGACGCCAATCACGGCGACGGGTACGGGGAGATACCAATCCGGCACATCGCTCCACCCCTGCCTGACACCCCACTCGAGGACATACCCGCGTCAGCCCGCTGAGCGAAGGGAGGGTGCGGTCTCGGGGGCGCGCAACCACGGCGTGATCGCGAGCAGAGAGATCACGCCGGCCACGACGAAGGCTGGTTCGAACCCGAAGCGGTCGGCGACGACACCGATCAAGACCGGCCCGATGATCGCGCCAGCATCGGAGGACATCTGGAAGGCCGCGAGCACTGGGCCACCCGAGCGATCCGAGCCGACGATGTCGGCGACCGCGGCTTGCTGCCCGGGGCCCATGAGGCCTGCGCCCGCGCCGCTGATCGCGGCGAGGATCAGCAAGACGATCAGCGAGCCCGCGAACCCGATCACCCCGACCGAGAGGGCACTGACGGCGAGGCCGGCGATGACGAGCGGGCGACGACCGACGGTGTCGGCGAGGCGCCCGGAGACCTGCAGCGCGAGGGCCGTCCCCACCGCGCCGACCGCGAGAGTGACACCCGCGGCCCAGGTGGTGCCGATGACGGCGAACGCTAGCTGGGGCAGGATCGCTACGCGCACACCGAAGTTCGACCACCCGTTGGCGAAGCCGGAGACCATCGCTGCTTGGTAGGTGCGATGGTTCCACGCCTCGCGAACGGCCATCCGCGGCAGCACCGGGGCACCCGGTTCGGGACGCAGCGAGGCTCCCGTGAGGAAGACCGCGACGACGGCCGCCGCGATGAAGAGCGCGATCGCGTAGACGATGAAGGGCAGGCGCATCCCGAAGCCCCCCAGCGCGCCACCGAAGACCGGCCCCAACATCCCACCGATCAAGAACGCGCTCCCGTAGAGCGAGGACACCCGCCCCCGGATCGTCGGCGGCGCGAGCCGCACGAGCAGCGCCATCGCCGAGACGGTGAACATCGTCGACCCGATGCCGCCGAGGCCGCGGAAGATCAGCAGCTGCCAATAGGTCTGCGCGAAGGCGGCAGCGCCGGTCGAGAGCGCGACGATGATGAGGCCCACCAGGTAGACCGGGCGCTCACCGAGTCGGGCGACGAGCGCCCCACCCGCCGGAGCGAACACGAGTCGGAAGAAGGCGAACGCTGAGACGATGACCGAGGCGGCCGCGACGCCGACGTCGAAGGAGCGGGCGTACTGCGGGAGCACCGGGGAGATCAGGCCGTACCCGACGGCGATGACGAAGGCCGCCGCCACGAGGACCCAGACCTCCCGAGGCACCTTCGGCCGGGCGTTCGCCACGGCGCCCGGTGAGGTCTGCGCCGGCAGGCCAGTGGGTTCGGGATCGATCGAGGGCACGGCTCACTCTCGCATGCCGCTCCCCCTTCGCCCGATTGGGCCAGCGCTGAGGAAGGGGGTTCAGCCAGCCGCGATTAGTCGTCGGCCGAGGCGGTGGCGCCCACCGTGGCCGCGACCTCCCAGACGGCTTCGCGGTCCCCCTTCTCCACAGCGCCGAAGACCTCGACGGGATTCGCGACCGGCACCCAGCCCATCCCACGCGCGATGGAAGTGATCGAACGCACCGCGCCCGAGAGGTCCTGATTGCCGTGCACCACTGCGGCGTAAGGCAGCCCGTCGGTCGCGTCCTTGCAGGGGTAGTAGACGGTGTCGAAGAAGTGCTTGAGCGCCCCCGACATGTAGCCGATGTTGGCGGGCGTGATCAGGACGACGCCATCGGCCGCGAGGAGGTCCGCGGCGGTCGCGGACAACGCCGGCCGGACATCGGCCGTCACATCGCCGAGGTCTTCGACGGCCAGCCCCTCGCGCGCGGCTTCGAGGAGCAGGTCCCCGGCCGGGGAGACGGTGTGGTGGACGACGAGCACGCGCGCGGTCATGCTCCGATCCTCCCTCACGTCGCCGCTGGCCTGCGGAAGGTGCGGCGCCACGCACCCCCAGCACCCCACTTCCAACGGCGGCCTGCGGAGGGTGCGGCGCCGGGCACCCCCAGCACCCCACTAGGAACTAGCGCGGCCCGAGCACGTCCTCCGGGGCGCCGAAGGCGGTGAGCTTGCCGTGGTCCATCAAGGCGACGACGTCCGCGACGACTCGGGCCTCGTCCCGATCGTGGGTGACCATCACCGCCGTGGTCGAGGTGTCGTGGAGCACCGTCCGAAGGTCGAGCGCGAGGCGTTCGCGCAGGTCTCGGTCGAGCGCGGAGAGCGGCTCATCGAGCAGGAGCAACCGGGGACGAGCCCCAAGCGCCCGCGCGAGGGCAACGCGCTGCTGCTGCCCACCGGACAGGGTTGCCGGGACATCGTCGCCGCGCCCTTCCAGCCCGACGAGGGTGAGCAGCCGGTCGACCTCGGCGGAGAGTTCGGCGCCGCGCACCCCCTTCAGCTTCAGGCCATAAGCGACGTTGCGTGCCACCGACATGTGCCCGAAGAGCTGCCCATCTTGAAACATCATCGCGAAACCCCGCTGATACGTCGGCACCCGCGCGAGATCCGCGCCCTCCCAGGTGATCCGACCGCCCGCGAGCGGTTCGAGTCCGGCGACGGCGCGGAGCAGCGTCGACTTCCCGCACCCGCTCGGCCCAAGGACCGCGAGCACGTCACCGGGCGGCAACCTCAGCGAGACCCCATCCACCGCGGCCAACTCCCCGAAGCGCACGCGCACGTCATCGAGCCCTAGTCCGGAGACATGCCCCGTCGAAGGGGGTGCCTCTGCACTTGTCATCGCCTCACCACCTCCTCACGCAAAACTCCCGACACTGCCGACCCGCAGGCGCTCGACGAGCCCCATCACGGCGACCGTCACGACCGTCAGCAGGACCGCGGCGGCCATCGCCACCCCCTGCGTCTCGGCCCCAGGGCGCCCGATCAGTTGATAGATCACGACGGGCAGGGTCGGCTTGTCCGGCCGCACCAAGAAGCTCGTCGCCCCGAACTCTCCCAGCGAGACCGCGAGCGCGAAACCCACGGCGGCAAGGAGGGGCCGCCAGAGCAATGGGAGTTCGACGGTGAGCCACGATCGCCACGGCGAGGCACCGAGGGTTGCGGCCGCCTGGCCTTGGCGCGGGTCGACGGCGCGCAAGACCGGGGCGATGGTCCGCACCACCAGCGGGAGCGCCACCATCGCCTGAGCGATCGGGATGAGCACCGGCGATGACCGCAAGTCCAGCGGCGGGCGATCCAGGGTAATTAAGAAGCCGAACCCGATCGTGACCGCGGAGACCCCAAGCGGCAGCATGAAGGTCGCGTCGAGGACCGACAGCACGCGCCGACAGCCGGGTGATCTCGGCCGCCGCGATACGACGAGCGAGACGATGAGCCCAAGCACAACAGCCAGCAGCGCCGCATCGACCGCGATCCGCCAGGACGACCCGAGCGCCGTCAGGGGGCTGACCCCGACGGTGGGGAAGGTGTCGGCGAGCCCGGCGTAGTTCGCGAGCGTCCACTCATCGCCCCGACGAAGGGAGCGGATCACGCCGCCTGCGATCGGCAAGATCACCAGCACGAGCACGATGCCGGTGGCGGCGAGGACAGGCAGGTGAGTCCAGCCCACCGGACGAAGGGGGGCCGCCACCCGGCCCCTCCGCGTCACCCCGCTCGTCCGCGCGCGAATCCTCTCGGTCACCCACAGCATCGCGGCGACCGCGACGAGCTGCACGAGCGAGAGCACCGCGGCCCCTCGCAGGTCGAGCATCGATGTCGTGAGCAGGTAGATCTCGGTCTCGACCGTCGCGTAGCGCAGCCCGCCGAGCGTCAGCACAATGCCAAAAGCCGTGGAGCAGAAGAGGAAGACGACGCTCGCCGCCGACAGCACCGACGGCATGAGCGCCGGGAGCAGCACGGTGCGGGCCACGACCCGCGGCGGGGCCCCGAGCGCCGCCGCCGCCTCGGCGGTCCGCGGGTCGAGCCCCTCCCACGCCGGGCCCACCGTGCGCACGACGACGGCGACATTGAAAAAGACCATCGCGAGCAGGATCGCCACCCACGACCCGTCCAACCCCAACCCACCGAGCAGACCCGACGGCGCGAGAAGGGAGCGCCACATCACCCCGACGACGACGGTCGGCAGGACGAAGGGCATGACGACGATCGCCCGCAGCACCGCCGCCCCCGGGATCGAAAGCCGGTGCAGCGCATACGAAACCGGCACCCCCAACACCACCGTGACCGCCGTCGCGAGCGCCGCGATCCCGACGGTGAAGGCGATCACCCGCTGGGTTCGCGACCGTCCGAGGACCTCGGTGACGCCGGAGAAATCCAGCGCACCGTCCGGGGCCAGGCCGCGCCCGAGCATGCCGAGGAGCGGCAGGAGGAAGAAGATCGCGAGGAAGGCCAGCGGCACCAGCGCGAGGGCCACCCACCCGGCCAGGCGGGCGCGCTCCCCCTTCACGCTCATGATGCGCCCCGCGGTCAGGACGTGATCGCCGACCATTCCTTCAGCCACGTGTCGCGCTCGGACGCCACCCGCTCGGGGTCAATGCCGTACGGGCTGAAGGGGGTTCGCGCCCACTTCGCCCAGATCTTCGGCAGCTCCACATTGCGCGAAACGGGGAACATGTACATCGCGTCCGGGATCGTGGCCTGCACGTCGTCGCTCAGCATGAAGTCGACGAAGGCCTTCGCGCCGGCCTCGTTCCTCGCGCCCTTGATCACGCCCGCGTACTCGACCTGACGGAAGCAGGTGTCAAGGAGTGCCTCGGTGGTCGGCTCCTCCTTGCCCTCCGGGATGGTGAAGGGGGGCGAGCTCGCGTAGGAGAGGACGATCGGCCGATCGCCCTTACCCTCGCCGGCCGAGAAGTCGACGTTGTACGCATCGGACCAACCGGAGGTGATCTTCACCCCGTTCGCCTTGAGGTCACGCCAGTACTGCTCCCAGTCGTCACCCTTCTCGGCGATCGTCGCGAGCATGAAGGCGAGGCCCGGGCTCGAGGTCGGTGCACCCGGAGTGACGAAGAGGTCCTTGTACTCGGACTTCGTGAGGTCATCGAGGGTCTCCGGAGGGGTGAGCCCCTTCTTGTCGAACCAGACCTTGTCGATGTTGACGCAGACGTCGCCGAAGTCGATCGGGGCGAGGACCTTCGCGCCCTCGCCCTCCAGGCGGTGGTCGGCTGCGCCCTCGGGGAGCGTCGGCTCGTAGGGCTCGAGGATGCCCTCAGCGACGGCGCGCCCGGAGAAGGTGTTATCGATCCCGTAGACGGCGTCAGCGACCGGGCTGGACTTGGTGAGCACGAGGCGGTTGGTGAGGGCGCCGGTGTCGCCGGCGGTAGTGAGCTTGAGCTCGCAGCCGGTCGTGTCCTGGAACTGCTTCTTGAGGTCGTCGGAGAGCACGAAGGACTCGTGGCTGATGACGGTGACGCTGCCCCCTTCGGCGCAGGCCTTGCCGTCGGCACCGGTGGTCGCGGCCGGCTCGCTCGACCCGCCCCCGAGGGAGCAGCCGGCGAGAAGCAGTGCGGCGGCAACGGCCCCGATGGCGGTGCGGCGGTGGGTACGGGTGGCGGTGATCGCCATGGTTCGCCTCCTCAAAACGGCGTCAATTGCGAAGAGGCCGTCCGTGGCCGCCGGACGGCAACTGCTCGTCCTGCGGCACGTCCGGGCGAGTCTCGACTCCCTCCGCCGGTGCGAACCGGATCAGGTCCGAGGGTCTGCGGATCTCTCCGCACTCTCAGCGCTAGCGCGCTCCCCTGTCGTGCGCGGCCAGGATAGCCGACGCCCTGGGCCCGTCCGCGCCGCGCGGGGTGGCTAGAGTTCTTCAGCAGAAGGCACCGACGAAATGTTCTTCGAGCCCGACGGGCTCCGCGTGGTCACCTGGCGGCGCGCCTCCCATCGATGTCGGTGAGCCGAGAGGGACACCATGGACAAGCTTGTGTGGAAGGTGCTGGGCGCGGGCTCGGCCGTGATCGCCGGCATCGTGGCCAACAAGGTGATCACGACGGTGTGGGAGAAGTCGGGTCGCGACATCGAGATCGACCCCCGGAACCCGCAGGTGCCGCTCGGCGAGGCGCTCGCCTACGCCGCGCTCGTCGGTGTCGCGATGGGCCTCGCGCGCACCTTCGCGACCCGGCAGGCGGCGCAGTTCTACCAGCGCTCGTCCGGCCACCTGCCCGCCGAGCTCCAGCCCAAGGTCGACGCGTAACCTCCACCCCCTTCCGCCGGGGTCGCGGGAACTTCCCGTTATCTCGGGGAACTCCACGGGAATCTCGGAGTTTCGCGGGATCAACCGGCACGTGGCGGCAGCGCCCCCGAACGTTCGCGGGTGAGTAGCGTGGGATACATGCGTGCGATCACCATCCCCGAAGACGATGTCCTCGCCCTCGCCGATGTCGAGGCACCGGTCGCGGGCCCCGGCCAGGTCGTGATCGACGTCGCGGCGGCCGGGGTCAACCGCGCCGATGTCATGCAGCGCAAGGGCTTCTACCCGCCGCCGAAGGGGGCCTCCCCCCTTCCCGGTCTCGAAGTCTCCGGGACCATCAGCGCCCTCGGCGAGGGCGTGAGCGACTGGGCCGTCGGCGACGACGTCTGCGCCCTGATCGACGGCGGTGGGTACGCCGAGCAGGTGCTCGCACCGGCTGCCCAAGTGCTTCCGGTACCCACGGGCGTTTCCCTCCGCGACGCCGCCGGCCTGCCCGAGGTGGCGTGCACGGTGTGGTCCAACGTCTTCTTGACCGCCAACCTGCGGCCCGGCCAGACCCTGCTCGTCCACGGCGGCTCATCCGGGATCGGCACGATGGCGATCCAGTTGGCGAAGGCGGCGGGCGCGCGCGTCATCGTGACAGCAGGGACCGAGGAGAAGCTGCAGTTCTGCCGAGACCTCGGCGCGGATGTCGCGATCAACTACCGCGAGCAGGACTTCGTCGAGGAGGTTCAGGCGGCCACGGACGGGGCGGGCGCCGATGTCATCCTCGACAACATGGGGGCCAAATACCTCCCCCGCAATGTCGCCGCTCTCGCCATCAATGGGCGCCTCGTCGTGATCGGCCTGATGGGCGGCCGGAAGGGGGAGCTCGACCTCGGGGCGCTCCTCACCAAGCGCGCGGCAGTGATTGCGACCTCTCTTCGCGCTCGTCCGGCCGAGGAGAAGGCGACGATCGTGGCCGCGGTGCGCGAGCACGTCTGGCCGCTCATCGAGCAGGGTGCCGTGCGCCCGATCATCCACTCCACGCACCCGCTGGCCGAGGCCGCTGCGGCCCACGAGGAGATGGAATCCAGCACCCACATCGGCAAGATCCTGCTGGTGCCTTAAGGGGACACCCGGCGTCCGAACGATCCGTTCGCCCCGATCCCTCGACACCCGATCAATACCGGGTATACAGTCGCGGCAGGTGCTCACATACTCGGTAGGGAGTCGTCATGTCGGTCAGGCTCGGGCTGCTGGCCCTGCTCTCCGAAGAACCCATGTACGGCGCCCAGTTGCGCGCGGAGTTCGAGTCGCGGACCGGCGGCACGTGGCCGCTGAATATCGGGCAGGTTTACACCACCCTTGGCCGCCTCGAGCGCGATGGTTTTGTCACCGCCGGAGCGGCCGATGACGAAGGGCGGATCGCCTACACCCTGACCGACGCTGGGCGCAGCGCCGTCACGCAGTGGTGGTCGCGCCCGGTTGATCGCAGTGACACCCCGCGCGACGAACTCGTCATCAAACTGGCGCTCGCCGTCACCGCCCCGGGGGTCGACGTCCCCGCTGTCGTCCAGACCCAGCGCACCGCCAGCTTGAAGCACCTGCGGGACCTCACCCGGCTCAAGCAGCAGGCCCAAAGCGCCGAGCGCGATGGTCGCACCCTCGATCAGAGCGAACTCGCCTGGCTCCTCGTCGTCGAAAACCTCATCTTCGCCGCCGAAGGGGAGGTCCGCTGGCTCGATCACGTCGAGGCTCGCCTCGCTCGGCATCACCGCCCGCCGAGGGCGCGAGCCGCGGCCTCGGCGAGCGAGGTCGACGACGTCCAGGTGACCCCGCGATGAGCGAGCCGGTCCTCGTCCTCGAGCGCGTCAGCCGAGTCCATGGCTCCGGCCCAACCGCGGTGCGCGCCCTCGATGGCGTCGACCTCACCGTGATGCCGGGTGAACTCGTCGCGGTCATGGGGCCGAGCGGATCGGGCAAGTCCACGCTGCTCAACCTCGCTGGGGGGCTTGATCGCGCGAGCTCCGGGCGGGTGATCGTCTCGGGCCAGGACCTCACCACCATGGCCCCCCGGGAGATCTCCGAGCTCCGCCGCCGCCGGATAGGTGTCGTCTTCCAGGACTACAACCTGATCCCGAGCCTCACCGCCGCCGAGAACGTCGGGCTCCCGCTCGAACTCGATGGCGTGAGCGCTCGATCCACCCGCCGGGCGGCCCGTCAGATCCTCGCGCTGATGGACCTCCAGCCCCTCTCCGACCGATACCCGGACCAGATGTCGGGCGGCCAACAGCAGCGGATCGCGATCGCCCGCGCGCTGATCGGCGGACGCCGCCTGGTCCTCGCCGATGAACCGACCGGGGCTTTGGACTCGACCACCGGCGAAGAGGTGCTGCGGGTCTTGCGCGAACGCTGCGACGGGGGCGTCGCCGGACTCCTCGTCACCCACGAGGCACGACACGCGGCGTGGGCCGACCGGGTCGTCTTCTTGCGCGATGGCCGCATCGTGGATTCCACCGGTATCGCCGATCGGGTCGAGGATCTCCTCACGCCGAGCATCCCGCGATGACCACCATGACCCGGCGGCCGGCGAGTGCAGGGGGCTCGCCGGCCGTCGCACCCCCTTCGCACCGCGGGGGGACCCGCTTCGATGCGTGGCGCAGCTCCTGGCAGGTTGCCCTGCGGCTGGCGCGGCGCGATCTCCGCCGCCATGTGGGGCGCAGCCTCGTCGTGCTGATCATGGTGGGGGTGCCCACCGCGCTGCTCACCGCTGGCCTCACCATCGGCGCGACGAGTCAGGTGAAGGGGGCCGAGCAGATCCCCTACACCATGGGCTCCGGCGTCGCCTACCTCAGCCGGCCCGACACGGTCCGTCCCCTTCAGTCGCCCGACCCGAGCCTGTACTTCGGCGAAGGCACCACGGCCCCGACGCCGGTGCCGGGCTTCGGGCGCGGGGCGGCAGCCGGCTCCGCGGTCACCACGGGCGACCTGGACGCGAAAGCCAAGGCGATCGGGGACCTCACGGGCCGCCCCGCCACCTGGGTGATGGAGGCAGGTGGGTACACGACAATCGGGGACCGAGCGGTGCAACCCCTGATCCTCGCGACGCCCGAACCCGAGCGCCTCGGCGAGCGCGTCGAGTTGGTCTCCGGTCGCTGGCCGCGCTCGACCCGCGAGGCGCTGGTGACCCCCTTCGGCGCGAAAAACGGCCTGCCGACGAGCGGAACCCTGACCCTTCGGCCGAGGAACGACTCGCCCAGCACCGACGCCGCCGAGGTCAGCATCGTCGGGACGGCCCGCGCCCTCAATCCGGGGAGCCCGCCGGAGCTCGTCACGACCGGTGCGGCGGGGATTGAACCGGGCCTGACCGGATTCGTCCTCTTCGGTGACCGGCCCGTCGACTGGGCCGAGGTGCAGCACCTCAACACCTACGGCATCACGGTCTGGTCCCGCAGCGTGCTCGAGAACCCACCCGCCCTTGACCCGGCCGACCCGAACTACCCGAGTGATTCGACGCAGAGCACCGACGCCCAGATGGCCGTGGTTGGAGGGACGCTCCTGCTCGTCATGACCGCACTGCTCGTGGGTCCGGCGTTCGCGATTTCGGCCGCCCGGCAACGACGCACCCTCGCCCTCGCCGCCAGCCAGGGGGCGACGACGGCACAACTGCGCCGCCATGTGCTGGCCCAAGCGATCGTCCTCGGCGGGATCAGCGCCGTCGCGGGGACGGTTGCGGGGGTCATCGGGGCGTGGATCGCGAGGTGGGTGGTGCGGGACACGAGCACCCCCTTCGGCCCCTTCGAGATCCCCGTCTGGGGCGTCCTTGCGGTCCTCGCGATCGCGGTCCTCGCCTCGCTCATCGCCGCCATCGCCCCTGCGCAGCGCCTCGGCCGACTCGACATCATGGGGGTGATGAAGGGGCAGAGCGCCGCCCCTGCGCCGCGGCGGATTCTGGCCCTCCTCGGGCTCGTCGTCGCCGGGGCGAGCGGCGCCTATGTCCTCTGGGCCGCCTATCACCCGATGGCCTACTCCTTCCTGGTCGCCCTTCCCGTCATCACCTTGGTCCTCGGGTCGATGCTGGTGATCCCGACCTTGCTGGAGATCCTCGGTCGGATCGGCCGGTTGCTCCCGCTCCCCCTGCGGCTCGCGACGCGCGACATGGCCCGGCACCGCTCCCGCAGCGCCCCGACCATCGCCGCCGTGCTCGCGGGCACCGCGGCCCTCACCGTCGGCCTGATCGGATCCGCGAGCGATAACCAGCAGCAACGGCAGGAGTACACCCCGCGAACGACGATCGGCGAGGCCATCGCCGTCCCGAGCGATCCGTCTCAGGCCAACGACCTCGCGGCATCGCTCGCCCGGAACGCGCCGACCATCACCTGGGTGCAGGTCTCCTCGGTCACCGACCCCCTCAGCGAGCCAACCCCCAGCGCGCAGAGCGCCCTCGCTGTCTTCGCCCTCCCACCCGGATGCTCTGCGCGCGAGACCGCCGTCCTGCTGCTCGACCCTTCTGGCACCGGTCAAGTGGCGGACGAGGCCTGCACGCGGGTCGGGACCGGTTACACCTCCGAAGGGCTGATCGCCTTCCTCCCGGCCGACGAGATCGTGCGTCGTTTTTCGCTCTCCGGCCGCGACGCGGAGACGGTGCGCTCGGGCGGCGCGGTGGTCCTCAGCCGTCCCGGGGAAGCCGATCTGACCGCCGACGGTGAGCTGACCCTCGCGGCCGCGACGGCCATCGTCGACAGCGATCCGGAGGCGCTCGGCCCGGACGGTGCCCCGCCACCCCTCGACCCGGACACGGTGAAGGTCGCGAGTCAGATCGCGCTGCCTGCTGTCGTCCGTCCGCTCACGAGAGAGCTCATGGGTCCCTCGCTGGGGTCGAGCGTGATCGTCCCGTCGGAGGTCGCGGCGGAGCAGAAGTGGCCGACGACCGCCACCTCCTTCGTCGGTCACAGCGCCACACCGATCACCGACGACACCACCGCCACCCTCCAGGCGACGCTCGCCGACCGAGGCTGGGTGGAACTGGAGCAGGGCTACCGCGACCCGACGCTGCTCCTCACCGCGATCCTGCTGGGCATCTTCGCCGCTCTGCTCCTCGTGGTCACCTTGACCTCGACCGCGCTCAGCCTCGCCGAGCAAGAGCAGGATCAGGCGACCCTCGCCGCAGTGGGCGCCGATCGCCGAACCCGCCGGCTCATGGCGGGCACGCAGACCTGGGTGCTCGCGGCCCTCGGAGTCGTCCTTGGTGTCGTCATCGGGTTTGTCCCGGGGATTGCGATCGCGATCCCGCTAACGATCGACACCGTCGATCCCCTCACCCAAGCCTCGACCGTCGGCGGACCGGTCATCGTGATCCCCTGGGTGGCCCTGCTGATCATCGCCCTCGTCATCCCCGCGATCGCGGGCCTGCTCGCCGCTGGCTTGGTGCGGCGCAGTCCCGACGCGACCCGGCGCCGTCAATGAGGTGAAGGGGGGAGCCCCCCTTCTCCCTTCGGCCGAGGCTCTTCGATGAGAAGCCCCTCATCGACGGCTCATCCCGGCGTCATCTCGCGCGCCCACAGTGGTGATCACACCGACCGGAGATGCCGGTCAGACCCGAGAGGACGTACGACCATGCGCACGACCAAGACCCTCGTCTCCGCCGGTTTCGTCGCTACCTTGGCGACCGGGGCCATGATCGCCACGGCGGCGCCCGCGAGCGCCGACACCCGCACCTGTCGCGGCACGATCACGAGTAAGAGCATCGACGCCGATGTGCGGGTGCCCGCCGGCGCCACTTGCACGATCAAGCGCTCGTCCATCGACGGCAATGTGACGGTCAGCAAGAACGGCCGCCTGCGGGTCGAGAGTTCCAAGGTCGACGGCAACATCAAGGCGAGCGGCGCTCGCAGCGTCGTCGTGTTGAAGACGACCGTCGATGGCAACGTCCAGATCAACTCGAGCAAGTACCACTACGTGGTGAGCAACCGGATCGACGGCAATATCCAGGCCAAGAGCAACACTGGCACCAAGCGCGCCCACTCCAACCGGGTGGACGGCGACATCCAGTACTTCTCCAACCGCGGGACCACCACGATCCGAAGCAACCGGGTCGACGGCAACCTCCAGTGCAAGAGCAACAGCCCGAAGCCGACCGGCTACAAGAACGTCGTCAAGGGCAACAAGGAAGACCAGTGCAAGCGGCTCTGATCCCCCTTCGCCCCTGATTCACCACCTTGGCGCTCGTCCCGATCTGGGACGAGCGCCAAGGTCGTAGGTGGTGCCAGCGGGAAGGGGGTCAGCCCACCGCCTGCGCCATGGCTCGCCCCGCGACGCGCCCAGAGANCTCCTTCCCCCCTTCCCGCCCCCCCCCCCAAGGTCGTAGGTGGTGCCAGCGGGAAGGGGGTCAGCCCACCGCCTGCGCCATGGCTCGCCCCGCGACGCGCCCAGAGAAGATGCAGCCACCGAGGAAGGTGCCCTCCAAGGCCCGGTACCCGTGGACGCCGCCGCCTCCGAACCCGGCCGTTTCGCCTGCGGCGTAGAGGCCCGGGATCGGCTCGCCGTCGTGGCCGAGGACTCGCGAGGACAGGTCGGTTTCGAAGCCGCCGAGCGTCTTGCGCGTGAGGACGTGCAGCTTGACCCCAACGAGCGGCCCCTTCTTGGGGTCGGTGATCGGGTGCGGTGGATAGGCGCGCTTGCTGATCTTGTCCCCGAGATAGCGCCCGGCCACCTCCATGGCGGCGAGTTGAGCGTCCTTGGAGTAGCCGTTGGCGAGCTGCAGATCGCGGGCGGCGATTTGCCGAGTGATGTGCTCCAGGTCCAGGCGGGGCTCGTCCTCTTCGACCAGGCCATTCATCTTCTCGACGAGCTCGGGCAGGGTGTCGGCCGTGACGAAATCCTTGCCATAGTCCAAGAAGTCCTGCACGGCCTGCGGCACCGCGGTGATCGGGCGCTTCAGGACCGAGGTGATCGACTTGTCGGTGAGATCGAGATTTTGCTCCGAGCCCGAGAGGACGAACTCCTTGCCCGCGATCGTCCGGTTCGTGATGAACCAGGAGTGGTCAAAGCCGGTGTGCCGCAAGTGATCCAGCGTGCCGAGGGTGTCGTAGCCGGGGAAGAGGGGAGCCGGGAGGCGATCACCCCGAGCGTCGAACCATAGCGACGACGGGCCCGGGAGGATCCGGATCGCATGGTCGGGCCAGATCGGGTCCCAATTGCGCAGGCCCTCGACGTAGTGCCACATACGGTCGCGGTTGATCAGGCGTCCCCCGGCAGCTTCGGTGATCCCGATCATCCGACCGTCGACATAGGCGGGGACGCCGGTGATCATCTTCTTCGGGGGCTCACCGAGACGCTCCGGCCAGTTCGCGCGGACGAGGTCGTGATTGCCGCCGATGCCCCCGGAGGAGACCAGGACCGCCTGCGCGCGGAGCTCGAAGTCACCGACCGTGTCCCGGTTGCTCTGCCGTCCGCGAGCACTCGCGTCCGGGGCGAGCCGCGAGCCGCGGACGCCGACGACGGCTCCCCCTTCGGTGATCAGTTCATCCACCTGATGGCGATGCGCGAAGGTGACCAGCCCCTCGTCATGGGCCTTCTTGACCCGTTCGACGAAGGGGGCGACGACCCCGGGGCCGGTCCCCCAGGTGACGTGGAAGCGCGGGACGGAGTTGCCGTGGCCCTCGGCCCGACCATCGCCGCGCTCGGCCCACCCGACAATCGGGAACCATCGCATCCCCTGCTGATGCAGCCAGGAGCGCTTCTCGCCGGAGGCGAAGTCGAGATAGGCGCGGGCCCATTGCCGCGGCCAGTGGTCCTCTTCGCGATCAAAGCCCGCGGTGCCGAGCCAATCGCGCGTGGCGAGTTCGATGGAGTCTTTGATCCCCATCCGGCGCTGCTCCGGACTGTCGACGAAAAAGAGTCCGCCGAAGGACCAGAAGGCCTGCCCGCCAAGATTTGCTTCGCTCTCCTGGTCGACGAGGATCACCCGTCGTCCAGCGTCGGCGAGTTCCGCCGTCGCGACCAGCCCCGCAAGACCATGCCCGACGACAATGACATCAGCGTCCATGGCCGACACCTTGACACGGGTTACCTGTCGGTAGCAACTGGCGGCGGGCGAGGCGCACTCCCTTCGTCCCCGGAACTTCCCAAAATCTCGTGGAAGTCGCCGAGACTCTCGGAGTTTCTAGGGACCCTTTCGGGACGTATCGCCGACGTGGCCGACGCCGTACAGTGCGACGCGTGCGACGACCGTCCCCCGCCACCGTGGTGCGCGTCCTCCTCCGCACGGTCCTGATCACCGTGGTCGCGCTCGTCACGGGCGTGCTCACGACCATCGCGTGGCCGGCGGAGGTCGAGACGCCCTACTACGCCGCGTCGGTCCACCTCTCCCCAGACGTCTCCGAGCGGGGCTCCATTCGGTCCGAGACGATCGTCGGGGAGATCGGCGTCCGCTTCCGCGGCCTTGCGCCCGGAATCGTCGTCGCGCCGCGGGTCAAACCCGAGATCACCGATGTGCTCGGTCGCACCGGCCTTGATGTCGCGGCGCTCACCCCGACCGACGCCGAGCGCGAACGGGCCGTCGCCGACGCGGCGAAGGGGGTCGCCCTGCGGATGGCTCTCGGGGCGGCAGCCGGCTGCGCCATCGTCTTGCTCGGCCCGGCCCTCTGGCGGCACGGGTGGCCGCGGCGACGGGATGTGGTCGTCGCGGTCGCGGCCTGGGTGATCGCCTTCGGTGGCACGGCGCTGTCGATCCAGCGCACCTACTCACCGGAGCGCGTCACCTCGTTCACGAGCACCGGACTGCTCGATGTCCTCGTGGCGAACCGCGCTCTCCTCCAAGACGTCGAGCACCGGGCCGAGCAGGCGACGCCCTACCTGAAGAACCTCCTCGCGCTCTCGGCCGCGCTGCGCCAGCAGTACTCGCCGACGGACCTCGACCAGGCGCCCGCCCTTCGGATCCTGCTCGTGTCGGATATCCACGCGGCGAACCAGTACCCCCTCATGCGTGCCGTCGTCGAGGACCAAGACATCGACCTGGTGATCGACAGTGGCGACCTGATCAACCTCGGTGCGGTCGAAGAGGCGGACCTGAGCGGCCTCTTCGCGGGCATCGAATCGCTTCGGGTGCCCTACGTCTTCGTCCGGGGCAACCACGATGCCAACGTCCCGGGCGTCGGGCCGCTCGTCACTCGCTTGCGAGCCCTCGACAATGTCGTGCTGCTCCAGCCCGAGGACCGCCAGTACCAGGAACTGACGCACGGTGGCCTGCGGATCTCCGGTTTTAACGACCCGCGGTACTACGGCGACGCCGACGATGAGGTGGCTCGCGACCAGAGCGCGGCGCGCGAGGCCTACCTGGCCGCCTTCGAGGGGCGGCCAGCGCCCGATCTGCTCGTCTCCCACGAGGAGCCCGCGGTCGATGGGATCGAGGCCGGAGTACGCATCCACGGGCACGGACACGTGCCGCGCCTCGCTGGGAACCGGATCGAGGTCGGCACCTTTACCGGCGGCGGCCTCCTCTCCCACTTCGTCACGAGCGGGCCGGATGCCGAGCTCACCAGCCAGCCCAACTCCTTCGATGTGCTCTCCTATGGCTCGGGGTGCCAACTGGTGAGCCTCACGCGCTATCAGTACCGCCAGATCCTCGAAGGGCGTCCGACCTACGACTCGGTCTCGATCGTCAACGGCGCCGGAATCGTCGAACCGCCGGACGACCGGGTGTGCGGCGGTGACGACCACGAGGTGACGGTGGTTCCGGCCGCGCCGTGAAGGGGGCTCGCTCCCCCTTCGTCAGACGCGCGCCGCGCCCGGCGCGAAAAACACCACCGGACTCGGCAATAACCGCGCCCCACAACACTTTCCCCGCCCACACCTGGACGCGCGGCGCGCCCGGCCCGGAAAACGCCCCCGGACTCGGCAATTACCGCGCCCGGCGACAGCAACCGCGTCAGTCGTCGAGGTGGTAGATCGCGGCCTGCTTGGTTTCCGTGCTGCAGGTGAGCCGTCGCGGCGGACTCAGGGTCCGCGTCACGACCCGGGTCGTCGTCGCGCCATCGGCGACGACCTCGACGACCCACCGGTCCGCCCCGTCCGGCGTCGCGACCGCTGAGCGCACCGCCGCGAGCGGCACTCCGGCCCGAACGACCTCCGCGACGACAACCTGCGCGGGCGAGGTCCAGATCGAGCGCCCGCGCCAATGCGCGAGATCAACCGTCCCGTCCACATGGCCCATCACGAGATCGGTTGCGTTCGATCCGAGGACCTCGCCGTACATCGACCCTTCGGGCAGGAGCGCGAGGTTGCCAGCGAACCGGTCGCCCCCGAGGTGCGTCGTCTCCCACACGGCGTCGGGCATGACGTCATTGAGCACCCCGGTGACGAGCCGCCCTTCGATCGCGCAGCAGACGTCCTTCTTCCCGTGCGCGCAGACGACGACGATCGGCTCGGGGTCTTCCTCCGGCAGATCCTCGAAGGTGGCGGCGAGGCGCAGGAGATCTTCTGGCTCACGCCAGGTGTCCCATCGCACGCGTCCACTCACCGAATCGACGAGCGCGACGGGTTGCTCCTCATCGGGGGCATCCCCGCTCACCCGGCCGTGACGCCGGATCAGTTGTAGCCGCGCGCTGGCGCGGCCGAGCGCTCGGTCGAGGTCACGAGCGATATCGCTCAAGGGCGGGGTCGCGATCGCCGAGCGAGCCCAGGGGCCCCGATGCCCGACCAGGAACCACCGCCGCGCCGGTACGGCCGTCCCGATCAGTTGGTCTCCGCGAGCGCGGGCAGCGAGCGAACATCGCCACGCGCCCGAGGTGCGACGCTCCCCCTTCGGCTCGGGAAGCGGCGGGTCCAGCCAGGGTTCCTCGCTCACATAGGGCACCCTACGGCCCTTCCTCCCCGTCAACCATCGCCCGAAGGGGGCTACGGGCACCGGCGCGTCAGTCGGCGAGGATCGCGACCCCCGCCAGTAGCAGGCGACGTGCGCTGGCCGCGGGCGCAGTGACGGTCTCGCCGTCGAGGAGGCGACGCACGAGATCGTCATCGGCCGGGTCGATCGCACTTCGGCCATGGCGGCCCCTGAGGACCCCAGCTTCGTACCGTGCCGCGAGGTGCGGGCGAAGGGAGAGCGTGCGGCCATCCGTGATCGTGGCGGCGGCTTCGACGGTGCCCACCGGCGCGATCGGCGCCGCACGCTGAGCTGCACGATGGTGAGCGAGAAGGGCATCGGCGACGGCCGACGCGGGAGCCTCGCGGAGCGCCTCGATCAACGCCGCGCGAACCCCTTCGATCGTGGCGTCGTAGGTCGCCGGATCGGTGACATCGACGGCGAGCGGCAGGCTCGCCCGCAGATTATCGCCCAAGGTGCCCCGCGCGAAGGAGAGCAGAGCATCGGCGACGTGCCCGCCGTCCCATGTGTGCACGCCGACGGTGATGTGGGTGCTCACTCCCTCGAGCGCGGTGGCGGCATGCAGCCAGCCGCGCGGGAGGTAGAGACAATCCCCAGGCGCCAGGACGAACTCATGGCTGGGCTCCTGCGTCGCGGCGTGCTCGACGGCCACCCGATGATCGGTCCAGGGCTCGTCGCGGGGCGGGTTGTGCCGCACGGGCGGGTAGAGGCGCCACCTCTTCTCCCCAGCAATCTGCATCACGAAGACGTCGTGGACGTCGTAGTGCGCCGCGAAGCCGGTGCTCTGGGTCGGCGTCACGTAAGCGTTGACCTGCACCGGGTGCCCCAGATCGGCGGCGAGATCCTGGCTGAAGCGGAGCAGTGGTTCCCACGTGCGATGCAGCCCCTGCAGGACGATCGTCGACCCTTCGGCGAAGTGGCGCAGCAGCGCGTCATCGCTCACCTGATCGCGCACGCCAGCGCCGATCCCGCCGCCGCCGGTGAAGTCGCGATCCGGGCGAGTGACCCCATCCCTAGCGACGCGCAGGAAGGGGGTCCGCAGTCCCCGCGTGCTGAGCAATGCATCCACGCCAGCGTGATCCAGCAGGTCGTCGAAGGGCGTGGGGAGTTCACTCGCGCGAGAGAGAAGGGGGTCGCGACCCCAGTGGGTCGCTGCGAAAGCGTCCGGGGTGAGCGCCACCAGACGCCGAAGACCGGCGCTCTGTCGAGCGCCGGTCTCACGGTCTGTCACGCGGTGTTCAACCGTGCTCAGTGGGCCGACCCATCGGCGCCACCATCAGCACCGCCGTCCGCGCCACCGTCGGCACCGCCATCGGCGCCACCGTCGGCGCCACCGTCAGCACCGCCATCGGCACCGTGGTCAGCACCGCCGTCCGCACCGCCGTCGGCGCCACCGTCAGCGCCGTGGTCAGCACCACCGTCGGCGCCACCGTCGGCACCGCCATCGCCAGGCATGTGCTCGTCGGGAGTCTCTTCGGGGTTCAGCGACATGGCGTGATCACTCCTTCTTTCGTTCCCTTGGCGCCGCCTGTTCGTGCTTGTTCGCGGCCTGGTGCACCTTTCCTACCGTGATCCTCGCCTCAGCACTAGACCCCCGAAGGGGGGATGTCGACCGGCGGCACCCCCAATGCGTCACCAGGGCCGACACGCCACGCGAGTGGCGTGGGCCACATGGTGGTACCCGTCGGTCACGGCGGCGCGGCACCGTATCGTCGGAGACATGGCCGAAGAACGTGAGTTCGACATCATCCTCGTTGGGGCGACCGGGTTCGTCGGGCGCCTGACCGCGGAGCACCTGCGCGACCATGCGCCGACGGGGACGCGGATCGCGCTCGCGGGGCGATCGCCCGATCGGCTCGCCCGCCTCGGCGCGGACCTCGGTGGGGTCGCCGAGACCTGGCCGCAGATCGTCGTCGACACGACGGACCGGACGTCCTGCGATGAACTCGCCGCCCGCACCACCACGGTGATCACGACCGTCGGCCCATACGCCCGCTACGGGCACGAGTTGATCCGCGCGTGCGCCGAGGCCGGGACGCATTACTGCGACCTCACGGGCGAGGTCCTCTTCGTCCGGGACGTCGCCGATGGCCTCCACGAACTCGCTCGCCAAACCGGCGCGCGACTCGTGACGTCGTGTGGGTTCGACTCGATCCCGTCCGACCTCGCCGTCTGGGAGGCCGCTCGCACCGCGCGCGAGGCCGGAGCCGGAGAACTCGGCGAGACGACCCTGTACGTGCGCTCCCTTCGCGGTGGCGTCTCCGGGGGCACGATCGACTCCATGCGCCAGCAGGCGATCGCCGCGGCGCACGATCAGGCCGCCCGCAAGATCGTGATCGACCCCTACGGGCTGAGCCCCGATCGGGCCGCCGAACCCCGCAGCTCCGACACCGCGACCGCGAAGGCTGGCGGGGTTGTCGGCACCGCCAAGCGCCTCGTTGACCACCTCCCCGTGAGCCGAGACGACCAAGGTCACTGGACCGGCCCCTTCGTCATGGCGTCCTACAACACCCGCATCGTCCGGCGCACCAATGCCCTGCTCGCGTGGCGTTACGGCAGAGGGTTTCGCTATCGCGAGGTGATGGACTTCGGGACCAAGGCCGCCTCGCCACTGATGGCGACCGGCATGGCCGCCGCGCTCGGCGGGCTCGTGGCCGGGATGACCTTCGCCCCCACCCGGACCCTGCTCGGCAAGGTCCTACCCGAGCCGGGCGAAGGCCCGAGCGCGGAGTCGCAGGCCAAGGGACGCTTCCGGATGGAGGTCGTCGCCGAGACCACGATGGGGCGCACCGTCCGCTCCACGGTGGCGGCCAAGGCGGACCCTGGGTATAGCGGCACCGCGATCATGCTCGGCCAGTCGGGCCTGTGCCTCGCGCTCGATGACCTGACAAGCGAAGGGGGCGTGCTCACCCCCGCAGTTGCGATGGCCGAGCCGTTGATCGAGCGCCTGCGCGCCCAGGACTTCACGATCACGTCCTCCCTCGACTAGACCGCGCTCGCCTGACATTCGCTAGAACTTCCCGATATCCCGTGGAACTCCACGGGATTCTCGGAGTTTCCGGCGACCGACGCCGCGGAAGGGGGTGCCGCCCGCCTCAGACCGCCGGCTGCGGGACCGGGCCGTCGGAACCCGGAACCATCAGCGTCCGATGCCAGGACTGGGTTCGGTACGTCGTGCGCCAGCCCATCGAGGTGTAGAGGCCATCTGCCCCCGTCGGACTGTCCGCATCGACCTCTAGGCCGACCCGATTACGGCCCCGCTCGGCAGCGTCGGCGACGACCGTCCACAGCAGCGCCTTGGCGACACCGCGCCCGCGCGCCAGGCGGTGCACGCCGATGTATTCGATGTAGCTGCCGGGGATCCCTTCGGCATCCGGACCGCTCACCGTGCTCACCACCGCGCCACCGGGGACGACCTCCACCTCGCCCGGCGCGAGGGCGTCGGCCGCAAGATCATCCGGAGCGGCGCCCCCTTCGACGAGGCGCTCTAAGTCCTCGCGCGCCACATCGAGCTCGGCGATCCACCAGTGATCCCACCGGTGACCGGGATCCTCGCGCAGGCGCTGCACGAACTCGGGGAAGGACTCCCGATAGCTGTTGAAGTGATCGGCGAAGGACTCTTCGAGCATCCGGTGGACGACCTGCAGATCGTGCGCCACCGGCAGCCCGTTGTCGTGCGTCGCGACCCGGCGGACCCGCAGGCCTTCTCGCGGCGCGGGCACACCCCCTTCGAGCCCCTCCTCCGGCGTGACCGGCCGGGACATGTGCAGCCAGGTTCGCGTGCACTCATAGCCATCGGCGGCGAGCCACTGCTGCTTGCGTTCCTCGTCCTCGTAGACCGTGACGTCCAGCTTGGTGCCGCCGAGCCCTCGGCCCTGCGCGATCCGTAGCGCGACCGTCGCGCTCCAGGCGAGCAATGAAGAGGCAACCCGAGCAGCCACTTCGCTCGACAATTCCGGGCTCACGCTGAGTTCGACCCCGGTCCGACCGGCCGCTCGATCGTGCACACGAGCCCAGGCGACCTCCGCTCCTTCGGCATCGGAGACCACCACCTGGCGCCGGGTCCATGACGCCGTCCCAGCGACCTCGCTCGCCACCTGCGGAGCCGAGGACGAACTCGCCCCCGTCACGTCTCGGGCGACCTGCTTCGAGAGCCCGACCAGCGCCGGGACATCGTCGAGTTGGGGGACATGCGCGGACCACCCGTCCGGCAGGTCGTCGGGCAGGGGCGGGGCGAAGGGGGTAGCCATCGCCGCTAATTCTTGCAGCCGCCGGCGGCGAAGGGTGATCCAGCAGGGATCCAGACACCTCGCAGGTGGACGTGGAACCATGGAGGTCACGGTTTAGCCACACCATCTGTTTTAGAGGACATCACCATGGACATCGTCGAGGTCATCGCCCGCGCCGAGGCGCAGGGCAAGCCGCAACCTCACCCGGCGAGCCCGAGCGAGGTCATCACCCACCAGGCCACCTACTTCAAGGCCGTCGGCGCCCAGCCGCCGCTGCTGCTCTCCAAGCTCCTGGCCGTCGCCGACGGACTGCTCGTCAATGACCTGATCATCTACGGCACCCAGACCCGCCAATCGCCCGAGGGGCGCGAACTCCTTAGCCTCACGGACGCCTGGGAGCAGCTTGGCCCCCAGCACGGCCCGGACGGCCAGACCCTCTTCGTCATCGGCGAAGACGAGGGCGTGCTCCTCGCTCACGACCCCGCCGCCGACACCTGGCTCGCGGTCGACCGGGGCGATGGCTCGGTGCGCGAAACGTACCCGGACTTCGACGCGCTCCTCGCCGACCGGCTCGGTCCGTCACTGGCGGCCTAGCGACGCGCCGCTCAGCGACCCGCGCGAAGGGGGTCAACCGCGGCGGATCAGCGACCGGCAGCGCAGCTCGAGCAAGATGACCGCCATCCGGAACTGCTTGAAGTCCGGGTTGGTCGTTTGCCCGTTGGCGTAGCGGTAGTAGATCTGCTGGGCGATCACCGCGAGCCGGAAGAGCCCGAAGACCTCGTAGAAGGTCCACTCCTTCGGCGTGAGGTCGATCCCGCGACGCGAGGTGTAGTACGCGACGACCTCAGCGCGGGTCATCATCCCCGGCAGATGGGTCGGCTGGCGCCGGAAGCTCTTAAACCACCGGTTGTCGTCGGCCTGGACCCAGTACGCGAGCGCCGATCCGAGGTCCATGAGCGGGTCGCCAAGGGTCGCGAGCTCCCAGTCGAGGACGCCGACAATCTGCGTCGGGTCGTCGGGAGCGAGCACGAGGTTGTCGAAGCGAAAGTCGTTGTGGATCAGGCAGGTTCCGACATCGGCGGGTTGGTTGGCCTCGAGCCAGGCCATGACCTTCTCGAACGACCCGACGCCATGGCGCCACCCCTTCGTCCGCGCGGCCCGGTACCGCTTGGACCACCCGGCGACCTGGCGGGCGACGTAGCCCTCCCCCTTCCCGAAGGCGGTGAGCCCGCTCGCCTGAACGTCGACTTGGTGCAGGTCGACGAGGGTGTCGATGGCGCGGGCGCAGAGCGTGCGCACCTGCTCGGGGGTCAGGGTGAGGTCCGATGGGAGGTTCTTGCGCAGGATCGTCCCCGGGATCCGCTCCATCACATAGAACTCGCTCCCGATCACCGACTCGTCGCCGCAGTACGCGACCATCGCCGGGACGAGCGGGAAGACCGGGTGTAGCGCGGCCTGCAGATCGTGCTCGCGCCGCATGTCATGCGCGCCCTTGGCCTTGGTCCCGGCGGGCGGGCGCCGCAGGATCAGGTCGCGCGTCGGGTACCGCAGCAGGTAGGTGAGGTTCGAGGCCCCACCGGAGAACTGCCGAACCTCCGGCACCCCTTCGACATCATTGGCGAAGGGGGCGCAGGCGTGCTCGCGCAGCCAAGCGGCCGCTGCGGTCACGTCAAAGGAGTCCTCGGAGCGGACATCACGCGCTCCGGCGACTTCACTCACTGCTCGGCCCCCGCGCGCGCCTCGGCGGCTGCCGCGACATAGGGCTTCAGCAACTGGCGGGCGACGGTGCCGAGATGCACCTCATCGGGACCGTCCGCGAGGCGAAGGGAGCGCGCGTTGGCCCACGCTCCAACGAAGGGCAGGTCCGAGCTCACGCCCGCGCCGCCGTGAAGCTGCAGGGCCATATCGACGACCTCGCAGGCCATCTTGGGCACGGCCGCCTTGATCTCGGCGACCTCGGAGCGGGCCGCGAGCGGCCCCCCTTCGTCGAGCTTCCACGCGGCGTGGAGGACATGCAAGCGGGCCTGGTTGATCTTGATCCGGGCCTCGGCGAGACGCTCCCGGTTACCGCCGAGGTTGGCGAGCGGCTTGCCGAAGGCGACCCGGGTGGTGGCCCGCTCGCAGGCGAGTTCGAGGCAGCGCTCGGCGAGGCCGATGAGCCGCATGCAGTGGTGGACCCGGCCCGGGCCGAGACGGCCCTGGGCGATCTCGAAGGCGCGTCCGGGTCCGCCGATCACGGCCGAGAGCGGCAGACGCACGTCGGTGAGCGAGACCTCGGAGTGCCCGAGCGGCTCGTCAAACTCCCCGAAGGCGGTGAGATTGCGCTCGACCTTCACGCCGTCGGCCTTCATCGGCACAAGGACCATCGAGTGCTGCTGGTACTTATGCGCCGTCGGGTCGGTGAGGGCCATGTAGATCGCGACCTCACAGTCGGGGTGGCCGGCTCCCGATGACCACCACTTGCGGCCGTTCAGCACGATTTCGTCGCCGACGACCTCGGCCCGCGCCTCCATGTTGGTGGCGTCCGATGAGGCCACCCCCGGTTCGGTCATCAGGAAGGCGCTGCGGATCCGGCCGTCGAGAAGGGGTTCGAGCCACTGGTCGCGTTGCTCGGCGCTGCCGTACTTGAGCAACACCTCCATGTTGCCGGTGTCGGGTGCGTTGCAGTTGAAGACGAGCGGCGCGATGAAGGACCGGCCCATCTGCTCGGCGATCGGCGCGTAGTCGACATTCGTCAGGCCCGTCCCGCCGTCGGTCCCGAAGCGCTCGGCGTAGTCCATCTCGTGGCCCGCCGGGAGGAAGAGATTCCACAGGCCCTGCTCACGCGCCTTCGTCTGCAACTCACCAAGGACGGAGCTCGGTGCCCAGGAGTCCTCGCCGGCGAACCGGCGCCGCTCGATGTCGTGATGGAAGTCCATCTCGATCGGAGCGATCTCGGAGTCGATGAAGGACCGCACCCGAGCGGTGAGGTCGGCGGCGCGAGGCGATGGGTTGAAGTCCATGGCCGTCACGCTACTCACTTATCGAGCATTGCTCAATAGCGCGTCCCTGGGTGGTACGCCACAGTCGAACGGGAGGGTTACGGGTTGCGCCACACCGGCCGGTCGGGGCACATCGGCGCGCCCCACTCAATCGTGTAGGCGCCGAAGAACCGGGCCCGCAGCACGCGCCCATAGTTGCCGAGGGGCGTGTCGGCACGACGAGCAAGATCGCACCGGGTGGCTTCGTCGACCCCTTCCGGCCCGAGGACCACCGCGCGGCCGACCTCTTCGTAGAGTGCGTACGCGGGGTCGGCGCGGACGACCTCGGTCGCGGTCAGGTTCGCCGGGCGCACCCACCACACCTGAGCCACGATCGCCACCGCCACGGCAGCGAAGACGATCGCCGCGCCAGCGCGCCTGCGCAAGACGTAGACCCCGACCACCGTGATGATGATCGCGAGGCAGGTCCAAATCCACGGGGTTCCGCGGTAGGGCCGATCGGGCCCGGTGATCATCTGTTGCGCCTGGACCGATACCGACAGCACGAACGCGACCGCCACCAGGCTGGCGAGGGCCGCAAGCGCAAGTGGGACGAGCGCCCGAGCCTCGCGTGACGTGGTCGGCGTTGATCCGGGGACGGGAGCCCACCAGCAGGCCGCCAACGCGACGATGACCAGAGCAGCAACCCACCAACTCGATCCCGGCGAGAACGCTTGGACCTGCGCTTGTGCTGCGGCTGCCTGAACCCCTTCGATGCCTGCACCCGGCAGGGCCGAAGCGACTTGCCAGCCACTGGTGCCGATCACCGGGCCACCGGGATTGCTGGTCAGGCCGGCGTAAGCATCGGGGACCGCGTAGACCGCGATCAGGATGCGTGTCGCGATCAACGCCGGGACGAAGCCCGCCACGTAGCTCGCCACGACCGCCCAGCGGGTCCGATCGCGCCATCCGGCGTCGATCAGGTCCGCGGGGCGACCAACGAAGAGCACGAGGATCACGAAGAAGGGGGCGGCCGCCCAGTGCGCCTCGTACGAGAGGACCGTGGCAGCGCCGAGCAGAGCGAGGAGGAAGCCGATCAGGATCCGGCGCCCTCGACTCGCGCGCGGCCACGCCGTCAGCGCGGTCACACCCGCCACCCCGCTTAAGAGCAGCAGCGACACCCCACCGATGCACAGCACGACGAAGGCGGTCCACCCGTTACGGACCGGGTCGGTCGCCTGGACCCCGAGGCAGAGGATGACGGCGAAGAGGACGACCGCGCGCCAACGCGTCAGGCTGCTCAGCGGGTGTCCGGACCGCGTGCGGATGAGGCGCATGAGCCAGGCGAAGAAGCCGATCAGGCTCGCGATGAGCAGGACCTTGATGACCGCTTCGGCCTGGTAGGTCTCGAGTCCCGTTGCCATCGACAGACGGGCGCCCGCGTCATAGAAGATCCGCTGGACAAGGCTGCCCACAGGCGCAAACCGACCGGACCGCAGGCGCCACGGGACGTCGTCGACGAACGCCCAGTTGAGGATCTGGAAGATGTTCCAGCGATCGCCAATGGCGTTCATGTAGTGGTAGCGCGCATCGGTCATGACGGGGGCGAGCAGCACCGGCTTCAGAGCCAGGATGAGCGTGCCACTAAGAAGAAGTGCCGCAAGGCCCCGCCACCAGGAAGCGATGGCTCTGGCCGGAGGACGGGCCGGGCCTTTCGTGCCCTCGGCCATATCGTCCGCCGGAGCGTCGGCGCGATCCTTGGACGGTAGGTCGATCACCACCTGTTTGCTCCCGAAAACCGTTGGTACGTCACGGCGTCCATCATCGCCCGATGACGCCGCACGGCGCGTCAGCGACTCACCGGACCGAAAGCAGGTCGCGCTCGTGATCGACGTGAGCGTGACCATTGATCGTCACGACGGACGTCCCGTGGGCTCCGTGGACGATCTTGGTGATGCCGGTGTTGACCGTGACGTGGTTGAGCACCGACCACGTCGGGGCGTCGGCGCGCAGAAGGAAGGTGGTCGCCCACGACATCGAGCCTCCGCTCGTGAAGACCGCCGCGGTCTGACCGGCCTCTAAGCGCGCGACCAGCCGCTCGAGCGCCGCTTCGACCCGCGATTGGAAGTCGGTGAAGGTCTCCGGGTACTCCTCGTCGAACTCGCCGGAGGTCCATCGGTCGAGGGCCGCCTCAAACATCGTCTGGAAGGCCTTGCGCGGCTGCAAGGTGCGCATCAGGTCGGCCTGCATGATCGTCATCGAGCGGTACGCCGGCTTGTGGGCCGCGATGATCGCCATGTGGTCGTACTCGGCCCAGCCCTCATCGACGACGGCCTCGGTCTCCCATCCAGCCGCGCGCGCTACCCCTTCGGCCGTCTGCGCGTGGCGATTCATCCCACCGGTCACGATCACGTCGGGGTGATAGCCCCGGGCCGCGAGCGCCTCGCCGAGCGCCGTCGACTGGCGCTTACCGAGCGGGGAGAGCTTGTCGTAGTCCCGCTTGCCCCAGGACGCCTGGCCGTGGCGCACGAGCAGGATCGTGCTCACGGCAACCACCGTCGGCCGCGTTGGCCGTAGCTCGCCACCTGCCGCTTGAAGGCCGCCGTGCGCGCCTTGGCGGTGTTCGCCGCGACGAGGAGGTTGGCCTGCTCGATCCGCTCACGGAAGAAGGTGTAGCGCGCCGAGGAGTTCCAGGTGTTCTCGAAGAGGCGCTTGGCCGCCCCGAGGGCATCGGGCGAGCGGGTCTTCAGGATGTCCACCAGCGCTTCGGCGGCCGCCATCGGGTCATCGGCGACCTCGCTGGCCAAGCCGAGCTCGACCGCCTTCTCACCGCTGATCACCTCGCCGGTCATGGTGAGGCGCTTCGCGACGTCCATCCCGACCTGCTGGGAGAGGCTCTGGATCCCGCTCATGTCGGGGATCAGCCCCCACTTGCCCTCGAGGACCGACCACTGGGCGTCGGGCGTGGTGATCCGGTAGTCGGCGCCGAGCGCGATCTGGACCCCACCGCCGAAGCAGTGGCCCTGCACGACGGCGATCACGGGTACCGGGAGGCGGCGGAAGGCCCAGCACGCCTCCTGGAAGGTATTGGTCCCGCGCCACGGCCGGGGGGTGAAGGCCTTGACGATCCCCCACTGGTCCTTGGTCACCGTCGCGAAGTCGAGACCCGCCGTGAAGGACTCGCCCTCCCCCGAGATCAGCACGGCGCGCAGGGAGCGATCCGAGCGCAGCGCCCGCGCCGTCCCAACGAGATCATCGAGCATGTCCAAGGTGAGCCCGTTCAGCTTCTCCGGGCGATTCAGGCGGACATGGGCGACGCCGTCGGCGACGGTGCAGGTGATGTGAGCGGACATGGGTCCAAGGGTAAGCGCCCGCATACTCACCGGTCACCGTGTCCCCGCGCACGTTGGGCCGGTCGAGCCCGGACCCCCGGAAACTCCGAGAATCCCGTGGAGTTCCGCGAGAATCCCGGAACTTCCGGGGACGGCTCGACGAAGGGGTGGCCGCCCGGTTTGGGAGCGTGCCCGGCCGAGTCTCGGGAAACTCCGAGATTCCCGTGGAGTTCCACGAGAATCCCGGAACTTCCGGGGACGGCTCTAGATCTCGGACTTCAGGTCGCGGCCCATCAGGGCCTGCAACACATCGGGGGCGGACATCCCTTCGTAGAGAAGGGCGTGCACGGCGTCACTGATCGGCATCTCGACGCCTACCTGCGCCGCGAGCCCGCGCACGCTCTTGGCGTTGAGGACGCCCTCGGCGACCTGCCCGAGCTCGGCTTGGATCTCATCGAGCTCCTTGCCCTGACCGAGCCCGTACCCGACCCGGTAGTTGCGCGACTTCACCGAGGTGCAGGTGAGCATCAGGTCCCCGATGCCGGCGAGCCCGGAGAGGGTGAGCGGATTGGCCCCCTTCGCGATCCCGAGCCGGGTGATCTCGGCGAGCCCACGCGTGACGAGGGCCGCGCGGGCGTTGGCGTCGAAGCCGATCCCGTCGGCGAGGCCGGTCGCGATCGCGACGACGTTTTTGGTGCAGCCACCGATCTCGACGCCGACGACGTCATTGCTCGTGTATGGGCGGAAGAAGGAGGTGTGGAAGGCCTGCTGGACCGCCTTGGCGACCCGATTCCATTGCGCGGCAATGGTGACGGCGGTCGGGTGACCCTGCGCCACTTCGACCGCGAAGGAGGGGCCCGAGAGGAAAGCGAGGTACGGGTGGTGCGAGACCGGGAAGACGTCCTCGAGTACCTCGCTCATCATCATCAGCGTGTCGATCTCGACGCCCTTGGTGACCGAGCAGATGTACGTGCCGGGTTCGACGAAGTCACGGGCCTGCTCGGCGACCTGACGCATCGCCTGCGACGGCACGGCGAGGACGACGAGTTCGCTGCCCTCGATCGCCGAGCCGAGGTCGGCGTCAGCGCGCAGGGTTTCTGGAAGGGGGATGTCGGGCAGGTAGCGAGAGTTCTCGTGCTGGTCGTTGATCGTCGCGAGGGTCTCGGCGTCGATGTCCCACATCGTGACCTCATCGCCCTTGCTCGCGAGGACGCTCCCGAGGGCCGTCCCCCACGATCCCGCGCCAATCACCGTAGCTCGCATGCCGACTCCCTTCGCGCCCGATCCCCGTCGCGGCCGCGCGCAGGGTGGCCCGATGCTACCGGTGCGTCACGCTCGCGGGGAGACGACACAGAGTCTGGACCCCACCATCGGATCCAGACTCTGTGTGAGGTGACGCGGCGCGCCCGTTACGGCGTGGTCGGGAAGCCTCCCGCGCTTGGCCCGCTCGGGTCGGCGGGGCGGGGCGAGTCGGCCGGGTCACCCGCGGCGTGCTCGGTGCCCGGGGCGCCCGGGCGCTGGGCGGCGAGCTTGTCGACCCCGGTCGCGAGGCCCGAACGCACCTTCGCCACGGTGTCGTGGTACTTGCCGTCGGTACGCTGGTCGATGGCGCTCTCGGCCTTGGCGAGCAGGCCGTCGACCTTGTCGCGGTTTTCGTGGGCGAGGTCGCCCGCGACCCCGCGCGCCGAGTGGAAGGTCTTGGTCGCCACGTCGGCGAGTTCGTTGAAGCGTCGCGGCAGATCGAGGTCGTCGATCCGCTCGCTGAAGGACTTGTTACCGGTCGGCTGGGTCATCGCTCATGATCCCTTCGTGATCGGCCCGGGCGGCGGTTGCCACCAGGTGCTACTCCTCTTCAACCGACCGAGGTGGTTACGGTGTTCCCACCAGGGCGAAGGGAGTAGGTGTGGCCTCGCGCACACGATCGAAGGGGGCGAAGGGCGCCGGAACCCCGGCGATCGTTGCCTTGAAGCGCGCGGGCGTCGCGTACACCGAGCACCCGTACGAGCACGATCCGGCCGCCGAGTCCTACGGGGGTGAAGCCGCCGAGGTCCTCGGCGTTGATCCTGCGCGGGTCTTTAAGACCCTCCTGGCGCAGACCGACCGGACCGAGCAGCACGGCCTGATCGTCGCGATCGTCCCGGTGAGCGGGCACCTCGATCTGAAGGCCCTCGCGGCGGCGATCGGGACCAAGAAGGCCGCGATGGCCGACCCGGCCCTCGCCGAACGCACGACCGGGTACGTCGTCGGTGGGATCAGCCCCATCGGCCAAAAGCGCGCCCTCTCGACCGTGCTCGACCACTCCGCCTTGGACCACGACACCGTCTTGGTGAGCGGGGGACGACGCGGGCTCGATCTGGAGCTCGCCCCGGCCGACCTCATCGCTGTCACCGGCGCGATCACGGCGCCCATCGGGCGCCCTTAGGGGTAGGCCGTCACCTCGGTCACGGCCCGAAGGGGGATCGTGCCGCCGTAAAGGTGCGGGAAGAGGTCACCGCCGGCATCGGTCGCGGGCTCGCGGATCACCTCGATGCCGTGCTCCGCGAGCGCGGCCTCGTCGATCCGAAGCAGGATCACGGGTTCGCCGAGGTGAGCGTAAAAGCGCTCATACACCCCGGCCGTCTGCTCGGGTCCATCGCTCGCGTGGACATACCCGACCTCGTCGGCCGTGAGCCCCAAGGTCGACCAGGGGTACACACCTGCGGCTTGCGCCTCTTCCCAATCGGCGCGGCGCGCGAGATGCATCAGCATGCGCTCACCGTAATCGAGTCGCTGGGGTGCGAAGGGTGCTTACCACCGCACCCCCAGCACCCCACCCAAATGGCCCGGGGTGCCAAGGGTGCTCACCGCCGCGCCTCCAGCACCCCACCCAAATGGCCCGGGGTGCCAAGGGTGCCTAGCACCGCACCCCCAGCACCCCAGCGAACCGAAGGGGTGACCTGGCCGAACCGCACCCCCCGCGGGCGCTCCCTCGATACGGTGCGCTCATGCCGAGCGACGATGCCGGGGCCGAGGCGTCCCACCGCGACCGGGCCGTAGAGGCCCTGCGCACACTGGTCTCCCACCCGACGATCGCCGGCGAGGGGCATGACCCGGCCCCCTTCGCCGCCTTCGCGAAGGACCTGACGGACCTCTTCCCCGCGCTCTTTGCGACCTGCAAGACGACCCGGATCGACGATGCCTTCCTGATCCGCTGGCCGGGTGTCAGCGACGATCCTCCGCTCGTGCTGATGGCCCACATCGACGTCGTTCCCCCTGGCGCGCAGCAGGATTGGACCCACCCGCCCTTCGCTCTCACCGATGTCGACGGGATGCTCTACGGCCGCGGAACGCTCGATTGCAAGGGCTCACTGGTCGCGATCTGCACCGCGGTCGATGAGCTGATCCGCCAGGGGGTGCAGCCGCGCCGGGATGTGTGGCTCTCCTTCGGCAGCGACGAGGAGGTGAGTGGCGATACCGCGCCGCGAGCCGTGGCAGTGCTGCAGGAGCGCGGCGTCGAGCCGTGGTTCGTGTTCGACGAAGGGGGTGCCGTCGTCACCGAGGCGATCCCCGGCCTGCGTGAACCGGTCGCGCTCGTCGGTGTCACCGAGAAGGGGCTCGTCGACCTGGACCTCATCGCGACCGGTGCGGGCGGGCACGCGTCCATGCCACCGAAGGGCGGTGCGACGGCGCGGCTGGCCCGCGCGATCACGCGCCTCGAGGACCATCCAGCCCCTTCGAGCCTGCCGCAACCCGCCCGCGACATGCTGGCGCGCATCGCGCCGCGGCTCACCCAACCCGCACGCTTCGCGCTCACCCAAGCCCTTAAGACCGAGCCGGTTCTCGCGCGGATCCTCGCGCGGATCGGTCCCGAAACGGCGGCGATGACCCGCACGACGGTGGCCGTCACCCGTCTTCGCGCGGCGCCCGCGCGCAATGTCCTCGCGACGAGCGCCACCGCGAGCGTCAATATGCGAGTCCTCGTCGGGGAGAGCGTCGAGCAGGCCATCGCTCGCGTCCGGCAGACGATCAACGATGACGACATCGAGATCCGAGCGGTGCATTGCGACGAGCCGAGCGCTATCGCACCGATCGATGACGAGGCCTTCGCGCTCATCGAGGCCACCACTGCGCGCGTCCTGCCCGATGCCTTCACCGCGCCCTACATCGTGATGGCCGCGACCGACGCGCGCCACTTCCAACGAGCGTGGCCTCGCTGCTACCGCTTCACTCCCTTCCGGATGACCTCCGCCCAACGCGACAGCATCCACAGCGTCGATGAACGCCTGGCACGAGACTCCTTCCTCGAGGGCATCCGTTGGTATCGCGACCTGCTGGAGCACCTGTGAGCACGCCGACATCGCCCCCTTCGCCCCCTTCGACCTCGGCGAGCCTGCCGGGTCAGCCGATCAGCCGCGTCGGCCTGATCCAGATCGTCGGCTTCCTCGTCTGTGTGGAGATCGCGAGCGGCGCCATCCAGGGCTACTACACGCCGATCTTCAGCGATATCGCGCGGCATCTTCAGATCCACGACGCGGACCTGAACTGGTTCGAGGCCGCGCAGCTCATGGTGGCCGCTCTCATCGTGCCGGTGCTCTCCCGGCTCGGCGATCTCGTCGGGCACCGCACGGTGCTGCTCTGGTCCACGGTCCTCACGGCCGCAGCGACCTGGGGCGTCGCCTTCGCCCCGACGTTTTGGACCTTCCTGGTGGCCTGGGCCCTCGCCGGTTCTATGTCGTGTGGCTGCCCCTCGAGGTGGCGATCATCCACCGCCGCACCCACGGGGACGCCGCCCGCACCCGCCTCGCCGCCGGGATCCTCGTCTTCGCGCTGGAGTTCGCGGTGATCGTGAGCGCACTGACCGCCGGAGCCCTCGCGACCTCCCTGTCCATGACGGTCCTGCTCTGCCTCCCAGCCATCGTCGTGACGGCGGTCATCCCGGCCATCTGGTTCGGCGTCCCCCACCAACCGGTGACGGCCGAAGGGCGGATGGACTGGGCGGGGTTTGCTCTCGTGACGGCCGCTCTCGTACTGATCATGGCGGGCCTGATGGTGATGCGGCTCGACGGGCCACTCGGCATCCGGACCCTGATGCTGCTCGGCGCCGGGCTCGTGGCCCTCTTCCTCTTCGCGCGGTATGAGCTCGCCCACCGCGATCCGCTTGTCGACCTGCGGGTCATGGGCGCCCGAGCGCAGTGGCCGATCCAGGTGACGGCCTTCCTCTTCGGTGTCTCGGTCCTCGGCGCGCAGGTGCCGCTATCGACCTTCGCTCGCACCGATCCCGCGATCACCGGGTACGGCCTCGGGGTGAGTGCCGCGGCAGTGTCGATCCTGATCGGCGTCTACGTCCTCTGCCTCGCGCTCGGCGCCCTGCTCCTCCCCCTCGTGGCGCGCGCCGTCGGACCGGTCCGCGCGCTCGCCGTCGGGTCGGTACTCGTCGCGATCGGGTACCTCCTCTTCCTCCCCTTCCACGCCTCGATGGCCCAACTGCTCACCAACATGGGGATCGCGGGCATCGGCTCGGGCATGCTCGTCGCGGGGCTGCCCGCCATCGCCGCCGAAAACGCCCCGCCCACCCATACCGGCCTCGTCACCG
Organism: Janibacter sp. GXQ6167; assembly: GCF_041365945.1. Lineage (NCBI taxonomy): Bacteria > Bacillati > Actinomycetota > Actinomycetes > Micrococcales > Intrasporangiaceae > Janibacter > Janibacter sp. GXQ6167. Next base: position 250,382 of record NZ_JBGFSK010000002.1, on the reverse strand, counting down.
GGATGACCAACACGACCAAGACGATCGGCGGGGCGATCGCGAGCAGCGTCTTCGCGCTGGCGCTCGCTCAGGGTGGCTCGATCGGCGGAGTCGAGGACGTCCACCCTCCGCTCGCGGGCTACATGGTGGTCTGGGCGATCTGCGGCGTGACGGCGCTCATCGCTCCGCTACTCCTCCTGCTGCGAACCCGACGCTCCTGATCACCGCAGCACGCGAAGGGAGTGAAGCTGCGGGTTGGAGGCGTAGGCGATCCGCGTCCCGGCAGCGCGAGCTGCCCGAAGGGAGTCAAGGGCCTCCGCGGTGATCCGCTCCCCCGGCGCGAGGACCGGCACGCCCGGCGGGTATGGCGCGATCAACTCGGCGGACACCCGACCGATCGCCCGATCCGCGGCGACGACCTCGTGCGGGGCGAAGAAGGCCTCGCGAGGTGGCGCCACCATCTGCGGGTCGACCGTCCACGACGCGGCACCGACGACGGGACGGCTCGTCCCCCTTCGCTCCTGGACCGACTCGCTGACTGCCGTGACGAGCGCGTCGACCTCCGCCTCGGTATCGGCGTGGGTGATCATCGCGATGAGCGTGTCGCGGTCGGCCATCTCGAGCGCCATGCCCCGATCGAGCAGGTCTCGCTCGATGGCGATCCCGTCGGCGCCGGTCCCGGCGAGCACGAGGACGAGCTTCGCGGGGTCGACATCGGGCCCATCGAGGACCACGAGCCCCTCGATCGCGGACAACCGGCGACGTGCCGAGTCCACGAGAGCCACCAACTCACGGCCGAGCCGCTCTCCGTCGCGTTCGAGCAATGCCCGGGCCGCATCGATGCTCGCCATGATCGCGCCGGAGGGGCTCGTCGTCATCGTCGACTCGACCGCCGCCGCGAAGCGCGCCGGGTCGATGCGTTCGGTGCGGGCGAGGATCAGGGCGGCCTGCCCGGCGCCCGGCAGCGCCTTATGCACGCTCGTCACCATCGCGTCGGCTCCGAGCGCCAGCGCATGGGGCGGCAACGCGCTGCTGAAACCGAAATGCCCGGCCCACGCCGCGTCCACGATGAGCGGCGCCCCTCGCCCGTGCGCGACCTCGGCGATCGCGGCGGTCTCGCCCATCGTCCCGATGTACCCGGGGTCGGCAGTAAAGACCGCGACCGCGCCGGGAGCTTCGGCGAAGGCCGCTTCGATCTGATCCGCGGCAACCCCCTTCGGCAGGCCGGTCGCGGTATCGATCCGGGGCTGCACCCAGACCGGTTCGGCACCGGTCAGCACGAGCGCGCTCAGAAGGCTGCGGTGGAGGGTCCGGGGCACAATGACCCGGTCCCCCGGACCGCAGACCGCGAGCGCGACGGCCTGGTTGCCGTGGGTCGACCCGCCGACCGAAAACCGGGCGAGATCCGCGCCCCAGGCGCGCGCCGCCCTTCGCTCCGCCTCATCGAGATAACCACCGCGTTGCTTCACATCAACGACGCCGCCGTAGAGCGGGCTGTCCCACGCGGCAAGGTCCCCGATCAGGTCCCGGCGGCCCTTATGCCCCGGGATGATGAAGGGGGTTCGCCGCTCGCTGATCGCGCGGAGGTAGGCGTCGAAAAGCGGCGCGTCGCCGCGAAGCCCCGCCGGGTCGAGCGGATCGGGGGTGGTCTGCGCAGGAGTCACCGGCCCATCCTCACCCGACCCGAAGCGACCCGGTCACCGGGGCGGGCTAGGCGCTCGTGTCGGTCGTGCCCTCATAGACGCCGATCGTGTTGCCGTCCGGATCGTTGAAGAACGCGTACCAACTCGTCTCGGTGATCTCGCTCTTCGGGGCCACGATCGTGCCACCGGAGGCCTCGACCTGCGCGAGCACGTCGTCGATCGAGTCGACCTCGACATAGCTGCGCGGCTGGGTAAAGCCATCGCTTCGTGGGGCGAGCCCACCCCCGCTGATCTGGTTCGGGGCCTGCCACATCGGGTACCCCTCGAAGCCCGGCGGTTCGCCGAATTGCCACCCGAAGAGCGCGCCATAGAACTCCCGAGCACGCCCGGTGTCCGAGACCGGGATGTCGATGTGGGTGATGTCGCCATGCGCCATGGCTGCTCCTTCGGTGACGGAGAGGGTCTACGCCGACGGGATGTGGGCGTCCAGCCAGTCGATCAGATCGTCGGTCACTTCGTCACGGTTAATCTCGTTGAACATCTCGTGACGACCGTCCGGGTAGAGGCGCATCGTCACGTCCCGCACGCCGGCGCGCTCGTACTGGGCCCGCACGGCCTTCACGCCCTTCCCCGCGTCGCCGACCGGGTCCATCGAGCCGGAGAAGAGGTAGATCGGCAGGTCGCTGCGCACCCGGGCGACGTTCTTGTCGTCATTGACGAGGTCGAGCCCGCCGAGCATGTCGATGTAAAAGCCCGTCGTGAAGACCTCGCCGCAGAGCGGGTCGGCGATGTAGGCGTCGACCTCATCGTGGTCACGCGTCAGCCAGTCGAAGTCGGTGCGGTTGGGCTTGAAGGCCTTGTTGTACTCACCGAACGAGAGGGTGTTCATCAGCGTGCTCTTGGCCCGACGGCCCCGCACCTTGGATTCGATCGTCGCGATGACGGCCCCGACCTTCCCGAGGATCCCCGGCCCGGCCCCGGTCCCGGAGAGGACCAGCCCGTCGATGTCATCGCCGTACTTCATCGCGTAGGAACGCGATAGGAAAGACCCCATCGAGTGTCCGAGCAGGACTCGTGGGAGGCCGGGGTGCTCATCTTCGGCTCGCGCGCCCACCGCGCGGATGTCGTCGACGACCGTCCACCAGCCGTCCTCGTCGGCGAAGTAGCCGTGGTCCTCCGGGTCTTTTGCGGTCCCGCCGTGGCCCCGATGGTCGTGGGCGTAGACGACATAGCCCTCGCCCGTGAGGCGTTGCGCGACCTGGTCGTAGCGAGCCGCGTGTTCGGCCATCCCGTGCGCGATCTGCACGATCGCCCGCGGCTGCCCCGTCGGCTCCCACGTATAGGTAAAGAGCTCGGTCCCGTCGGGAGCCGTGGTGATCGAGGTGCGGTAGGCGGTGCTCATCAAATTCCTCTCGCCGGGCCCGGATTACCCACGCAGCCTAGCCCTCCGTGATCCCGCTAAGCGGGCAGATCCCGCCGCCGGAAGCAGAGCGTCGCGGTAGCGACGAGGGCGAGGGCGGCCACCGTGAGGACCACGACCGGTGTCCAGACCATCGCGTCGCCCGGGAGCGCCGGACTCCACCCAATCGGGGAGGTGTCGATGACCCAGCCCGGCAGCTGCAGGAGACCGCCGAAGGAGAGGACGATGACCGACCACGCCACTGGCAGCCAGGCGAAGGGGGTCAGGCTCGGCGCCAACCCGTAGAGCAGGGCCGCGAGGCCGCCCATCGCCATCACCGCCGGGAGGTAAGCAAGCGCCCCACCGAGGGTCCGCCAGGTGAGCGCCGGTTCTCCGATCACGGCTGCCGCGCTCGCTCCGAGGGCGAGCCCGCAGGCGGCGAGCAGAAGGGTGCTCCCGAGCAGGGTCACGGCGAGGTGCTGCAGGAGCCAGCGGGTGCGCGAAACCGCGCTCGCAAGGACCACCTCGCTATGGCCATCCCTCTCTGAGGAGCGCAGTCGCAGCACCGACGCCACGGCCCAACCGCCAACGGCGCACACCGTGATCGCGAGCATCAGCGCGACGAAGGTGTCGGTGAGCGATGTCCCACTGCCGCGCAGGTACACCTGGATCGCCGGGTTGGTCGCCACCTGATCAAGGACGGAGCGAACGAGCGACCCGCAGAGCGCGGAGTACAGGGCGAGCGCTAGCGCCCACCAGGCGATCCCCGTGCGCTGCAGCCGCCAGGCGAGCGCGAAGGGGGACGCCAGCCAGGCCCGAGCCGTGGCCCGACCGGGTCTCGTCGGCAAGACCCCCGCTCCGACATCGCGGCGGGTGCCGGCGAGCGCGACGGCGGTCCCGATCGCGATGACCGCGAGCGAGAGCAGCAGGGGCCACCACCGGAGGTCCACCCACGCCCGGGTCTGCTGTGGCCACGCCAGCGGTGAGGTCCACGAGACCCACGATCCGTGGCGTTCTTGGATGTCGCCCACCCCGCGCAGGACGAAGGCGCCCGCGAGCGCGGCATACGCGATCCCACTCGCGGCCCGCGCATGCTCGACGAGTTGGCTCGTCGTGGCGGCGAGGACGCCGAAGACGAGGCCGGTGATCCCAATCCCCACCGAGAAGGCGAGGGCATCGGCCGGCCTCGGGATCGAGGTCGCGAGCAGGATGACGAAGAGAGCCCCGGCCAGGAGCGCGCAGGCGATGGCGGCCGTCGAGAGCGCGGCCATCGTCGGAGCGGCCCGACCCACGACTCCCGCGCGCAGCACCTCGTAACGGCCGGCCTCTTCGTCGCCGCGCAGTCGAGCCGTCACGAGCTGGATCGCCATGACCGCGACGAGGACGCTCGTGAGCAGCGTGTACTCGTTGGCGAGCATGACTGGCAGCGTGTAGTTGTCGAGCCCGTAGCCCGGACCCCCGAGCAGGATCGCGGACGGGTTGGACATCAGCGCGGCCCGCGACGCCCGCTCCGCCGGGGTCGCATAGATCTCTCCGAGTTCGCTCGCTCCGAAGCCCACGAGCGCCACCACGGCGAGCACCCAGATGAGGATCCGGACCCGTGCCAGGCGCAGGTAGAACCGCACCAGCGTCGACGTCCCGGCGAAGGGGGATCTGCCCCCTTCGGCCGGCGATACGGGGCTCGCCGCGAGAGCGGTCATCGCGACCCCTCGTATTCGCGCAGGAAGAGCTCTTCCAAGGTGGGCAGCGTGCCACCGTCGTCGACCGCGACGTCCTGGCGGAGCTCATCGAGCGTGCCGGCGCGGACCGTGCGACCTTCTCGGATGATCGTGACCGCGTCGCAGACGGCTTCGACCTCGGCGAGGATGTGGCTCGACAGCAGCACGGAACGGCCCTGCGCAGCCGCGTCGGCCACCAACTCTTGGAAGACCTTCTCCATCAGCGGGTCGAGCCCCGAGGTCGGCTCGTCGAGGATGTAGAGCTCCACGTCCGCAGCGAAGGCGGCGACGAGGGCGACCTTTTGACGGTTCCCCTTGGAGTAGGTGCGGGTCTTCTTCGTCGGATCGAGGTCGAGCCGGTCCAGCAGCTCGCTCCGTCGAGCCTGGTCGACCGGGCCGCGCAGCCGAGTGAGCAGGTCGATGGCCTCGCCGCCGGTGAGCGATGGCCACAAGGTGACATCGCCCGGGACGTAGGCGAGCCTGCGATGGAGGTCCACCGCGTCCCGCCACGGGTCCCCGCCGAGCAGTCGGGCGGTCCCCTCGTCGGCGCGCAGCAGCCCGAGCAGCACCCGGATCGTCGTCGACTTGCCCGAGCCGTTGGGCCCGAGGAAGCCATGCACCTGTCCCGGTTCGACGACCAGGTCGAGCCCGTCCAGCGCGCGGGTGCGGCCGAAGGTCTTCACGAGGCCGCTGATCTCGATCGTGCTCATCGTGACTCCTTGGGAGGTGACGCAGGGCTGTGGTGGTCGATCCAGCGCCGGAAGTCGGCGAAGGCGGCGGTATCGAGCAAGTCGGGGTGGAAGAGGTGGGCCGCCCCGGCGAGGACCCGGCGATGCCGTTCGGCGATGGGGCCGTCGTCGCCGAGGGCGTTGGCGAGTTGGTCCTGCATCACCATCAGGCCGACCTGCATTCCGACCGTCGCGGCCGCGGTAGCGCGCGGGTCATCGATCCCAGCGACGGGGTTGTCGGCAAAGAACCGCTCGGTGAGGTTGAGCAGCGCGTGGAAGGAGGCGCTCCCCCCTTCGCCGCCGTCGATCATCGACCGCCCGAGATAGCGCCGGATGAGCACCGACCGCGGCTCGACCTCCGGGATGATCTCGGGACGCTGCTCCATCGCGGCGAGCGCCCGGCCCTTGAGGGTGAGCGCTTCGGTCAGGACCTGCTGGTCGCAGGCCTGCCGCAGTCCATCCTTGGAGCCGAAGTGGTGACGGATCAGACCCGCGGTGACACCCGCCCGTTCGGCGATCATCCCGACCGAGGTCGCGGCGTAGCCCCGCTCGGCGAAGAGTTCGATCGCCGCCTCGCGCAGGCGCGCCCGGGCCGTGAGATCGTCCTCGATCCGCATCACACCATCCCCTGCTATATCACCAGATAGCCGACTATCCGATCGTATAGCCCCTGCTCTCGGTCGTCACTCTCGACCGGTGGGAGGATGGGGCACGAACCCTTCAAACATTCCGCCCCAGCCCGCCGACGAAGAAGAAGCCGACGTGGACACCGTCTCGACCTACCTGCTCGTCACGTTGGGGCTCGGGCTGCTCGCAATGGCGATGCGCTTGCCGCCACTCGTCGGCTTCCTCGCGGCCGGTTTTGTCCTCGCCGCCGCTGGCGTGCCCTATCTCGAAGGCATCGAGGTCCTCGCCGATCTCGGGGTGACCCTCCTCCTCTTCGCCGTCGGCCTCAAGCTGGACCCGAGGCTCCTCCTGCGCCGCGAGGTGTGGGCGACCGCCGGCGCGCATATGGCCTTCGCGACCGCCCTCGGCGCAGGATTCCTCGGGCTGCTCGGCGTCATCGGCTTCGGGATGCTCGATGGGCAGGGGTGGGGCCAGCTCGCGCTCCTCGGCTTCGCGCTGTCCTTCTCGAGCACCGTCGTCGTGGTGAAGATGCTCGACGAACGCAGCGACAGCTCGGCGCTCTACGGCCGGATCGCCGTCGGGATCTTGATCATCCAGGACATCGCCGCGGTCGTCTTCATCACGGCGAGCAAGGGGGCCTGGCCGAGCCCCTGGGCCATCGCGCTCGTGCTGCTCCTGCCCTTCACCGCGGCGATGAAACGGATCTGGGACCGGATCGGCCACGGTGAGTTGCAGGCCCTCTTCGGCGTCGTCATGGCCCTCGTGCCCGGCTACGCCCTCTTCGAAACCGTCGGCCTGAAGGGGGATCTCGGCGCCCTGATCATGGGCGTGCTGCTCGCCTCCCACGCCCGCTCGGGCGAACTGTCGCGCGCGCTGTTCACCCTCAAGGAACTCCTCCTCGTCGCCTTCTTCGTCAGCATCGGCCTGCAAGGACACCCGAGCGTCGCCACGGTCGGGCTCGGGCTGCTTCTGCTCGTGATGCTGCCGATCCAGGGCATCGCCTGGGCCTTCCTCCTAGACCTGATGCGGCTGCGGCACCGCACCTCCCTGCTCGCCGCGGCGTCCCTGACGAACTACTCCGAGTTTGGCCTGATCGTGGTCGCGGTCGGCGCGTCCAGCGGGATGCTCAACCCCGACTGGCTCGTGGTCCTCTCTGTCGCCGTCGCCGCGAGCTTCGTCGTCTCGTCGTTGCTGAACCGCCGGATCCCCACCTATATCGAGCGGATCGCCGAGCGCCTCCCCGCCCAGGACCCCGACCGGTTGAACGCGCACGACCGACCGATCGACGTGGGCGGCGCCGAGGCCGTCGTGCTCGGGATGGGCCGGGTCGGCAAGGCCGCCTACCGCCAGCTCGAGTCGGCCTACGGTCTTGAGGTGGTCGGCGTCGAGCACAACGACCAGCGGATCGAGGGCCTGCGCGACCGCGGTTACGAGGTCATCGAAGGCGATGCGACCGACGAGGACTTCTGGGAGCGGGTGAGCCATGTGGGCCGCGTGGCGGTCGTCGTGATGGCGATGCCCTTCCACGGGTCCAACATGGCCGCGCTCGAGCAACTGAAGCGCAACGGCTTCGAAGGGGTCGTCGCGGCCGTGGCCTACTACGACGACGAGATGCGCGAGATCGAGCGCGCCGGGGTGGACGCTGCCCTACACCTCTACTCCGGATCGGGGACCGCCCTCGCCGACCGCGCCGCGCTCGCCGCTGGGCTCGACCTCGCGGCCCCTGTCGAAGATGACGATCGCGTCGCCCTACTCGCCCCGAGCGACGAAGCCGAGCCCGCCACCCCTTGATCATCCGCACGCTTTCCGATCGATCTGGGGTGCCCGAGACGCCCTTCGCGGGCATCGCCCGATAGCGTCAACGCTCGTGAGGTACCAGTGCGAAGTCCAGGCCCGAGTCCGCGATCTCAACACGAGCGGTCATGTCGACAACATCGCGGTCATGCGGATCCTCGACGAGGCGAGGGTCCTCTTCCTCTCCGAGCTGACGCGGGTGAAGGGGGAATCCGTCGACCCGGCGCGCGCTGCCGAGGGGCTCGCGGGCGCCGCCCCTGGCGTCAACTTGCTCGTCGTCGGGCAGCGGGTCGAGTACCGCCAGGAGATGTACGTCGAGCCGGGCACCCCCTTCCGCGTCGAGGTGTGGCTGGCTCACATCGGCCGCAGCTCGATCGCGATGGATTTCGCACTGCGGATCGGCGTGCCGGATGACGCACCGGCGCAGGTCGTCGGGGAGACGAGCGCGGTGTTGATGGATGCGGCCACCTCACGTCCCTGGTCGATCACCGACGCGGTGCGCTCGATCCTGAGCCCCTATCTCGAGGACCCTCTCCCGCTCCGGGAGCGCGCCGCCGGGTCATGATCTCCCTCGCCCTGGCCGGCCTCTGCGCCTGGCGGGGCCGCGTGCTCGCTCGTCGTGAACCTCGAGACTTTGGGATCGCGGCCTGGTTCGTCGCCGCGATCTGGTGGACGGCCGTAGCGGTCGTCGAGGTCATCGGATATCTCGCGCCTGCGCACGTCAGGCCGACCCTCCTCGTCGTGCTGTCGGTCGCCCCCTTCAGCGTGGTGGTCCCCGCCGGGCTGCTCATCCTCGCGGGCCTCGGGCCGCGCCGACGCAAACGCGGGTCACTCACGACCGCCGCGATCGTCCTCCTTGGAGTCGGCCTCGGCGTGGGGCCTTTCGTCGCCCTCGCGCTCACCACCACGCACCACCCTGCGGCGATGGTGCTGGCCGGTGGGCTGCTTGCCCTGTGCTCGACCCTCGGGGGATGGTTCCTCGTCTTCGGCACCTACAGCTGGTGGTGGCTCCGCCGTCCTGCCCGGCCCGCTCCCGCAGCGGTGATCGTCCTCGGGGCGGGCCTGATCGCCGGGGAGATCGGACCTCTCCTCGCCAACCGTCTCGATGCCGCGCGCCTCGCGTGGACCACGCTCGCGCCGACCGCCCTGCTCATCCCCTCCGGCGGTCAGGGCGCCGACGAACCGCGCCCCGAAGGTGAGGCGATGGCCGAGTACCTCATCGCCCACGGCGTTCCCGCGCGCGCGATCCGACCGGAGACGGTCTCGACCACGACCGAGGAGAACCTGCGGTGCTCTGCCGACATCCTTCGGCACGAAGGGGTGCGCGGCCACGTCCTGGTCGTCACCAGCAACTTCCACGCTCCGCGCGCGGCCCTACTCTCCCGTCGCGTCGGCCTGGACGCCGACGCGATCGGCGCGCCCACCGCACTGCCCGCCCTTCCCGCCGCCATGGTGCGCGAGTTCGCGGCCGTCGTCGTGAGCAACCGCCGTCTCCACGCGCTCCTGCTGATCCCGCTCGGCGCCTTGACCGCGGCCTTAGTGGTCGCACTCGGCTTGCCTTAACCCCGCGCGACCGGTTCTCCCCCTTCCCGGTTCCGCACGAGCCCCGGGCCAACGCTGCGACCCTGCTCAGCCGCCACTTCGGGCTCGCTCACGCCACGATCCGGGTCGAATCCGCGGGCTATGCGCCCTGCCCTGGACCCACCTGGTGACCATCCGGTAACCGGGGTCCCACGGGCTGGGCGAAGGGAGTACATTTCGGTCGGTGGATTCCAGTCGAGGGGGCGCGCCCGCAGCGCATGATCAGGCCCTTGCCTTCGGCGATTCGCAATCGGCGACCACCGAGATGACCGCCGGTAGGACCGATCTCTCCGCGGCCCAGGCCCCACGCTCCCGACCGGCGCGGATCCGGGTCCGGCGCCTCGACGGCGGCGACCTCTTCCCTGCGTCAGGGATTTCCGATGCGACCGTGCGCATCGACGAGCTCGCTCGCCACGGCGTCAGTGCCCGCGGCATCCTTATCCTCAGCAACGAGGCCGTCTTCGACGCCCTTCCCGAGTTGCCCCGCGCCATCGCCTTCCTTGGCTCCAGCAGCCAACTCGCCGCCCTGCGGGAGCTGCCCTGGCTCACCGGTCGGCGCATCCACTACTGGGCCGATATCGACACCGCCGGCTTCTCCCAGTTGGACCAGCTGCGCGCCTCCCTGCCACAAACCGCCTCGGTCCTGATGGACGCCTGGACCCTGTGGAGCCACCGCGAGCAGTGGACCCGGGAGCTGATGCCGAGCCGCCATGTGCTGCCGCACCTCACGGTGGCCGAATCGGTCGTCTACGCCGATCTCGTGAGCGACACCCTCGCGCCCTCGGTCCGCCTGCGCCAGGAGAGCATCGACGAGTCGACGGTCCTGCGCGAGCTCGCTCGAGCCCTGCGCTGACCCCGCCGGGCCGTTCGTCCCCGGAAACGCCGTGAATCCCCTGGAGTTCCGCGCGATTTCGGGAGTTTCCCGAGACTCTCGCGCCCGGCCCACCCCCCCGAAGGGGGTCAGCCGTACCGGATCGCGTCGATGATCGCCTGGTAATCGGCCGTCGGGTCCTCGCCCAGCACCCCCGCCCAGGCGGGCACCACTTCGTCTCGATAGTTGTGGCCGTACCCCGTCGGGACCGTCGTCGCCTTAGCGAGGTCGGCCGTCACCTGCCAGAAGGTGATGACCGGCAACCAGGTCATCCCCGCCGTGGTCGTCCCCGAGTGGTCCTCGCGCAACCAATCCGGCTCGCTGAAGATCAACGCCGGATGGAACCACACCACCGGGTCCGAGCGGTGCTGGAGATAGACCACGCGCGGGGCATCCCACGGTCCGAGCGCGCGCCCGTATTGGTCGGCCGTCAACTCGGAGACGGTGTCGGCAAAACGCACATGACGCCCGTTGTCGATGACGGGATTGACCTCGGTCGAGCCCCCCTGCCGATCGCGGGTGACCTCGGCGTGGATCTCGGTAAAGGCCGGCGGCCCGGTCCACACCGCCCCATCGACCCGCCGGAGCATGTCGCTCATCGAGGTGAAGGCGGCCTCGCCACCGAAGGCGCCGAGGGACTCGCCGCTCACGTACACCGCGGGCCGGCGACTGGCCGGCAGCTCTTCGACCCGCTTCAAGACGGCATCGGTCAGCTTCTCGCCCGCCTCCCGCGGCTTGGCGGGCGCGTCGAGCAGCGCCAGGGCCGACGGGAGGGTGGAGTGTTGGACGGCGACCGAGGCGACGTCCCCGCCGGTCAGGTACTCCGCGGACTGCACGCTCCAGCGGTTGACCCAGCCGAGCCCGGTCGTGGTGAAGATGACGAGCGATCCGCGCGACCAGGCGTCCGTGCGGTCGAGCTCGGCGAGCGCCCGCTCCACCGCGTCATCGATCCCACCGTCCTCGCCGATCCCGGCGTAGGCGCGGATCGGCTGCTTCGCGGGCCGGCCCGTCACCTCTCGGATCCGGGCCGCGGTCGGCGTGATCCCGACGAAGTGGCGCCCTTCGTACCCGAGCGACTCCCATGACTCGTTCGAGGCTGGGCTCCCGGAGAGGGTCGCGAGCGTCGGCTGAGTGACCCCCTTCGGCGTCCCGGCGTTGGCCTCGGCCTGCTGGCCCCCGACGACCCGCATGACCCCGCCGAGGAGCACCCACTGGACGACCCCGAGCACGACGATCACCACGGTGGCGCTCGCGAGGAACCCGGCGAGCATGTTCGGCAGCCGATGGAGCCGGCGCAAGATCACCCGGAACAGCGCCGCGAGCGCCTGGCGGATCCCCACCACCAGGGCGAAGGTGGCGATCGCGACGGTCCCGCTGATGAGCCCGTGGGTGAAGCCCGGCTCGGGTTGAGCGAACGCGCGGGCGAGGTCCTGCTGCTGGTTCAAGGCGATGAAGGGGGTGAGCGTCACCATCGCCACGATGGCGATGAGGAGCAGCCGAAGCGACCACACCCGCACGGCCGGTTTCACCTCGACCCGCACGCCCAGCGCTCGAGCAAGGCGCAGGCCACCGCGGTCGACGAGCGTGCCGAATCCGTACCAGGCAGCGGTGCTGATGCCCGTTACGACGCCTTGGAAGAGCCCGGTGCGCGGAAGGAGGGAGGGGCTGAGCGACCCGACGAACCCCAGGGCGCCGAAGATCGTCGCCGCGAGAGGGACCCGTTGAAGCCACGCGTGGGGCACGCCCTTCATCCACCGCACGAAGCGCACTCGGTCCACCCTCATCACGCCGGTCAGGATAGGCGAGCCCGCCCCTTTCGCTCCGCTCCTGACCAGAAGGGCGCTCGGGGGCCGATCTCGGGCGGGGGTCGGGGCTAGAAGATCGAGCGGAGCACGATCATGCCGACCGCGCCGAGGGTGGCGGCGGCGGGCAGGGTGATCACCCAGGCGAGGGCGATCGGGCGCATCAGGCCCCAGTTCGTCTGACGGTTGACAAGGCCAATGCCGAGGACGGCGCCGATCAGGATGTGGGTGCTCGAGACCGGCAGCCCCAGCACCGACGCCCCCATCACCACACCGGCGGCTGAGAGTTCAGCCGAAAAACCCGACGCCGGGTGCATGGTGGTGAGGTTGTGTCCGACGGTCGCGATCACCTTCCGGCCGATGAACCACAGGCCGCAGATGAGCGCGACGCCGAAGGTCAGCAGGGCCGCTGGCGGGATCGCCGCCTCACTATCGATCGCCCCGGTCCGAAGCACATCGAGGATGGCCGCGAAGGGACCGATCGCGTTCGCGATGTCATTGCTGCCATGGCTGAAGGCAAACCCGGACGCGGTGAAGACCTGCATCCACGAAAAGAGCAGGAAGGTCGAGCGCGAGAGCGATTCCCTCTTGAGGGTCTTGGCGAAGATGAAGGTCGCCATCCACACCGAGGCGCCGACCATGCCCATGATCAGGTAGTTGTTCATGGTGGTCAGGCCCAGGTCCATATTCTTCAGGCCTTTGAAGAGGAGCATCGCCGAGATGATCATCGCGCCGAGCGCGGCGAGGATCGGCACCCACGATTCGAGCGCCTTGTGTGCGCCGACATCGTCGGCCTTGGCCTCGATCTGCTCCAACTCGCGGAAGTAGTCCGACTCGAGTTCATCCGGTTCGTGATCGCCGCGCCGTAAGACGGCGGCGTCCCGGGCGAGGGCGCTCGTGTATGAAATCTGCTGGATTTCGCTCAGCCGCTCGAAGGCCGCCTTGTGCTGATCACGGTGCTGGCGACGCTCGGCCTTGATCGCCCTGAGGGCTTCATCGGCCCGCGCGTTGTAGTCGAGGACGTTCTGTTTGATCGTGCGGTAGAGCAGGTAACTCACGAGGCCACCGAGGACCGGCGAGAGCACCCATGAGATCGCGATCTGACCGATCTGATCCCACTGGACCATCGCGAAGGGCGACGCCTGGGCGGTGACGAAGCCGAGGGTGAGCGATGCCCCCACGATGCCACCGATGATCGAGTGGGTCGTCGAGACTGGGTATCCCCGGTTGGTCGCGAAGAGCAGCCAAAAGGCCGCCGCGGCGAGGGCGGCCATCATGATGAAGATGAAGTCCTGCGGGGAGACCTCAACGACCGACAGATCGACGATGCCGCCCCGAATCGTGTCGGTGACCTCGCCGCCGGCGATCACCGCGCCGCTCACCTCGAAGACGGCGGCGACGAGCAGCGCCTGTTTGATCGTGAGGGTCCCGGCGCCGACGCTGGTCCCGAAGGAGTTCGCGACGTCATTGCCGCCGATCGTGAACGCCATGAAGACGCCGAAGCAGACCGCGAGGATGAGCAGCGGCGTGCTCGAGTCGTGCCCGGTGTACTCCAGCGCCCAGCGGAGGAAAAGCCCCAGGGTGACAAAGAGCAGGATGCCGAAGGTCAGGTGCCAGTTGCGGTCGGGACCGAGGAACTGCGACGGCCCGCCGAGCGGTGCCGGTGACTTCTTCGGTGTGGTGGTTCCGGTCGACACGCGACTACCCCCTTGTGGCAGGTGGATCGGTCGGTGGCGACCGCACTCAGCAAGGGGAGGGTCCCAGCGCCCGGTGAACACTGGGCGGCAATGAGGTAGACACCCGGGGGTCCGATCGAGCCATGAGAACTCGGGGAGCCCCTCATGGCCTCCGGCGGCCACGCGTCTTAGAGACTGGTCCCCGTGAACTTACGACAGGACGCTCGCGACTGGCGCGAAGTCCTGCGCGCCGCCTTCCCACGCCCGCTCGCGATCGCGTGCCTCGTCGGGGTCCTCGCCGAGGTCATCCTCGCCTTCGCCGTCTTGCGCTCGGGCGCCGATCTGCGTCCGCACAACGTGCCGGCGACGGTCGTCGCGCCCTCGGTGATGTCCGAGCCGCTCGCCGCCGAACTCAATGGCCTGCCCGGCACCCCCTTCGATCTCACCGCGACCGAGGATGAAGGGGGCGCTCGCTCCGATGTCGAACAGGGGCGGATCTATGCGGCCCTCGTCGTCGACCTCCGCAGCCGCAAGGACCGGCTGCTCGTCAGCACCGCGCTCGACCCGCAAATGGTCGACGCAGTGGTCTCCCAGGTCCAAGAGTCCGAGGACGCCTGGGGGCGAAGCGCGGCGCTCGAGCGGGTCGGGCCGCCGGATGGGGAGAAGCGCCTCGCGCGGGCGCACCTGGTCACCCTTCTCGCGTGCCTCCTCGGCTTCCTCATCACCGTCGGCTCCTCTCTGAAGTGGGGGCCGGTCGCCCGCAGCTTCCGTCGCGGCCTCGCCCGACTCGGCGGGATGACCGCTGGTTCGGCCGTCGCTGGGTTGATCCTCGGGATCGCCCTGACGCCGGGGGCCTTCGCGACCAAGCTCTCCGTCGGCCTCGCCGCCGCGCTCGTCGCGCTGTGCTCGGGCGCCGTCACTGCTGCACTGGAATCGGTCGCTGGCTGGGCTGGCCTCGGCCTTGCCGTCCTCGCCTTCTTCGCGACCGCCTTGCCGGTCCTCACCCGTACCGATCAGCACCTCATCCCGCCCCCGTGGAATGTCGTGACCGGCGCGGGGATCCCGGTGGCGGGCTTGCAGACCATCGCGCAGGCGAGCCTTCGCGGGACGCTCGACGGCGGCCCGATCCTGATCCTCGGCGCCTGGCTCGCCGCGGCGCTGCTCCTTCTCGGATACGCGCGGTCGGCCCGCACGCGCGCGGCGCGGGTCCACGCCACCGGGGCGGAGCCCGCCACCCGCTCGCAGTCGCGCGCCCACGCCCGCGCGAACCGGTGGCGCGTCCGCGTGATCGCGGTCGTCGCGCCGCTCACCGTGGCTCTGCTCGCCGCGGCCGCCGTCGTCCCCCAACAACGCCTCGCCGAACCCGCCGAGATCGCCTCCCACGTCTACACGAGCGAGTGCATCTCGACCGGACCGGTGAAGGACGTCGCCGACCTCAACCGGCTCGCGTCGTTGCGCGGCGCTCCCCTCTTCCGGGGCGCCGACGTCGGCGCCAGCGCCCCCCTTCAGGATGGGCGGACCCTGTGGATGTTCGGGGACACCCTGCGGGACGCGGGGACCGGCCCTCGGATGGTCCGCAACTCGATGTTGATCCTCGCGCCGGATTGCATCCAAGGCGTGTTCCCCCCTTCCGACGGGGCGATCATCCCGGGCCGGCCGCGCAGCACGGTCGGCTATTGGCCGATGTCGGTCGTCGTCGACCGGCACGACGGCTACGACCTCGTGTACGTGACGACGCAGCGGGTCCAGGGGAAGGGGGATGGAGCCTTCGATTTCGACAACCTCGGCTTGGCCGTCGCGACCTTCCTGGTCCCGAAGGGCGGTGTGCCGCAACGGATCGACCAACAGGACATCGGACCCGATCAGCCCGGACGGGAGGCGCCGACGTGGGGCGCCGCCGCCGCGAGCGTGGGCGGCGACGACGGCGACTGGGTGTACCTCTTCGGCACCGCGAATCCGGGCACGGACCAGGCCTTCGGGTGGTCGCTTCAGGTCGCTCGGATGCGCCCGAAGGACATCACGAACCAGCAGCGGTGGCGGTACTGGGACGGCTCGGCCTGGGTCACCCGGGAATCCCGCGCGCAGATCCTGATCCCCGCGCGCGAGGGGGTCTCGCAAACCCTGTCGGTCTTCGAGCAGGACGGCGGGTGGTACGCCGTCAGCAAGCGCAACGACTTCATCGGCTCGGATGTCACGGTCTGGACCGCGCCCGCCCCGACCGGCCCCTGGTCGTCGGGGACGGCGGTCGCGCCGATCGAGTCCAAGACCGGACAGCTGCGGTACATGCCACTTGCCCACCCCGAGCTCTTCCCCAAGAAGGGCACGGTGGTCGTCTCCTACAGCAACAACGACGCCGACCTCGATCGGGTGATCGACGACCCCCTTCGATATCGCCCGAAGTTCCTGCGCATCGCCCTCCCCGAGGGGCCTACTCGACCGTGACCGACTTGGCGAGGTTGCGGGGCTTGTCGACGTCGTGGCCGAGGAGCACCGCCGCCTGGTAGGCGATGAGTTGCGTCGGGATGGTGAGCAGGATCGGGTCCAGCTCCGGCTCGTTCTTCGGCACGACGATCGTCGGGACCTTCAGGCTCGAGGTGTCGACGCCGGGGTGAGTGATCAGGGTGAGCGGGCCGCTTCGCGCGAGGATCTGCTCTGCTGCAGCGAGATTGCGCTCGGCGAGTTCGTCGTCGGGGATCACCGCGACGGTCGGCATCTTCTCGTCGATCAGGGCGAGCGGGCCGTGCTTGAGTTCGCTCGTCTGGTACGCCTCGGCGTGGACGTAGGAGATCTCCTTCAGCTTCTGCGCCCCCTCACGGGCCACCGGGAAGCCGCGGGTGCGGCCGATGTAGAAGGCGCCGGTCCCCTCGATCAGGGCAGCGGCCACCCCCTTCGCGGCCGACTCATCCGACAGGATCTGCTCGATCTGCTCGGGAATCCGCTTCAGGCCCGCGACGATTCGCTGACCATCGGCGACCGAGAGGTCGTGGACGCGACCGAGTTGGACGGCGAGCATGGCGAAGGCGAGGGCCATGTTGGTGAGGGCCTTGGTCGAGGCCACCGAGACCTCCGGACCGGCGTGGATGTACACGCCACCATCGACGGCGCGAGCGATCGTCGAGCCGACGACGTTGACGACCCCGAGGACGTACCCGCCCTTGCGCTGGACCTCTTGGACGGCGAAGGCGGTATCGGCGGTCTCTCCGCTCTGCGACACCGCGACGTAGAGCGTGTCGGGCTCGATGATCGCGTTGCGGTAGCGGAACTCGCTCGCCGGCTCGGCGTCGGCCGGGATCCGGGCGAGGTCTTCGATCATCTGGGCACCCATCTGACCGGCGTAGTAGGCCGATCCGCACCCGAGGATCTTGATCCGGCGGAAGGACCTCAGCTCGCGCGGGGTGAGGTTCAGCCCACCGAGACGGGTCGTGCCGAAGCGCTCGTCGAGCCGCCCGCGCAGGACCGCGGTCGCGACATCTGGCTGCTCGCTAATCTCCTTGCGCATGTAGTGCTCGTACCCACCGAGCTCGAGGGATTCGACGTCGACGCCGATCTCCTCGGGGGTGCGCCCGGTGTCGGTCGAGTCCTTGGTAAACGTCCGGAAACCCTTGGCGCTCACCGACGCCAGCTCGCCGTCCTCGAGGTGGACCACGGAGGTGGTGTGCCGCACCAGCGCCGAGGCATCGGAGGAGACAAACATCTCCCCGTCGCCGACGCCCAGGATGAGCGGCGAGCCGAGGCGGGCGACCACGATCCGGTCCGGGTTGTCCTCATCGGTCACGGCGAGCGCGTAAGTCCCACTGATCCGCTCGGTCGTCTCCACCACGGCGTCTTCGAGCGTCGGGGCGTCGCTGCGAGCAATCAGGTGGGCGATCACCTCGGTGTCGGTGTCGCTCGAGAGGGTGACCCCTTCGGCTTCGAGCTGCGCGCGCAGGGCCGGGGCGTTGTCGATGATCCCGTTGTGCACGACCGAGATCCGGCCGTCTTCACTCGCGTGGGGGTGCGCGTTGTGCTCGACGGCCGGACCGTGGGTGGCCCATCGGGTGTGGCCGATCCCGACCGAGCCGGTGAGCCTCTTCGGCAGAGCGGCCTCGAGATCACGGACCCGGCCGACCGTGCGGATCCGGCTGGTGCCGCGCTTGCCGAGCACGGCGATGCCCGCCGAGTCGTAGCCGCGGTACTCGAGCCGGCTCAGCCCTTCGATGAGGAAGGGGGAAGCCGCTTCGCTCCCGACATAACCGACGATTCCGCACATGATGAACTCCTAGCGATCTTGTTCAATGAAGGCCTGAGGGACGCCCCGGCTAGCCGTAGACGATGCGGCGCAACTGGCGTGCGCTCAGCTCCGGTGGGGCGACGACGCGCTCGGCGAGTTCCGCGCCGATCCGGGCGAAGGCCGCGTCGTTGCGAACCCCGTGGGTTTTAAGGGTCTGGTGCCGACGCCGGACATAGGTCTCGGCGGGCTCTCGATACCAGGCGATGACATCGCCGACGACCCGCTCCGCCTCGGCCGGGGTCAGCCCGGTCGTGGCCGCGACGCGCTCGACGATCTCGTCATCCACCGCCCCATGGTGCGCCCCCTTCGCGCCAAATGCAAAGAATCTGCCCGATTTCGGGCAGATTCCCGCCCCAACACCTCTGCGCGCTGCGTCACCCCGGACGCCCGTGCGCGGCGGAACCATCCCTAGAACCTCCGACATTCCCGTGGAACTCCGCGAGATATCGGGAGTTTCCCGGGATCCCGGTCGAAGGGGTTGACGCAGATTGGTTTGGAGTGCAAACCTTTAAATGGTTTGCACCGCAAAACTAAGGAGAGCGAGAGCCATGAACGACGCCAAGCACACCCCGAAGGGCGCGGTGCCGATGGAGGGCGCCAAGGGCCGAGGCGACGAGGGCGCGATGAGCCCCGAAGAGGCCGCGGCCCTCCTCGAGCGCACCAGCACCTCGGTACGCCGGGCGACCGACCCGTCCACCTCCATCCTCTTCGCGGCCTGGGCCATCTCCTGGACGATTGGCTACGTCACGATCTGGTACTCGACCAAGGACCAGGTGGTCTACACGGGGCCACCGGCGTGGGCGAGCATCACGATGGGCCTCGCCCTCGCGGCGGCGCTGGTGGTCACCATCGTGGTGATCTCTAAGGCCGTCCACGGCATCGAAGGGATGAGCGCGACGGCCGGCAAGTACTACGCAGCGACCTGGCCACTTGTGTTCATCGCGTGGTTCGCGATCATGAGTGGTGCTGTGCGGCTCGGGGCGTCCGACACCATGCTGGGCTTCTTCTCGGCGATCATCCCCGCCCTGCTCGTCGCGACGATCTACTGCGCCTCGGCGGCGCAGCTCGGCCGGTCGATGTTTGTCGTCGGCGCCTGGCTCGCGGTAACGGTGGCGATCGCCGCGCAGTTCGACGTGCGGACCCTCACGCTCGTCATGGGAGTGCTGGGCGGTCTCGGGTTCGCCGTCGGCGCGATCATCGGCCGCTCGGAGCGCTGATCGATGGACGATCTCGATCCGGTGATCCACGCGACCGTCCGGCTGAAGATCATGGCCGCGCTCACTGCCCTCGACCGCGGAGATGGCCTGAGTTTCCCGCGACTGCTACAGCTCCTCGACCTCACCGGGGGCAACCTCACGACCCATCTGCGCAAACTCGAAGAAGCCGGGTACGTCGAGGTGACCCGCACCGGGGCCGGCCGCGGGTCCCGGTCGCATGCCGCCGCCACCGACGAAGGGCGCCTCGCGCTCACCAGGTATCGCCGAGCGCTCGCCGAGATCCTCGGCGACGCCTGACCCCCTTCCCTCCGCGCACCCGGCGTCTTTGGGAAACTCCCGAAATCCCGTGGAACTCCACGAGACATCCGGAGTTTCCGGGGACGCCCGGCGCATCCCGGGATGAACGCCCACCCTTTAAGGTGGTCTCCCACCGTCTCGCCCGAGGGAGCCAATATGGCCACCGCCAAGGACCTGCGCACCGCCTTCCCGAGAAGCCGCCAGGCCGAACTCCCCCCGACGGACCGAGACCCGGTCGCGATCCTCGACTCCCAAAACGCCACCCGCCTCCAAGAGCTCGTCCCCGTGCGCTTCGGGCGGATGCTGCAATCCCCCTTCGCCTTCTACCGGGGCGCAGCGGCCCTGATGGCGACCGACCTCGCCGCTGGCGGTTCGACCAACGTGCCGGTCGTCTCCTGCGGGGATGCGCACATCTCCAACTTCGGCTTCTTCGCCTCTCCCGAGCGCACCCTGTTGTTTGACCTCAACGACTTCGACGAGGCCGGGATCGCGCCCTGGGAGTGGGACGTCAAGCGCCTCGTCGCCAGCATCTACATCGGCGCGCGCGAGAACTCGATGAGCGAGGACGCGTGCTACGAGGCGGCTCGCACGGCCGCGGCGCGCTACCGCGAGGTCCTCGGCCGCATGCAGGGCATGACCGCGCTCGAGCGCTACTACTCCCGGGTCGACGCGACGATGATCGAGTCCTTCGCGCAGACCAGCAAGCAAGCCCGCAAGATCCGCAAGGTCACGGCCAAGGCCCGGGGCCGGACCTCCGAGCAGGTCCTCGACAAGATCGGCACCGTGACCGAGGACGGTGAGTTGCTGATCGTCGATGACCCGCCGATCCTGCAGCACACCGGACACGCCAGCCACGACCGACTCCAGCGCTTCATCACCTCGTACACGCACACGGTCCGCGCGGACATCTCCCAGTTGCTCCAGCAGTACCGCGTCACCGATTACGCCCTTCGCGTGGTCGGGGTCGGCAGCGTCGGCACCCGCTGCTACATCGTCGCGCTGCAGGGCCCGTCGGGCGACCCGCTCTTCATCCAGATCAAGGAAGCCGGTCCGTCGGTCCTCGTCACCTACGGCGGGATGCCGCAAACCATCCCCGGCGTCATCGAGGCGCCCGATCACACCGAGGGCCATCGCGTGGTCGCCGGTCAGCGCATCCTGCAGTCCCAGTCCGACCCCTTCCTCGGGTGGATCGTCGGATACGACGGGGCGAAGGGGGAGCACGTGCGGGTCGACTACTACCTCCGCCAATTTCGCGACATGAAGGGGTCGATCGACCTCTCGTCCTTGAAGCCCGATGGTTACCGCCGGATGGGCGAGGTGTGCGCTGCGTTGCTCGCCCGGGCGCACTCGCAGTCGGTCGGCGCCGCTCAGGCGAGCGCCTACCTCGGCTCATCGGCAAAGACCGACGAGGCCTTCGCGACCTGGGCCCGCGGCTACGCCGATGTCAACGAGCGCGACTACAAGACCCTGGCCCAGGCGGCGAAGAAGGGCGATATCCCGGCCGAGTTCGGCGTCTAATCGATGCCCCGAGCGGCCATCCTCTTCGGGCCAAGGCGCATCGCGAGCCCTCGACCAGGTAGACAAGTGCCATGAACCGCCCCTCGATGCGCCTCAACGGACCCGCCCGCGCAGCGATCGGTACGACCATCGCGAGCACCGCGATCCCTGCCCTCGCGAGCGCGCGCCACCAGGTCAGCCAACTCCTCCACGGCCGCTTCCCCGCGGTCGCCGTGACCGGAATGACCGGCGTCGGCAAGACCCGCCTCGCCGACCGGCTCGCGCGCCGATCGACACCGGACGCGGCCGCCGAGGTCGGCTCGGCCACCATGGAGCGGCGCACCCGGCGATCGGCGAAGGGGAAGGGGTTCCGCTTCCGGGTCGTCCCCGGCGACAACGCCGCGACCCGGCTCGGCGCACTGGACGAGGTGTTCCACGACGAACCGGTCGACGGGGTGCTGCACGTGGTGGCCTACGGGCACGCCACCGCGCGCCGCACGGCCGGCACCACCGGGCACGCCGAGGCGACGCGTGACCAGCAACTCGCCGCCGAGCTCGAGGACTTCTCCATCACCGCTCACCGCATCGCCTCCATGGCTGTCCGGCGCGGCAAGCCGGTGTGGCTGATCATCGTCGTGACCAAGACCGACCTCTATCCGGACCAGGTCGATGAGGCCGTCGCCTACTACTCACCCGGCAGCGGATCTCCCTTCGGCGCCAAGCTCGATGAGTTGCGCGCGCTCGCCGGTGGAGCCCGGTTGTCGATCGACGTGCTCCCGGTGTGCGCGCTCGAATCCAAGGAAGCCAAGGAGGCCGCGAAGGGGACCAAGCGCCGGAAGGGGGAGATCGCGCCGGCCAAGCAGTGCGCCGCGATGCTCTCCGCGCTCGAAGCCCGACTCGGTCAACTGAGCGGGCACGTCTAGCCGAAGGGCGCTAGCGCTCACAGGCCGAGCGCGGCCGCGGCTTGCTCGGCCATCGCGCGGTTGCCGAGCGCGCTCGGGTGCACGATCGCGATGTTGTCTACCGAGAAGTTGATCGGGGCAACCCACCGGTTCTCACGCCCACTGCACGCGTCGTGCCCGATCGAAACGGCGGGCATGTCGACGTAGGTGGCGCCGGTCTCGGTTGCGGCCCGCTTCACCGCGCTATTGAGCGTGTCCTGCACCTCACGGATGTAGGCGAAGTCGCCCTCGGCGAAGGGCATGAGCGCCTGGCACCGCTTGGTGAAGGTGGGCGGCAGCGCGTCCTGGTACCCGAGGATTGCGATCTTGGCACTCGGCGCCTTGGCGCGGATGTCCTGCAACACCTGCTTGACGGCCGGGTAGGTGGCGGCGTTGATCTTGTCGACAAACCGCGAGCCGTAGATCTTCTTGCACGGCGACCCGCTGTAGAGCGTGGTCGGGGCCGCGGTCAGGCAGGCGATCCCGGCGGCGAGGAAGGTCTGGTTGTCGTTGCCGCCGATGTTCAACACGACGTAATCGGTGGTGGGCTTCAGCGCGGCGAGCTGGGGCTTGACCCAGGGGTACTGCTGGCCGCGGAAGTCCTTGGTCTGCGCTCCGCCACAGGTCACGTCGGTGAGGGCGAGACCGTGTTGCTTGGCGATGAGCGCTCCGGCGTTCTCGGCCGAGCGGAAGCACAGGGCGGGGGCGTCGTTCGCGATCGGCGCGACCCAAGACCCCGCGGCCCACGAGTCACCCATCGCGACGATCTCTCCAGGCTCTTCGGCCGTGCTGGCCGCGCTCGCGCCCACGCTGGGAAGGGCGACGAGGGCGCAGGTCGCCGCGATCACGGTGGCTGACGTGCGCGCGCGGCGCAGGAAGGACGGGGTCATCGAAATCTCCTCGAGGCGAAGGGGGATGCGAGGTAGGCGTTATTACCTGCCAGTAGCATGGACCCGTCGAGGACCTCTCGGGGGCTTTACGCGGTGGGTTCGCGGCGAACTCGATCGCGCAGCCGACGCCACCGCTCGACGAACCACGCCGCCATCGCCGTGAGCCGCAATCCAATCCCCATGAGCCGCAGAGGAATCCGAGCAAACGCCGGGGTGTCCGAGCGCCGCGCGAGGCCTTTGGCGAGCGATGCACTCGCGCGCGCCAACCGGCGGGCGGCGCCGGCGATCGCGGCGCTGCCGAGTTCGTCGGACCCCCTTCGCTCCCCAATACGCAGCGCCTGCATCACCGCGCTCACCGCCTCGGGGGCGATGCGCCCGTCGGGCTCCTTGGCAGCCGCGTCATAGGCGTCAAGGAAGGCCCGCGCCTCCGGCTCCAGTCCCTCGCCGGCTGCAGCGCCGCGCCGCACGGCGTCCGCGACGCCCCCCAACCCCTCGGAGGCGATCTGATGCTGACGCCGAGAGGCGACCGCCGCGCTCAACCGAGGCAGCGTGAGGGGGATCGTGCGATCGGACCCGGCCCCGGCGGGGGCCGCGAATTCGTCGAGGAAGGCCAACTCCTCCCGCAGGCCCGCATCGCCCGGATCGAGGCCCAGCTGCGCGATCACCTCCCCTGACGTCCGAGCGAGTTGGACGAGTCGGTGCGGGTCGAGGACGAGCAGGACCAGACGAGCGGCGGCGTCGAGTTGCCCCCAGAGGTAGTCGTTGGCCCGCCAACTCTGCTTCACGAAGGCGCCGAAGCGAGCGAACTCGGTGCCGACGAGCTTGTCCTCGGGCGCCGTCCCCGAGAGGTAGTCGGGCGAGTTCCAGCTCACCTGAAGGACTTCGACCGGTTGCTCCCTCGGGACCACGCCGCTCAGCAGCACCTCTTGGTAGATGTGGCTGCGCAGCAGGGCGACCATGACCCGGGCGACGCGACGGTCATCGCGAGCAGGGGGCACGACCGAGCGGTACTCGGCCCATAGCCAGTGCGCCTCTTCGGTCACCTCATCGGCGCTCGGCGGGAGAGGCACACTGACCGGATCGGGGGCGTCGGCGTCGCCTCGGCTGGCCGACTGTGGCGCAGTGCCACCGGCTCGCTGGAGAAGGGGGAGAAGGTCCTCTTCGATGCTCGCGAGGATGCCCGCGATCGCCTCCATCGCGTCCCGTAAGGCGGTAAAAGCTCTGGCGCGCTCGCCGGTCCCGCCCCCGGGCCAACCGGCGTAGGCGGCCTCGGCGGCCTGGTCGACATCCGCCGCGGTCGCAGCGCGCAAGCGGGGTGCCTGCTCGCGCCAATACTCGGCGTTGCGGTCCCGCCAGACATCGAGGGTCCGCCGCACCTCGTGCACCCTCGCCTTGGCCTCGATGAGGCGATCGCGCCCGGACGGATCCGAGGCGCCTTCGCCCCCTTCGGAGCGACCGACTATCGGCAGGCCCAGGGTGCGGTTGATCAGACCGAGGGCGAGGGAGACGGCCTGCTCCACCGGGGCGATCCCCCACGCCCACTCCTCGGTGGTCACGTCTTCGGGAGACGGCACCTGCTCCGGGAGCCGCTCGGGGGCAGAACGCGCTGTGAGGAGCGCGCGCTGGAGTACGGCGCGCTGGCGCGACCAGTCCTGCGGCGATGGCGTCACCACCTGCTCGATCCGGCCAAGGGTTAGCGCGACCGAGTCCTCCGCTCGCCGGCGCCGGTAGAGCCGCATGATCGCCTGCGGCACCGGGCCGTCGATCGGGGTCCCGAGATCGAGGGTCGTGATCGCGATTCCGGCCCGCGCGGCGCGTTGGCGGCGCACCGCGAGATTGTGATCGGTGATCTCGCGGAGGTCATCTTTCACCCCTTCGGAGGCGAAGGCGTTCACCGCGGCGACCGCCACCGTGAGCGCGCTCGGCGGGTCGTCCGCGTGTTCGGGTCCCGGTTCGAGATCGGCCCCGGCCGGGACGGGAGTCGGGCTGACGTAGAGGACGACGCGGCGCACCTCGGCCGCGGACTCACAGCGGAAGATCCGCTGGACGGCGGCACCGAGCGGCAGGTTGTTGATCAGCCCACCATCGACCGCCCACAGGCCCGATCCCGGGTCGATCCCGCCGAGGCTCACGTGCGGGCCGACGTCCGGGCGTCCGGCCTCGGACCGCCCGATCGGCAGATACACCGGCTCGAAGATCACCGGGACCGACGCCGTCGCTCGCGACGCCCACGCCAGCTTGGCGGGCATCTCGCAGGCCTCCGGGTCCGCGAAGTGCTCGGTCCGAAACCGCAGCGTCCCCGCCCGTTGGTCTTCATCGATGACCTCTCCGAAGTCGTCGACGAGGACCCGGTGCCGCGCCGTGACCGCGGTGAAGGTCGTCACCAAATCCACCATGCGCTCGCCCGCAGCGCGCCGGTCCGCGCACCACCTCGCGAGGCGGTCCCGAAGCACCGGGTAGAAGGCTCCGTCGCCATCGAGGATCGACGGCGGGTCCGGCTCGCTCGATCGCCGGATCAGTCGGCCGAGGTCGGCGGCCTGCGTCCACACCTCCCGCACGTCCTCCACCTCGGCGACCGGGACCTGCCACGCGACGGCCGCGGCGAGCATCGCGCCGTTGATCCCTCCGGCGCTCGTCCCCGTCACGACATCGACCACCGGTCGGGTCTGGGTGAGGTCGAGCAGGCGCCGGTAGAGGTCGTTGCCCCCACCCTCGGCGTCACGGCTCTCGAGGAGGCGGTAGAGCTCGACCGTGGCGCCGCCCATCCAGACCGCGAGACTGAACCCGCCCGTCATCACCGGCGCAATCCGCAGCTCTCGCTCGCCGACGGCATGGTTCCGCTCCACCCGATTCACGCCTCCCGCGACCCACACATCGTGACCTGCCTCACATCGTAGGACGAGGGGTGTGGAGCGGCGCTCCACCGGCGGTCGGGCTGAGCGCTGCGGGCGAAGGGGTCAGGAGAGTGCGGGTTGCGCGAGCGCTGCGTCGCTGATGCCGCCCCCAGACGCGAGGACCTCGGCGTCGACCTCGGTCACCGTGTGATCGGGGTAGAGCTCGGTGAGCGCCTCTCGCGCGGCCGCGTCGACCCCCTTCGGCAGGATCAGCCCGCCGTTGCAGACGTAGTAGTCGAGCGACTCGGCCGACACGGAGATGACCTTTAAGGAGTCGCCGTCGGTGTCGCGGGCCTCTCGCAGGACCTCCACCTGCGATCGGATGATCTCGTCCGCGCCCGCTCCGGCGGTGCCCGGTCGAGCGGCGAGCACCGTGCCCTTCCCCGCGAACCGCGCGTAGCGGCCACCGCCTCGACCATCGCGTTGCGCCTCACCGGGCAACCAGATGATCGTGCGGAGCCCGAGGAGCAGGTCGAGTTCGCGTTCCACGGCGTCCTTGTCCCACCCGGGGTTGCGCTCACCTCCGAGCACGGCCGACTCGGCCAGCAGGGCCGTGCCACCACCATCGACCGAGAGCGCGCCCCCTTCGATCATCAGCTCGGTCCGCACGGGACGCGCGCCGGCCCGATCGGCGACGACCGAGGGGACCCGGGTCCCGTCATCGTCCCCGGACGAAGCGCCGTGCGCGAGCGCGCCAAGCCGCCGATTCTCGGTGACGAAGGTGGGCCCGCTGCGCCCGATCCAGAGGTCAGCGAGTTCGGTCTCCACCAGCGTGACGGACTCGCCGAGGCGGTCACGCGCCTCGGCCGCCTCATCGGGTCGCACGAGCATAGAGACCGGTTCGAAGGGGGTGATCGCGGCGGCGATCGCCGCCACGGCGGCCCGAGCCCGGTCCAGGTCGCCCGCCCACTGAGCGCGGGTGGCCCCGTAGGCCATCCAGGTCCGTTCGTGATCGTGGCCGTCGGCGGGCAGCCGCCACGGGTCGTCGCCGAGGTCGTCTTCGACCATCGGCATCTCCGGCTCTTGGCTGCACGCGCTCGCGCCGAGGAGCGCGAGTGCCGTGAGTCCGCCGAGTACGGCCCGTCGCCCTGGCTGTCGCGTCACGCCTGACCCCCTTGTCCGTCGCACTACCTGGTGCCGACAGGGTATGTCGCCCAGGTCTACAGTGACGCTCAACACCTCGCGATGATGCGGGTGCCTCGTTCGGGAGAAGGGGGACCTGACGTGTCCTATCTGGTGGCGTATTCGGACACCGGCGCTGGACGTGACGCCCTCGCGCTCGGGATCCGCTGTGCCGAGGCGGCTGGCGTCGACCTCGACATCGTCGTCGTCCGCACCGCGGAGCGCTCCACCCCGCCCCTGGACGGCTACACCCGCTACGTCGAGGCGGCCGCTGACGAGTGGCTCGAGGACGCTCGGCGTCGCGCGGAGAAGATCCTGCCGCCGTCGCGGATTCGCACTCACCAGCGTTTCGGCGAGTCGACGGCCGAAGGGCTCGTCGACGCCGCTCGAGAGTTGGGCGCGCGAGCGATCATGGTCGGCGGGGCGCGCGGCGGCATCAAGGGTCGCCTCAACATTTCCAGCCTGGCGCGCGTGCTGCTCCACTCCAGCCCGGTCCCGATCGCGCTTGCCCCACGTCGCCTGCGCAAGGTGACCTTGCACGGCGTCTCTCGCCTCTCCGTCGCGGTCAAACACGCCGGTCCGGGGCCGGTCGCCTCCCGCGGGGCCGAGGTCGCCCGGGAGATGGGCTGCCCCCTTCGCCTCGTCACCTTGATCGGACCCGGAGATCATGAACCGGCACCCGATGACCCGGCAGCCGAGCTCGGCGTCGCCGGCGAGGTCGAGGTCACCGCGACCTTCGCCGAGGGCGAGACCGTGGTCGAGGCGCTCGGCACGCTCACCTGGGAGCCAGAGGAGCTGCTGCTCGTCGGGTCGTCCCGCCTCGCCCCGCGCGGCCAGCTCTTCCTCGGCCGCACCGCGGGCAAGATCCTGCGGGAAGTACCGATCCCGATCGTCGTCATCCCGCGCGAGAGCGATGACGCCCCCTTCGCCGAAGGGAGGTCGGCCGGTGAGTGAGGACGTCAAGGCCCGAGACCAGCACGCGATCAGCAAAAAGGGCCTCTCGGAAGGGAGCATCGGCCTGCTCGGCGCCGTGGTCATCGGCGTCTCGTGCGTCGCGCCCGCGTACACGCTGACCGCAGCGCTCGGGCCCACCGTCTCCGAGGTCGGCTTCCAGGTCCCGGCGATCATCCTGGTCGGCTTCATCCCGATGCTGCTGGTCGCGCTCGGGTACCGCGAGCTCAACCATGCGATGCCGGACTCGGGGACCTCCTTCACCTGGGCAACGCGCGCCTTCGGTCCCTACCTCGGGTGGATGGGCGGCTGGGGCCTGATCTCCGCGACGATCCTGGTCCTCAGCAATCTCGCGGGGATCGCCGTCGAGTTCCTCTACCTACTGATCTCGCAGGTCACCGGCCAGGACGGCATCGCCGCGCTCGCCGACAACGTGTGGATCAACGTCGTCACCTGTCTGACCTTCATGGCGGCCGCGACCGCGATCTCCTACCGGGACATGCAGACCACCCAGCGCCTGCAGTATGTCCTCGTCTCCTTCCAGGTAGCCGTGCTGATCCTCTTCGGCGCGATGGCGATCTACCGCTTCACACAAGGGGAGGCCTACGACGCGAGCGCCTTCTCGTGGGAGTGGCTGAACCCGACCGCCGTCGAGTCCTTTAGCCTCTTCGCCGCGGGCGTGTCCCTCTCGATCTTCATCTTCTGGGGCTGGGACGTGACGCTCACGATGAACGAGGAGACCAAGGACCCCGACAAGACCCCCGGCCGCGCCGCGGCGCTCACCGTCATCACCATCGTGACGCTCTATCTCTTCTTGTCGATCTCCCTGCTGATGTATGCGGGGACGGGCACCGGCGAGTACGGGCTCGGCAACAAGCACATCCAAGAAAACGTCTTCCACGCGCTCTCCGGGCCCGTCCTCGGACCGCTCGCGGCCCTGGTGTCGCTCGCCGTGCTCTCCTCGTCGGCGGCATCCCTCCAGGCCACCTTCGTCTCCCCCGCCCGGACCCTCCTCGCGATGGGGCACTACCGGGCGCTACCGAAGGCGTTTGCGCGCATCCACCCGCGCTTCCTCACGCCGGGCTTCTCGGTCCTCGTGTCCTCGGTCATCGCCTCGGTCTTTTACACAGTGATGCGCTTCATCAGCGAAAACGTCCTCTGGGACACCATCACCGCCCTCGGCATGATGATCTGCTTCTACTACGGGCTCACCGCGTACGCGAGCGTCTGGTACTTCCGGACCCAATTGACCAAGAGCGCGCGCAACTTCGTCTTTATGGGGCTCGCCCCCTTCATCGGCGGCACCGTCCTGCTGGTCTTGTTCGTCCACACCCTGATCGACTCGATGGACCCCAAGTACGGGTCCGGATCGTCGATCGGCGGGGTCGGGCTGGTCTTCGTGCTCGGGATGACCGTGATGATCGTCGGCATTCTCCTCATGCTCTGGCAGCGGATCACGATGCCGGGATTCTTTAAGGGAGAGACGCTCACTCGAGGGGTCTCCGACGGACACGAAGACGACGCGGTCACCCTGCCGGAGTAGGGGCGTTACCGCGCCGGGAGGTGTTCGTCGATGAAGGCGAGGACATCGGCGATGACCTCGTCCTTGTTGGTCTCGTTGAAGATCTCGTGCCGAGCGCCCTCGTAGTGCTTGGCGTGGCTGGTGTCGCCGGCGATCTGCTCCCAGCCGTAGCGGGTGTCCTCGATCGGCACGAGGTGATCGTCGGAGCCGTGCAGCCAAAGCGTCGGGACGCCGAGGGTCCCGCCGTCATTGATCGTCCGAAGGGCGGTCGCGAGGGCCTGCAGGGTCGGGCGCTTGAAGTCGCCATGCCAGACGAGCGGGTCGGCCTCGTACGCGGCGCCGACGCTCGCATCGCGGCTGAGCGTCGCGGGATCGATCGGCGTCGGCGGAATCTGATCGAGGTCGAGCAGTTCGGTCACGCCCCACCGTCCGAGGACCGGCCCGGAGAGCACCGCGCACACGACATCCCCACCGAACCGCTGGAGGTAGCGCGCCCCGATCATGCCACCCATCGAATGGCCGATGATCACGACCGGGAGGCTGGGGTGCTCGCGGCGGGCGTGCTCCACGACCCGGCGCACATCCTCGACCACCGGTTCGAAGTCGGCGATCAGGACCCGCTCGCCATCGCTGCGGCCGTGCCCCACGTGGTCCGCTCCGTAGACCACCGCGCCGTTGGCGACGAGACGATCGGCGACCCACTCGTATCGACCGAGGTGCTCGCCATACCCGTGGACGAGCACCGCGATATAGCGCTGCTCATCACCGGCCCACCGCACACCGGCCAGAGCACCGGCCCCGCCGTCGAGGGTGAACTCACTGCGTGTGGTCATCTGCGCTCCTAGTCCGAAGGGGGTCTGCCTTCAGCCTAGGCCGCAGCCGGCCTCAGCAGCCGAGCGCGGCGTGAATCGCCGCGAATCCCACTTCGAGCTCGGCCCGATGCCGCTCGACGACATCGCACGCGTTGGTGAGGTGTCCCTCTTCGTCCCGGTCGGCGTCGGTCACGGTGATCGCGACGGTCGGGTCGAGGACATCGGCCCGCACAACCCCGAAGACCACCCGCAACTGCTCGGCTGCGCGCACGCCGCCGTGATAGCCGTAGGTGACCAGCAGGATCGGCTTGTCGTTCCACTCGGCGTAGAGCGTGTCGATCGCGTTCTTTAGCGGCGCCGGGTAGCCGCCGTTGTACTGCGCCGAGACCACGATGACCGCATCGAGCCCATCGATGACCTGCTTCCAGGCCTTCGTGTGCTCGCGGACGTAGTCGCCCTTCGCGGGCATCCTCGGCTCATCAAGAAGGGGCGGTCCTACCTCGGCGAGGTCCACCACTTCGACGGTCGCCTCCGAGCGTAAGCGCGCCATCTCGGCGACCTGGTCGGCCACATCGCGGCCGATCCGGGTCGGGCGGGTACTCCCGACGAGGACCCCGATGACGGGGACGCGCGTCTGCTCGCTGGTCGTTGTGGGTGCGGTGTCAGTGCTCATACGAGGTGTCCAAACGTGCCGGCGTTGAAGTCCTGGATCGCCTGAACGATCTCACGCTCGGTGTTCATGGCGAAGGGTCCGTAGAAAATCACCGGCTCGCCGATCGGTTCGCCGCCGAGGACGATCGCGCGGGCACCGGTCTCGGGAGCGGTGAGGGTGAGCTGGTCGCCGGAGCGCTCAAAGATCCCGAGTTGCTCGTGCCCGATCGTGCCCCCTTCGGTCTCGATGGAGCCGTCGAGGACGAAGACCATCATCGTGTGGCCGTCGGGGACCGCGAGCTCGGTCGATTCATTGGCGCTCAGCTGGACGTCCCAGAGCTCGATCGGGGTGTGGGTGAGCGCCGGCCCCTTCTCGCCGTCGAGTTCGCCGGAGTACAAGGTGACGGTGCCGCCGCCGTTGAGCTTGACCTTGCCCATCTGCTCGGCGGTGAGGGCCTGGTAGCGCGGCTCGTTCATCTTGTCGTAGCTCGGCAGGTTCACCCAGAGCTGCATCATGTGGAAGCGGCCGCCCTGCTTGGCCCACTCCACCTCGTGGTACTCCTTGTGCAAGATCCCCTTCGCGGCAGTCATCCACTGCGCATCGCCGGGGAAGATGATGCCGCCACCACCGGTCGAGTCGTGGTGCTGGACCGCGCCCTCGAAGGCGAGGGTCACCGTCTCGAAGCCGCGGTGCGGGTGCGCACCGACCCCTCGGGGTCGGTCGGTCGGCGGGTACTCCTTGACCGGGTGGTAGTCCATCAGCAGGAAGGGGTCGGCAATCTCCTGCAGGCTCGGGTTCCCGGGGAGGAGTTGGGTGACGTAGAAGCCGTCGCCCACCCAGTGGAAGCCATCGCCGGAGACGATCTGGCTGAGAGTGCGGGTCGTCATCGTGACGTGTCCTTACCTTCGTCGGAGCCCTGCGCGGCATTGCGCAGGGTCTGGATGGTCTCGCCAAGGGCCTGAAGTTGCTGCGGGTTCAAGGCGGCGAAGGGGGCGCGCGCGACGGCCGCGTTGGTGCGAGCCGCGGCGCGGCGCAAGGTGCGGCCGTCGTCGGTGAGGCTGATCAAGACGGCGCGCTGATCGCGTGCGGAGGTGGTGCGGGTGAGGAGCCCTCGCGCGACGAGCCGGTCGATCAACCGGGTCAGCGCGGTGCGGGTGAGGATGACGCGTTCGGCGAGTTCGCCATGGCGCAGGTGTTCGTGCGGGCCGAGGTTGATCAAGACGTCGAACTCGGAGACCGAGAGGTCATGGCGACTGCGGAACGCGGTCTCGAGGCGGCCGATCACCTCGGCATGGAACTCGAGCATGGCGCGCCAGATCTCCACGGGCCCGCTCGGCGCCTGGGGCGTCGTGCGATCGGGTGCTGTCGCCGTCGCGGTCGACATCTCCGTCCGACCTCCCTTGATCGATACCGGAACCATGCTAGCCGACAGATAGGTGCATGTGCACCTATCTGGCTCCTTGCACCCTTCGGTGCAGGTTCGCGACTGGCTACGCTGAGGTGATGATCCTCATCGTCGTGAAGTTCCCCATCCGTGACGACAAGCTCGAGCAGTGGCGAGAGCTGTCCGCCGACTACGCCCGCGCCGTGAGCGCCGAGCCGGGCAACGTCTTCTTCGAGTTCTCGCAGAGCATCGCCGAGCCCGACACCTACGTCTGCATCGAGGGCTTCCGCGATGCCGCGGCGGGCGAGGCCCACATGCAGCAGGAGCACGTCACCCGCTTCATGGAGGCGATGCCGGACATCGTCTCGAAGCAGCCGCAGATCATCTACGTCGACTCCGAAGAGGTCACCGACTTCGGGCCGATGGGCGAGATCCAGCCCCGCGCCTGACCCCCTTCGCTCGCCGCGAATCCCCGGAAACTCCCGATATCTCGTGGAGTTCCCGGGGATTCTTGGCGTTTCCGGGGATCTTCGCGCGGGCACGTTGGGGCGAAGGGGGTCACCCGCGCACTGGCGCGCCCTCGATCACTTGCTCGATGGCCGGCCATGACCCGTACCCAGAGTCCGGGTTGGCGTGCCCGACCCGGCCGAGGCGCAGCTCCGTCGCACCCCAGGCACGGGCGAGGTCGCGAACCGCGTCCACCGGACCCAAGGGATCGTCATCGCTGATGCCGACCTGAGCCCGGAAGGGCAACTCCCGCATCGGAATCGGCAGCCACCCCTCGGCCCGCAGGGCCTCGAGCGGTGGGTACTTCGGCGGGAGCTCTTCGATGAGCGCCGGCGGCGTGACGAGTAGCGCCGATGCGACGAGATCGGTCGAGCCCGAGACCGCCCAGTGCACCGTGGCCAGCGCCCCCGCGCTGTGCGCGACGAGGGTGACCGGGCCGTCTGCCGCGCGCACCGCTCTTCGATATCGCGAACCCGCGCCGCGAGGTCCCGCGAGGAGCGATCGGTCCGGAGGTGAACCGCGCCGGTCTGGCGGGCGATGTGCTGCTGCCAGTGGTCCGGAGCGGCCCCGCGCAAACCCGGCATCAGGATGATCGTCACGACGCCACCGACGGACGAGCGGGGTCGCTCACACCGAGCTTGGCGAGGCTGGCGTGGTGCGTGCGGTAGCCGACGATGAGCGCGGCGATCGCGAGGAGGCCGACCCACGGCACGACCCGCATCGCCCCGGCAAGGCCGATGGCATCGGCGATCTTGCCCGTCACGATCGGCCCAAGGGCCAGGCCGAGGATGTTGTTCGCGAGGGCCAAGGTGGCAAAGGCCGTGGCCCGGATGGAGGGGGTCGTGAGCGCGGCCACCATGGCACCAGCGGGACCGGCCGGACCCGAGCAGACGAAGGCGGCGACGGCGAGCAACCCCAGTTGGGCGGGACCAGGCGGGAGTGAGAACGCCGCGACGAAGAAGACGAGCGCGATGACCGCGTAGACGATGGACGTCGTCCACTTCCGCTGCGAGTTGTACTTGCTCAGCCGATCGCTGATCACGCCGGTCACGATCATGCCGACGCCAAGGAGCAGCAGGAAGATCGCCGCCATCTTGCCGGCTTTATCGACCGGCATCCCGTAGGCCCGGTTGAAGTAGCTCGGCAGCCAGGCGAGCAAGGTGCCCGTCATGAAGAGCTGGAGACCACTTCCGAGATAGGCCATCACCACGGCCGGCGTCGAAAAGAGCGTCCGGAAGCGGGCTCGGGTCATCAGGCGCTGCTCCTCGGGCTCCAGGTGCGCGGCCGCATCCGGGATGGCATGAGCCGACAACCGCTTCTCGGTGACCGTGAAGGCGTAGACCAGAGCGAGGATGAGCCCGAGGATTCCCATGACGATGAAGGCCATCCGCCAGCCATGCAGCATCGCGACGACCCCGCCGATCGCGACACCGAGGACCGAGCCGAAGGCACCGCCACCGAGGAAGGCACCCGAGAGGGTCGAGCGGAGATGGGGCTTGAAGACGAGGTAGACCACGGCGAGGCCGATGCTGCCGTAGGCCGCTTCACCGACCCCGACCAGGATGCGGGCGGTCAGCAGTTCGCCGTAGTTGTTCGCCCACGCCGAGGCCAGGGTCGCAAGGCTCCACAGCGTCGCCATCACGACGATGGCCCGCGCCCGACCGAAGCGGTCGCCCAGGATGGAAAGGGGCACCGCAAGCAGGCCGACCGCAATCGCGACCGCGCTGTTGAGGGTCCCCAACTGGACGTCGGTGAGCCCCCATTCGGCCTTCAGGAAGGGGAAGACCGCGGCGAGAACCTGCCGGGACATGTAGTCCGAGAGCAGGAGGGCGAAGGTGAGCCCGAAGACCAGTCCCGGGAAGAAGCGGGAGCGGGGCGCCGAGTCCGGGGCGGCCGCTGTCGCGTCGCCGAGGGCATCGGACGCGGCGCCATCATGGCCTCCCGGCAGCGGGTTTCGATCTGTCGTCGTTGACATGTCATGACCTCGTCGTGGGATCGGGCGCCGGTCAGGCGTGCATCAGGAAGCCGAGTTGACCCGGCTTGCGGTTGGGGGGGAACCCGAGACGGGCGAGGGCGTCGTCGACGTCGTCGTACCAGGTGTCGAGCTTGTACTGATCGCGCGCTTCCTTGGCGTCGGCGACCGGGCGGCCGAGTTCCTTCGCGAGGCGCACGAGCTGGGTGATCTGCTCGACCGAAGTGGCCTTGGCCCCCTTCTGCCCCCACAGGGTGTCCTCGTTGCCGCAGCGGGTGTGCAGGCCCATGGCGATCGCCATCGCGTTGATGGGGAGCACGTTGCGCTGGATGGACTCGAGGGTGAGGTTCGCCCCGTCCGGCACCCGGCGGATGAACTCCATCATGTTGTACGGGCTCGGGCCGTCGAACCCGCCGCCGATCGCGACCCAGGTGATGTTGAGTGGGCCGAGGTAGACACCACGGCGCACGAGCCGCTCGACGGTCTCGAGCTGGGCGATATTGGCGAGCTGGAAGTGGGGCTGGATCCCGTTGGCGCGCAAGCGCTTCAGGTGCTCGGCGACCCACTCCGGCCCCGCCGGGACGGTCATCTCCGCGTAGGTGTGAGCGAGCTCAGGGCGCTCCATCGAGGTCCCCCGGATGTCATCCGCGGTCATCAGCTCCATGATGTTCATCTGGTTGGTGTTGATCGCGATCGTCACCTGATCGGGCTTCGGGTCGAGCTCGGCGAGGAGGTGCCGGGCGTCGTCGCTCAGCCACTTCGCCTCGGCCCCATCACCTTCCGGAGCGAACGAGATGGACCCGCCGACCTGGAGGATCATCTCGGGCACGGCTTCGCGCAAGCGGCCGAGCAGTTCGTTGAACATCGACATGCGCTTGGAGCCCTTGCCGTCGAGTTCACGCACGTGGATGTGCAAAACGGTGGCGCCGGCCTCGAAACAGTCGACCGCCTTTTGGACCTGCTCGTCCATCGTGACCGCGATGTCTTCGGGGAAGTCGCCCGGCTCCCACTCCGGCCCGTAGGGCGCGGCGGTGATCACCAGCGGGTCTTGCAGTTCGGGCATCAGGGCGTCGTCGAGGAAATGCATGGCAGTACTCCTTGGGTGTGGTGAGGGTGAAACAAAGGGGGATGAGGCCGCCTGAGAAGGGGGGATTCGCCCCCTTCCGAGGCGGTGGCGTTAAAGCTCTAGAAGGGGCGGTCGCCGCAGATTCCGGCGCGTTCCATGTAGCGCCGGCTCGGCCAGTAGTCCATGACCGCGTAGTGCTGGGTCGAGCGGTTGTCCCAGATCGCGATGCTGTTCTTCTGCCAACGCCAGCGGACCTGGTAGTCGGGGATCGTGGCCCGGTGCTGCAGGTAGGTCAGCAGGTCGGGAGCGCTTTGGACGAAGTCGATCCCGTGGGTCACCCGTTCGGGCGTGTGGTAGTTGACGAAGTGGGTCGTGAACGAGTTGACGTAGAGGATCTGCTCGCCGGTTTCGGGGTGAGTTCGCACGACCGGGTGCTCGGCGTCGGGGTAGGTCGTCGCGAGGCCCTGCCGACGGTCTGCCGGCAGGACGGCGCCGAAGGTCGCCTCGATGCTGTGCTTGGCCCGCAGGTCCGCGATCTGGTCCTTCACCCGATCGGGGAGATCGGCGTAGGCCCTGACCATGTCGACCCAGATCGTGTCGCCGCCGACCGGCGGGCACTCGACGCACCGCAGGATCGAGCCCATGGCGGGCTCAGCGCGCCACGAACCGTCGCTGTGGTACGCGTTCTCGTAGCGATCGGCGGGGCTGTCGACGTCCTTGTAGATGCGCACGAGGCCCGGGTGCTCGGGGTCGCTCGGTGCGACCGGGTGATCTTCCAGCGGCCCAAAGCGCTCGGCGAGCGCGACGTGCTCGCCGCGGGTGATGTCCTGATCGCGGAAGAAGAGGACCTTGTGGGTGAGGAGCAGCGAGCGCAACGCCGCGAACTGCTCGTCGTGACGCGAGATCTCGCCGAGGTCGGCGCCGTGGATCTGGGCGCCGAGGGTGGCAGTGAGCCGCTCGACGCTCCAGTTCGCCGGGACGGCTGGCTCATGCGGACGAAGGTCAGGTGCGGTGATGGACATCGTTGTCCTCCAACTGTTTTCGGTGGGTCGGTAGGTGACGGACTTAGACGGTGAGGACGGAAGACCCGATCGAGGTCCCGCTCTCGAGTGCCTCGTGGGCGCGTGCGGCATCGCGAAGGGGGAAACGCTGACCCACTTCGATGCGGACATCGCCGGCGGCGACGTGCTGGAAGAGCTCACCGGCGAGTTCGGCGCGTTCGGCCGGGTCGGCGATGTAGTCGGCGAGGGCCGGGCGGGTGACGTAGATCGAGCCCTTGATCGCGAGCTGCATGGCGTCGATGTGTGGGATGGGGCCCGAAGCGGTGCCAAAGCACACGAGCAGCCCGCGGCGGGCGACGGCGTCCAGGGAGGACTCGAAGGTGGCGGCGCCCACGCTGTCGAAGACGACCGGGACCCCCTTCCCGTCGGTCAGATCACGGACTCGCTGGGCGACGTTGTCGCGCCCCACGAGGACCTCGGTCGCTCCGTGGGCGAGAGCGATCTCGCCCTTCTCCGGCGTTGAGACGACGCCGATCACGTTGATGCCGAGCAGCCGCGCCCACTGGCAGACGATGAGGCCAACGCCGCCGGCAGCCGCCTGCAGTAGGACCGTGTCACCGGCGCCGAGGCCGGGGGCAATGCGGCGTATGAGGTAGGCCGCCGTGAGACCGCGCATGGTCATCGCGGCGGCGGTCTCGGCGGTGATCGCGTCGGGCAGGTGGATCAGGCTGTCGGTCGGCATGACGCGTTCGGTGCTGTACGCCCCGAGCGGGGAGCCGGTGTAGGTGACCCGGTCGCCGGGGGCGAAGTCGGTGACATCGGCGCCGACCTCTTCGATCACGCCCGAGGCCTCGACGCCCATCCCCGACGGGAGCGGCGCCGGGTAGAGCCCGGTCCGGAAGTAGGTGTCGGCGAAGTTGAGTCCGACCGCCTCGTGCCGGACTCTCACCTGGCCGGCGCCGGGCTCTCCGACGCGGACGTCGGCCCACTGCAAGACGTCGGGCCCGCCGGTCCGCTCGAAGACGATTGCGCCTGCCATGACTCTTCACTCCTTGGTCGTTGCTCACCGCTTCGGTGCGGCATGCGACGACGGTAGGGATGTGAGGCGGGCCACTGCTTGACGATTCGGGACATCTTGGTTGACAATTCGGGACGAGATGAAGTCTGCTCCGATCGTCCGATACGCCGCCCTGGCCGGTTTTGCGCCCGTCTGCCGTGAGGTGGGCGTCGATCACCGCGCCCTGATGCGCCGCCAGGGCCTCGACCCGGAGCTGCTCGACCAGCCGGATGCGTGGGCGCGCAGCGTCGACGTCGCGGTGACCATGGAGTCCGCGGCCCTGCTCTCGGGGTGCCCCACCTTCGCCCTTCGGATGTCGACCCACCGGACCATCACGACGCTCGGCCCGGTCGGGCTCGTCCTCACCGAGGAGCCGAGCCTGCGCGAAGCCCTCACCACCCTCGGCCGCTTCTGGCCCTCGTACAACGAATCGCTGCGCCTGCGCCTCGTCGACCGAGGGGCCGTCAGCAACGCGGTCGTGCGGTTCGAGTTCGGGACTGCCGTGCGCCACACCCAGGCGCCGGAACTGGCCGCGGCCGTGATCTGCCGGATCGCCGAGGGCTTCCTCGGCGACGACCGCCCCCCGCGGCGCGTCCTCTTCCGCCATGCGGGTCCGCCCGATGTCAGCGAGCACGAGCGCATCCTCGGCACGAGCGTGGAGTTCGGCGCCGAGACCGACAGCGTCGAGTTCGACGCCGAGGTGCTCGACGAGATCCGCCCATCAGATGATCCGCAACGCCGGGTCTACGCCCGCCGTTATCTCGAAGCCGTCGCTTCCGCGGCCCCGGAGGATCGGCTCGAGCAGGTCCGCGGCATCGTCGAAGACCTCCTACCGGTTGGCCGCTGCTCGGCCGACCGGGTCGCGTCTGCGGTCGGTGTCGATCGGCGGACCCTGCACCGCTGGCTGGGCGCCGAGGGGCTCACCTTTGGGCGCCTGCTCCGGCAGGTGCGCCACCACCGCGCCGAGCGCTATCTCGCGGCGGGCCATTCGATGACCGAGATCTCCGAACGCCTGGGCTTCGCCGAGATCAGCAGCTTTTCGCGGTGGTTCGCCACCGAGTACGGGGTGCCGCCGAGCCGGTGGCGTGCCTCGGTCTAGCGATCCCGTCAAACTCCCGATGTCTCGTGGAGTTCCACGGGATGTCGGGAGTTTCACGGGAAATGTCGCGCCGCTGGCCTGGCTCGGGGTGAGCGCGCGGCGGCTAGTGGAGGTGGCGCCCCAGATCGGTGAGCCCCTGCTCGCCGAGCACCTCTCCCGGCAGCAGTGGCACCTCAACGCGCGGCAGGCCGGGCAGCGCGCCGGCGAGCGTGGCGAGGTACCCCTCTTCGACCTCGCGCCGAGCAGTGAGAAGGGGGCCCGCGTCGGCTGGCGAGCGCTTGTTGACCACGAGCGCACCGACGTCCATGCCGGAGCGGCCCAATTGCTCCGCGAGCTCGATGGTCTCCAGCACCGGTAAGCGTTCGGCGGCGAGGACGATGACGAAGGCGGTGCGCGCCGGGTCCTGCAGGACGGCGCGCAGGTCAGCGAAGCGCTCCTGACGACGGGTCAGGATCGTGCGTATCTCGCTGTCCCGCCGCGCCCGGCGATCCCGGTCACCCTTCGGACGGGCCCCGATCCCGACGACCGAGGCCGCCATCGGGTCCTCGTCCTCGCGCTCGAGCCCGCGCAGCGCCGCCCCGAAGGAGGCCGAGCGCTCCTGTCGTCGCAGCAGACCCTCGGTCCAGGCCTGCATCAGTTCGGGGAGCGCCACGAGCCGGGCGGTATGCCCGGACGGCGCGGTGTCGAAGACGATCAACTCGTCGCGTTCACGCCCTTCGACGATCTCGGCGACGCGTTCGAGCACGGCGGCTTCATGGGTACCCGGCGCGTCACGGGCGAGGCTTAGGTGCTTGGCGACCTCCCCGGAGAGGTGCTCGGGCATCAACCGAGTCATGGTCGCGCGGACGGCGGCGAGATGGGCATCGGTCGTGCGCGCCGGGTCGACCTCGACGCCGCGGAGTAGGGGCGCCAACTCGACCGGTGTGTCTCCGATCGGGCGCTGCCAAAGGTGCCCGAGGTTGTGCGCCGGGTCGGTCGAGACGACCAGGGTGCGGCGCCCGCCCTTCGCCTGCTCCAGCGCGATCGCCGAAGCCACCGCGGTCTTGCCGACGCCCCCCTTCCCACCGACGAAGAGGACCTCGCGGGATTCGGCGAGCGATCGAAGGGGGCTCAACAGCACGAGAAGTGGTCGAGCGGACTGCGGTCGAGACCCATCCGGCGGTGCCAGTCGTGGAACTGGTCGTACACCACCGGGAGCAACTCGATCGTGTAATAACTCGCGGGATTGGGCACGCCGAGGGCCTCGGCCATCACGATCACCATGAAGAGGTCATCCTCGTCGCGCTGGGCGCGCGCGAAGGTACGCCGGTAGGGCGCGCTGTAGAAGTCGCGCAGCCCGGCCGCCACCTGAGCGAGGCGGCCGGGGCGTGCGCCGGTCATCGTCAGACCCGATCGGACGGGGACGGCGCGTCCTCGTCCTCATCGATCGGCTCGGGGTGGGCAGCGGTGCGGCGCATGGCCATTCCGGCTTCGACGACGACCCAGAGTGCGGCGACGAGGACGATCGTCCCAAGGATCGCGAGCAGCCAGTCGCGGGCGGCGTAGAACTCACCCAACTGGACCGCGAGCGCCCACACCGTCATCACGAGCACGAAGACGAGCGGGATCACAATCGGCAGCACGTTGCGGCGCATCCGCAGCAGGATCACCGTGATGACCGAGAGGGTGAGCGCGGCGAGTAGCTGGTTCGTCGTGCCGAAGAGCGGCCAGATCAGCATGCCGCCGGTGCCATCGCTGCTCGCGCCGAAGGCCAAGCCGAAGGCGAGCGCGAGCACGATGACGGTCGCGATCCCCTTCGGGATGCGCACGCCCGCGAGTTCGCCGATCTCCTGGGTGACGAAGCGGTGCAGTCGCACGCCGGTATCCATCGTGGTGGCGGCGAAGAGGACGGCCATCGTCGCGAGGACCGTCGCGGCGAGGGAGGAGGGCAGGCCCACGCCGGATTCGATGATGTTGCCGCCACCTTCGATGAAGGCGGGCACCCCCCCCTTCCCAAAGGCGTCGTAGAGCTCGCGCCATTGAGCGGCGGTCTGGAAGCCGGCGCTCACGGCGATGATCGTGCCGAGCGCGAGGAGGCCCTCACCGACGGCGCCGAAGTACCCGACGAAGCGGGCGTCGCTCTCCTTGTCGAGCTGCTTCGAACTCGTGCCCGACGAGACGATCCCGTGGAAGCCCGAGATCGCTCCGCACGCGATGGTGACGAAGAGAAGGGGGAAGAGCCCCGGTGTCCCCGCTGGCACGTCGTCGTTCATCGCCGGCGCGACGATCTCGGGGCGGGAGAGCAGGATCGCGACGTAGAGGATGCCGAGCCCGATGAAGAGCTGCAGCCCGTTGATGTAGTCCCGCGGCTGGAGCAGTACCCAGACCGGCAGGATCGAGGCGATGCCCGCGTAGATCATGAGCACGACGATCCAAAACGCGGCCGTCGAGAGGCCGAGCACGGTCTCCGGGAGTTCGATCGGGTAGCGGTCGCCGAGCAGGATCAGGGCGTAGAGCGCGACCACACCGACCACCGAGACGATCGGCAGGCTGAGTTTGTACCGGTAGATCGCCTGACCGATCACGAGAGCGACGATGATCGCGCCCCAGGTCGGGATCACGGCGCTTGGGGTCGAGACGAGCAGGTTCGCGATCACCACGGCGAAGACGGCAATCACCATCAGCAGCAGCAGGAAGATGATGACGAGGAAGAGGGCCCGACCGCGACCACCGATGTAGTCGCCGGAGAGGGTGCCCATCGACTTCCCGCGGTGGCGGACCGAGGCCCAGAGGGCTCCGAAGTCATGCATCCCCGCGAAGAAGATGGTCCCGATCGTCACCCAGAGGAAGGCGGGGAACCAACCCCAGATGATCGCGATCGCCGGGCCGACGATCGGCGCCGCGCCCGCGACCGAGGTGAAATGGTGGCCCCAGAGGACGTATTTGTTGGTCGGGACGAAGTCGACGCCATCCTCCTGCTCGTGCGCTGGCGTCGGGCGCGAATCGTCCAGGCCGTAGATCTTGCCGGCGAGGAACTTCGAGTACAGGGCGTATCCGGCGAGCATCATCGCGATACCGATGAGCGCAAGCACGAGCGAGTTCATGACGTGTTCTCCGTTGAATCGTCACCAGGTGAGGTAATCCTTCGTCACTGTAGGTGCCCGATCGGCGCGAAGGGAGGCTGCCCTCACCCGATCGGGTGAGACGTTGGCCAATCGTGACCCGGAGCGCGGCGAGCGCATCGACCCTGCACCTATCGACACTTCCCGACCACCAAAGCGACGGCGAGCGCACCGACCTTGCACATACCGACACTTCCCCACCACCAAAGCGACGCCGAGCGCACCGACCCTGCACATACCGACACTTCCCCACCACCAAAGCGTCGCCGAGCGCACCGACCCTGCACATACCGACACTTCCGCTCGGCCGGGTGACGGGCTCGATGACTCCGGGATCCGGACCGGACGGCGCGCGGTCGAGCGCGATGGGCACGGCTGCGATGCTTGGAGGCATGACAAGCGAGCAGCCAGCGGTCTCCCCCTTCGCTCATGTGGGACGGATCGTGCTCGGGGCGTTCTTGGTCTTCGCCGGTCTCGGACACCTCACCTTCGCCCGCGAGACCTTCCAGGCGCAGGTGCCGCCGTGGGTACCGCTTGATGTTGATCTCGTCGTGGTTCTCTCCGGGATCGTCGAGCTCCTCCTCGGGGCCGCGCTGATCCTGCTCCCGCGCTACCGGGTCATCTTGGGCTGGGTCGCGGCCGCCCTCTTCGTCGCGGTCTTCCCCGGCAATATCGCGCAGTACACCGAGGGGCGCGATGCCTTCGGGCTCGACTCCGATGGGGCGCGGCTCACCCGACTCGCCTTCCAGCCCCTACTCATCACGTGGGCGCTGTGGTCGACCGGCGCGTGGCGCGCCTGGCGCGAGCGCCGCCGCCCGTAGGCTGGCTCTATGACGAGCCTTTACGACTTCTCCGCCCGCCGCCTGACCGGCGAGGTCGAGCCGCTGTCGGTTTACGACGGGCAGGTCGTGCTGGTGGTCAACACCGCGAGCAAATGCGGCTTCACCCCGCAGTACGAGGGGCTCGAAGAGCTCTGGCAGACCTACCGCGACCGCGGCCTGGTCGTCCTCGGTTTCCCGTGCAACCAATTCGGCGCTCAGGAGCCGGGCAGCGACGACGAGATCGGCGAGTTCTGCCAGGTGAACTACGGCGTGACCTTCCCGATGTTCGCCAAGGTCGACGTCAACGGTGAGCACGCCGACCCGCTCTGGACGTGGCTGAAGGAGTCGAAGGGGGGCCTGCTCGGCGATCGGATCAAGTGGAACTTCACCAAGTTCCTGATCGGTCGTGACGGCCAGGTCATCGAGCGGTTTGCCCCGACGACCAAGCCCGCCGACCTCACGAGCGACATCGAGGCTGCCCTCTAACGGGGACTAGCCGTCGGCGCCTCCGGCCGACTCGCCGAGGAGCCTCGCCTGCGCGTCATCGAGGTACTGGGTCAGGGCCGCGGCCGCCTCGCGGCGCTCCCCACGCTCGAGCATCGCGACGATCTGGACATTGCGCTGCAGGTAGTCGAGGTGGAAGCGCGGATCCGTCGCCATCGCGTGGAAAACGAGGCGCATCTCGGCGAGCACATCTTCCATGAGGGTGGCCGCGCGCGCACTGCCGGAGAAGGCGACGAGGCCGCGGTGGAACTCCTGATTGGCCTGGGCGACCCCGGGGAGATCCCCGCGCTCGGCAGCGGCCAGCGCCGTGTCCACGACGTCCCGGAGGCGCCCAACGAGGTGGTCGGAGAAGGCTCGGCCCCCTTCGACCGCAGCGGGCTCGATGAGGCGCCGGGTCGCGAAGATGTCGCGGATGTCATCGGCACCGGGGGTCGCGACGAAGACCCCGCGGTGAGCCTCGCGGACGACGAGGCGTTCGGCGGCGAGGAGCACGAAAGCCTCGCGAATCGTGTTGCGGCTGTAGCCAAGAACGCTGGTGATGGTCTCCTCAGTGAGGCGCGTCCCGGGGCGAAGGAGTCCGTCGATGATCTGCGTGCGCAGCACCCGGCGGACCTGCTCGGCCGCCGATGGGCGGGCAAGCGGGGCTGCCGGGATCTGCTGCAGGGCCGCCGCGAGGTCGTCATTGCGCACGCTTGGACTGTAGGGCAGTTTCGAGTTTCGGGGTAT
Organism: Janibacter sp. GXQ6167; assembly: GCF_041365945.1. Lineage (NCBI taxonomy): Bacteria > Bacillati > Actinomycetota > Actinomycetes > Micrococcales > Intrasporangiaceae > Janibacter > Janibacter sp. GXQ6167. Next base: position 206,261 of record NZ_JBGFSK010000002.1, on the reverse strand, counting down.
TGCCGGATTGTTCAACAATCCGCTACCGTCGTGATCCAGCACACAGTCGTGCCGGTCCCGCCGGTGGCGGCTGCCATCGATGGCAGGAGACCCGCGATGTCCGACCCGCGCCCCCCGAAGAACCCACGACCCCACACGCCGCACCCCGCCGACCCGGCCATGGGTGGCGAGGCCGATATCCGGCACGATCCGGGGGTCTCCCAGTCCAAGCGCAGCGCCCTCCTCGGCGCGATGTTCCTCATGGCCACCTCGGCCATCGGTCCGGGCTTCATCACCCAAACGACGACCTTCACGATCCAACTCGGGGCAGCCTTCGCCTTCGCGATCGTCGTTTCGATCCTCGTCGACATCGCCGTACAAATGAATGTCTGGCGAGTGATCGGCGTCTCGGGCCTGCGCGCGAACGAACTCGCGAATCAGGTCGCCCCGGGCCTCGGCTACGCCCTCGCCGGGCTCATCCTGATCGGCGGGCTCGTCTTCAACATCGGCAACATCGCGGGAAGCGGCCTCGGCAGCAACGCCATGCTCGGCCTGGACGTCAAGCTCGGCGCGCTGCTCTCCTGCGCCATCGCCATCGCGATCTTCCTCTCCAAGCGCGCCGGGATCGCCCTCGACCGGATCGTGGTCGGCCTTGGTGTCGTCATGATCGCGCTCACCACCTATGTCGCCATCACGAGCAATCCGCCCGTCGGTGAAGCGCTGAAGAACACCGTGATGCCGGAGTCGGTGAGCTTCCTCGCCATCACCACCCTGATCGGGGGCACGGTCGGCGGGTACATCACCTACGCGGGTGCTCACCGGCTCATCGAATCCGGTCGCACCGGACCCGCCCACGCCCCCGAGATCACCCGGGGCTCGATCATCGGCATCGTGGTCACCGGCATCATGCGCGGCATCCTCTTCCTCGCGATCCTTGGCGTGGTCGCAAGCGGCGCCAGCCTTGCGGCGGATAACCCGGCCGCGAGCGCCTTCCAGCACGCTGCGGGCGAAGTGGGCCTGCGGATGTTCGGCATCATCTTCTGGGCCGCCGCAATCACCTCGGTCATCGGGGCGAGTTACACGACCGTCTCGTTTCTCACGACGCAAAAGACCGCGCCGCGCAACCGCAGCCTGGTGACCGTCGCCTTCATCGCGGTCTGTCTGATCCTCTTCCTCATCCTCGAGCAGGCGCCGACCAAACTGCTCGTCTTCGCGGGCGGGTTCAACGGCGTGATCTTGCCGCTCGGCTTCACCGTGATCCTCTGGGTGGCCTGGCGCCGCCGCGACCTCCTCGGCGGGTACGACTACCCGAAGTGGCTGCTCGGCCTCGGCGCCCTGGCCTGGCTGCTCACCCTCTACCTCGGCTGGAACTCCCTCTCCGGCCTGAGCGCCCTGTGGTCCGCATAAACCCCCGCGCGTCACTTGTGATTGAGCACGACGACCAAGGAGCACCATGACGATCCAGATCGACCTCAACTCCGACCTCGGCGAGTCCTACGGCAACTGGCGGCTCGGGGATGACGACGCGATGCTCGAGGTCGTCACCTCCGCCAATGTCGCCTGCGGTTTCCACGCCGGAGATGCCCTCACCCTGCAGCGCACGTGTGCGGCCGCCGCCGAACGGGGCGTCGTGATCGGCGCGCAGGTGGGGTACAACCACCTGGCCGGGTTTGGGCGGTGGGCGATCGACATGCCATCGCCGGAGCTCACCGCCGATGTCCTCTACCAAATCGGTGCGCTCGACGGGCTCGCCCGCGTCGCCGGGACGCGCGTGCGCTATGTGAAGCCGCACGGGGCGCTCTACAACACCGCCGCCGTCGACGAGCGCCAGGCACAGGCTGTGGTCGATGCCGTCGTCGCCTATGACCCCTCCCTGCCGCTCATGGGTCTACCGGGTTCGGCGCTCCTCGCGGCGGGTGAGGCCGCGGGTCTTCGGGTCATCCGTGAGGCCTTCGCCGATCGCGGCTACACCCCCGAAGGGCGATTGGTCTCCCGCCGCGAACCCGGCGCTCTCCTCCACGACCCGGACGAGGTCGCCGCGCGAATGGTGCGGCTCGCGACCGAAGGGCGCCTGACCGCAGCAAACGGCGAGGACATCGCAGTGTCCGCGGATTCGATTTGCACGCACGGGGATTCGCCCGGCGCCGTCGCCATGGCGCGCGCGGTCAAGGCCGCCCTCACCGACGCCGGGGTGGAGGTCCGCCCCTTCGCCTCTTCGGACGCCGAACCGCGCTGATGGAGGTCCCGGTGCGGCTGCTGCCGATGGGCGACGCGGCGCTGCTCGTCGAGACGAGCGATATCGATGCGGTGCTCGCGATCGATGCCGCGCTCTCCGCTCGGGTCGCCACCGGGGAGGGCGTGTGGGCGCAGGTCGATGACCTCGTGCCCGCCGCCCGGACCGTGCTCGTCGTCGCGCGGCCGACGACCAACCTTGGCGATCTGGCCTCCGCGATCCGCGCCGCGACGAAGGGGGTCACGGCTGGCGACGCCGCCGCGGTGAGCGAGGAGCTCGAGGTGCGGGTGCGCTACGACGGGCCCGATCTGGGGGCGGTCGCCTCGCACACCGGGCTCACCGTCGAGGAGGTCATCGCCGCTCATACCGAGACTCCGTGGCGGGTGGGCTTCGGCGGCTTCGCTCCCGGCTTCGCCTATCTCGTCGGCGGCGATCCGCGCCTCCAGGTGCCCCGCCTTGATTCGCCCCGCACCTGCGTCCCCGCCGGGTCGGTCGCGCTCGCGGGTGAGTTCAGCGCGATCTATCCCCGGCAATCGCCCGGTGGCTGGCAGCTCATCGGCACGACCGACGCCACGCTGTGGGACGCCGACCGCGAGCCTCCGGCGCTCCTGGTCCCCGGGATGACGGTCCGCTTCAAGGACGAATCCCGATGAGCGCCAAGGCGATCGAGATCCTCGAATCCGGGCCGCTGGCGCTGATCCAAGACTCCGGACGACCCGGGCACATGGCAGTCGGGGTCGGTCGCGCGGGCGCTGCGGACCACGGGTCGTACGCGCTCGGCGGTCGGCTGCTCGGCAATCCGGAGGGGCTCGCGGCGATCGAGGTCGTGCTCGGGGGACTGCGGCTACGGGCCCGGGGCGACCTCACGCTCTGCCTCACCGGAGCCGAAGCGCCCGCCACCGCCGACGGGCGCGCGGTGGCCTACGGCGCCCCCTTCCCCCTTCGCGACGGTGCCGAGTTGCGTCTCGGGGTGCCACCCGCGGGCCTGCGCACCTACGTCTCGGTGCGCGGCGGGCTCGCTTACGACCCGGTCCTCGGCTCCACGTCGAGCGACACGATGTCGGGACTCGGGCCCCCCGCGCTCACCGCCGGGGACGTCGTCCCGATCGGCCCCGCTCCCCGCGAGCTCCCCCACGTCGACCACGCCCCAACCCGACCATTCATGGCGGGAGAGATCACCATCGGGGTCGGTGCAGGTCCGCGACGCGACTGGTTCGCGGACCCCACCGACCTCGAACGCGTCACCTGGTCGGTATCCGATCGCAGCGACCGGAAGGGGGTGCGCCTCACCGGCGGGTCTCTGCAGAGAACCCGGGAGCAGTTGGACGCGGAACTACCGAGCGAGGGGATGGTCCGCGGGGCGATCCAGGTCCCGCCCAATGGCGAGCCGGTCATCTTCTTGAACGACTACCCGGTCACCGGCGGATACCCGGTGATCGGGGTCGTGCGTAGCGCCGACATCGATCGGGTCGCCCAACTTCGGCCGGGTGACCAGCTCCGCTTGCGCTGGGACGAGTCGCCTCCTCGGTGAGGTCTTGCGCGCCTGCTACTCGCTGTCGCCGGTCACGATTTCGCGGCCGGCGTCGGCCCACGCGGAGGTCCCACCGGCAACCGAGTAGGCCTCGATCCCGGTGCGGCGCAACGCCTCAGTAGCACTGCGGCTGCGGTTGCCCGACGCGCAAATCACGTACAGCGGCCCGTCGGTCGGCAACTCCCCAGCGCGCTCAAGGAGCTGGTTGAGCGGGATCGACGTGGCCCCCGGGACGTGGCCAGCGGCGAATTCGGCGGGCTCACGGACGTCGATGACAGGGGTCTCGGCCGTCCACGCCGCCGCGAAGTCCTCGGCGCTGATGTCGACCGGGGTGTCGGCCAGTTCGCGCTGGCGGGCGACCTCGGCGTGGACCTGCTCCATATCCAGGCCCTTGACCTGGTCGATGAGGTCCTCGAGGGCATTGCCCGGGAGCGCTCCCGGCTGAGAGAACAGCAGGACGCCCTCGCGGAAGATCATCAGCGTCGGGATCGAGGTGATCTGCGCGGCGGCAGCGATCTGCCGCTCGGCTTCGGTGTCGACCTTCCCGAACGCGATATCCGGGTGCTGCTCGGACGCCTGCTCGTAGATCGGCGCAAACTGACGGCACGGACCACACCACTCCGCCCAGAAGTCGACCAGCAGGATCGAGTTCTCGGCTACGGCGGCTTCAAAGGTCTCGTCGGTCAAGGTGATGGTCGCCATGGGGCGCTCCTTCGCATCAGGTATCGGTTACCGGGTTGTCTTTGATCACCCCTTCGAACACGCGACGCTCGCCCGCTATTTCGCCCCTCCCCCTCCTTTGGCAAAAGCCCGGGCGTTTGCGGAAGGGGGGGTGCGCATGGTGCGCGGCGGAGCACCCCTGACACCCCGGGCACCCCGTGAAAGAGCACCCCTCACACCCCGAGGGCGTTCTAGGCTCGGGTGAGCGGTCCCCCCTTCGGCAATGTCGCCGTGACCCTTCTAGGAGTGCCATGACCTCGCGTGAAGCGCGTCCCTTGATCGCCGACGCCTCAGCAGACGGGACACCCGCCGTCGTCGGGACGATCGCCCGAACCGCCGAGGAGCGGGGAGTCTCGCGTCTGACCGTCCCCGAACTCGCACGCGACCCCTTCGTCATGCTCGCCGGGATCGCGGGTCAGACCTCGCGCTTGGAGTTAGCGACCGGGGTCGCGATCGCCTTCGCGCGCACCCCGATGACGCTCGCGTACGAAGCGTGGACGCTGAGCGAAGTGAGCGAAGGGCGGGCGGTGATCGGTCTCGGATCGCAGGTCAAACCGCACATCGAGCGACGGTTCGCGATGACCTGGGACCGACCGGCGGCGCGGATGCGCGAGTTCGTCCTCGCGACCCGCGCGATCTGGTCGGCGTGGCAGGACGGGACTCGGCTGAACTTCCGCGGCGACTTCTATCAGCACACGCTGATGCCGCCGATGTTCTCGCCGCCACTGCTCCCCAGTGGCCCGCCACCGCTGTTGCTCGCTGGAGTCGGCCCTCTGATGACCAGGACGGCTGGGGCCGTCGCCGATGGCTTCCTCACCCACCCCTTCGGCTCCCCGTCCTACCTGCGCGAACGGGTGCTACCCGGCGCGCTCGAAGCCCGGGCCGAGAGCGAAGCCGCCGGCGAGCCATGGACCACGCGACCCTTCGAAGTGAGCGCCGGAGTGCTCGTCGCGACGGGCCGGACCGACGAGGAGATCGCGAGCGCCATCGAGGCGACCAAGGCCCGGATCGCCTTCTACGCCTCGACGCCGACCTACCGCGGAGTGCTCGAGCATCACGGTTGGGGCGACCTCCACGAGGAGTTGCACCAACTCTCGGTGACGAACGGCTGGGACAAGATGCCCGCGCTCATCACCGACGAGCAACTCCACACCTACGCGGTGGTCGGAGAGCCGGACACCGTGGCGCGCGAACTCATCGCCCGCTACGGCGGCTGGGCCGATCGCGTAACGATCAACGACACCCGGGCCGAGTCGCTCGATGTGGCCTTCGACGTGATCGCCGCGGTGGCGGACCAGGCCGGCTAAGTCGTCCCAGGCTTCGCCGCAGCGGAAGGGAGCGAACCGCCAGAAGTTGACGCCCTTCGGCGCCCGCGTTTATCGTCTCGCCCCACGAGGGGAGTACTTCCCAAAGCCGTCGCCGGTCAGTGCGCGGGGTCCATGCCCCGCCCGGTGCGCGCCCCACTCGGGGTGAAGGAGACCTCGCAACGTTTCGACCTGTTGCGAGGACCCCCATGTCATCACCACTCACCCTGCTCCCTTCGGCCGCTGACCCCGCGGCCCTCACGACCATTGCCGACACCCGCCTCTGGGTGCTCACGATCGGCGGGCTCATCGCGCTGCTGTTGCTCGACCTGATGCTCACCCGCCGCCCGCACGAGGTCGGGATGCGCGAAGCCCTCGGCTGGTCGGCCTTCTACCTGGCTCTCCCGCTCGCCTTCGGTGTCTGGGTCTGGCAGTCGCACGGCTCCCAGATCGGGCTCGAGTACTACACCGGCTACCTGGTGGAGAAGTCGCTCTCGGTCGACAACCTCTTCATCTTCATCCTGATCCTCTCCGCCTTCGCCGTCCCGAAGGTGCTCCAGCAGCGGGTGCTCCTCATCGGGATCATCGGGGCCCTCATCATGCGGGCGGCGTTCATCGCGCTCGGGGCGGCGCTCATCGCGCGCTTTTCGTGGATCTTCCTCGCCTTCGGCGCGATCCTGCTGGTGACCGCGTGGGGCGTGCTGCGGGACGCGCGCTCGGGTGGACATAGCGTCGACGTAGACCAGATGCGCCTGGTCCGAGTCACGCGGCGCCTCTTCCCGGTGACCGAGGACTATCGCGGGTCGCGCCTCACCGTGCTCGAAGGGGGACGCCGGGCGCTCACCCCGCTCGCCCTGGTCGTCCTCGCGATCCTCGGGACCGACCTCGTCTTCGCAATCGACTCCGTGCCCGCGGTCTACGGCATCACCGGCGACCCCTACCTCGTCTTCGTCACCAACGCCTTCGCGCTGCTCGGCCTGCGGGCGCTCTACTTCGTGCTCCAGGGCGCCCTCACCAAGCTGCGCCATCTGGGCTTCGGGCTCGCCGCGATCCTTGCCTTCATCGGCGTCAAGCTCGTCCTGCACTGGGCGCACGGGATCTGGCCCGAGGTCCCGACGGTGCCCACCCTCGCCTCGCTCGCCGTGATCATCGCCGCGCTCGCGATCACCACGGTGACGAGCGTGCTCGCCAACCGCGCCGATGCCCAGGTCGCGGCGAGCGCGGACGAGCCGTCGGAGCGGTCGACTCCGCGCTGAGCGTCAGAGGACGCCGACCGTCCCCTTGGCGACGAAGAGCAGCCCAACACCCGCGACGGCGATCGCCACGAGCGTGCGGCCGTGCGCATCGAAACCATGCGCCACGGCGCGGAGCGCCCGCGCGCCCGCCGGGGTGCGGTTCAGCACGAGCGGCGCCCACGCGGGCAGGCACCCTCCGAGCAGCAACAAGACCAGTGCGAGGACCACGCCGAAGGGAGAGACGCCGCTGGCCGCGATGTCCTTGCTCGCGACGACGATGAGCGGAAGGGAGGTGAAGTTCGTCAGCATCGAAAACGCCCCGAATCCATACGCGGCGCCGACGCCACTCGAGCTGTCCGAGGACGGGGCGCGGTGAGGGCGCGGCTTCGGCGTGTGCGTGCGAAGCACCAGCGCCAAGATGATCAGGGCCGTACCCAGGGCAATGTCGAGGCCGGCGCTTAAGGTCGGTGCCTTCGGGAGGGACAGTGAGCGCCCGATCGTGAGCACGACGACCGAGAGGCCGAGCAGCACCGTCGCCATCCCCGCGGCGTAGGCCCTCGAGCGCCGGGCGCCGTCGCGGCTGGTCAGCAGCAGCAACTGCTCGCTCAACATCATCGGGCTCACGCCCGCGGCGAGGGCGACCGGGAGCAGGGTTAGCAGCAGCCGTCCCATGCGCCACCCCCTTCCGACCTGCGCGATCGGGCCCGGTCAGCCAGCCGCGCTGAGCGGCGGGTGGCGGCGACAAACGCTGCCATGGTCATGAGCGGGCCTCCTCGCCGCCCCCTGCCGACGACGCCCATCCTTCCTGGTGGAGGCGGGCGACGCCGTCGAGGATGACCTCAAGCGCGAAGGCGAATTCGAAGTCTTCGTCGCATCCACTCGCCTCGGGGCGGCGCGACCTAGCATCGGCCGCGATCGCGAGAATCCCCGGGTAATCATCCGGATCGGGGTCGCCAGAGGTGCTCCGCCGCCCCGCCGACGAACCGATGGACTCGTCAAAGAGCTCGGGACTAAAGCCCCAGATCCGGCTCCCCAGCACGTGCATGACGTGGTGAGTGAGGTCTGGGGAGAATCCTGCGCCGAGGAAGATCTGACTGACCCGCTCCATGTGCCCCAAGACGGTCGGCGTGCGCCTCGTGCGCGTCTCGATCACCCGACGGGCCCACGGGTGGCTCATGACCACCGCGCGCATTGCCGTCAAGGTCTCGTGGGCAGCGAGCCTCCAGTCTCCAGCCGGACGCACCGTCGTCTCGGGTACCTGATCGATGAGGGTCCCGACGATGCCGTCAAGGAGGTCCTCCTTGTCGGCGACATGTTTGTACAGCGCCATCGGGACGACCCCGAGGGCATCGGCCAGTCGGCGCATGCTGAGCGCGCCGAGCCCCTCGGCGTCGGCGAGCGCGACAGCGGTATCGAGCACGGTCTGCCGACGAAGGGCGACCCGCTGCGGTCTCGCGCGATCCACCATGTCCTCCCCTTCCATCTTGACGCGGTGTACAGCGTATACCTACAGTCATTGCGCGAAGGTGTACGCCGTACACCTCACCGTGAAGGGACGCCCCCATGACCACCACTCGCCGCCGCGCACGACTCGCGGCAGTCCTCTTCCTCATCACCTGGATCACCTCGGTGGCCGCGGTGCCCCTCTACGGAGGATCGGCTCTCGGCACTGGGGAACCACTCGCGGGCCGGTCCTCGGTCCTATTCGCGAGCGCCCTCGAAGTCATCCTTGCGGCGGCCGTCGTCGGTACCGCCCTGGCGCTCTACCCTCTGCTGCGCGGACACGATCCCGCAGGTGCCCTCGGATATGTCGCGCTGCGGACTCTGGAAGCTGGCGTCATCCTCGTCGGCGTCGTCGCGATCCTGCCGGCGGTCGCCATCCCGGGCTCGACCGCCGCGTCGGGCATGGCCCCGGAGGTAGTGCGCGGCCTGCACCTGCTGCATGACTGGACCTTCGTCATCGGCCCCGGCCTGATCAACCCCGTCAATGCCGCTGTCCTTGCCACTGTGCTGTGGCGCCATCGGCTGGTCGCCCCCTTCATCCCGGCACTCGGCCTGGTCGGGGCAGCGCTGGTCGCGGTAATGAACCTGGCCGTCCTCTTCGGATTCACCCGCCCACTACCCGCGCTCGCTCTACCCCTCTTCGCCTGGGAGATTTCGCTCGCCAGCTACCTCGCGTTCCGGGGATTACGCGCCGGCCTGGGGGTCGGGAAGCGCGGTGAAGGGGGTCTCGCGCCTCTGCTCAGTCGCCCGAGGCGGTGATCGCCTCAGCGGCGCGGACCAGGGCGAGGTGGCTGAAGGCCTGCGGGTAGTTGCCAAGGAGGACGTCGGCCTCCGGGCTGTACTCCTCCGAGAGCAACCCGAGGTCATTGCGAAGGCCAAGCAACCGGTCCATCAACGCGATCGCTTCATCACGTCGCCCGGTCCGCGCGTGCTGCTCGGCGAGCCAGAAGGTACACATGAGGAAGACCCCTTCGCCGCCCGCGATCCCGTCGCTCCCGTCAGTAAGGTACCGGCGGACGAAGCCTTCCTTAGTCATCAGCTCGTCTTCGATCCGAGCCACCGTCGCGAGCATCACGGGAGAATCCGCCGCGACAAAACCGGTCTGCGGGATCTGCAAGAGCGCCGCGTCCACCGCGTCGGTGTCGTAGTGCTGGACAAAGGTCCCGCCGCGCACGCCCCGCTGGAAGATCTCGCGGTGCAGCCGGTCCCGGTGACGAGCCCACCGCTCAGCCGGACCGTCCAGCCCATAGTCGACGACCGCGCGCACCCCCCGATCGAAGGCGGTCCACATGAGGACTCGTCCGTGGGTGAACCAATGCGGCTCGCCGCGGACCTCCCAAATCCCCCGGTCGGGGGTATCGAGGCGTCGTTCGAGCAACTCCAGGAGGCTGAGTTGCAGCTGCCAGGAGAAGTCGTCTTCGGCGATGCCCGCCTCGCGCAGGGCAGCCAGCGCCATCATCACTTCGCCGACGACGTCGGCCTGATACTGGTGGTACGCCTCGTTGCCGATCCGCACCGGCGCCGACCCCTGGTAACCCGCGAGATGACTCAAGGTGTGTTCGGCGAGGTGACGCTCCCCGGCGATGCCGTACATGATCTGCAGGTCTTCGGGGTCGCCGGCGATGGCGCGCAGCAACCAGTCCCGCCAGTGCTGCGCCACGTGCGGGTGGCCATGACTGGCGAGGATCTGGATCGTGAGCGCCGAGTCCCGCAGCCACGTGTAGCGGTAGTCCCAGTTGCGCTCGCCGCCGATGTGCTCGGGAAGGGAGGTCGTCGGGGCTGCGACGATCCCGCCGGTGCGGCGTGCCGTGAGCGCCCGTAAGACGGCGAGCGAGTCCGCGACCGAGCCCGCGTACGGCCCGACCACCGGGACCGCCGCGCGCCACGCCTGCCAGTCCGTCACCATCTCCTCGATCGCGCGGGGGATGTCGAGCGCCCCGACCGGATCGAGGTGCGCAGGTTGCCAGGTGAGCGACCACGCCAGCGATTGGCCAGCGGTGAGGCGGTGTCGACCCCGGTGCGCCTGGAGCGAAGCGGTGAGGTCGGGCCCGTGCAGGGTGAGGGAGTCCGGTCCCGCGATCGCGTGCAACACCGGCTCTCCGCGGCGATCGGCCGTGCGACGCACCCACGGGACGGTCCGGCCGTAGTCGAAGCGCATCACGAGTTCGCTGGCCACCTCGATGACCCCGGACTCACAACGCACTTCGCGCACGAGGGTGACGCGTTCGGGTGCCGCGACGCCTCGATGCCCGACCAGAGCGTCGGTCGTGACCGCCCGTCCGCCCGGGGTGTCCCATACCGTGTCGAGGACGAAACTGCCTTCCCGATAACCCCGGCGGCGCTCGACGCCGTCGACGGGTGCCACCGTCCAGTGGCCGTTGTCCTCATCGCCGAGGAGGGCGGCAAAGACCGCCGGGGAGTCGAAGCGCGGTACGCACCACCACGCCACTTGGCCATGGGCGATCAGCGCCGCGGTCTGCCGATCGCTCAGCAGCGCGTAGTCCCCGACCGGTGCCTGCACCTCGTCATCGTCTCAGCCCCGGTCTCGGCGGGGGCGGTTAGGCGATCAGGACGCGCGAGCGTTTCGCGGTCGAGGTGTGATCGGGAGCGGCGTTGACCTGCTCCCACGCCGCCGCCAAGCGGCGGGTAGCTTCGATCAGCGCCTCTGGTTCGGCGGTCCAGGGGATGCGAAGGAAGCGGTTCAGTCCCCCTTCGACCGCGAAGACCGGACCGGGTGCGACCACCACACCGAGTTGCTCGGCGAGGGCACTGGTCGCGGTCGCCACGGGCTGCGGGAGTTCGCACCAGAGGGCGAGACCCCCCTTCGGGATCAGGAAATCCCAGCTCGGGAGGTTTTCTCGGACGGCGGCGACGAGCGCGTCCCGGTTCGTTCGCAGACGCTCGCGGTTGGCGGTGAGCACCTCCGCCGCGCGATCGAAAAGCTCGCTCAGGGCGAGCTGCTCCATGACCGGCGAGCCGAGGTCCAGGCTGATCCGCGCCCGCATGAGTCGCGGCATCATCTCGCTCGACGCGCGAATCCACCCGAGCCGCAGGCCTCCCCAGTACGCCTTGCTCGCGCTCCCGAGAGTGATCGCGCTCTTGCTGAAGAGGGCGAAGGGGGCGGGCATCGCCTCGGCCAGTCCGGGCTCGAGGGCGAGCGCCTGATGGGCTTCATCGACGACCGGGACCACGCGGCCAGCGGCGAGGATCGCGGCGAGGCGCTCGCGCTGGGCATCGGGCATGAGGTGTCCGGTGGGGTTATGGAAGTCCGGGACCAGGTAGGCCAGCCGCGGCGCGGTCTGGCGCACGGTCGCCTCGAAGGCATCGAGGTCCCAGCCGTGCGGATCGAGCGCAAACGGCACGAGGCGCGCGCCGGCATGGGTCATCGCCTGCGTGGCGTTGGGGTACGTCGGGGATTCGACGAGAGCTCGCAGTCCCGCGCCAGCGAATGCTTGGGCGACGATCGCCGCCCCCGAGAGGGCGCCGCTCGTCACCATAATCTGGTCGGGGGTCGTCGGCAGTCCGCGCGCCTCGTAACTGGCCGCGATGCGGGTCTGGAGCCCGGGTTCTCCCATCGGGAAGTACGCAGGGCCGCTCAGGTAGGCCGGCAGATGCTCGGCCGCCCGCTGGAAGGCTTCGCTCACGCCGGGAGGTGCCGAGGGCGCCGCGCAATTGAGATCGATGGCATCGCGCCCGGCAGAGGCCGGCAGCAGCGAGCGGTCATGGGCCCGCGAGAGCCCGCCGGGGACACGGGTAAACGTGCCCGCTCCTCGCCGCGACTCTGCGTAACCCTGGTCGCGCAGGGTTTCGTAGGCGCGGGTCACCGTCGTTCGCGAGACGTCGAGCGCCTGGGTCAGTTCGCGTTCGCTCGGAAGTCGCACGCCGAGTCCGATCCGACCGTCGCCAATCAGGACGCGAAGGCCGTCGGCCAGGCCGAGGTACGCAGGCGAGCGCGGGAAGTCGCCGACCAGCGTGGCCACCTTGCGAGCGGAAAGAGCGCGTCCCATGAAGGCCACTATTGCCCGATTGGCTATTTCACACAAGGCCAATCAGGAGACAGGCTTGGGGCATGACATCGACCGTGCACGCGCCCCGGGGCTTAGTCGACCTCGGACCAATCGCCCAACTCCGGGCGGGACGCCTTGGCCGCCGACTGCCGCAACTGCTGATCGGGCTCTGGCTCTACGGCATGTCCCTGGCCTTCATGGTGCGCGCGGGGCTCGGCCTCGCCCCCTGGGATGTCCTCCACTCTGGATTTACGCGCCACGTCCCGATCACGCTCGGGCAGGCGGTGATCGTCTTCAGTTTCCTCGTCCTGCTGCTGTGGATCCCCCTTCGCGAGAAGCCGGGTATCGGCACGATCGCCAACGCCGTCGTGGTCGGGCTCTCGGCCGATGCCACCCTCGCGGTCCTCGACCGCCCCGACTCGCTCTGGCTTCGCGCCCTCTTCCTGGTCGGCGGGGTCGCGGCCAATGGGCTCGCCACTGCTCTTTACATCGGCGCTCAGTTTGGCCGCGGCCCGCGCGACGGCCTGATGACCGGACTTCACCGGCGCACCGGGCTATCCCTGCGGTTGGTGCGCACCATGCTCGAGGTGACCGTGGTGGTCATCGGCCTGCTGCTCGGCGGAGCCTTGGGCGTCGGCACGGTGCTCTACGCACTCGCCATCGGTCCGCTCACTCAGGCCCTCCTCCCCTTCTTCACGGTGGAACTTCGCACCTGACCCGCCGCATCCCTAGCGCGCGTCGGGGGCGGGGCTCCTCCGACCGTAGAAGAGCTCGGAGGTGAGATCGCGCAGGCGCATATCCGGGCGCTCGCCATAGGTCAGCACAGTGTTGAGGCGCGGGGTCTCGCCCTGCACCTCGGTCACGCGATGCAAAGCGTGCTGCCCGCGGAAGAAGGCCAGGGTCCCGGGGGCGCTCGGCAGGGTGCGAAGGGAGGCGGTGTCCTCTTCGTGCAGGACCCGGCGAACCCCTTCGTAGTTCTCCTCCTCCGCCGACCGAAGCCGAGGGACGTAGACGAACTCACCGCCGGCTTCGGGTTGCTGGTACATCAGCGTCATCGAGAACTCGCTGTTGTCGAAGTGCCACCCCAGCTCCTGACCCTCGTGGAAGGCGGTGATCTGCATGGCGTCAAGGGGGTCGGCGCTGCGGTAGAGGACCGTCTTGCCGAGCACCGCTGCGATGAAGCGGGTGAGGTCGTCCGACTCGTACATCCGGCGGACGGGGGCGTCGGCGGGGATGAGGTCGTAGGCGATGCCGTCCTTGGCCGAGCGCACCGTGTGAGCGCGCGGGTGACCCGGGTCGACCTCGGCGTCCACCGGCTCGAAGTAGATCGTGTGCCGCTGATCCGAGCGCCAGGCTCGCGGGATCAGGTCTTCGGCGATCCGGATCATTTCGGTGATCGCCTCGTCCCGAACGAAGCCGGGCAGGGTGCACACCCCCGTCTCCTCGAGCTGGCTGCGGCATGACTCGACGAGGGCCCGCCCTTCGGGGCCGTCGAGGTCGTCGATCGGATAGGTCTCGAGGTCAACGACATCCGCGTAGCCCGCAGCGGTCGCTGGGGCGCTGTGGGCGCTCGAGGTCATGGCGTTCTCCTTGGGTCGTCCGTGATCTTGCCTCTTTCAGGATGGAGCGACCTCGCCATCAGCGCTATTCGTCATCCCGATGGTCTTCATTAACGCCGCTTATAGTCAATGGATGACGCGATCTCGGGCGATCGAACTGCGCCATCTCGTGGCCCTCACGGAGGTCGCGCGGACGGGGTCGTTCAGCGGCGCAGCCGACGCCCTCGGCTATACCCAGTCGGCGATCAGTCAGCAGATCGCGCGGCTCGAGCGAGCGGTCGGGCATCCGTTGATCGAACGGCCGGGCGGCTCACGACCGGTGTCGTTAACGACCGCCGGTCAGCTCCTCTTGGGACATGCCACGGCGATTACTGCACGCCTGGAGAGCATCAACGCCGACCTCAACGCGCTGACCGAAGGGGGCGCCGGCGTCCTGCGCATCGGCTGTTACCAAAGCGTCGGCGTGCGGATCGTTCCGCGGATCCTGCGGACCTTCCAGCAGCAGTGGCCCCAGGTCACGGTCGAGCTCACCGAGGCCGAGGATGACGGTGAACTTCTCACCGCCGTCGAGCGCGGCGACCTCGACCTCACCTTCATCGCCTACCCCTTGCTCCCGGGCCCCTTCGCCCACCGCGAACTGCTCGAAGACCCCTATGTCGTGGTCACCCGCGAGACGGACCCGCTGGGCTCCGACCCTGGGCCCATCCGCCCGGCCGACCTGCTCGGCGTCCCGCTGGTCACCTACGCGAAGATGCGCGAGGTCCACGCCATCGAACACCGGCTCGGCCGCCCGGAACTACGCGACCAGATCGCCTTCCGCTCCAACGACAACGGCACGATCCTCGGATTGGCCGCCGAAGGGGTCGGCGCTGCGGTGGTCTCGTGGCTGTCGGTTGATCGCTCCCGCCCCGGGATGCGCACGCGAGCCCTCGCCGGGGTCCCTCCCCGAATCGTCGGGATCGCCTGGCATCAGGATCGCTACCGCTCGGCGAGCAGCGAGGCCTTCGTCCGCCTCGCCCAGCAGGAGGCGTATGTGGAGCAAGAACTCATCGCCGACACCTTGTCGGCGGCGCCGGGGTCACCGCGCCTCGGTGACTCCGATGGCGGGATCGACGAGCACCTGGCTCGGGAGGACCCGGTGCATGATGTCTGACACGCTGACCACTCCTCGAGTCCTCCCGGATTCCGCGACGACGGCGAGCTGCTCGCCCCCTTCGCGCATCCGGGCCAGCGCCTCGTACACGGGAGTCGACGGGGTGAGCAGGAAGGCGGGTCGCGCCAGAGGCAGTGCCGCATCACCGCTCTCGCTGAGCAAGGTGTCCCGAACATGGATGATCCCGGCGGCCTGACCCTTCGCGGCCACGACGATCCGTAGGTGTCCGCTGCCCGTCGCGGCATCTTGGACATCGCCCACCGTCGCGTCTTCGCCCACCGAGGCGGTGCGCTGACCCTCGGGAACGATGTCGCCGAGGGTCAGCCGTTCGAGGTCGATGACCCGGTCGATCTGGCGATGGAAGTCCGTCGCGAGTGCCCCGGTGGCTGCCGAGTGCTCGACCAATTGCCGGATCGTCGCCGCGTCCTGGCCACCCGCGGCGGCCCGGTCGACGGGGGTCACCCCGCTCGCCGCGACCAGGCGGTTGGCCAGGCGGTTGATGCCGATCAGCAGCGGCCGGACCAGCCAGATGAAGACCCGGCCGGGCGGAGAGACGAGTTTGGCGGCGCGCTCCGGATGCGCGATCGCCCAGGACTTCGGCGCCATTTCCCCGACGACGAGGTGCAAGAAGGTGACGAAGAGGAGCGAGACGATGAAGGAGGCACTGCCCGCGAGCCATCCGGGAGCACCAAGGGCGGTGAAGACCGGGCCGAGCCAACGGTCCATCGCGGGCTTAGTGACCGCACCAAGGGCGAAGGTCGCCGCCGTGATCCCGAGTTGAGCGCCGGCGAGCATGAGGGTGAGCTCGTTCATCCCGCGAAGGGCGGAGCGGGCGGCCGCGGAGGTGGCCGCCTCCGGCTCCAAGCGGTGTCGGCGCGCGCCCAGCAGGGCGAACTCGATGATGACGAAGAAGGCGCTCGCGACGATCAGCGCGATCGTGACGAGGATGACCACGACGGGATGACTCACCGCGCACCCCCTTCGGTCGGCGCTTCGATATCGATCTCGGTCACTGGCGCGATGTCATCGGCCGCGCGGGTCACGAGCTGCACCGCGACCTCGCTCGGGACGTGGCGCTCGACCGCCAGGACCTCGATGTCGAGGCTGCGGCGGACCGGTTCGTCGGAGACCACTTCGGACGGGTCCTCTGGGAGCTCGATCGTCACCATTTGCCCGACGTCCGGAAGCTCACCAGTCTCGGCGATCAGCAGACCCGCGACGGTCTCGTAGTCCCCTTCAGGCAGGCGGTGCCCCAGGGCTCGCTCGGCCTCGTCGAGGTGGACATCGCCGTCCATCCGCCAGGCATCGTCGCCGGTCGCGGTGATCTGCTCGGGCGTCTCGGCGTCGTGTTCGTCGGTGATCTCGCCGACGAGTTCCTCGGCCATGTCCTCCATCGTGAGGACGCCCGCGAAGCCGCCGTACTCATCGACCACGCAGGCGAGTTCTTCGCCCGATTCGTCGAGCTCACCGACCGCGGTCGGCAGCGGCATCAGGGTGGGGACGATCACCGGCTGGCGCATGATCCGCTCCACGGGCGCGGTCGAATCCGCGGCCTCCCGGAGCACGTCACCGAGGTGCACCACCCCGATCGGCTGCCCCTCGTCATCGATCACGGGGTAGCGCGTGTGAGCCTGCGCCATCAGCTGGCGCACCTCCGCGACGGCCATGCTGGCGGGCACGGTGTCCACCCGGCCGCGCGGGATCATCGCGTGTTCGACGTCCTGATCGGGGAAGTCGAGGATCCGATCGAGCAGAAGGGAGAGCTCCTCCGGCAAGTCACCGCTGTCACGCGAATCCGCGACGATCCGCTCGAGATCCTCGGCCGTCGCGCTGGTGTCGAGGTCGTGGACCGGTTCGATGCGCACGAGGCGAAGGAGGAGGTTCGCGGACTTGTCGAAGAAGGAGATCAGCCAGCCAAAGACGGTGAGGTAGATGAGGGTGGAACGCGCCATCCGACGCGCCATCGGTTCGGCGTTCGCGATCGCGAGATTCTTCGGGTAGAGCTCGCCGAAGAGCATCTGCACGATCGTCGCCACGGCGAGCACGCCGACGGTCCCGACGAGGATGCTGACCGACTTCGGCACCCCGGCACCGTCGAGGAGCACCCCGAGCGCCGACCCGACCATGGGTTCGGCGACATACCCGACCAGCAGGCCGGTCACGGTGATCCCGAGCTGCGCGCCCGAGAGCATGAAGGAGGTGCGCTTGGTGACCTTCAGCGCGCGCTCGGCGGCAGCGTCACCCTCCTGCGCGCGCGATGCCAGTCGATTGCGGTCGACCGACATGTACGCGAACTCTTGGGCGACGAAGTACCCGTTGACCGCGATGATCACCAAGATCACGAGGATCCCGCCGAGCAGCATGAGGAGAGCCTCGGTCATGCCGACGCAGCACCCCTCGGATCTCGGGGGCGATCGGTCGCTCTGCTCGCGCTCGTGGTCACCCTCCCAAAGTTAAGCCACGGCTAGCGAAGGGAGCGAGTTCGCCCCCGCCGGTGGGGGCGAACTCACGTCCGCCCACCGCGCGAAGGGGTGAGGGTCACCCCCTTGGACCTATCCGAAGGGGGTAAAGCCCTGTCAGCGTTGGGCTATGGCTGCTCCCCTCCTACGACCTGCTCGCCTCTTCGGCGACACCCTCGCCGCGACCGCCGGGGGCGGGCTCGCCGCCGCCACGGCAGCGATCACCGCGGTCCGCAGCGCCCGCCCCCTTCACCCTCGTGGGGTCGTCGGGCCGTGCACGGTGACCCTCGACGGCAACCCGGCTGCCCCGACGCCGCTGTTGCGCTCGGAGCAGACGCTGACCGGGACCGCGCGGTTCTCCTGGGCCGTCGGCACCGGGCCGACCCGGACCGACATCCACGGGCTGGCGCTGCGCCTCCGCGCCGACGACGACGCGGCCGACTTCCTCTTCGCCACGACCGGGCAAGGGCTGGTCTCGCGCTATCTGCTCGGTGTGCAGCGGCCCGGTCACTTCGGCTTCATGGGCAGTCTGCTGCCGGTGAAGGGGGAGCACGGGGCCGTCCTGTTGGGTGTCGAGCCTGCCCTCGCATCGACGATTAACGGCGACCTCCCACCGACTCGATGGACGCTCTCGGTCACCACCGCGACCGGTCCGTGGATCGCGATCGGCACCGTCGAGTGCGAATGGGGTGACCACGACGACTCCGTGCGTGCTGACCCCCTTCAGCACCACCTGCCCGAGCTCCCGCCGTATCGCTGGGTCACCGCGCTGCGCGAACCGGCGTATTGGATGGCCCGCAAGGTTGGTCCGCGCGCTAAGGCCGAGGCGCCGAGCCAGGTGCGCTCGTAAGGTGGCGAGGGGCTCCGACGAGGGGACCGGGTCGCCGGCGATTTGTCTGCAGATGGCTACAGACCTGCGGGTGAGCCTTGCCAGCGGCACCACACGTGGCACTACGGTGATGCATGGACATGTTGATGGGCGACCAGGTCGCCGCGGCCAAGTTGACGGACTGGCGCCACCTCGCCCAGGGACTCCATGCGCGGTACCTCGTCGAGGACTTCGCTGCTGCGGCACGCTTCGTCGACGCCGCCGGTGCATGCGGAGACGACCTGCATCGCCACCTCAGCCTCACGATCGGCAACGGGTACATCGACCTAAAGGTGGTGAGCCCGGACGCGATCTACCGCGATCACGACGGCATGGAGTACGTCGTCGAATGGGTCACGCAGGCCGACCTCGACATCGCCCGGCGCCTCAGCGACGTAGCCGCCGATCACCACTTGATGCCGGAGCCAGCCGCGGTCAGCACCCTCGAACTCGGGCTCGACACGCGCGAGTCGGGAGCCGTCGCCCCGGTCTGGGCGGCGCTGCTCACCGGCGACGCGAACGCTCAAGGTCGCGGGACGCCGAGCGACGAGATCCGCGACGCCACCGATCGCGTGCCGCACCTGTGGTTCGGCGACCTCGCGGACGACTCCGACGAGCCCCAGCGCTTCCACATCGAGGTGTACGTGCCGCCCGAGGTCGCCGTCGAGCGGGTGAAGGCGGCCCTGCTCGCTGGTGGCACCGTGGTCGATGACAGCCAAGCGCCCTCCCTCGTCGTCATCGCGGACCCCGAAGGCAACAAGGGTGTCCTTTGCACCCGCGCGCCCGCCACCTCCGACGGCTGATCCACCCCGCCGCTGGAGACCGTCCGCTGGTGTAGGCGAGGTGGCGTGGAGCCTTCTTACGGTCCTGACCGTCCAAACACTCCACGCCAACCGCGCGCCGGCTACGGGTCAGGGAGGATCAGCGCTCGAGGGCGCCCTTGCCGGCCATAATCTTGTCCCGCGCGCGGGCGGCTCGATCGGCCCGGGTCTGAGATTTCTTCGCCGACCCGACCTGGAAGGCCCAGCTCTTCTGTCGCCCGGGCGTGAGCGCATCGAAGGCGGCGGACATCTCGGGGTCGGCTGCGAGCGCCTCGATCAACTCCTCGGGCATCTCAATCTCGCGCTCGACCTTCGGCGAGCGAACCCCCTTCTCCGCATACCCCATCGCTTCGCGAAGGTAAGCGCGAATCACCGGCTCGCGCTCGGCGACTTGGCCGAGCGCGGTGAAGCGCAAGGCGTCGGGGTGCTGGCTGTTCGGGCCCTGGCGCTGCAGGACCCCTTCGGGATCGGCGAGCAGGGCGGCGTCGAAGAAGGTGAGCCGGAAGTCGGTGCGGAAGGCCCCCATGATCGCGATATTGCGCCCGGCGTGCATATAAGTGGGGTGCCCCCACTTCGCCTGCTCGCTCAAGCCCTCATCGAGACAGATCGCCCGTAGCGCGATGAGGTCATCGATCCAGAGCCGGGTCGAGCAGTCGGGGGTGTCGAAACGCTCACACCGACCGCAGCCCTTGGTGAAGTAGTCCTCGACATCGGTGATCATCGCCATACGCGATGATAATTCGATCGAGTCGCCTCGCGATCCTCCGTGACCACCTCCGCCACCGCCTGGGAAGGGCGCCGCACCCCGCACCCCACCCACGCGACCTGGCCTGCGAAGGGCGCCCCCGCTCCGCACCCTCAGCACCCCACCCACGCGACCTGGCCTGCGAAGGGCGCCCCGCCCCGCACCCTCAGCACCCCACCCCCGCGACCTGGCCTGCGAAGGGCGCCCCACCCCGCACCCTTTGCACCCCGGCCGGTCAGTCGCGGCGGAGGAAGGCGGCGGTGCTGGCTTCGGGAGAGAGGTCCAGCCGGCGCAACACCTGAGCGTTGAGCGCGACCACGACCGTCGAGGCGGACATCAAGATGGCGCCGACGCTCATCGGCAGCACGAAACCGATCGGCGCGAGGATGCCCGCGGCAAGTGGCACCGCCGCGAGGTTGTACCCGGCGGCCCACCAGAGGTTCTGCTTCATCTTGCGGTAACTCGCGCGAGAGAGCTCGATCACCGACAGCACCGAGCGCGGGTCGTCGCTGGCGAGGATCACTCCAGCGGAGGCGATGGCGACATCCGTGCCCGCGCCGATCGCGATGCCGACATCGGCTTGAGCCAGAGCGGGAGCGTCGTTGACGCCGTCGCCGACCATGGCGACCTTGCGCCCTTCGTGCTGGAGTTCGGACACCCTGGCGGCCTTGTCCTCGGGCCGGACGCCAGCGAAGACCCGGTCGATCCCGAGGTCGGCCGCGACCGTGTCGGCGACCGCTTGGGCATCGCCAGTGATCATGACGACCTGCGCTCCGGCCGAGTGGAGGGCGTCGATCGCCGCGCGAGACTCGGGGCGGATTTCGTCGGCGAGGCGAAGGGCGCCAATCACCTCCCCGTCGCGCAGAACATGCAGGATGATCGCGCCCTCGTCCCGCCAGGTCTTCGCGACAGGCACCTCAGCCGCATCGTGCTGCTCGAGGAGGTAGGGCCCGCCGACTTCGACGCTCGCGCCATCGACGGTGGCCTGGACCCCAACGGCGGGCGAAGAGGTGAAGCCTGCGGCGGCGGGTACGGCCAGGCCTCGGTGGCGGGCCGCGCCCGTGATCGCCCGAGCGAGCGGGTGCTCACTGTCGGACTCGGCTGCCGCAGCGAGCGCGAGGACTTCGTCAGCGTTGCGGTCGCCGACCGGTTCGATCGCGGTGACGGTCGGCTCCCCCTTCGTCAGGGTGCCGGTCTTGTCGAAGAGCACGGTGTCGACGGTGCGCATGGACTCGAGGGCGAGCCGGTCTTTGACGAGCACGCCGGCCCGCGCCGCGCGCTCCGTCGCGATCGAGACGACGAGGGGGATGGCGAGCCCCAGGGCGTGGGGACAAGCGATGACGAGCACGGTGATGGTGCGGACCACAGCGGTCTCCGGGGTGCCGACCAGCGTCCAGACGATCGCGGTGATGACGGCGGCGCCGAGCGCGAACCAGAAGAGCCAGCCCGCCGCACGATCGGCCAGGCGTTGAGCCCGCGAAGAGGACGCCTGGGCGTCGGCGACGAGCTTGCTGATCCCGGCGAGCGCGGTGTCATCCCCGGTGGCGGTCACTTCGACGCGCAGGCCGGAGTCGGTGGCGACGGTGCCGGCCACCACCTGATCCCCCTTCCCGCGACGGACCGTGCGGGATTCGCCGGTCACCATGGACTCATCCATCGCGGCGCTGCCATCGACGATTCGGCCGTCGGCTGGGACCGACGAACCGGGCCGGACGATCACGACATCACCCACGGCCAGGTCGGCGGGGTTGACCGTGACGACCTCGTCGCCGACGACTTTCTCCGCTTCATCGGGCAGGAGCGCCGCGAGCGAGTCCAGCGCGGATGTGGTCTGTGCCAGCGAACGCATCTCGATCCAGTGCCCGAGCAGCATGATCACGACGAGGAGCGCGAGTTCCCACCAGAAGTTCAGCTCGTGGTCGAGAAGGTGGAGCGTGGCGCCCCAGGAGGCGATGAACGCGACCGTGATCGCGAGGCCAATGAGCAGCATCATCCCCGGCTTGCGAGCGCGGATTTCGCTCACGACGCCGGTCAGGAAGGGGCGTCCACCCCAGAAGTACACGACCGTCCCGAGGAGCGGCGAGACCCAACGCACCCACTCAGCGTCGGGCAGCGAGTAGCCGATGAGGTCGGCAAACATGTCGTTGAAGGCGACCACCGGGATCGCCAGGGCGAGCATGATCCAAAACAGCCGACGGAACTGCGCGACGTGATCGCCGTGCCCGCCATTACCTGCGTGGTCACCGTGCCCGGCATGGCCGCCGTGACTTGCGTGGCCACCGTGGTTTGCGTGAGCGGAGTGCTCCGCCTCGCCTGGGTGGTGGTCGTGTCCGCCGTGCGCGTCATGCCCAGCATGTGGGTCATGAGAAGTGGTGGAGTGCTCCGTCGGATGGTGGTGCTCACTGCGCATTCCTTCACGCTAATACCCCCTGGGGGTATTAATCAACCGTCGACGCCCGAGAAGAGGCGCGGCTCACGCGGTCACGATGTCGGCCGATCACGAAGGGCGGGAGGCAGGTCCTCGAGGAGGCGTAGCCACAACTCGCTGGCCGTCGGATAGCTCGGGACCGCGTGGCGCAGCACCTCGGTCGGCACGCCCCCGACGATGGCGATCGTGGCCGCGTGGACGAGTTCGGCGGCGCCGGGCCCGACGAAGGTCGCCCCGAGCACCCGGTGACTCGATGCGTCGACGACGAGCTGAGCGCCGCCCTTCGCGTCGTCTTGAAGCAGCGCGCTCCCCGCCGCCGAGGACCAGGGCGTCGACGCGACGACGACGTCATGCCCTGCCTCCCGCGCCTCGGCCTCGGTGAGGCCCACGGAGCCGACCTGCGGGTCGGTGAAAATCGCCTGCGGCACAGGCACATTCGTGGGCTCATAGGGCTCGGGGTGGCCGAGTGCCCGGGCGGCGATCTGGGCTCCGATGACGCGCGCACGGTACTTGCCCCAGTGGGTCAGAGCGGCTTCGCCGGAGGCGTCGCCGACCGCGAGAAGCCAGTCTGGAAGGTCGCCGTCGAGGACCGACGACTCATCGAGGCCCACGACGTCGAGGCCGAGACCGTCGAGGGCGGGGCAGCGTCCGACGGCGACGAGGATTTCGTCGGCCTCGACCTCTTCGTCACCGAGCGTGACGGTCACCGGTCCGCCGTGGATCTGCCCGATCCCGGTGTCGCGGGCGCCGTCGCGCCGAACCGCAGAGACATCGGTCTTCAGGCGCAGGTCCACGCCCGCGTCACGCAGCGCGGTGGCGACGATCTCGGAGGCGAAGGGTTCGGAGCGTGGGAGCACGCGTTCGTCGCGCACGATCATCGTGACGTGCGAGCCCATCGCTGCGAGCCAGGTCGCTGCTTCGCACGCGACCACACCGCCGCCCACGATGATGAGACGGTCGGGGACTTCGCGGATGCCGGTGGCGTCGCGTGACCCCCACGGCGCGCAATCGGCGTACAGGTCTGGGACGAAAGCCGTTGTGCCCGTGGCGATCACGACCGCGGTGCGAGCCTCAAGGAGTCGGTCTCCCCCTTCGCCGGAGACGCGCACCTGGCGGGGTCCGGCGAAGCTGGCATCACCGCGGATGACCTCGAGACCCGCACCCTTCGCCCACTTCACTTGGCCGGAGTCTTCGTAGTTGGACACCCAGTAGTTACGCCGACTGATCAGGGCATCGACGTCGAGTTTGGCGTCGCTCACCCCCTTCAGATGGTGAGAGGTCGCGGCCACCTCAATCGGGCGGAGCAGAGCCTTGCTGGGCATGCACGCGTAGTACGAACACTCGCCGCCGAAGAGCTCGCGGTCGATCAGGACGGCCGTCAGGTCCGTCCCCTCGGTGGCGTACTGCGCGATGTTCTCGCCGGCCGGTCCGGCGCCGATCACGATCAGATCAAAGACTTCAGGCTCGCTCATGCGGTCACTCCATTGCGACGTCGTGTTGATCGATCCATCGTCGCAGGCCGCCCATCCGAGTCCACCCTGAGCCCGTGTCGAATCTGGTGTGATGGCTCCGACGTTCGGGTGTCGGCCGATCGCCGGTCGACGGCACCGAAGGAGGCCGTAGATGAAGTTCGTGATCTTGATCCACTCCAACCCGCGCCCGTGGGCCCACCCCACGTGTGACCACACGCCGGAGTACCAGGCGCTGCCGCAGGAGAAGCAAGATGAGCTCGGCGCGCACTGGGAGCGGGTCTTCGGCGAGGCCGATGCCAATGGGGAAGTGGTGTACGGCTGTCCCCTGGGGGCGCCGGAGGCAGCCAGAGTGTTCCACTTCGATGAGCAGCCGCTGCCGACCGACGGGCCGTATGCGGAAGGGAAGGAACACCTCGCGGGCTTCTTCCTGATCGACGTTGAGACGCAGGAGCGTGCCGAGCAGATCGCCGCGGCGTTCTCGTGTCCGGGCGACACGGTCGAGTTGCGTCCGGTGATGACGCCGGGCTGCCACTCCTAGGCGCTCATGCCCGAGACTTCACCATCGACCGAGGGTGGCGTGCAGGAGGTGTGGCGGCGCGAAGCCGCGCACGTCCTGGCGGCACTGCTTCGCCGGGGTGACGCGCTGGAGGATTGCGAAGACGCCGCGCAGGAAGCCTGCCTCGCGGCCTCCCTTCAATGGCCGGTCGACGGCGCGCCCAGCAACCCACGCGGTTGGCTGATCAGGGTGGCCTCCCGCCGACTCATCGATGCCCGAAGGGCGGATCAGGCGCGCAACCGCCGCGAAATGAGCGATGCCTACGCTGCCGAAGTGGACCGGCCCACCGCGCCGGCAACCAGCGTCACCGACGCTGACGACTCCCTGCAGTTGTTGGTGCTGTGCTGCCACCCCGCTCTCACCGCCGGGTCGGCGGTCGCCCTCACCTTGCGCGCGGTCGCCGGCCTCTCCACGCGTCAGGTCGCCGACGGGCTGCTCATCCCCGAGTCGAGTGCCGCCCAGCGGATCAGTCGCGCCAAGCGCACGCTGAGGGAGGCCGGCGCATCGTTCGGACCGGTCCCCCTTCGCGACCTGCCACGCCGCCTCCACGCCGTGCGTCACGTGCTACACCTGATCTTCACCGCCGGTTCAACCCTCACGACCGGACCTGAGGTGATCGACGAAGGGCTAACGCGAGAGGCGATCCGACTGACGCGGCGCCTCCATCGCGCGGTCCCAAGGGATGGCGAGACCGCTGGTCTGCTGGCGCTGATGCTCCTCGTCGACGCCAGGTCCTCCAGTCGCATCGTGAAGGGGCGGCTGATACCCCTTCCCGAGCAGAACCGAGTGCTGTGGGACCGGGACGCGATCGACGAAGCCGTCGCGCTGCTCGAGAGATCGTTGCCCGAAGGGAGGGTCGGCACCTTCCAATTGCAGGCAGCCATCGCCGCGGTCCACGCGACAGCGGCGACCTTCGCAGAGACCGATTGGCCGCAGATTCGGGCGCTGTACGACATGTTGGGATCCGTGGCTCCGAGCCCAGCGGTTGACCTTGGGGCTGCGATCGCGGTGAGCGAAGCGGACGGTCCGCGGGCGGGGCTTCGCGCCCTGGAGGACTTGGTGAGGCGACGGCCGCGCGATCACCGCGTGCTCGCGGCGCGCGCCCACCTCCTCGACGCCATCGGGGACCCCGAAGCGGAGGCGTGCTATCGACGAGCGGCTGCGCTCACCGCCTCGATACCGGAGCAGATCTACCTGAACGACCGAGCCGACCACTGTCGCTAACGCCCCCTAAACGATGTGGGCAGGTCGGGGGCGCATTTCAGGTTAGCGGTCGGTGGGGGGGGACTTGCGGCAAGGCCTCACCGCGACCCTCGACGCGGCCGCCGAGGGTCGCCTCGCTGACCCCCTTCAGGTGGTGGGTGGTCGCAGGCGCCGCCGCGCGTCCACGCACATCACGGTCGGCGAACCTGGGGGCTCGCCGACCGTGAGGCTTGTCGAGCGTTTTACTTCGTGGGCATCAGGACGGTGTCGATCACGTGGATGACCCCGTTGCTCGCCATCACATCGGGTTGGGTGACCTTGGCCTTCGCCCCGGTCGCGTCGACGAGCATGACCTCGTCGCCGCCCACTTCGATGGTGAGTTCGGCACCGTTGACGGTCTTGACCTTCTCGCCGTCCATGGTGGCGACGTCCTTGGCGAGAACCTTCCCTTCGACCACGTGGTAGGTGAGGATCGGCTTCAGCTTGTCTTCGGGGGATGCCAGGAGGCTGTCCAGCGTCCCGTCGGGGAGCTTGTCGAAGGCCTCATCCGTGGGTGCGAAGACCGTGAAGGGGCCATCGCCCTTCAGGGTGTCGACCAAGCCGGCCTCGGTCAGGGCGGTAGCGAGGGTCTTGAAGCTGCCCGCGGCCACGGCCGTGTCGACGATGTCCTTCTCTTCGGGCATCGGACTCTGAGACGTCGTGGTTTCGGACGTCATCGGGCTGGTCGTGGTGGTGTCGGTGGCCGCCGAGTCGTCGGAACTCCCGCAGGCGGTTAGGCCGAGAGCGAGGGCAGCGACGGGGGCGATCAGGAGGGAGCGACGCATGGGGCTTCCTTTCGGACGCAAGGACCGGTGGTCCTTCGGCTGATGTGACACCCCTACTTCCTCGTCATGGCCCGATCCGGATGCACCAAGACCTGGATTTCTTTTTCTCGGTGCTGGGAGAGATGACCCCGTCGACCAATTCACACCCTCCCGTGCATCCGTCGGGCAACGCCTGGCAGTAATAGAAGGTGACGGGGGGTCCCCCTCCTCCGCCCCCCATTGAGAGGAACGATCAATGCCGAAGCGCACTCGCGCAGCACCCGGGCGCCCAGCACACGACGGGCCGGTCGATACGATCATGTGGTGACCACCGAAGCGGATCTAGATGTCCGCTCGCTCGCCCGCCGTCTGCGCGATGGCGATCAGGCCGCGTTAGCCGAGGCGTACCGCCGATGGGGGCCGCTCGTGCACTCATTGGCGTTGCGTTCGGTCGGCCACCATCAGGACGCAGAGGACATCACCCAGCAGGTGTTTGTTTCCGCGTGGCGAGGACGCCGCAGCCTCGACCCGGAGCGGGGCACGCTGGCTGGCTGGCTGGTCGGGATCACTCGCAACAGGTGCGCCGATCATTACGCCGCGCGCTCGAGAGTCACCGTCGTCGCCGACCCGGAGGTGACCCGAGCGGACCCACCCGGCGATGGGCCGGAGGATCGGATCATGCTGGCTGGTTTGGTCGAGGGGCTTGACGAGCCGCGCCGCACCATCATCGCCATGGCCTTTTACCAAGACCAGACCCACCAGGCCATCGCAACCGCCTTAGACCTGCCGATCGGCACGGTGAAGTCTCATATCCGACGAGGTCTGCTCCACCTCCGCGCCCACCTCAAGGAGGTGCACGATGATGCATCCTGAGCCCGAAGCTCTCGCGGGGTACGCGCTCGGCGAAAACTCCGAGGAGGAGATCGCACGGCATGTCGGCGAGTGCGCTCAATGCCGCGCCGAGGTTGCCGAGATCGCGGGCATCGCCGCGGCGCTATCGGGTGGGCCCACCTCGTTGACGCCTCCACCAGACCAGGTGTGGACTCGGATCGTCGACAATACCGACACCACTGACCAGCGCGCCGCGTCACTGCCCGAGCGGCCCGCGCACTCCCCCTTCGTCGAGCGTGAGGGCGATACTGGGTCCGGCCCTAACCTCTCCGAAGGGCGGAAGAAGAGGTCGCCGTCGCGCACTCGGCTCGTCCTCCCCTGGGCAGCCGCCGCGGCCGCCGCTGGCCTGCTCATCGGTGGCGGGACCGTCGCCCTCGTCAACCACAACGAGCCGACGACGACGGTGGTCAAGCAGGCGAACCTCGACACCCTGGATACCAACGTGGCGAAGGGAGAGGCCGACCTCGTCCGTACCGGTTCGTCCCTGACCCTGAAGGTCACGACCGAGCCGATGGACGCACCCGATGGCTACCTTGCGGTCTGGCTCATCAACAAGGATCAGCAGCGAATGGTCTCGATCGGTGTGCTGCCACCGGGCGCGACGGAGCAGACCTTCGAGGTCTCTCAAACACTGATTGACGCCGGATATGTGATCGTCGACATCTCCGACGAACCCTTCGATGACAACCCGGCCCACTCGGGCAAGACCCTTGCGCGTGGGGTGCTGGCCTGACCCGGCGGAGGCGTCGATCGCTCGTCCCTGCCGGTCGTTCGAGCCCCTCCTTCACAACGGGGTGGTGCGCGGAGTCCGCATGCTCTCGGCTACTACCAATCCCTCGGCTTCGTCCCCTACCGTCACCTCGACGGGGTGATCGCCCACCGCTATGACCTCGAAGGGGGCGGCGCTGCTCCGGCGAGCTCACCGAGCCTGCGTTAAGGAGAGCGCCGCGAGTGGCAGAGGACTACCCTCGAACGTTATGCGGACGGCCGCAGAGCTCGAAGCCTCGCAGAGGCTGCGATTTTGCACCTCGAGCGACGGCGTGCGGATCGCCTACGCCGTCCACGGCGAGGGCCCTCCGGTCCTGCTCGACGCCTGTTGGCTGAGCCATCTGGAGTTCGACTGGCGCAGCCCCGTGTGGCGTCATTACCTCGTCGAACTCGGCCGGGTGGCGACGGTGATCCGTTTCGATGAGCGGGGGCATGGGCTCTCTGATCGAGACGTCACCGACTTCAGTCTCGATCGCCGGGTTGACGATCTCGCGGCCGTGGCCCAGGCCGCGGGATTGGACCAGTTCGCCCTGATCGCCATGGCTCAGGGCGGGCCGGTGTCGTTGCGGTACATCCACGACCATCCCGGTCGGGTGACGAGGTTCGTGTGTGCCAGTACCTACGCCGCGCCAGGGATGCACGTCACCGACGATGACCGCGACCTCGAGGACGCCTTCCAGGCCCTGATCCGCGCGGGGTGGGACCGCAAGGACCCCACCTTCCGCCGGGTCTTTACTACGATGCTGATCCCCGACGCGACCGAGGAGCAGATGGCGTGGGTCGACGATCTGCACCAGCGCGCGGTGACGGCGCGGACGGCGTCGGCGTCCCGAGTCGAGCGGGGCAAGGCCGACTCGCGTGACCTCTTGCCCCTGATCGACGTCCCGACGCTGGTCATCCATTCGCGGCATGAGCGGATGAACTCCTTCGAGCACGCGCGGACCCTCGCCTCCGAGATCCCCGGGGCGCGCCTGATCCCGCTGGAGAGCAATAACCACATCCTCTTGGAGCATGAGCCCGCCTGGCAGGTCTTCATCCGCGAGGTGACGGCCTTCCTGCGCGAAGGAGCGAGCGAGGCCGTCGTCTCCGAAGGGGGTCTGCCTGACCTCTCCGCACGCGAAGTCGATGTCCTGCGCCTTGCCGCACAGGGGCTCGACAACGCGCACATCGCCGCTGATCTCCATCTGAGCGTGCGCACCGTCGAGCGACATCTGCAGCGGATCTACGCCAAGCTGGGGCTCTCCGGACCCGCCGCGCGCGCTGGCGCCGTGGCGATCTTGCTGCGTGACGATTCCGGTACGCGTCGACCGACACCGATCCCCTGACCAGGTCGGCGGATTGGGTGACGGCACGCTAGCGCCACCCCCGTGCTCGCCCCTACCGTCGAATCGACGGCGGGTCATCGCCCGCCGCGGACAGGGAGGTTTCTCATGGGCAAGGCAGCAATCAGCCTCACCACCGGGCTCGAGGATGCGGAGCGGGTCACCGTCGCCTTCCTCGTCGCCGTCGGCGCCGCGGAGTCCGGCCGCCCGACGATGATGTTCCTGACGAAGGAGGCGGTGCGCCTCGCGGTGCCCGGCGTCGCGCGGGCGGTGGCCTGCAACGGTTGCCCTCCCCTCGAGGAACTCCTCCAGCGCTACGCCGCCGCCGGCGGAGAAATGCTCGCGTGCAGCATCTGCGTCGACGCGAAGGAGATCGACGCCACCAAGCTCATCGACAACGCGACGAAGGGTGGCTCGGTCCAGCTCTGGGAGTGGATCGGCGACGAGGGCGCGACCACCTTCAGTTACTAGGGACGCGGCGACATGTATATCTCGGCGGTGCCGGAGCCCGACCAGGCTGAGGCCTTCGGGCGCTATGTCGAAGGCCAGCGTGCGGCGTGGGGGTTCGTGCCCGACTACGCCGGATGTTTCGCGCCGCGCCCTCGCGTCGCGGATGCGTGGTTGGAACTCGCCAAGACGATCCGCGAACCCATGGATCGACGCCGGTTCGAGTTGGTCACGATCGCAGCGGCTCGCGCGCGCCGGTCGACCTACTGCGCGGTGGCGCACTCGAAGTTCCTTCGCGATGTCTGCGACGACCAGCCGACCCTTGACGCGCTGCTTGAGGATCCGACCGGCGAGACCCTGAGCGAAGAGGATGCGGCGGTGTACCGCTTCGCGAGCCAGATCGCCCGCGATCCAGCGTCGATCGTGAAAGGGGACATCGACGCCTTGCGCGCGGTCGGCCTCGACGACGCCGCGATCGCCGACATCGCGTACACCGTCGGTCTTCGCCTCTTCTTCACGACCGTGCTCGACAGCCTGGGCGCGCACCTCGACGCCGCCACCGCAGCGGAGTTCGCCCCGGCAGCGCTGGGCGTGCTCACCGTCGGCCGGAAGCCGGGTCCAGGCTGACCCGATGCCGACGGCGCACCATCCCGAGTGGCTGTCTGACGAAGGGGGTCACGGGGTCCGGAGGTCGGACCACTGGGCGACCTCGGCTTGCCCGACGTCATTGCGACCGGTAGCGACCACCGACCCGTCCCGACGGAGGCCGAGCGTGTGTTGCGCCCCGGCGGCGATCGCGACGACACCGGTCCAGGTATCCACGTCGCACTGGCCGTCGTCGTTGTTCCCAGTGGCTAGCACGCGGCCGCTCGACGTGAGCCCCACCGTGTGGAGGCTCCCGGCCGCTACCGACACAACGTCTCGCCACTGATCTATGCGCAAGGCTCCGGTCGCCTCAGCCCCCGTCGCCACTACCCTCCCTTCACGGGTCACCGCGACCGTATGGAGATAGCCCGCTGAGAT
Organism: Janibacter sp. GXQ6167; assembly: GCF_041365945.1. Classification (NCBI taxonomy): domain Bacteria; kingdom Bacillati; phylum Actinomycetota; class Actinomycetes; order Micrococcales; family Intrasporangiaceae; genus Janibacter; species Janibacter sp. GXQ6167. The sequence continues at coordinate 175,231 of NZ_JBGFSK010000002.1, read as the reverse complement.
GGCGCGCAAGTCCTTCCACTCCTGCACATCGCACTGGCCGCACTGGTTACTGCCCGCCGCAACCGCGGTGCCGTCGGCGCGCAGCCCGACCGAGTGCCAATCGCCGCACGAGACGGCGACGACATCGCGCCACGAGGAGACCTCGCAGGCCCCTTCACCGCGACGTCCAGCCGCGATGACCGTCCCGTCACCTAGCACCCCGAGGGTGCGCCGCCAGCCCGCCGCAATCGCGACGACCCCGGCCCAGGTCTGGACGTCGCACTGACCGTCGCCATTCCACCCGGTGGCGCGGACCTGCCCTCCACGGAGTAGGGCGACACTGTGGGACTGGCCGGTGTTCTTCGCTGGGTGAACGTTGCCTGCGGCGACCGAGATCGCGTCGGTCCAGTGACCGACGGCGAGTTCGCCAGCTCCGCCATGTCCGGTTGCCACGACCGTTCCGTTGCGCCGCAGACCAATTGAATGGCGACGCCCAGCATCGACGATGATCAGAACCGGGGCGTCGTCCACTTCTCCTCCTCAGGTCGGGCCAGCGCGACCGTGTATCTCGCACGATGCCACCCGGTCCACCGCGGGAGGCTCATCCGCCGTCCCGTCTGCGCGGGTCGACGAGTTGCTGCCGATCGTCGGATCCAACTCTGATGAGATAGGCCGATGGCTCTCTCGGAGCACTTCCGACGACACTTCGGTCCCCGCGACCATCTGTACGGCGTCCTCTTCCAGGCAATGGCCGACGACCTCGACGCCGGCGGCATCGTCGCGTCGATTTGCCGCAACCACCTCGACGCCCCGCGCAGCGGCGCGGTCCAACTCCGGCTTCTCGCAGGGGTCTTCCGCGTGGTCTTGCGTGGCGACGCGCCCCAGCTCGAGCGCTTCTATCCGGCGCTTGGCGGTACCGCCGACGCCAGCGAGTGCTGGCCGGTGATGCGGGACGTGCTGACCGAGCACGAGGACGAGTTGCGCCGGGCCCTGGACCTACCGCCTCAAACCAATGAACCCGGCCGAGCAGCCTGCCTCGCCGTCGGGCTGTTTCACGCCGTGCGGAGGAGCGAGTTGAGGCAGATACGGCTCCTTGAAATCGGCGCTTCCGGTGGCCTCAACCTGCACGTCGACCGTTACCGGATCATCGGCCCGGGCTGGTCGTGGGGCGACGCGCAGAGCCCCCTTCTCCTCGACACCCGGGCCGCGAACGCCCGCCCCGAAACGCTTCAGATCGTGGCTCGCCGCGGATGCGACCTCCAGCCCGTCGACGCGTCCTCCCCCGACGGCGCGCGGTACCTCACCTCGTTCGTCTGGCCCTTCGACCTCGACCGACACGCTCGGCTGGAGGCAGCACTGCGCGTCGCCGCAATCCATCCCGTGCGGGTCGACCGCGCGAGCGCCAGCCAGTGGCTCCAACGTCACCTTGCCGAACCCATGCCGCCCGAGGTGCTTACCGTCGTGTGGCAATCGATCACCCGCCAGTACTGGCGCCCCCTTCCGAAGCAACCGCAGTCGACGACGTCGTTGGGGCGGCCCGCGCCAGGATGCCGATCGCCCACATCACGATGGAAGGGGTCCCACCTGCGGATGGCGGGGACGGGTACACGATCGCTCACCACGGACCGCAGCTCACCGTCGACGGACATGTGGTCGCGCGCAGCCATCACCATGGCCCGCCGATCGAGCTGGTCTGATCCAAAACGTCTTAGCGGCATGCCAGTCCTCTTCCGGAAGGGCACGAGTATGTCCGTCTCGCAACACCCCTCGCTGGCCGCGCGCTGCTAGCGTCGTCAAGACGAACATCCGCCGCGATGCGATGGAGGAAGTCTGATGAGTGATACCCCACCGGATGATCTGTCCCCTGACGACAAGGCGCGCCTCGAGGCATCTCGCCTCGCCGAGGCCGACTCTCTCGAGCAGGAGTCGATCGAGCACGCCGAACACCTCGAGGAGTCCGGAGTTCCAAGGACTCACGGTGACGATGTCGATGGACTCCCTTCTGAGGAGAACGCCGCACTCGACGACCAATTGCTCCGCGACGCACGCACCCCTCCGCCGGAGACGGATGCCGGAGCGCTGGCCGATGACGAAGGGTGGTCCGCCGCAACGGATAGTTGAGGCGGGGAGTGCCAGACGAGGACCCACCAGGTCGCGGGAAAGTCGGAGGAGTTCGTCGACCGCGATCTCAGCGGCGCTCGATCTGTGCGGAACCGGCCTCTCTGATGCGGTGATGCGCGCTGTTTGTGTCGCCGGTGCAGACATCGACGCACTTCCAGCGACTCAGCGAGCGCTGTCGCGAGATCGTCGCGGCCCACGACACAGGCACGCTTCGCTACGCATCTACTTCAACGAAGACAGCACACAAGCCCTTCCCGCATGGGCTCCGGACGTCCTCGGCAAGGGGAGTGAAGGAGACCGCGCGTCCGAGGGACCTACCGACTCCCGACCTGAAAGTGAGGGTTCTGCCTCGATGCCTGACTGCTTGAAGGGGACACTCACCTTGCGGGTCAGGCAGGGGTCCCGACCCTCAACAATCCCCGTCACTCGCGCTCTAACCTGCTGTAGTGCGAGTTTCGGGAGGCCGTGACCCGATGAGCGACAGCACCGAGAGTGCTGTCGTGCTCCAGCCCCCCTTCACCGGCCCCTGCCTGGTGCAGAACAGCCCAGCAAATCGGGTGCCGAGCCACGGGACGGAGCGGTTCGCGACTGCATACTCGATCGACCTCGTGCCCGTGGACCAAACCGGGCGGACCGCGCCCGTCACGCTGCGCACCATCCTTCGGCCCGAACCACTGGAGCGGTTCCCGGGTTTCGGTATGCCCGTACTCGCGCCCGTGTCCGGGACCGTCGTCGCGGTGCACGGAAGTGATCACGACCACGATGCCTACCGCGGGGTCCCTTCCGTTGGCTACGCGTTGGGCCAGCGGCGTCGGGTACAACGCGGGTGGCCCGGACTCGCTGGCAACCATGTGGTCATCCAGACCGCCCCCAGGGTGTACGTCGCCCTCGCACACCTCCGTTGCGGGTCGTTGACGGTTGCCATCGATGGCCGGATCGAGGCGGGCCATCCACTGGGCCAGTGCGGAAACTCGGGCAATAGCACCGAACCGCATCTGCACCTGCAGGCTATGGACGGTCCAGACCCGCAGCGGGCTCGGCCGCTGCCAATTACCTTCGACGGCGGCCTCCCACGCAACGGCCAGGTGTGGCGGGGATGGGTGCACTAGCCACCCGCCCACGATGGCCTTGCGGTCGCCGGCATCTGAGGTCAAGCCGAGCTCACCACTCAAACCGCGACTTGCCCAACGACAACGCCTCAATGCCCCGCTCACACACGTTCGGTTCCGAGGCGCCATGCACAGCGGCAGTGACGGCAACTAATAGTCACGCTCTGGCCCTCACCCCTCTGTTATCTTGATATCAAGAGAAGGGCGGGACGATGGCGATCACTGGACTGGACCACGTTCAGGTAGCGATTCCGCGCGGTGGCGAGGACCTGGCGCGAGGCTTCTACGGCGAGCTGCTGGGCATGAGGGAGGTCGCCAAGCCCTCGGCGCTGGCGGTCCGCGGAGGATGCTGGTTCGAATCCGGGACTGCGGTGCTTCACCTTGGGGTCGAGGACCCTTTCGCTCCGGCACAGAAGGCCCACCCGGCATTCCTGGTTTCTGATCTAGATGACCTTCACGAGCGACTTGCTGCCGAGGGGCACAACTGCGTACGAGGCGATGGCGAGATTCCGGGGGTTCGCCGGTTCCACACCTTCGACCCCTTCGGCAACCGCATCGTTCCAGCAGGGTTGAGATCGACGAGTCGACCTGCGCGCCATGAGGAGCTGCTAGCGGCAGGATCGCGAGGGTGCACACCGCGCTAAAGGGTCTCCGCATGGCTCCGAACCCATCATCCCTCGCCGGCGACGCCGCAAGAATCCGGATCGGTACACGTTGACCTTAAACCCGCCATCGCGTCACGCGATCCGATGATTGGCGCGGGACAAACCACCACTCATCGGCATGAGCGCGAGTGCCGGAGGCGCCGGAGCCGCTCCGACAGAGACGCCTCCCACGCTGCTACCGCAGCTGGGCACGAGGTGTCCTCGGGGCCGTAACTGGATAGGGCGACTGTCGATGTGCAGCGCAAATTGCGCGACACCACGCAGGGCATCTTGGACGAACCCACCTCTGCCATGCGGCCGTGCAAACACGCGCACACACCGGTAGATGAGGACTTCCCACCACTACATGCCTACGGGGCAGGTCGCCCTCTCACACTGAGGCCGACTGTCAACCGAACGTAGGTGGCCTGTCGTGGAGAACTCGCATCGTTCCCTCGCGCTGGCTCTGGCCGCCGGGCTTCTTAGTGGTGGCTGCACGGCCGGCGCTGAGCGCCTGACCAGCCACCTCCTATGACAACCCCTGCCCAAGATTCAAGTCCCAGCCTGAGGACGCCGGTGTCCTCCGAGACCCAGGCGGCATGTTGAACACCGACGTGCTCTTCCTGGACTCGCGCGACCCCCACCGGATGGCGCCTCACCCGACAGGTAGAAGCAGCGTTCCCGGACTACCCGATCCACGGCGGTGCGTTCGACAACATCTATCCGCGCCTGACGGTCGCCCACGACTGTGCGGTCGACGTCCTGCAGTCCATCGAGAAGACCCTCAGGCCCTTACTGCCTATCGTCCACCGCGCCGTAGTGGTGGGAGCTGTGGTCCGGCCCCGCCCTCTCGACACAGCACCACTCCTGGAGGGTCATGGTGAAGTTCCAGCTCTCCGACTGACCCAGCGTGAACCTCCGGCCGCGGCCCCTACGAGCAACGCGCGGATCGGCAAGTCCGAATGTCCTCGGCGGGGCCGCAGATGCGGGGGCTGGCCTTGCTCGTTCGACCGTACTGTCGTCTTTCAAGGGGCATCCGTGGAAGCGTGAAGTGCATGACTGAAGTGAGCCTCGGATTCCGAGCCCTGGCCGCGCACCGCGACGCGCTGAAGCGGCGCGGCACTGTGTTGATGCTCCCCGGTCGCGCCTACTCCTGCGAGATGCCACTGCTGGCACAGACGACGCGAGCCCTTCGGTCCGACGGGTGGGTTGTCCTGCAGGCCGAGTGGCACCTGGAAGGCCTCCCCCACGATCCTCGAGGGTTCGTCGAGCGCGCGGCCGCACAACTAGACGCGGTAGAACGTCAGACGGGTCCAGTGCTCGTGGTGGCGAAGTCACTCGGCACATTGGCCGCACACTGGAGCGCCGAACGCGGCTACCCCGCCGTCTGGCTCACGCCAATCTTCAGAGCGTCAGGTCTGCATCCCATGCCAGCGGAGAGCGAAGCGCTGAAGCAACGCATCCGCACGTACCCCACCGACAACTTGGTCGTGGGCGGGACTCAAGACCCGTTGTGGGTGAACGGCTTCACTGGCCGCGGCGAGGTGATCGAGCTGCCCGGGGCTGATCATGCGCTAGAGACAGGGAGCATGGTCGCCTCCGCCCGTGATCACCGGGCGACCGCTGCCGCCGTCGTCGACTTCGCTTCCAAGATCGGCTGAATATGGGACCAGACTAGATTTTGAGGCGCTCATTGGCGCGAACCGTAACCCCCGGCACAACAGCGTGCTCAGTCGGCGACGAGTTCGAGTTCGAATCCTTCACCATTCTCGATGAAGAGAGCGGTGTGCTGGGGCCCGCCGGCGTGCAGGTAGCGGTCTTCGAACACCTCGCGCCACCCGTGCAGCACCGACTCGCTGCGCAGACGGAGGGTGGTCCTAGGCCCGTGTGGCCGGCCTCTACGCCTCCTTTCGACACCGAGTTCTCCGACATGCACCCCGACGTACGTGTCGACGCACTCCACACCCTTGCCCACCGCTTTCGCCGAGCAATTGGCCGACCTTCAGGCTCGCACCCATGAGGAGATGCTGGCTTCAACCGTCTGGTGCCATCCAAACCAGGCCGTCCGCGCCTCCAAGGCCAGAAGAGTCACTCTGGTCCATAACGCACATGTCGAGATGCAGCGCAGATTGCACGACACCACGCAGGGCATCCTGCACGAGCTATCAGCTGGCCGGCGACCGCGTAAACATCGCGCGGACAGCGGCGGGACAGTGCGGTGTCCGTCGAGCTCGCATCACTGGGGGTTAATGCCCAAAATTTATGACTGATCGTTCTTGACCGACCGTTCTTCTTCATCCATCGTGTTGCACATGGGACGCACCCGCAGCTTCGACCCCGGCACCGTCATCGACCAGGCCACCGCGTGCTTCGTGGAGACGGGCTACGAAGGGACGTCCATCGATCGCCTGGTGGGCGCCACCGGCGTACACCGCGGCAGCCTCTACGGGACCTTCGGATCCAAGCGGGGGCTCTTCCTGTGCTGCCTGGACAGGGCCATGCCCCCAGAGGCGAGGACGCCGCTACCCGACCGTGCTGTCGACCTGCTGCTGGTCGCCGTCCTCGAGCTCGCGTCGCGCGATCGCCAGGTACGCCAGCGCTGCGCCGACGCGCTGGTCGCCGTTCCCGCCGGCGAGGACGCCGCACGGTGGCTTGGTGCGCGGCTGCTTGCCCGCTCCGGACTCACAATCCACCGCTAAGACACCGCCACCTACGAAGGAGCACCCTCATGAGCAACACCGTCATCGTTGACCGCGACCAGCAGTTGATGGTCGTCGAGCCGCGCGGCCTGGACAAGATGTGGTCGTTCACCTCCCGCCTGGAGATCCCCCTGGCGCACGTCCGGGGCGCGACGCAGGACGACGGCGCCATGGCCGCCCACAAGGGGATCCGTGGGCCCGGGCTGGGGCTGCCCAAGAAGTTCTCGGGGACTTGGACCCTTGAGGGCGAGAAGCACTTCTGGAACGTCAGCGGCCCCACCGAACTGGTCGTGATCGAGCTCGTGGACGAGCACTACGCGCGACTTTTCCTCACCGTGGCCGACGCCCGTGCGCTCGTGGACGAGATCAACGACGCTGTCGGCTGAGCCGGATGGGCCCACTCGCTCATCTACCCGCCCGACGCCACCAAGATTGCCCGGCCTCCTAGCGGGAAACTCCACCGACTATCCCGGGGGTCTCCTCCCGTCCGCACATCGGCATTATGTGGGTGATCGTTGTCAGCGGTGGCGTTGTCCCGCGTCATTGAAGTTGGTGAGGAGTTTGTCGTAGGTGGCTGCTCGGTTGGTCGGGACTGCTGAAGGTTCGGTTGACACTTCCGGTGTGGTGGTTCAGGCCGCGTGCGCGGGCTAGTAGATGGTTTCAAACTCGATCGGGTGGACTTGCCGAGGGATAGTTGCCGGCGCCGTCGGTGGTAGGTGCGTTCGATCCAGGTCACGATCGCCAGCCGCAGTTCGGACCGGGTGGCCCAGCGGCGACTGTTGAGGACGTTCTTCTGAAGGAGGGCGAAGAAGCGCTCCATCGCGGCGTTGTCCGCGCTGGAAGCGACCCGGCCCATGGACCCCGCCAGCCCGTAGCGGTGCAACGCAGCGACATAGGGCCGGAAGCGGAACTGGCTGCCCCGATCCGCGTGCACCACGCAGCCGGTGACCAGGTCACGGCCGCGGCGGGCGACAGCCATCTCGAGGGCGTCGACCGCTAACGCTGAGGGCATCCGGTCACTGATGGAGTAGCCCACGATCCGCCGGGACCAGACATCCTTGACCGCGCACAGATACAACTTGCCCTCGGCGGTGGGGTGCTCGGTCAGGTCAGTCAGCCATAACCGGTTCGGGCCGGCCGCGGTGAAGTCGCGCTCGACCAGGTCGTCGTGCACCGGCGGGCCTGGCTTCTTCCACCGGCCCCGGGCGCGGGCGGGCGCGGAGACGATCCGTGCCTGGAGTAGATCTTCCACACACTACCTAATTCGCCGCGAACTATGGGGCCACGGTCTTGCCACCGAGATCGCGACGGCACTCTTCGACTGGCACCTGACCAACGTCGGCAACTCACTGCTGAGAGCCATCGTCCATGTCGGCAACGACGCCAGCGCCCGCGTGCCTAAGAAGTCCGGCCTTCGCGAATACGGGCGTGAGGACTACGAGGGCATCCCCTGCCGGGCCTTCCTGTATCCGTCGTCTTGACGAGCGCCGGGCCGACTAAGGCCCACCGACAGCAGCATGTCAGTGCGACTACACGTTGACGTTGAAACCCAGATCCACGTCGCAGGCGGCCTGGCCGCCGGAGATGCCCCAGTTCTCCGAGGGGCTTTCGCGCAAGGTGATGGAGACGTGGTCGCGAGGGATGCCCAACGGTTCCAACCGCTCGACGATCTCGGAGTAGAGCCGTCTCTTGGCCTCGACCGAGCGACCGGCGAAGCAGTCGACCGCTACCAACGTCGCGTTCTCAGGCTGTGTCAGCGTCGGCGGGTGCGCAAAGCGATGCGGCTCGTGCACCTGGAGACGCACGTGCTTGTCTTTCGGGGGTATCTGGAAGGCGGCGACAAGTGCACCATGCACAGCGTCGATGATCGCGATCTCTTGCTCGCGAGACCACTTGCGGCGGACCTCGATGAGCGCCCAAGGCATGGCGACCCCTTTCGTATAGGTCCGATCATGTTCTCAAACCGCCGTCGGCTCCTGCTGCCGAGGGCGACCGACCGCCACCTTCGACACCGACCTCTCCGATGTTCACCCCTTCGCACTCGTTGACGCGCTCCACAGCCTTGCCCACCGCTTTCGGCAGGCAGTTGACCTGCCTTCAGGCCCGCACCCATGAGGACGCGCCGGCTTCAACCGGCTGTGTCATCCGAACCATACCGTCCGGGCCTCAAGGCCAGACGAGTCACCCTGGTGAATAACGCACAGCGGGCAACACGCGCGAGATACAGATGTCGAGATGCAGCCAAGATTGCACGACCTCGTGCGGGGTACCTTGCACAATTCGACCTCCTGGACAGGGTCGTGCAAGGTCGGGCGCGCCCGATCACCGCAGGTCAGGACCCCACCAGCCCGGAGTCGGGCTCTTAGTCAGCGGTGTGCAAAGTCGCTGCGCAATCTTCGCTGTACGTCGACAGGCGCGCGAAATCAGGCGTTGGCAGAAGAAGCAGGGGTGCCGAGATGCACCGATGACTGCGCTGCACTAAGCACTGGACTTTGCGCGAACGCTGCTCCTCAGTGTGATCGTGCAGAGACCGCGCCGGCGCGGCATGAGCGTGCCCGGCTCGGTGACTATGTCACTGCTGGCTGCTCCGCCTTGTGCGGATTGGTCAAGGCCGATGCCGCGGGGGTTGGTCTCACCCACCCGAGGTGCAACGATTCAGGGTGCTCGCTTCTCCACCCGGGTCCACCCGGTCCAGCCGCGTTCGTAGAGCAGTTCGCGAAGCCGAGCGACGGCGGGGTGTGCGTTGTCGGCGAAGGAGTCCATCAGGTCGTTGTAGGACGTGTCGGCGGGCTGTGCGCTGTCGAGATGGCCCGTGGAGTCGGCCGCCTGCAGGAGTGTGTGGAGCAGGTCTGCGGCCTCTTTGAGGTGGGTCTCGACGTCGTCGCTGGAGGCGTCCCACTCGGCGGCGATCTGGCCGAACAGCTCGTAGAGCCGCGCAACCCGTCGATCCTCGAGCTGGGCGATTTTGTCGGCCATCATGGCCGGGATCAGGTCGGGCCAGCGGGCCGCCATGAGGATCCAGGCGTTGCGTTCTGGAGCGATCATCGCCTCGGTGGCGCCGCGCTGCCTTAACAGGTCGAGGTAGACGACCACGTCGGGAGGTAGGGCGAGGCTGTCGCCGGCAACGAGCTGTGCGATGCGCCTCCGGTGGCTGTGGCGTTCACGGATTTCCGCTCGTAGGCGGCGGTCGATGTCCTCGACCGCCGCCGCAAGCTGTTCCTGGTCGGCGTGCAGGAGCTCCCGGACTCGGGCGAGAGGGACACCGGCCTCGGCCAGGGTGCGGATCTTAATGAGCTCGACTAGGGCGGCGGCGTCGTAGCGGCGGTAGCCGGAGTGGTCGCGCTCGGGCTCGGCGATCAGTCCCTTGGCGTGGTAGTGCCGGACCGCGCGCACGGTTACCCCGGCGTACGCCGCGAGCTGGCTGATCGTGAGCATGGCTGCAGTCAATCGCGTTTCTTGCCCGCGTGGCGGTTAAGACTTTCCCGCCAGACCGACTGCAGCGCGGCGGTGGGGGTGGTCATGGCGAATCGATCTCCTTCGTTGTATCGCGGACTGGATGCAGCTGGCTCACTTGAGCTCGCGACGGAAGGTCATCATCGCCAGGGCGTACGCCACGACGAGTAACCCGACGCACCAGGCGAGTGCGGTCCAGCCGTCGGTGCCGACCGGTTGGTTGGCCATGAGGTGACGCAGGGCGTTGACGATGGGTGTGACGGGTTGGTGCTCGGCGAACCACGCGACGGGACGCGGCATACCGTCGGTGGGCACGAACGCGGAGCTGATGAACGGCAGGAAGATCAGCGGGTAGGAGAAGCCGCTCACGCCGTCGACGGAGGTCGCTGTGAGGCCGGGGATGACGGCGAGCCAGGTCAGGGCGAGGGTGAAGAGGATGAGCAGTCCGGCGATGGCGAGCCAGTTGAGTACGCCTGCGCTGGAGCGGAAGCCGATGAGCAGGGCGACCGCGGTGACGAGGACGAGTGCGATGAGGTTGGCGACGATGGAGGTGAGCACGTGCCCCCAGAGCACGGCGGAGCGTGCGATAGGCATGGACTGGAAGCGTTCGAAGACTCCGCTGGAGACGTCGGTGAACAGCCGGAACGCGGTGTAGGCGATGCCGGAGGCCACCGTGATGAGCAGGATGCCGGGTAGCAGGTAGTCAACGTAGGCGGCGCGGCTGCCGCGGTCGCCGCTTGCGCCGGGGATGGTGCCGCCGCTGGCGATCGCGCCGCCGAGGACGTAGACGAACAGCAAGAGCATCGCGATCGGGGTGATGGCGGTGGTCAGGATGGTGTCGGGGCTGCGCAGGATGTGCCGCAGGGACCGCTTGGTCAGGACGGTGGTGTCACGTAGAACGTGGGTGCTCATCGGTGGGCCTCGGGCATGGTGGGGTCAGGGGTGCAGGGGGTGTCGTGATCGCCGACGATGGCGAGGAAGATCTCCTCGAGCGAGGGTTGCTTCTCTACGAGCTCTCGGGTCGTTGGCGGGAAGAGGGCCTTGAGCTCGGTCAGGGTTCCGTCGGCGATGATGCGTCCTTGGTGCAGGATCGCAATCCGGTCGGCGAGTTGCTCGGCTTCGTGGAGGTACTGGGTCGTGAGCAGCACGGTCGTCCCGGCGCTGGCGAGCTGCTTGATGGTATGCCAGACCTCATTGCGGGCCTGCGGGTCCAGGCCTGTGGTGGGTTCGTCCAGGAAGATGACGGCCGGGTCGCCGATTAGGCTCATGGCGATGTCGAGCCGGCGGCGCATGCCACCGGAGTAGGTTGCCGCCTTCCGGTCGGCGGCGTCGGTCAGGGAGAACCGGCGCAGCAGGTTGTCGGCGGCTGCGAGGGCGTCCGGCACGTGCCGCAACTGGGCGATGAGGATGATGTTTTCGCGTCCGGTGAGGGCGTCGTCGACGGCGGCGAACTGGCCGGTGAGGCTGATCGACTCCCTGACCGTGCCGGGGTCCACACTGACGTCGGACCCGTGAACGGTGGCTGTGCCGCCGTCCGCCTTGAGCAGGGTGGACAGGATCCGCACGACCGTGGTCTTACCCGCCCCATTGGAACCGAGCAGGGCCACGATGTGGCCCACGGGGACGTCCAGGTCGACCCCGCGCAGAACGGCGTTGTCGCCGAATGCCTTGGTCAAATCGCGGACCGCGATCGCTGGTGTTGTGGTCATGACAGCAGCCTGCAGCCCTGACGCAAGGTTAAGGTCAAGCGGGATCGGCCACACCGCGGCACCCCTTCTCGACCGCAGCCAGGTGTTCGGCCACAGCGCGGGTTCTAACTCGCCCCGCCGCAAGGAAGCGGTCGCTCGAGGCGCCGTCGGGCACCCGTCACCGCGCGGTTCGCGGCATAAGGGTGCATCAGAGTTTACTTGTTGAAGCGCAGGCCGGCGGCCTGGTAGATGAGGACGGGCGAAGCAAGCGGCTCGATCCGGCTCCCTGCTATCAGGACTGGAGATGCTCTCCGTTGGCTGTCTCTTCGATCCAGTCGATCGCAGCGTCGGTGAGCTGCGAGGAATCGTCGTCGGTATAGCCCACCCATAACCATAGGTTTATGGCACATACGAACCCGGTTTGTGACATTTTCGCTGCATTTCGACAACACCCCTAGAACCCGCTGCCGCCACTGTCCTTTGCCATGGTGGTGAAGCGGGCGTAGTGGCCTTGGAAGCCGAGCGTGATGTCGGCGGTCGGGCCGTTACGGTGCTTGGCCACGATCACATCCGCTTCCCCTTCCCGCTGCGCTTCCGGGTCACGATCCCGGTGGAGAAGTATCACCAAGTCCGCGTCCTGCTCGATCGAGTTGTGAGCCGCGATCCCATTCGCGACGAAGTTGTGATGACCCAAGACGGTGGCGTCGAAGACCTCTTCCACCCCATCTGCCTTGACCGCCACGACGGTGTCCCAGAAGACATCGTTGACCGCCATCAGTTCGAGCTCTGCCGAATCGAGTACGGAGGCGACACGCGATAGCCGCTCGCGGGAAGGGGCCGAGGCGTACAGAGCAGATCCGCAGTAACTCGTCCCAAGCGCCGCTTGGAACTGGCGCGAGGTGATCCCGGACTCGGACATGACGTCGCGGACGTCATCCCAGACCTGGCGCGGCACGGTGTCGACATTGGTGTTCGCCTTCGTCTCTCGCACGATCTGAAGGAGACGCTCCGCATGAGCGTTGCGAGCTCCGTGCACGCCGACTTCCTGCAGGAAGCGGCGCTGACTATCTGCACCCGATATGTCGATGGTGTACCCATCGCGGTACCCCGCCTTACGGACGGTCTTCAGCCTCGTCTGGATCCCGAAGCGGAGCAAAAGCCGGGTCAGGTCATCCACGAGACGGCGCGATGTCGAGGCGTAGTAGATGCGCCCGCCGCGACCATCCTTCCGCACCGTCACCGAGCCATCGGTCGACCAGATGTGCTTGATGAAGAGGGCGATCTGATCCTTCGGGAGAGAGAAGATCTGCTCAGGTACGAACTTCTCGTGCGAGCGCAAACCGAACAGGCCCAGGCCATCGAGCCACTCCGCGATCGGATTGTGCCGTCCCCGAGCCAGCGCGAAGGGGGCGCGGAGGCGAAGCGTCGAGACGCGCGCGGCCGGGTAATCGTCGCGGACGGCAGCCACACCGAAGGTCAGCGCAGCCTTGGTGACGGCCTCCAGATTCGCTTCGTCGATGCTCGCGTACCGCAGCGGTTGCCGCTTGACGAACGACCCGTCGCCGAGGAGGTGCGCGAGCAGAATTGTCTGCGCGTCAGACCAGTCGGTGAGTGCGCGCGGGGACGGGACGTGGCGCGGGACCGCTAGGCGATCACCCTCGCGAAGGTTAGCGAGCGCATTCCACCCTTCGTAGGTGAGGAACTTGTGGTTCTCGGTCGCGCGTACGGTCTTGCCCGACGCCAAGGTGAGCTTGAAAACCGGCGCCATCCCCGTGGAGAAGACATGCGTCATCGTCCGCTTCACGTACCGCAGGGAGTCGTCCAGCGCCCAGACACAGACATCGCGAGCGCCACTCGCGTGGAGTTCGCCGAGCGTGGTCTCGGCACCCGTATCCGCTCGGAGCAGGCGCGTGTCGGCCGTCAGGCAGCCCGATTCGCGAAGGTCAGACATCTGCGGGCGCTTGTCCGTGCGCTGCTCGGGGCCTCGGTTCAACTGGCTGATCGCGATGACCGGGACCTCGAGTTCCTTGGCGAGGAGCTTCAATGCCCGCGAGAACTCGGCGACCTCCTGCTGGCGGGACTCGACCTTCTTCCCCGAGGTCATCAGCTGGAGATAGTCGATGACGACCAGTTTGAGGTTGTGCTGTTGCTTGAGCCGCCGCGCCTTCGCGCGGATCTCCATCAGGGCGAGGTTCGGGGAATCGTCGATGAAGAGGGGGCTGTCGCTGATCTTGCCCATCACCCGCGAGAGCTTGGTCCAGTCCGGGTCGCTCATCTGGCCACGGCGCAGGTTTTGCAGGAGGATGCTCGACTCTGCCGCGAGGATGCGCATCGTGATCTCGGTGCGGCTCATTTCGAGTGAGAAGACCGCCGTCGCCTGGCCATGGTGGATCGCCGCCGCGCGAGCGATGTCGATTCCGAGAGTCGACTTGCCGATCGCTGGTCGCGCCGCGATGACGATCATCTGGCCGGGGTGCAGGCCGTGGGTGAGTTCGTCGAGGTCGGGGAACCCGGTCGGCACGCCGATCATCTCGTCACTGCGCCCGGAGGCGACCTCGATCTCGGCCATCGTCTCGGTGAGGGTGTCCCACAGGGGCACGTAGTCCTCGCCGCCGCGCGTCTCCGCGACCTGGTAGACCTCGGCCTGCGCCGCGTTGACGATGTCCTCGACATCGCCACCGCCTTGGGCGTATCCCATCTGGACGATGCGGGTCCCCGCGTCGACCAGGCGCCGCAGGACCGCGCGCTCGGCGACGATCTGCGCGTAGAAGCCAGCGTTTGCCGCGGTCGGGACCGACTGGATCAGGTCGTGCAGGTACGCCTGCCCACCCGCGCGCTGCAGGTCGCCGCGCTTGGTGAGCTCATCCGAAACCGTGATGGCGTCGGCCGGCTCCCCACGCGAGTACAGGTCCATGATCGCGTCGTAGATCAACTCATGCGACGGGCGGTAGAAGTCCACTCCGCGCACCGTCTCGACGACGTCGGCGATCGCATCCTTGCTCAGCAGCATCGACCCGATCACGGACTGCTCCGCACCCACGTCCTGCGGCGGCAGCCGATCGTCGAAGCGCCCCGGTTCCGCCCCCCCAGTCGGCCCCTCAAACATGGTGCTCAGGTCACTCGCCGTCACGTATCCCCCCTCGTCCTTCGCGCCTCGTCACCCCCTTCTCCGGCAGCGCTCGCACGCGTGGATCGGGGGTCCAGCAGTCACTGTCGCACCCGGGTCCGACAACCCCCAAGTGACCCGGTGGACGGCGAGGTGGATAACCGGTGGGCGACACGCGAAACCGTGGTGCACATAGTGTGGGTAAGTCGGTGGATTTCACCCCGAAGGGAGATCTCGATCGGCTTTGACCTGGGCGAACGCCATTCACCCCGTGTGGATCTCATGAACTTTGACCAATTCTGCTGTCCACAACCGAAGGGGGAGACCCAAGCCTGCACACTCGTCGCACGGCTCCCGCCAGGCACACGAATCACTCAGCGGGCGCCCGTCGCTGGGACCCGCTGACACCGGTCGAGGTCAGGCCGTGCGGTAGCGCTCGGCGGAGCGCGCCCGGGCCTTCGCGGCCTCGACCTCGCGGTCCTTCGGCGGCGCGTTGGTGACGAGCGCATCCAGCAACTCCGCTGTCACCTCGGCCACCCTCGCCACGGCGTGGTCGAAGGCCTCTCGGTTGGCCACGGAGGGCGTTCGCGTCCCACTGATCTTGCGGACGTACTGCAGCGCCGCCGCCTCGACCTCGTCACGCGTCGCCGGCGGCTCGAAGTTGTGCAGGGTCCGGATGTTTCGGCACATGCCCTCCAGCATGACCCATTCCGGTGGGCGCCAGCCGGGCTGCGATCGAGCGGGTTTGGGGGCGCGGGCGCGGTCAAGGATTTCGGACGCGGAAATAACCGCGCCCGAGGACACCAACCCCGCCACGGACTGCCCATGCCCGCAGACCACAGCGCACCCGACCCGGAAAGTGACCCGGGACGCGGAAGTAACCGCGCCCCAGGTCACTTTCCGCGGCCGGGTCGACTACTTACTGAAGACCCCCGCCTCCTGGATCGAAATCCCCCACTGGGTCGCTCGCTCGGTGCCCGTGATCCGCACATAACGCGCCGATGTCGAGTCGAAGCGGTGCGTATCCAGACCGCCATCACTCGCGTTCTCCGTGACGACCGTGGACCACGCCTGACCATCGAGGCTCACCTGCACGGTGTACCCCTTCGCGTACGCCCGCTCCCAGTCGATCGTCACCTTGCCCACCTGACGCGGCGTCCCGAGGTCGACCTGCCACCACTGGCCGTCCTTCCACTGACTGGCCCAGCGGGTCTCGGACTGCCCATCGACGGCCTTCGCCGGCAGGTAGCGCCCGAGGACGGTCCACTCCGTGCTCGAGGCCTTGGCGGGCATGCCTTCGGCGAGGTTCGCGCCTCGCTGATACTCCTCGGTGGCCTTCAGCGTGCGCAGGTAGGTCTCCGGCCCGCGCAGCAGGTCGTTGACCACCGCCTGTCCGTCCGATCCGCCGACGACCTTCATGTCCTGGACCCAGTCCGGCACCATCCCGTAGTGGGCGACGCCGTCCTTGTTGTAATCCCAGATCCGCTGGCCGGAGCGTTGCTTGTCGACCGACCCCTCACCCGTCACGGTGGGGAAGGGGTAGACGAGCGGCGTCGTCGCGGCGTCCTTGCGCGGCGCCGGCGTCCCGCCGAAACCATTCATGTCCATCCCGAAGCCATAGCCCGCGCCGTACTTGGCGCGCACCGCCTCTTCGTCCTTGCCCTCGCTCACGAAGTCACGCACGTCATGGCCGTACTGCGTGATGAAGCCGCCCAGCTTGTAGATCCGCTCGGTGAAGGACTTATCCATCCACGAGTGCGTCGACAGCACGCCCGGGTAGCCCTCGGACTCGAGGATCTCCATGGAGCGCTTGGCGGCCTTGACGCTTTGATGGTCGATCTCGACGAGCATGTTGCGTTTCATCATCCCGCGCAGCGCGTACTCGCCGAGGCTTGTCAGGCCGTACTTGTTGCAGTGCGGGCCCTTCGGGTAGATCGGCAGGACCGAACCCGGCGCAAACTTCGCGAGGCCATCGGGCAGCTCGCCGTTGCCGATCGTGTTGTCGCGCAGGTTGGTCGTGCAGGCCTCGGGCTTCCACCACTCGCCGGTCGAGAGGAAGTTGCCGAGGTTGACGATCGTGCCTTGCGCCCCCTCATCAAAGCGCACCCCGCACAGGGCGTTGTCGAACTTGTGGCAGAGGAACATCGAGCGCACCCCGAGCCCGTAGAGCTCATCGAGCCCGGCGTCGATCTTGTTCTTGTCGCAGTGCGGGATCCCGAGCGTCTTGCCGCAGCCGAAGGGGGCCGAGATCTCGACACCCAAGAAGACGGCGAGCTTGCCCTGCTCGATATAGCCGCGGGCCTCGTCAGCGCTGTAGGCGATCCGGAACCAGCCCTTGCCCGGCCCGCCGAACTGGTTGTCGATGAACTTCTCGAGGTCCTTGGTCGCCTGGATCTGACGGCGCACGGTCGCCATGTCATCGCAGGAGTACTTGTTTTTCTGGAGCGGAAGGGCGCACAGCACCGAGTTGTTGACGGCGTCAGCGACCATGATCCGCTGCCCGCCACGCCAGGCCCGCTCGACCCACTTGTAGTACATCTGCTGGTGGGTGAGGGAGTTCCACGACGGGGTGTCCTTGAAGGTCGGCCACATCGTCGGGTCGTGCTTGGCGAAGGGGTTGCCGTCGCCGCCCTTCTTCGTGAGGTTTTCGATTAGAGCGAGCGAGCCGTCGGGATAGTGGTTGTCGCAGTCCTTCAAGGCATCGGCGACCCCCTTCTCGCTGTAGGTCTTGCCGCAGACGATGTTGCCGCCGAAGCCCTCGTTGGACATCAGGTGCGTGTGCGCGTCGATCAGGCCGCGCACCTCACCATTGGCAGCCGTGCCTTGGAAGGGAGCGCCGGTCACGTTGACCTCAGAGTCCGGCGTCTGCGGGTTACTCGCCTCGTACCAGGGGCGTGAGTCGGCCGTCGCGCTGGTCGCGCTCACGATCCCGACGGTGGCGAGGACGAGCGTGAGCAGGGCGGCCATCGGATGGCGGATCAAGCGGCGCGCTCGATCGAAGACAGGCGGCAAGACGTGGCGTGGCGTGGACGGCATCGGGTGGCTCCTCGAGGTGACCCGTCGGCAGGGGATGGGCAGACCTTACCTGCGAGTAACACTTGGCGCTAGAGCCCAATCGTCAAGCGGCTGTGGTCCACGCGTATCGCGGCCCTTGACGAACGAGCCCTGCCAAAGCGCCCGCTCGACCACCCGCCGGGGAATATCCTCGCCTCTGTGACCGACGTGCCCCCAGATCGCCCATGGCGTGCCCTCCCCCCGGACATCTCTGGCCTGGTGAACCCGTATGTCCCGCAGTTCGTCGAGGAACTCCGGGAGGCTCTGGAGCGCGAGGTTCCCGTCTTCGTCACGGTCGCGCGCACCGACCCCACGTTCTCGAAGGACGTCGAGACCGCGGTCAATCTCGCGGCGACCTCCTTCATCTCGGTGATCGGCCAGGACACACCGGCCCTTACCACCGACAGCCACGCGGTCTTTACCCAACTCGGCGCCGATGAAGCCCATGAAGGGCGTGGGCTCGAGACCCTGCTCGCCGCCTACCGGGTCGGGGCTCGGCTTGCGCTGCGCATCATCGTCCTCGCCCTCGAGGACGCCGGCCGGCTCGACGCCGACATCCTCGGCACGCTCTCGGATGCGATCTTCGGATATGTCGATGAGGTCTCGGCAGCCTCGGCGCAGGGGTACACCAAGCAACTGCTCTCCCAGGGCGGGGTGAAGGATCAGCAACGAAGCGACCTCATCCAGCGCATGCTGACCGGTTCCGGAGGCCCCGAGATCGAGCGCCTCGCCGAAGAGGTGAACTGGCCACTCGCGACCCCCGTGGTCACCCTCGCCACCGACCGGAACGCCGCGACCGAGGTGTCGCGCCGGCTCGGCGAGACCGCCCTGGTCGCCGAAGAGGACGAGGTCGCCACCTTCATCCTCCCGCGCACCGCCTTCGACCCCGAGTTGCTCGCGCGCACCCTCGAGGGGATCGATGTCGGCGTCGGGCCGGTCACCGCCTGGGAGTCCTCGTCGCAATCGGCCCACCTCGCGCGCCGCGTGTGGACCCAAGGGGGAGCCCTTCGCCTCGCTCGAGACCGACTCGCGAGCCTGGCGGTCAACGGCGATCCGATCGCGCTGGACGCCCTGCGCGGCCGTGTGCTGGCCCCCTTCGAGCGCGTCCGTGAAGGATCGCGCGAACGCCTCCTCGACACCCTCGCCCTCTGGCTGCGGCACTGGGGGCAACGCGGACCGGTCGCCGAGACGCTCGACGTCCACCCACAGACGATCGGTTACCGACTCGGACAATTGCGCGAGGTCCTCGGCGATCGGCTCGATGATCCCCAGTCGCGCTTCGAGCTCGCGGTCGCCCTCTACGACCGGCCGATCCGCGCGACCGCCCTCGACGCGGACGAAGCCGAGGACGACGGCGCGCACGGGGCACCATAGGTCGGTGACCACCGAGCGAGCGACCTCACGGGAAATCCTGCGCCTCGCCGTCCCCGCCTTCCTCGCCCTCATCGCCGAGCCGCTCTTCCTGCTTGTCGACTCGGCGGTCGTCGGACGGCTCGGAGTCGTGCCACTCGCCGGCCTCGGTGCCGCGAGCGCCGTGCTCCTCACGGCGACCGGTTTGTTTGTCTTCCTCGCCTACGGCACGACCTCGGCGGTCGCTCGGCACATGGGCGCCGGCCACGACCAGGAGGCCATCTCCTCCGGCATCGGTGGGGTCTGGCTCGCGGTCGGCCTCGGCGGCCTGGTCGCGGGGGTCCTCGCCGGGGCGGCCCGCCCCCTCGTGATCGCGCTTGGGGCCTCACCGGGAGCTACCGACCAGGCGGTCGCGTACCTTCGGATCTCCGCCCTCGGCGTCCCCGCGATGCTGGTCGTCCTCGCGGCGACCGGGATCCTGCGTGGCCTGCTCGACACCCGGACGCCGCTGATCGTCGCGACGGTGGGTTTCACGGCGAACGCCGGGCTCAATATCGTCCTCGTCCTCGGGCTCGGCTGGGGCATCGCCGGAGCGGCCTGGGGCACCGTGATCGCGCAGGCGGGGATGGCGGCCGCCCTGGTCGTCGTCGTGATCCGTCACGCCCGCGCTGTCGACGCCGGCCTGCGTCCCCACCCCGGGCGGGTCCTCGCCGCGGCGCGCGACGGCGTCCCCCTTCTGGTGCGGACCCTCGCGCTTCGCGCCATCTTGCTGCTCACCGTCGCGGCGGCGGCCTCCTTCGGCGACGTCCCGCTCGCGGCGTATCAGGTGAGCATGACGATCTGGTCCTTCCTCGTCTTTGCCCTCGACGCGCTCGCGATCGCCGCGCAGGCTCTCACCGGCCGCGCCCTTGGGGCCGGTGACGTCGCCGGGGCGCGCCGCGCGAACGCGACGATGATCCGCTGGGGCGTCGGTGCCGGGGTCGTCCTTGGCCTCGGCATCCTCGCGGTGCACACGATCCTGCCGCGCGCGTTTACCCCCGACATCGCCACCCAACAGGCGATCGCGACGGCCCTGATCGTGATCGCGATCGGGCAGCCCCTCTCGGGGTATGTCTTCGTCATCGACGGGGTGCTGATCGGCGCCGGCGATGGCCGCTGGCTGGCCTGGTCGATGATCGCGATCCTGACCCTCTACGCCCCGGTGATCTGGCTCGCCCGCTCGGTCGGGGCCGATCTCGAGCCTCCGGCAGCGATGGTGGTCCTCTGGGTCGCCTTCACCGCCTTCATGGCGATCCGCGCGGTCTTCATGGCCTGGCGGATCCGCGGCGACGGGTGGGCGGTCGTCGGCGCCACCCGCTGACCCCCTTCGCCGCCAGTGGGCTCAGCCCTGGCGGGCCTTGAGACGCGGGTTCTGCTTGTTGATGACATAGGTCTTGCCGCGACGGCGCACGATCTGGCTGCCGGGCTGGTTCTTCAGGGATCGCAGAGACTTGCGGACCTTCATCTGTGGTGCTCCTAGCGGGGGGCGGTGGGAAGGGTGGACACGTCGATCAGGCCGCGCTGGACCGCGCGGACCATGGGCCGCGGGACGCGGTAGGTCTGGCCGTCGACGGTGACGGGGACGAGGTCGGTTGGGGTCGCGCGCCAGTTGGCCCGGCGGTGACGCGTGTTGCTGCGAGAAACCTTGCGCTTGGGGACTGCCATTGGGTGCCTTTCGGGTGAGAAGGGGTGAAGCGAAGGGGGTCAGGCCGTCTCGGAGATCGCGCCGAGCCAGGGTTCGAGACCATCGCGGCGGACCGGCCAATAGAGATCGCGGGACGCCACCTCGGCATCGGTCAGCAGGGCCGCGGTGAAGGCCTCGCGCAGCTCCGCGCGGGGGTCGCCGTCGGCGTGGCGCCCGGTCACGACGATCCGGGTGATCGGCTGCTCGCGGAAGCGCCACTGTCCAGCGACCCCGATGCTCAACTGGCCGCCCGCGCCATTCCACGCGCACACCGCTTCGGGCCGACTGGGCAGCCAGAAGCATCCCCGCGACCGATGCGCCCCGGTACCAAGGATCTCGATCTGGTCCTGCAGTCGCTGGGGGTGGAAGGGGCGCTCGGAGGTGAGTTCGAGGCGCCAGACACCCGATTCGGTGAGGGGCGGAAGGGGGCCCCGCTGCACCTCGGCGACCCAGGCCTCGGTCGAGTTGAGATCGTGGATTCCGGCCGCGAGCTGACGCCCGTCAAAACCGGGCCAGTCGGTCACCACCATCGCGCCCGGCCTCGCGAGAGCGCGCACGAGATCGGCGGAGCCCGAGTCGATCTCGCCATGCACGGTCACGATGTCGGCGTACTCGATCAGGCCAGCAGCGACCTCGGCGACGCCGCGCTCATCCCCGTCGAAAATGTCGACGCCTCGCTCCGGTAGGAGGTCGGTCCCGCTGAGGTCGTCACCGGCGCTCTCCCCACGAACCGCGGCGATCACCCCGGCGATCCGCAACTCGGCCACCCGGGACGGTTCATACCCGGCGACCCGGCACACCTGCATCGCCTCGGCCGCGAGCGGCAGGCGGGCGACGATCGCCTCCCACCGGTGCAAGCCCGCGAGACGCACCAGCGTCGGGATGACCTCTTCGCGAATCGCGCAGTGCACGCAGGCATGGGCCAGGTCGATCACCTCGCGCTCGAGCACGCCGGTGAGGTCACTCACGACCCGGATGAGGTGCTGGCTCTGCCGCTCGATCGTGTAGGCGAGCACCACCGGACTGGGCAAGTCCCATTGCAGACCCATGGTGGCGGCAGCCACCGCCTCGTCATCGATGCCGGTGATGAGGAAGACGGGGACCTGGTGCGAAGACGGAGGGAATGACACGAGCGCTTCCTTGGTTAGGTATGCTGAGAACGGTTCTCATTCCTACAGGAGGGACACCATGTCTCGCAAATGTCAGGTCACCGGCGCCGAGCCGGGCTTTGGCCACCACATCTCGCACAGCCACCGACGCACCAAGCGGCGCTTCAATGTCAACGTCCAGTCCCGGCGCTACTACGTGCCGAGCCTCGGCCGCACCATCCGACTTACGCTCTCGCCTCGCGGGATCAAGACCATTGATCGCCGCGGGATCGAGTCCGTGGTCGCCGAACTTCACGCGAAGGGAGTCCGCCTCTAATGGCGAAGAAATCTGCCGACCTCCGGCCCAAAATCACCCTCGAGTCCACCGCTGGCACCGGGTATCGGTATGTCACCGAGAAGAACCGGCGCAATGACCCCGACCGTCTGATCGTGCGCAAGTACGACCCTCGGGTGGGCCGCCATGTCGACTTCAAGGAGACGCGTTAATGGCCAAGCGCTCTAAGATCGCCGCCCAACAGCGGCGCGAAGCGATCGTCGCCCGCTATGCCGAGCGCCGGGCGGAGTTGAAGGAAACGATGCGCACCGGCTCACCCGAGCAGGTCGAGACCGCCCAGCGCGCCCTTCGCGCCCTCCCGCGCGATGCATCCCCGACCCGGCTGCGCAATCGCGACGCCGTCGACGGGCGCCCGCGCGGCTACGTCGGTGTCTTCGGCGTCTCCCGGGTTCGCCTGCGCGACCTCGCGCACGCTGGGCATCTGCCCGGCGTCACGAAGTCCAGCTGGTAGCCCGCAACTACAGGACGGCGGGTCGGGCGGTCTCCGCATAGGAGTGCCACCCGCTCGCCGCCAGCGCATCGGCGACTCGGCGGCGGCCGGCGCCCCCTTCGGCCTCGATCACCGCGCGTTCGCTTGGGCGCAGCGGCGAGACCGTCAGGACCGGGACAAAGCCGCCGCCGACCGCCGCAGCGAGTTCGCGACCGGGCAGGTGGATACCGAGCAACGCGCTCACGTGACCATCGCTGCGCCAGTCCTCCGGTGCGCTCGGCACCTCAAGGTCGACCGAGAGCAGACCGTGCTCGACGATCTCGGCGCGCACATCACCGGCGCCCGCGAGAGAGCTCGCGAGCTCTTCGAGCAGGTCGCGCAACCAGTCGCCGCCCTCGCTCGAACCAGGGACCAATTCGCGCCCTTCGACATAGACCTCGACACCCGCCGCATCGCTCAGGCCATCGCTGGCGTACACCCCGGCGTAGGGGGTGACGACCGTGAGGAAGGTGGGGCTGCCCCCCGGCCAGGTCGGGTCGCCGCCACGCGCCGGGCGGATCGTCGGGACCGTCTCGAGTTGACCGACCCCGCGCCAGTACGCCGCGCGCTCGGTCCGATTCTGCTGCAGGTGGTCGTCAGTCACGGCCACATCGTGTCACGACCGCCCCCTTCCGTGCAGGGGGAACGCCGCCCCGTCCCGCGCTCTGCGCCGGTCGAAGGGGGCCCGCTCACTCGCGAGAATCGAGCCGCCGCAGCAGGATGAGGGCCTCGTCGAGCTGGGACTGAAGGTGGTCGACGCGCTGCTCCAAGGCCTCGGTGTCCGGCGAACCCGCCGAGCCCATCAGCACCGGTTCGTCATCGTGCGGCGGCAGGTGTCCCTCCTTCACCGACTGCATCGAGTCGACGATGACCGCGATGAAGAGGTTCAGCACCGTAAAAGCGCTGATCAAGATGAAGGGGACGAAGAACGCCCAGGCCCACGGGTGGACCTCCATCACCGGTCTCACGATCCCCATCGACCACGACTCCAGGGTCATGATCTGGAAGAGGCTGTAGAGCGAATCGCCCACCGAGCCGAACCACTGCGGGAAGGTCGGGCCGAAGAGCGAGGTCGCCATCACCGCGGCGACATAAAAGACGAGCATCAGCAGCGCGCCGATCGACAAGATCCCCGGCACCGCCGTGATGAGCGCCTCGACGACGAAGCGCAGGCGCGGCATCGTCGAGACAAGTCGCAGCACGCGCAGGACGCGCAGGGCACGCAGGACGGCGAGCGGGCCGGAGGCGGGCACCAGAGCGATCCCGACGACGAGGAAGTCGAAGATGTTCCACGCCGAGGTGAAGAACCGCCACCCGAAGGCGTACATCTTGATCAGCAGCTCGACGACGAAGATCGCGAGGCAGATCCGGTCGATTGAGACGAGGGCCGTACCGAAGGACGCGTTCATCCGGGCCGAGGTCTCGAGGCCGAGCACCGCGGCATTGATGATGATGACGATGATGATGACGCGCTGGACGGGCTTGGACTCGACCCATTCGCGCAAGCGCTGACGGTGCCCGCTGCGGGCCGATGAGACGTCGGCCGTCGGCACCGCGCGATCCCCCGCCGTCACGCGACCACGGCGACCGAGTCGCGGCGCGGATCACCCGCGCTGATCAAGACGGCGTCCTCGCGTCGGTAGGCGGCGCCGACACCCCCGAAGTACATCGAGCGGGCCCCATGATCGTGGCCGGGGAGACCACTTCGCGCGACCGCGATCTCGATGGCCGGATCGCTCTCGTGCTCGACGACGGGGCCACCGTCCGGAGCGCCCGAGGCCTTGATGTGGACGCGGGGGGCGTCCACGGAGGTCTGCAGGTCCTGCCCGTGGAGGCAGCCCTGGTTCACGACCTGCATCAGCGCGGTCGTGATCCGATCCGCGCCTGGTGAGCCGATGGCGAGGCGACGACCCTGCGGCGCCCGACCGACCGTCGGCGCCATGTTGGACGCCAGTGGCGTGCCGGGAGCGAGGGCGTGCACCCCGAGGCGGTTGAGTTCGAGTTCGCCGAGCGCGTTGTTAAGCGCCAAGCCCGTGCCAGGCACGATCGCACCCGACCCGTAGCCCGACGATGCGGTGATCGCACACGCCATGCCGCCAGAGTCGACGACCGACACGTTGGCAGTATTGGGCGAGGTCGGGAGGCCGTCGAGGCCATAGCGCTGAGCGCGTCGAAGGGCTGCCCACCCGGCCTCTTCGAGATCGGCGCTCAGATCGTGCTCGCTCGCTCGGTACGTGAGCACGGCCCGCTGGATGTCGATGATGTCCGCCCAGTCGCGGCGCTCTCGCGCGGCGAGTGCAGTCAACATGAGCGCGAGCATCGGCCCACCGACCGATGGTGGCGGATTGGTCGCGAGTTGCCACTCGCCAAGGTCGATCGGCAGTGCCTCGCGCACCACGGGCTCGTACTCGGCGAGGTCCTCGTGAGAGACGAGGCCGCCGCGGGCATCCATGTCGGCGACGAGCGCGCGGGCCAGCTCGCCGGTGTAGGCGGTGCGCCACCCTTCGCTCGCGATGTGCTCGTAGGTTTGGGCCAGTTCTTCGTCGACCACGACCTCCCCGGCGCGAATCACCCGAGAGTCGACGTGGAGGCGCGCGCGGCTCCCTTCGTCCCACCCGAAGATGCTCTCGCCGACGAGGTTCAGGTACGACGCGGCCGCGGTCCCGACGACAAAACCCGCCCGGGCGACGTCGATGGCTGGCGCGATGACCTCGGCCCACGGCAGCGAGCCGTGTCGCTCGTGCGCACGGCCCATCCCGGCCCAGGCACCGGGAACGGCGACCGAACCATGGCCCGCGAAGAGGGTGAGGCCGCCGCCGTAGGTCGTGCGAACTTCTCGCAGGCCCGACCCGAAGGCCGACGCCGGCCGCCCCTTGCCGGCCATCTGGACGTTGCCGTCGATGACTTCGGCCGGCCCATCATCCGGCCACACCGTGAGGAAGGCCCCGCCCATGGACGAGACGATTCCGGGTTCGGTGGTCATCGCGACGCACATGGCGGCGAGGGCGATGTCGACGGCGTTGCCCCCACTGCGCGCGATCCGGGTCGCCGCGTCGGCCGCAGCACGGTTCGGCGCCGCGATCGCGGCGTGCGGGGTGGGGTGGGACATGGCTCCGATTCTGCCCGAGGGGATCCGCAATTCGGCATTCGGGCACCCGTGACGCACGCGGTGGCCCGGGCACCCCACCGCCAAGGGGGGTGCCCGGGCCGCGCGAACCGACCGGTCGGGTGCGCTTCGCCGAGCGACTACTTCGTCGCGAGCCGGACCCGAATGTGAGCGGTGTCGTCCTCACTCCAGGCCGTGAAGCCGAGCGAGGCGAGCGGCTCCAGCGTGGCCCGGTCGCTCTCGGAGAGCTGGTCACTAAAGGAGTCGACGAGCGAGGCGATGTTGACGTACCCAGCCGCCTGAGCCTTGTCGACATCCGGCATCGCGTCCTTGAAGGCATCGCTGCCACCAAGATCGCCGCCTTGACCAACGGCGTTCGCATACCCGGCGTCGTTGCTCATCACAGTCCAGTTGTTGGTGCCACTCACGACCGTCGGGGCGTCGGGCTGCCCTTCGGTCGCCGAGCCCATCAACTTGTCGACCAACCCACGGTCACCGTTGGTGCGCAGGGCGACCATCACCTCACCGTTGGCGGCCTTGTTCGGACCGACGGCCACGGTCGCGTCGTTGCCGATCATCTTCGCCAGATCGCCCGGCACGCTGAGGCCGGTCTCGCTCTCGAACTGGGAGATGCTGTTCTGGACGTCGGTGCCTCCGAGCGAGGTGAGTTGCTGCTCGATCGTGCCCCAGTTGTCGTTCAGCACCTTGTCCAGGCCGTTGATGCTCACCGCAGCGACGGTGTCCGCGGGCAGTTGACCGAGCGTCGTCCCCCGGTTGGCCTCCCACTTCTGCCCGGTCCCAGTCGTCACCATCGCGAGTTCCAGGCTCGGGCCATCGAAGCGCAGCGCCATCGCGACGCGCCCCTTCGGGTCCTCGGAAGCGGCCGCCGGGAGCGACGCGTTCTGCGCATAGCTGCTCTGGGTCGTCGAGAACGGGTCTGGCGTGGAGAAGGGGTCCGGCGTCGAGAAGGGGTCCGTTGGAGCGACGCCCGGGAAGGGGCTGCCGGTGCTCGGCCCGAACAAGCTCGTCCCGGGTCCCGAGAGCGCGGATGCTTCGGCCATATCGAACCACGCGGAGGCGATGCCGTCCTCGCCGAGAGTCTTCATGTCCTCGCTGAAGTTCTCGGAGTTGGCGAGGCTGCCCTTCTTCGCCTCCGCCACCACCGTGTCGACCTTCGCCTGATCATCACCACAGATCGCGAAGTCCGGCTGGACCGAGCAGTAGCCGCTATTGGTGTCCCCGCCGCTCTTGCGAATCTTCTCGAGGCCTTCCTTGGCCTTGCCTTGGTCGGTGACCGCGAGCGCAATGACCGGGACCGGGCCGTTGCCGCCGTCCTGCTTGACCGCGGCGACGGCGACCCGGTCACCGAGCCACGGCTTGATGTCCTTGTCATAGTCCAGGTCGGCCGCCTGGCCGTCCTTCTGAATCGCCTTGAAGAGCTCTTCGCGCAGGTCGCCGTTTTCGTCCACGCCCTCGAGCTGCTGGCGCAGTTCGGGGAACTTGCGCGCGAAGCGGAAGGCGTCGACCTTCTGCCCCGCGGACGGGTCGAGGTCGACCTTCATAAACGCCACGGTGCTCGCCGGCAGCGCCTCTTCGGGCTGCGGGCCGCCCCCACTCAGCTTGCTGTAGGCAAAGATCGCGCCGCCGCCGAGCAGACCGAGCACGAGCGCTGCCGAGATGCCGATCGCGAGCCCCTTGCCTCCGCGGCCCTTGCGCTCCGTGGTGCTCATCTGCTGCCCGGGAGCCGGCTGCTGGTGCGTCTGCCCGTAGGGAGCTTGGCCGTAAGGAGCCGGACCCTGCGGCATCTGCGGCTGACCCGGGCCGTAGCCGTATCCGGGCGGCGGACCCTGCGGTGGCTGCGGACCCGAAGGGGCTCCTTGCGGGTATGCCTGGGTCGGCGGACCCTGCTGCGGGTACGCCTGGGTCGGCGGTGTGGTCCCGAAGCCAGGCGGCGGAGGCGGCTGCTGGCCCCTCGGCGGGTTCGGTCCCTGAGGCTGGTTGTGATCGGTCATGGGTGTTTTCCCCCTCGTTACGACAGTGCGGTCGGGGCGTTGCCCCGCGCAGGATGGTGCGGCACGAACCACACGTTATCGGCGGCAACAAAAGGGGGCGATGGGTAGGACTACCCCCTCGCCCCCTTCCCGCCGCGCGGCGTCAGGCGTTCTGCGGGAAGCCGAGATTGATGCCCCCATGGCTCGGGTCGAGCCAGCGCGAGGTGACGACCTTGCCCCGGGTGAAGAAGTGGACCCCTTCGGTGCCGTGGGCGTGGCTATCGCCGAAGAGGGAGTTCTTCCACCCGCCGAAGGAGTAGTACGAGACCGGCACCGGGATCGGCACGTTGATCCCGACCATGCCGACCTGCACCTCGTCCTGGAAGCGGCGAGCGGCTCCCCCGTCATTGGTGAAGATCGCGGTGCCGTTGCCATACGGGTTCGCATTGATCAGGTCCAAGCCCTCGTCGTAGGTCGCGACACGCACGACCGATAGGACCGGCCCGAAGATCTCATCGGTGTAGATCGACATCTGGGAACTGACGTGATCGAAGAGGGTCGGGTTGACGAAGAAGCCCTCCCCGTCGGCGTCGACATCGCCGCCGCGCCCGTCGACGACGAGCGTCGCTCCGGCCTCTTCGCCCGCGTCGATATACCCGGCGACCTTGTCCCGGTGCGCCGCGGTGACGAGCGGTCCCATGTCGGTGCCGCGAGTGCCGTCACCTGTGCGAAGGGAGGCCATCCGCTCGCTGATCTTCGCGACCAGTTCGTCGGCGACCGAGTCGACGACGACGAGCGCGGAGATCGCCATGCACCGCTCCCCGGCGGAGCCGAAGCCCGCGTTGATCGCCGCGTCCGCCGCGAGGTCGAGGTCGGCGTCGGGCAGGACGAGCATGTGATTCTTCGCGCCGCCGAGAGCCTGGACCCGCTTGCCGTGCGCGGTGCCCGTCTCGTAGACGTACTTCGCGATCGGAGTCGATCCCACGAAGGACACGGCCTTGACGTCCGGGTGGGTCAGCAGCGCGTCGACGGCTTCCTTGTCGCCATGGACGAGCTGGAGGACGCCTCCGGGGAGCCCGGCCTCGTGCCAGAGCTCGACGATGGCCTGGGCGGCCGACGGGTCCTTCTCGCTGGGCTTGAGCACGACGGTGTTGCCAGTAGCGATCGCGACCGGGAGGAACCACAGCGGCACCATCGCCGGGAAGTTAAAGGGGGAGATGACCGCGCAGACCCCGAGCGGCTGTCGGATCGAGTAGACGTCAACGCCGGTGGACGCGCTCTCGGAGTAACCCCCCTTCATCAGGTGGGGGATCCCGCACGCGAACTCGACGACCTCGAGCCCGCGAGCCACCTCTCCTTCGGCGTCGGAGAGCACCTTGCCGTGTTCGGCAGTGATCAAGGCGGCGATCTCCCCCTTCCGCTCATTGAGCAACTCCCGGAAGCGGAAGAGGACCTGGACGCGCTTGGCGAGCGAGGTGCGGCCCCACTCGGCGAAGGCGGTGTGCGCCGCGGCGACAGCTTCCCCGACGAGGTCGCCCGAGGCGAGGTCGAGCTCGCCGGTCTGCTCCCCGGTCGCGGGGTTGTAGACCGGACTCGTGCGCTCGGCCTGGCCGCCCCACGGGCTGCCGTCGATGAAGTGGGTGATGCGGGCCGGCGCGGTCATCGTTGACTCCTTGGTCGTCACACGTGGGGTTAGGGGGTTGGGCCGTTGCGGTAATGACAGCACATCATGAGTGGTCTGCGCTGGGCGCGCTCACGGGGGCCGCGGCGAGCGCCCCCGCGACGCGGTTATCGGCAGCGGGCGCGGAAAAAACCGCGCCCGATGACCATGTCCGCGACCGAAGGAGTCAGTGGGGGTCGCCGCCGAGGTAGCCGTCGGCATCGGCCGCCCGCAGCAGATCGACCGTGGAGGAGACCGTGATCCCGCGCTCGCGATAGCGCGCGGCGCACCGGTTGATGTGAGTGTTGACCGTCGATGGCTTCGCGGGCGGATCGAGGCTCGCCGCGACCATCGCCCGGGTATACCCCTGGGAGAGCAAGCGGAGGATCTCCACCTCGCGATCGGTGAGGTGGGTCATCAACTCCTCGTCGGTCACGATCACGTAGGCGAGGTCGCTCGAGACCGCGAATTGCCCATCGCGCAATTGCGCTAAAACGTCACCGATGCGCTCGGGAGGGTCGGACTTCAGCACGAGTCCGACGGCCCCAGCGGCCATCGCGCTGCGGATCGGTACCGGGCGGCGCTCGGAGGTGACCACGAGCGCCCGAATCCCCTGCGCGGTCAAGGCGCTGATCACCTCTTCCGGGGTGGAGCCATCGCCCAAGTACAGGTCGACAAAGACCAGGTCGGGAGGGTGCGCCCAGGTCTTCAGCAGGGCCTGCAACTGCCCCCACGTCGTCGCCGCGCCGAGCCATTCGATGGGCTCACCGGCCCGCTCGAGGACCGAGACAATCCCGGCAACGACGACCGGGTGGTCATCGATCGCCGCGACCCGCCAAGGCCGCGGGAACTGCACTGGCCCTCCGGCGCCCGACGGAACTTCGATCATGGCCTTAAGCGTGGCAGGAGAGATCGTCCCGGCGGCAGTCCACACTTCTGTGGACTCGCCCGGTCGGCCCACCACTTTGGAGGGCGAAGGGCGGGCTGCTCACCCCTACCAAGAGTAGGAGACGTGGTACCACGGACCATCGAGATGCGTGACGTCGCGGACGCCGAGATCGACCTCGGGATCGAGCAGCGGCGGCCGGCCAGCAGGCGCGTACACGAGGGCTTCGTCATTGAGCGCGCCCGATGCGAGGCTCAGGCGGCAGGCGCTTCCTTGGGTCGCGCCCAGGTCCACCTCTTCGGCGCTAATCACCGTCGCGAAGACAGGTTGCGCGGCACTTTGATCCACACGGCACCCATTCGCGACCATCGCGGCGTACCGAGGCTGGTCAATCAGGAACCCGACGCGGGTCGGCACCGAGAGCGCGACCAACCCGATCGCGGTTGCACCGAGGAGGGGTGCGATGAGGGAGAGTTTCCACGCTCGGTGGCTGAGCCACCCCCAGAGGGCGACGGCGACCCAAACGATGCCGCAGATGAGCAGGACCGTGAGTCCGGTGAAGAGAAGGACGAGAGTGCCACCCGGTGGCATCGCCGACCCGATCAGGGCGACCGCTCCCAGCCCAGTCGCCACGATGACGGCGGTGGTGACGACCCGCCACGGGCGCCGCGAGTCGCCCCGGTGCGGGTCGGCGACGGAATCGTCGGGGAGGGCGGCCACGAGGGCGACGTTATCGCTGGCCCCTGGCGGGCACGCCCCCTTCACCCTGCGCATTCACTGGGAGTCTCCTCGTGGCCGAGTCGTCGCCACCGTCTCGCCTTGCGATGCTCGCGGCGCACGACCTCATGGAATCTGTCCGGCCGGCAAATCCTGCTGGTAAGGGCGGGCGCAGCCGGCGTTGTCGAGCAGCAATACGGTCACGCTCGTTTGTCCCGCGATGGTGGTCGCGGAAATCGTCGCGTACCCGCGATCCGCCGAGGCCATCGGCGAGCGCGGGCCGCTGGGCAGATCGCCAGCCACCCCTTCGGAGATCGCCTCGGCCGTCAGAGCCCGCACGGCCCGATCGACCGGTGACGGAACCGCCTTGGTGAAGGGAGCAGCGCTGCCCCCATCGTCGATGTCCTCGGCCTCCACCCGGACCGTGACGAACCATCCCCGCTCACGCAACTGGTTCGCCGCCCAGCGGATCCCGGGGGCGTAGCCGAGCGAAAGGTCCTCGCGCAGAACGCGTTCCAACCGATCCGCGCGTGCCCGGACCGCATCATCGCGAACGTCCAGCGCGCCGTCAGCGACGGCCGCAATGAAGGGCCGCGCCGCCGAACTCACCCGATCCAGATGCTCAGATACCTCCGTGCGAAGGGCGTCGACTTGAGCCGTGAGGAGAGCGGCGTGGCGATCGGCCTGCTGAGCGGCCGCCGCGTGGGCCCCGGCCGAGTCCAACCCCGCTCGGAGCACGAGGCTGCAGAGTGCCGCCTGGACCGGGGCCAAGACCATCGGCCAGTACTGCCCGGGCTGTCCCGCAAGCCCCATGTGGGTCTCCGCGACCCACCAACCGATCACCGCGAGCACGATGGCGAGGATGACGGCCTCTGATCGCGGCCGGAAAACGACGAGCACCACCGGCGCCAAGCCCGCAATTCCGATCGCGGGATTTGCGAGCGCCGAGGCTACGCCCGGAGGGATCCAGAAGGTCGCGCCCGCGACCACGAGGATCGCGATCAGCGAGATCGCGAGCGACCCCCGCCAACTGAGGCCATCGCTCCTCCCCCGCCGGACCAGGGCGAAGACGCTGGCGATGCCAGCCACCATCATGGTCACGGCAAGGACCGGATGGGTCCACTCGTCCCACAGCACCACGCTCGTGACGAGGCCCATCGCGACAAGAGGGGTGCAAAGGAGCAGGGCGAGGTCGACGAGTCCAGCAAGTGTGTCGTCCTCCCAATGCCAGCGCTGGCCCACGGCGGTGACCTGGCGAGGTGCCCAGGAGAGGGTCACCGTGGTGCCGGCTCCGGGAGCCGACCTCACCAGGGCCCGCCCTTTGATGTCCTCCATCCTGGCCACGACGGAGTCCCGAAGCCCGTGCCGCTCGGGGTCGATCGAATGGACATCGAAACCGTCACCATCGTCGCGGATGGTGACCTCGACCGCGGCTCCTGATCGAGTCACCCGCACCGTCGCGGCCGAGGTCCCCGAGTGCCGGGCGACATTGCGCAAACACTCGGCGACGGCGTCGACGATGACCATGGCGACCGGCCGAACCACTAAGGCTCTCGACGGGCCTACATACGTCACGTCGACGCCCCCGATGTCGAGGTGACGAAGAGCGGGGACCAAGTCTGCCCCGCCCGCGAGCGCTGGTGTCTGGTGGGTGACGGAGAGTCGGTCCTTCAGTTCGCGGGATGCCGTGAGTGCCTGCTCGGCGGGCACATCGCGACGATCCATAGCGATGACGCGCAGGGCGTACATCACCTCGTCATGGATGAAACGGCGGCTCTCCTGGAGGATCTTGGCGGCGCGCCACTCCTGCTCCTCAGCCACAGAGGCGGCCCGCTGCGCTGCCGCGGCGCGATCAGCGGCCTGGGCGTAACGCGAGATGCCGCGCATCGCGAGGTGAGTGGTCGCCATGATGGCGAAGACCAGCCCGACCTGGATGGTCCCCTGTTGCCATCTGGCGCTCGCCGGTCCGCCGATCCACGAGCCGTACATCGCGACGCCGACGGCGACGACCCATCCTCCGCCGACTAGCCATCCGCGGATCGAGCCGAGGCTGACGGCGATCACATACATCCCGACGACGAAGACGTGCTGGATCGGCCACCATGACGCGGGTACCGGGTCGGGTGGGGTCACAATCGCTGCGACCGTGATCCCGATCGTCGAGACGAGGAGCACGCGTGCCGCCCCCGTCCGAGAGAGCGGACGTGGCCAACCGTTGTCGGTGGACCAGAAATACCGCAAGATCGCGATCTGCGCCGCCGCCATGATGAGGGGCGCGATCATCGCGGGGACCCCCCTCGTCGCGATGAGGCCGACGACGGTCGGTCCCTGAACTGCGGCGTTGGTGAGGACCACGATGAGCGCCAGCCAGCGCAGCGCGATCCAGGCCGCCTCGCTCCACGTCCTCGCCTGCGGCAGCTGCGGACGGGACGGCAGGTGCGCGGCGATCCGCTCGCCGCGATGGGTCGGCGCGGTCACGGTTTGGGACTCACCACCTGAGGTGAGGGGCTGCTGCGCACGGCTGAGCAGTCGTCTGCGGAGCTAGCGCTGCTCGCCTTGCAGGTAGCCATCGGCGAGTGCCTCTCGGAGCAACTCGATCGATGACGACACCGGCCGACCGAGCGCGGTGTATCGGCGCTTGGCGCGGTTCAGGTGGCTCGAGACGGTGGCTTCGGTGATCCCGTCGGTCGTGCGCCGAGCGATCGATTCTCGGGTGTAGCCCTCGGCAAGGAGCACCAGGATCTCCTGCTCCCTTCCGGTCAGCAAAGCGCACGCCGCGGGGTCGGTCAGGATCACATGAGCGAGGTCGCTCGAGACGGCGAAGGGGGTGGTGCGCAGCGCGTCCAAGGTGGCGGCCATGGATTCGACGGGATCCGACTTCAGCATCAGACCGACCGCGCCCGCAGCCACCGCCCGGCGCACCGGTACTGGCCTGAGTTCAGAGGTGAGAATGACGCAGCGGATCCCCTCCGCAGCGAGGTGCCTGATCACCTCGGCAGAATCCGACCCGTCCCCGAGGTGGAGGTCAACGAGGACGATGTCGGGCGTCGCCCTCGTGAGGAGCTCCTGCAGCGCCGACCAGGAGTTCGCGGCACCGAGCCACGTGAGGTCCTGCCCGGCTCGGGCCAGGACCGAGGCGATCCCTTCGACGAGCAACGGGTGATCATCGACCGCGGCGACGCGCCACGCCCCCTCATGGGGCACCATGCGTGGTGCGGTGTCGACGGCGATCGGGGCAGGTGCAAGCGAGGCAGGCACAGGGGATCTCCTCAAGGGGGATCGGTGGCCGCGCGGCGACGGGGATCGCTCGCGACCGACTGATGGGCGTCTGCCGACCACCCTGCAGGACGCTCCCCATGGTCGATATGAAGCGCGTCTCGTCCGCCACCGCGGACCGTCCGCTGCGGACTTGTTGAAGTCTTAAGCAGAGTCGATAACAATTCGGCGTTCAACCGCCCGAAGGCCCTTCGTACCGGGAGATCTGGCTCGCTAGCGTGAGTTGGGTGAGCACTGCAGGGGACCCCCGCCGCCTGGCGCCGGGGGATCACCCTGCCGACCACACAAGTCGGGAAGAGGCGGTTGCGGCGCTCGTCGCCGACCTCCGAGAGCTCTGGATCGAGAGCGGTTCCCCGAAGTTCGCCGCTCTCTCCGCTCGGACCGGCCTGAGCAAATCGACCCTCAATGACGCCGTCACCCGCACGAACCGCCTCCCCAGTCGGCGGGTAGTCGCGGCCATGGTCGGCGTCCTCGCGCCCGACGAGGTCGACGCATGGCTCGCCCGCCGCGCGCGGGTTGTGAAGGGGGAACCGGCCCCGACCCCTGCTCGGGCCACCGCCGCCGCACCGCCCGCCTCGATCGATGACCCCCCTTCGTCTTCTGGCGGTGACGACGCGCGGATTGAGGATGACGGCCCCGCTCACGACGAGGCCGGCACTCCCCCTTCGGACACCCCGCGGCGCCGAACCTGGAAACGCCCGACCTGGCTCGCGACCGCGCTCATCGCTGTTACCTGCGCGCTCCTGGCCTCGGCGGTGACCTGGGCGGTGTTCGGAAGGGGGTCACCGACCGTCGTCGCGGCGCCCCTGGCTCCTGGCTCGGTCACGGTGAGCGATGGGGATGACCCCAACGAATCCCTTTGCATGAACGACGCCCGGATCGCCGCATCAGAAACCCACACCGAAGGAACCCTCAAGCTCGTCTACTCGCCCGCTTGCCAGTCCTATTGGGCGCGGGTCGAACGCCTTGACGGGCGGGCAATCGGTAACCGGGTCGCGGTGCAGGTCTATCAACTCGGCGACAAGAATCGGATGGAGCGGGCCG
This sequence comes from Janibacter sp. GXQ6167, assembly GCF_041365945.1. Lineage (NCBI taxonomy): Bacteria > Bacillati > Actinomycetota > Actinomycetes > Micrococcales > Intrasporangiaceae > Janibacter > Janibacter sp. GXQ6167. The sequence continues at coordinate 139,713 of NZ_JBGFSK010000002.1, read as the reverse complement.
CTGATCCCAACGTGCGCACCACCTACACGGGCATGCTGGTGCGCCGCGACCGCAGCGACACGATGTGCGCGGCCGCCTGGGTTTATGTCGGCAACCGGCAGATCGTCATCGGCGACGACATCTGCTGACGCACCCGGCTACTTCGTGGGGAGACCCTTACCCATGGGACCGGTCGAGTAGTTGACGACGGTTGCGGTCACCGGTGCGTCCATCTCCACCTTCATCGCGGTGGGATAGCGCCACTGGGTCTGCCGGAAATTGCGTCCCTCCACCTGGTACCGCTCGTAGAAGATGGTGTCGCGCGAGTTATCGGTGTAGCCGCTGATGCTGAAATTCTGCTCGTCCTCGGTCGAACGGTAGGTGACCTCACCGCCGGCGCTCTCCCACTGCTCATCGACGCTCTCCGGGGTGAGCTTGTCCCCCTTCGGCAGCTGACCACCTCGTGCGACGAGGGTGACATCACGCGCCGACCAGATGACCCCAGTGCCGTCGCCGGAATCCTTTGGCTCACCGAGCCAGTCGGGCACTGGCAGGACGAAGCCGTACCACGGGTGGGTGTAGTCGTGGCTCGGCGGTGGGGCCGGCGGACTCACCTGGGTGGTCTCGACCGACGAAGCGCTCTCGGTGGTGCAGGCGGCAAGCGGAACCGCAGCGATGATCAGGCTGAGGGCGAAGGGGGTGGCGCGCACGCCTTCATTCGTAGCATGTCGGTTCCCTTGGTGCCACGACGCCTCGCCCCTATGGACGCAGCTGGCGCGGCAAGCATGAGTTGAGGAGTTCCTCCCCCGACTGTCCTGGGAACTGGCTCTCGCACCAGCTGGTCACATCCTCACTCGAGTAGAGACCGCCCGGATCGGCGATCGTCATCCAGATCTCGTTGGAGTTCGAATTGGTGTCGCGACCGAAATCGGTAGCCAACAGGACGAGGGTCGACACCCCTTGGCTATCCATTTGCTCCACGAGGGAGTCGTTCAGTTCGACGATGTCGGGGAGGTACCACGTGTGACTTCCCGACGATGTTTGCTGAAGCGGGTCGCTGACGCCGTCGTACTTTGCGGACAGCACCGCCACCCAGCGACTGTCGAGGTCCAAGCCACTCAGCGACGCTTCTCGCTGGCTTTGAAGCGAGTCCAGCGCCTCCTCTTCCGGGGTAATAGTCGTCGATTCCGTGGTCGGCTCGACAGTCGCTGTCTCCGTCATCGTCTCGGTGTAGGTGGACGGCGTCTCTGCGGCCACGTCATCCGGACTCGAGGAACGCACCGCCACGATGAGCGCGATGACCGCGACGGCGATCACCACGACACCCGCCGCGAGCAGGCCAAGCAGGACCGCCCGCGACGTCAGTCCTGATCGAGCGGGGCCGACCGGAGGTACCGGCGGCGAGTTCGGATCGCTCGCCGGGGCAGGATCCGTCCCCCCATAACCCGTCGACGAGTCATTGACGGGCAGATAGATGGGTCCGGGATCCAAGGCCCCCGGACTGTCGTCGCGAGGGGGACCCTTCGTGAGATCGATACCCGGCTCTCTAGCGGAGCCTTCGTCGTGTTCGGGCGGTGATGGGCTCACTGCACGTTCACCCCGTGAGCTCGAACCAGCCCGTTCAGGCCATGCGGGTGGGGCTGGGCAACGACGTGGAAGTCCCACCCGGCGGGCCCCCGGACCAGGGCGCCGAGCACGAGACAATAGTCCGTTTGAGAGCCAGCGACCGGTCCGAAGGAGGCGATCTCCCACCCGTCATCCAAACTCACCAGACGGACCCGAAAAGCACCGCCCGAGCCGATCGAGTGGCCCGCTGCGACCGTCGACAACGCCACGAAGATCCGGATGACGCCCGCGTCAAGATCCTCAAGGTTGACGAGAAACTGGCCCCGGCCACCTCGCCGCGTCGGTGCGCCGACGCCCACCGAACGGATGAAGGCCGAACGGTCCGGCCCGTCTGGGGCGCTCCAGTAGATGAAGTGAGCATTGCTCAGCACCTTGCCTTGCGCGTCGCATAGCAGGGCAGTGACGTCGAGATCCGCTGCCGGGTTTTCCCAGTCGACGAGCACCCCAACCGCATGAGGCGATTTCCCGTTGACCTCAATCCGGGTCGCCCCTCCTGGCTGCAAGACCCTGCTCACGCCGTCCACTCCTTCTCGGTTCGAGACGCGTCGATCTTCATGCTGAGCGCCGCTTTGAGAGGGTCGAGGACCCGATAGGAGCAGATCCCGCCCTTATGGACAGCGTCGTGGGTGGGCGGAAGCCCAAGAGCCGAGGTCGCGAAGAGACGGTAGGGGATCTGGGCCTCTTCGGCCGCTGCCAAGAGCATCTCCGCCCCCATGGCCTGCAGCAGGCCGTTCAGTTCCGCGTTGAGCAGGTCTCCGTCAACGGTGTCGTCATAGGCGGTGCCGAAGGACCGATCCCGCTGCATCGCCGAGCCCGGACGATTCATGATCGACTGCCACGGAGCGGCTGGGAGGTCTCGCATCTGCTGCAACACGTCGAACTTGCTCAGGGTCAGCGCCAAGTACTGCTCCGTCTTCGCCTGCGAGCGGTGGGCGTTGCGCGCCCTTAGGACCCGGCGCAGCACCTCAATGTCGCGACCGGACCCCTGGGGAGCGTTAGCGATTCCCGCGAGGACGGCGCCGACCCCAGCCACCTTCAGCGGGTCGATGAGCGCCACGATCAGGTCGGCGTGGCCGAGGTAAGCAAACCGTGGGTCGTCGGCCCGTAGCGTCTCAAAGTCCTCCCCCGCCGCGTCGACCAATGACAGGCAGCACTTCTGCCCTCCGACCGAGAAGGTCCACATCAGCGGCTTGAGGTTCGCTTGCTCAGCGCGAGGAGTCGGGGGAAGGAGCTGGCGTAATTCAAAGAGGGGCGTCTCATAGTCGTCTCGGAAGCGTTCTGCCGTATCACCGAGACCGGTAAGGAACGAACGGTGGTGGCGGGCTAAGAACTCTTCAAACTGGTACATCATGGCGGCGATCAAGACGGTCTTGCCAGCCGTCCGAGCTCCGGTCATCGCCAGCGATACCTGGACGTCATCAAGCCACTCCGACGGGACGTCGAAGGCGCAGTTCACACACGGCCCGGCGGAGGAGATCGCCTTTGCACAGCACGGGCAGTAGGTACTCATCCGCGCTCCCGGGGGTACAAGTCGTCGGCGAGTTCCGTCGGGTGATCCGCGACGGCGGCTGGTCCATCGATGGCAACCAGCCGGTGACCGGCTTCGCGAAGAGGTGCCAAGACGACGAGTTCGTCTTCCCACCACCGCAACGCCTCGCGGTGCTTCGACCCGGACCGCCCGAGCGCCACCACGTGCAATTCGATTCGCTCCGGGTTCTCCTTCGACCATCCGACAAGGTCGAGGGCATCGACCGGGGTGCCGTCGACCACCAGCACGACGAGCCCGCCCGGCCCGACCTGCTGGGCTGCGGCCCGCACCGCGGGCGTGACCTGCGACCAGGGGCTCGGCGCTCCGCTGAAGAGGGTGGACCAGTCGGCGACGTCGTGATCGAGGTCGGGGCCCAGCTCTCGGCTGCCATTCAAACGGGTAACTCCGACCGACTCGGGCCCCCCGAGGCGAGCAGCGATCGTAATCCCGATGATGGCTTCCAGGAGGCGCGCCACCTCACCTTGGTCACGCACCCGCATCGACGCCGAGCCGTCGATCACCATGGCCCAGGCGCCCGACTGCGCAGCACTCTCGTGGCCTGCGTGGTAGGCGTAGCCCCCACGACGATGCCAGTCCCGCTGCTCGATGGCGGCAGCCGGTCTCGATGCGAATCGTGGTGTGGAGGCAATGGTCGGGCGGTCCTGCGAAACTCCTCCCTCGTCGGAGGATTCTTTATCAACGTCCGGCTGCGGTTCGAAGGCCACATCGTGGGCGTCGATCAGGCTAGCCACCGAGTCGAGGACTGCGGTGCGAACCAACCGCACGTGAGGCCGTCCCCCGGCATCGATCTGCGTCCTCACGATGTGATCATCAGGGGTCTGCAAGCTCGAGATCGTGACGCCAACCATCACTGCGGGCTCAAACGGTTGACCGTCCGCGCGAGCCGCACCGATCGAAAGTCCCCGGTCGTCGACGGACACAATGACTCGCCGATCGTTCAGCCGGTGCCTCGGAATGATCGTCTCTCGGTCTTCGGCATCGCGAAGCCGCAGGACCACCCCATCCGGAGCGTTCAGCTCAAGGAGGAACGGGGATGGGGGCGCGGCCACCTTCCCTTGGGCGCCGAGTTGAACAATTGCCATCACATACTCCCGTCATTTCGTGGCGATGGCCCCGTTGAGGTCGCCGGGGCGCCCATCCCGTTGAGCACGCGGCTCACGCTGGCCGCCAAGGAGCGGCCGGAGCCATCCACCATTCCCCACAGATCCAGGTTGGGCCCCCGCAGCGCTTGCTCGTGGATCGCTTCCGCGGCCCGGGTTGAGTCGCGGTCCCCCTCAACCCAGCGATTCAACGGGTGGACGACGATTCCGAGATAGAGCAGCTCGTCCGGACCCATCCGCCCCACGGCCTTGACCAGTCGGCCCCATCCTGCGCCGACCAACTGAATGGTCTCTTGGGTGTACACCCAGCGCCGAACCACGATCTGCAGCAACGCCGTCACCACCGCCTCGTAGTGTTCGACGTCCCAGTCGTAGACCGACTCGACGAGCAGACCCGGATCGATGTCGAGTCGACGTTCCGCCGCGAGGAGGTGTAGCACCGCAGATCCGGCATCAGGATCATTGCGGCGGAGGACACTTGGCCATCTCCCCTGATCGATGAGCCACGACCGCGTCACTCCGTCTGCTGCGAGCCACCCCGCGGCACGAGCAGCGGACTCGGCGGTCGGGTAGGCAGGCATCGTCGAGATGCTCCAATCCGACACCCCCGTGGCTCCAACGAACTGACCGGGCGTTGTGACGACATCGTCAATGGCCTGTAGTCCTGCGCCGCCCTCGTTCGATGACGGCTGCTGTCGACTAACGGGCGTTGGCCCCAACTCGATGGCTCCTAGCGCCTCTTCACCCGCGAGCTCACAAAATGGGGATGACCGCCGCGCGGACCGGGGCAGCACCTCGATGAGATCTCGGACAGCGCCATCCCGGTCGACGGGGACTAAACCCGGCTGGAGCAGAATCGCAGCTCGTAGCGCCGCCTCCGACGCCACCGGGGCTTCGCAACCATGGTGCTTTACCAGCTCGTCGGCCAGTCGGTCCCGGTGACGCAGTGCCGCCACCACGACCTCTCGCTCCGCCCAGATCATTTCGGGCGCAACGTCGGACCACCATTGGCGAGGCCAGACGGAGCCATTTGGCAACGACCAGTTTCCGCTCGCTTCGGCGAGGCTTTCGTCCACTTCCCACCTGGGATCGACGACAACCCATCCTGGCCAATCACCGACGGTGCCTCGGATCGCACAGACGAGGTCGAGACCGAGCTCCCCTGCGCGATCAGCGGAATCTTCCAGGGTCGAACAGGACAATCGAGCAGCCTCATCCGGTCCAAGGAGCCAGCAGATCACGCTCATCCAGGCCAGGGCTTCGTCGCTGTCCTCGACCAGCAAACAAACGGGCTGACGCTGCGCGATCGCCTGGATCGTCACGTCCACGACCCAGGGCACCGCCGGAGCCACCGCGAGACCGTCGTCAACGAACCAACCGGCCGCCAGCCCCCCACCATCCCGGGGTCCGGTAAACGCCGCCGGCAGGCGGGCCGACCCGACCTCTTGGGCACCAAAGGGGCTAAGCCACGACTCCGAGCGAGACAGATCGATCAGCCGTGTCTCCAGCGCGGGCTCGGCGAGGATCGCGTGGGTGAAAACATTCCCTGGACGATTCGTGTGATCGGGTCCCGCTTCCACCGAACGTGTGACAGTCACCGTTCCCAGAGACTGAGGAAGGATCCGGAGTCGCACGGGGCGTGCCGCAATCTCTGCCGGAGTGGGGAAGGTCGAGACCGTCGTCGGGATCGCGACCGAGACACGCTCGATCATGATCCGTTCTTCTTCGGGGGAGAGCCCTGGGCTGCGTTCGAGCACCCCCCACCCACCGTGGGCGCGACCAGCGACCGAGTCCGCGCTAGCGAAGGTGAGTTGCGCGGTCACAAAGCCACCCTGAGCATCGGAAGGGGCGGATCGAGCACCGCGATCTGCCCACTCTCCGCAGGCCGTTTGTTAAGGAAGAGGCGCACGGTCCCCATCCTCGCGCCCCACGGAATCTGCGCCAGGGTCGTCTCGGTGTCGGGCATCAAGGACACGGTGAGGTCTTGGACCATCTGTCCGTCCTGAGGATGCAGAGGCAGTCCGCGATCCTTCACCACCAGGCACATCGGCTCGTCCTGCATCAAGGCGTCGGCCTTCGCCATCAACTTCAAGGCGATCGGCGCTTCCTTTTGGGGGTCAGCACCGTCTCGCCAGACAGGATCGAAGTGGTATCGCAACCGAGTGATGCCCTCGTAATCCACTCGCGCGGCTTCGGAGCGGGTCGGGATCCCCTCCTGATAGAGAACGCTAAAGACATGCAACGAGCACCCATTCGGGGGCAGGGTCCTCGTGATGTGCAGTCCGCCCATCCGTTGATATTCATCCCGGTTCAAGGTCGCAACCCCTTCGGCGCTCGAGGGGTCGAGATATTCCTGCCCACGCGGGCCCTGGAATACCTCGATCAACTCGATGCCATCGGGCCAGGCCAGAAGCAACACCTGAGAGTCGACGCGTTCGACAAGCATGAGATCCGTCGGAGGCTTTGGCTTGACCTGGCTCACCGTCGGGCCAACGCGGGCGCTCTCGCGGCCGGTGATGTGCACCGCGACGAAGTAGCCCCTTACCCAGGCCTCGTCCAACTGCACGTTCCGGATCACCGTGTGCTCCCCCTGGCTGCTTGGGGGGTACCGCACCCTGGTTCGGGCATCGAGGCCGGCTCGCTCGATCGCATCGGGCGAGCGAACTTCGTCCCCAAGCCCGGTAGGCGGCTGCTCGTTGGTCAGGTGGATCTCGACCGTTCCGACCTCCGGAGTCGCCCACGAGATGTCGTAGGCGCCAGCGCGTGTCTGAGACGAGACCACGCTCAACGAGATGGCCACCGGCTCCGTATGGACCGAGACCGTCGCCACCGCAGCAGGTGAGAGCAACCTCTTGCCGTTCGGGAGTTGAGCGACGGTGAAGGCCGCGTACGTGAGGTCGTCCACGGGCGGTTCCAAATCGAGGAACCCGGACTCTTGAACCGAAGGGGTGGGCAGCGCCGCTCGCGGGTCATAGCGCACGCTTTGGCCCGGTCCGAAACGGTGAACCTCAACACTGGCTCCCGGGGGCGCCTTGAACAGACCGGCCACCTCCCCGGCGGGAGTCTGCGATATGGAAAAGTCCGTGGGCGGCCACACCACTTCCCCCTTGGCGATCAGTTCGGGCTGCGCGGCGCGAGCGGCATGCTCATCGGCCCCCCGGTTCGCCCACACCGCGAGGTAGGTGACGGCCCCGATCTGTGGCAGCGCCTTAACGACCCGAGTGTGCGTCGCGACACCGACCAGATCGGCGACGGTTTCGTCAGGAGCGACCTCCGGCCATGCGTCAGGTGATTGCACCACCCGGTACAGCACGACTTCGCCATTGACGGCGACATCCGGCCAGGTCATCTCGATCTGAGCGCCCGAGGCACTAATCAGCATCGCCGACGGCTCCGGGGCCTCTTGGTCCAATCGTGACCAGTCGTAGCTGGCAAACGGACCGGGAGTGGGCAACCAGGCGGGTGGATCAGTGTTGGGGGCCTCTTGCTCATCGCTCGGACCGGCCGACTCCGGCTCATCCTGATCGCTCGGTTCCAACGATTCGCCGGCCAGCACTCCCCAGAGTTCTTCCGCCCATTTCGCGACGACGGAACGTGCCGAGCCAAAACGGACGGCCTGTGCCTTCAGCGACGCGGCGCTCGTAATCTTCGCCGATGCGATGCGCCGGAGAGTCGCCTCATCGAGCGCGGCCAGATCGGGGTGGTCGCCGACCCCCGCGCGTTGCCACTGGAGCAACCCAGCCAAGACCTGGTCCGGTTCGTCGGCCGGGGCGGCGGCATCATCGTCGGTCGTCGTACCTTCCGCGGCGGTGGCGGCGGTGGCCACCTCCTCGTCCTTCTTCGCCAGCCCATGGTCGACCGTGGGCTCGCCGGAGACGCCCGCCGTCTGGGTCACTTCGGCCAACACCTTGAAGACCTGCTGCGGCTCCTCCCAGATCACATGGTCCAAGGCTCCTTGATCGGTTAGTCCCAATCCCGCCAGCAACGCTGCATCACGCAGCGTCATTCCTTTGCTCGTCAACACAGCTACCGCATCGGCAACGGTCTGCGCTCGGTTACTCATCCATGTCACCAATCGTCCAGTGAGGTCTGGTGGGGTTCTGGGCTGCGAGAAGCCGCCCGGGCTGGTTCACCGTCCGAGAACTGAAGAACCGAGGGAAGTGGCTCCGCCGCCGCATGCGGCCCGGAGTGGCGGTTGCGAAGCACCGCTAAGAGTGCGCCTGCGTACACGAATACGAGGCCGACCAAGGCGAGCCAGGCGCCCAGTCCCACGTCAAGGGTCGCCGAGGCGTGGCCCCCGCTGAAAACGGCGACCCCGCCAGCAGCATCACTGACGAAGGTGGCCGTGATCAGGGTGTCCAGCATCAGGGTCCCGATGATCGAGACCGCAAATAGGGCCGGGACCGAGTAGCGGAGCCCCCCGTGCCACCAGACTGCAGCGGCGATAGCGAGGAACACGGCCACCACGATGGCAACGGTGAGGATCCCCGACCCGCTGTCGCCAACACCCGCGGCGGTTCCCCCTTCGAGATACCCCTCAACGTCTCCGGATACCGCGAACCAATCAATGGTGAGTGAGACCAAGATGACCAGCGCCCCAAGCGCGATGAGCACCGCAGCAATCCGGCGCGCGGCGTTCCCTGGCGACGCTGCCCGCCCCGGCTGATTCCACACCAGGCTCAGCACGACGAGTGATAGCCAGGGCACCAGAGCACCGGGTAACGCGCCCTGCCATCCGGGCCGCCCGGCGCGCGCGGCGATCGCGTATCCGGCCACTGCCGAGGCCACGACGCTGATCGCCGTGTTAATCGCCAGAATGAGGAGGAGTCCGTCCGGCATGGGTTACACGAAGGTGGGGCCAGTTGGCGGCGGGTCCGGAGGCCCATAGCCGTCCGACGGGGGTTTCCCGGACCGGAACTGATCGGGTTGCAGGGCCTCACCCAACTGAACCACCGTGGTGGCCATCGTGAGCCCTTGGTACTGGGTCCGCGAGATCGACTCCCTCACGCTGAGGGCATCGAGGGCGGTCTTTGTCGGCGAGAACATCACGTCTAGGAAGGTCGTCGGCCCGGCGTCACCCCTGACCTGATCTAAACCACCGACGAACGATGCTCGATTCCGCTCGACCGGCTCCCCCGTTTGATGATCACAGATGCGCACAGCATCCAGGAGCCGATCGCGGTCTTGGGTATCGCTCTCGGTGAGCTCCGCCACTCTCGCGAGGAAATCGCGGGAAGGAGCACGGCGCTCGGCGGCCTTCGCCACGGCATGGCTCCACCGCGTGAGGACCGGTCCCTGGCCATCGAGGTTGGGGTCCTGAAGGAGCAAGCTCGGACCCTGACGGCGCAGCGCGTAGCGAAGGTCACCGAGTTCGTTCGGGTATTCGGACTGGAACTCGCTCCAGCACCCCGACAGCCATTCCGTGCGAAAGAGCCGATCCTTCCACCGGTTGGCGACCTCCTCGACGACCTCTGGATCCGGCACTGCCTCGCCGAGACCGAAGTTGCGAGGCATCCCCTGCCCAGCCAACAACTCCGGGACCGCCTCGGCCTGAACTCGGCCCAAGGGAGCGTGAACGAAGGCTCGAAACGCCCGGCTCCAATCCAAGTACTGCCGATACGCGCGAGAGAGCCGGCGAAGGTCTTCTAACGCCTCCAGTCGATGCTGCCGGGCGGTCTCCAACTCGGTGGCGGTTTGTCCGCGTCGGTGCAGGTACCGGAAGAGTTGCGCCTGCCCGCGCATATAGATGAGCGTTCCCCCGACAATCCAGGTCAGCACCGATAGGAACATCAAGGCGATGCTCCACAGCCAGGTGATTACCCCGCCTACGGCAAGGCCAAGGAACAGTGCCACGAACAGCCAACTGATCACCGAGAACAACCGGACCCGTCGGGCGAGGCGTTCCTGCTGCTCGCCCAACTCGTCCGGGAGACCGGCACTCGCTTGGAGCGCCTCGATCTTGCGATTGAGTTCATCGACTTCGGAAATGGTCGCTCGGAACGATTCGCCGAAGCGGTGTCCGACGCGGCCCACGTAGGTCGACCTGGACTCCGCGCTCCATGCCTTCAGCCGCTGCAGTTGAGCGGTGATATCCGTCGCTAAGTGAGGGTGGGAGGTTCGCAACGCGACGAGCCTTTCGAACAGACGCCAGCCTGCGATGTCGTCGCCGACCTCCAGCTCCCACGACGGAAGGTGCGATGCAATATGAGCAGGCAGGGTGAAGCGTTCCTTGGCAGCTGGCGCGACGCGATCGGTGGTCACGATCACCGCCCGCTGCGCGCCCACCATTCGCGGCCCGAGGTCATCCGAGCCCCGACGCCCGGCATCCAACAGCGTCATCCCGGCGCCGACGAAGTCCTGCCACAGTTCCTGCTTCTGTGGTGGCGCAGCCATCTGAGCCGAGGGAGCGCTGCGTTCCATCACGGACTCAAGGCCACTTTCGAACTCACTCCAAGACGCCAGCGAGCCGTCCGAACGCACCCCCTTGACCACGACGGTAAAGCCTGCGTCCGCCCCGCCGAAGACCACGCTTTGAACCGCCCCGGCCGTCTTCGCGGCCGTCGCTCGCACCAGGCTGTCGGCGAGATGACGGGGCGCGTTCTTCAGGGCGTTCAACAGGAAACGGAAGAACTGCTTCAACGCTTCGAACACACCGATCCGTTCGGCCGGAGGCCGCTTCGGGAAGATGCGCTGCCGCGGGAGGACGTCGTAGTGCTTTCGCAGAAGGTCATCCGCCATGCCGACGGCCGCTTGCTCTTCGTCGTCGATCACGACCGCCGCGGTCGTGTCGACCCGAGGCGCTGGGTAGCGAGCACCCACGTCGAGCAGTCGGGCTCGGAGCACCGACTCGACCGCATCGGCTCGTAGCGACCGACTAAACGCTCGGAAGGGGACGATCGCGCCACCCGAGGGTGCGCTGCGGTCATCGAGCACGCTGCCGTCCTGGCCGCGCCATTGACCGAGCAAAGTGCAGACCGACCCGACGACGTGGAGGAGCCAGCGTGGATCAGCCGCGGAGCGAAACAGTGGCGCCGCACCCTGATCCGGAGCGCTCGACTGCTCCGGAGACAAGGCCAGTGTGTGCCACCCCGGCAGTGGCTCGACGACATCGCCCCACGCATCGTTCGGGCCGCCGGTCAGGACGTGAGCCTGCACCAGGGCAGCGGTCGGCAAGCTGACTCGGACCTCATTAAGGATCGATGACAACAGACCGTGTGGCACGGCGCTCGTCGGTTCATCGATCCGGCTGACGACGCAGAGCCTGGCCCGCGCGTACGAATCTTCGGTGAGAAGTTCTTGCAGGAGGCCGGTCTGAATCACTCCAGACTCGATCACGACCACTGGGCGACGCGGATCGGCGACGTCCCCAGCATCGAGGTCCACCACAAGAGTGCGCTCGATGAGTTGAAGGGCGCTCCAGTCTCGAAGGATGGCGGTGAACTCGACCGCGACGGGCCGACGAGCGGCGATGATAACGATCTCAGACAAAGATCCCACCGCCGTGGTGCTTGTCGTCGATCGGCCCACCGGAGTCAAGGTCGAGGGCGGCATCGGCCATCCGACGAAGAAGGTCCAGCGCCCTCATCGCCACCGGAGCCAACTCTGCCGATAGGGGTGCCTGCACGACGGCAGCCATGGATGTCACGTGCGCTCGGAAGACGCCGTCGTCGCCCTTTCGCACGTAGCCCTGGCCGAGATAGAACTGCTGCAACTCTTCGATCCACCGGACGAGCGCCGCATGCCGGGCGACCACCAACTCTCGCGTCGGCGACCCGCTGACAGAGCCGGGGGGAGGAGGCGGCGCGAGACTAATGGCGCCCTCTGGCGGCGCGGCACCAGCGCCCGCGAGGACGGGGCTGAGCGGATCGCTCGGTAGGACCCCCTCTTTGGAACGAAGGGGTTGATCCCGGAAGGCGGCCGCGAGGAGTTTGGTGCCGCGCAACTGATCGGTGCTGACAAAGGCCTGGGTGGACTGCGTCTCGTCGGCGAATTCCCGGATCGCCTCGAAGGGGATCAGCGGACTGAGATCCGGGTCTCCCGCGCATCGGGCAATGGCCCAGGCATGGGACATCATCACCCCTGCCAGGACGTCCATCGGACCGTGAACGGCGGCCTCTTCGGACTCGAGGTAAGGCCCGACACTCACCCAGCCGTTCGTCGTCGCCACCTGAGGGCTGCCGATATCGGGCTGGCGGACCAGACCGAGGAGCCGGCCGAGGTACCACCCAGCCACCACTCGCTCGGCCTCGGCCGGAGACATCGCAAGTGAGGCGGCGAGTGGCTTGGTGCGCTTCCAAAGCCAGAGCGATCGCTGGAACGACTGCGGTGACTGTGCCCAGCGTTGCTTGATGGAGCTCAGCAGGGACGAATAGCAGAGCGGGCTGATCTTGGGGTACCCGCCGAAGACCGCAATCTTGCCGGCCCGGCTGGTGTCGCCCTGGAAGGCTTGGTCGAGCGAATCCGTGACCTGATCGTCGATATCCGGTGCGCTCGTGACATAAGACCGCAGGCCGTCGGCCACCTCCGACGCTCCGTCGAGCGGAATCTCGCTAAACGCATAGGTGTACGTCATGTCGATGCTGTGGAGGCGAAGCGCCATCTGCGGATCGACGCCCACGAGAGGCCGAGCAAGGGCGAGAGCCTTGATAAAGGAATCGATGAAGGCCCCCCTTCGCCGGTCGAGTTCCACTGCCGCGACCGACCCATCATTGAGGTACTCGGCGATCGACTGCCCGGAAAAGCGCTCAAACACATCACCAGGTGACGACAGCCGGGCGGCTGCCCGACGCACGATGTCTTTGGGGCTCAGGGCGAGCACGTACTTGGGCTTAGCGGGCGGTGTGGGCTGACCGCTAAGGGCGTCGCGCGTGAGCACCGACGCTCTCCAGTGACCGACCTGGTCAATCACCGGATGGTCGGCTCGCGCACCAGCGGTCTCCCAGATCCCGCTGAGCACCTCCGTGCGGACCACCCGGATCCCTTCGGTGTAGGTGCTCCCACCGCCAGCCGCAGCGACATCGGCCACGAACTGCTGCGGGAACTGCTCCGATGTCGTAAGGAGCACCTCGTTGTGTGCTTGATCGAAGCGAAGGGGCACCCGGGAGGACTCGTCCGGCCAGTCCTTATAGATCGTGGAATGCAACTGGGCGAGACCCGCCTTGGGGGTGGCTGCGCTGGCGCGGGCCTGCTCCAAGCCTGCGAGAGCGTCGTTCGCTGCGGTCTCGAGAGCGCCCAGGACGTCGCTGGCGTACGACTGAAGCACTCGGGCAGCAAGGTCAGCCGCCTCGAGACGCAACCGCTTCTCGGTCGTCGCCTGAATGCCCCGGCGGTAAATCTTGGCGAGCGCGTGCTCCGCGCCGATTGCCTGCTTCCCCAGAGCTTGAGCCTGCCCTTGGACACCGGGGTCACCCGCCACCGGGTCGATGCTGGTCGCACCGCTGCCCGCTTGGGCGAGCGCGCCAATGACCTGGTCACACTGGACTCGCAGTCGAGACATCAGCTCGCGGCCGTAGGGCAGGCCGAACGCCGAGGTGACCCTCAAGAATTCGGCCTTGGTCGCCCGCTCCAACTGACCGGCCCATTGCTCCGCCCAGGTATACGCCGCTCGTTGCACCGATCCGGTAATGGCACCGCGGACCGTCCCGGCATTGGCCTGGACGGTGGCGAGCCAGGTCCCCGCTGGCGCGCTCCCGGTCGATCCCATGGACGCCGCGATGACCTCGGTCGCGTCGCGGGCCGCGGCCTCCCACTGGATCCGGGGAAAGGCCACGTTCTGGAACCACGCTGGCACCGCTTCTCCCGGTGATGGCAGGCCGATCGCTTGAGTACTGACAGCCCACTGGTTGTCCATCAAGATGCGCAACTGCTCTGTGCCCGGCAGTTGGCTCGTCGGGTCTTCGTGCCCCTCGACGAGGTGATCGACTGCCGAGCGAGAGAGCCGCTGAGCGGCGTAGTCGAGGTAACGATCCCGGCCGAGGCTTAGGGTCGAGAACCCCATGCCGGCGAAGGGGAGGTCCGAGGGATTGGTCTTCCAGCCAAAGCGCTCGCTCGTCGTCATGAGCGGGGTGGGGTTCTCCAAGAACCCCTTGATGTACTGCATGCTCGCCGTCTCTGACGTCATGATGGCCGCGAGGGCGCGAGCGATCCCCCGGTACACACCGCTCGGGCGACCGTCACCGAAGAGAGCGCCAGAGCCACCGACCCTCAGTCCTACGGGAATGATCCGTCCAAAAGCGGGGGTGTCCCCATACCCCGACGAAATCCCAAAGGCCGACAGCGCTTCCTTGTCGAACCCGTCGGAGGACCGAGCGATCGCGGCAATGATTTCCGACAGCGCGCCCATCGCGTTGCCCTCGACGTTGGTGCGCTGAGATTCGGGCAGGGAGGTAAAGACGTCGGCGGTGTAGAGGAAGCACCCCATGGACGCCGGGTCGATGTTCGGTACGAGACCCAGGATTCGTGCGACATCCAGGAACATCGAGGCCCCAGATCCGCCCGCCATGGAGCCCACGATGATGGGGACCACGGTGTCACCCCCACGATCCGCTGGCGGAATCTCGCCCCACGCCGTCGGCGACATGGCTGCGGAATGAGCCGCGAGAAGGCCGCGATGCAGGTCGTTGAGTTTGGACAGGGTGAGCATGCGACCGATCGCCCGGTACTGGCCAGCACCATCCTTGACCGGCACACCATTCGCCTTCGCCTTATCCCGCGGAGCCCACCCGAGCAGGGGCGCGTAGTTGGCGCTCGCGCCCTGTCCGAGCTTGGCCTCGACGTTGAGCGCTGCCGTCTCGTAGTTGCCCGCCGGCGTCGCGAAGGAGACGTACCGGCCGCCCATCGACAAGATGTTGCCGAGTTGCGACTCCGTCCCCTCGGCCACCAGTGGCACATCGACGTGAACGAACTGCCAGGCATCCGGCAGGGAGCCGATTCCCCGAGCACGAAGGTCGGCCCGCAGTTGGTCGATGAGGTAGCGGAGGGTCTCGCCCCCGGAGCCGCCACATCCCACGATGAGGAACTTGCGCATGTGCTGGTCAGCCTCTCTGCTGCTTAAACCTGGTTACCAGGCGTCGTCGTCTGGCGAGGAAGTGGGCGGATGCGCTGGCGGTTCACCGGTGACAGGTGGTTGAGCCGAGGTGGCCCGAATCCGAGATGAGTCCGTCTCACTCGTCGGGTTTCCGGCAGCTGCGGGATCGGGATCGGACCACGCGTCAAACCCTCCAGAGCTGGGGGTCGTGCTCCACTCGTCGACCACGGCGGGTGCCGCAGCGGTCGGATCCTGAGCGAACTGATCCCGCAAAGAGGCGACCACTTCACGCGCGGAAGAGCGGGCGTCATCGATCATCTCCTCGAGACCAGGGTCGCCCGCAGCCGTGAAGAAAGTGACCTCCACATCACCCGCCACCGGGTCAGTACTGTCGAGGGTCATGATCCAGTGACCCTGGACGGCCAGGGGCAGCCGGGCCAAGCCCTTCACGTTCTCGGCGCTACTCCCCGCCCCGGCGATCCGGCTGGCTTGCTCGACGATCACGTGCCCCGGACCGGTGGGGTCCAGCCCAACCTTCGCCTTGAGTGTCTTGCCCGCGATCGGGACATTGCGCCGATCGTTCCCCTCGAGGATCGCGGTTTGGGCCTTGTCCTGGGCGATCGGCGCTCCGGCATCGAGGAAGGACTCCGAGTCATCGATCCGACCACGGACCGAAATGGCGCGAACGCTGGTCCCAGGGACCCTGGCTGTCAGGTACTTCGCGCCGTACAACAGCCCGATCGGGATCAGAAGCCCAAGCAATGTGACCCCGATGAGCACCAGGAGGAACACGCCCGTGTCGCGGGGTCGCTGCATCTCCAGGGAGAAGGGGACGGTGACCGCGAGCGCCTCGGCGGAGCCGTCCTGTGGTGCCGTCATCACGGTCACGTCTCCACCAACGAGGCCGTTGCCAACCTCGCTCGGCGTTAGGGTCACCTCCAACTCCCCGCTTGCGCAGGACGATTGGTCCTTAGCTGGCGAGGCCAGGGTGACGGTCTTGACCCCTTCGGGCGTCGCCGTCATGTTCGTCTCACCCGTCAACCACGCGCACCCCTCACCGTCGAGGGCAAGCGTCGCGGTGCGTGGGTCGGTGGATTCGGTCTGGCCGAAGTCCAGCGCGCCAGTCACCTTCGGGTAGTTCGCAGGAGCCTTGACCTCGACCGGAAATTCCTTGCTCTGTGGCTCCAGGACGGTGCCCGATACGGTGCGATTACCGTCCCGCCAATCGGCCGTCGTCACCTTGAGTTCGACACTGACCTTGGCCGGGCCGGGGGTCACGCTGCCGGGGTCGAATTCGACGGGCTTGGCGATCTGCTCCCCCTTCGCGCCCTGCACGATCGGGACGGTCGTGCCATCGCGCAGGACGAGCTGAGCGCTGAGCTCAGCCTCCCCGGCGACATCCGCAGGCTTGACCGGCTTCCCGTCGGTGTGGGCAAGACCGAAGGTCAGGGGCGTCTTTTCTCCAAGGGTCAGTTCGCGAGGATCTGAGGCGTCCCAGGTGGGGACAAGATCACCAAAAATCCGAAGGCTAGACCTCGCCTTGCCCTTCTGATCGGCCAAGAAGACCAATCCCCAGGGTCCCGCCCAGTTTGCATCGCCCTGCCGGGTGATATCGACCGAGACCGCGCTCTCGGACACCCATTTCCACGCCAACTTTGCCCCGCCGACGGTCTTCTGCCCGCTGCTCTTGGACAACTGGACGGTCTCGCCCTTGGGGTTCTTCACCAGGACCCGAGCGCCAGCACCCGTGGTGGACGCCAGAGCATGAACTTGCCCGATCGAGGTGTCGAGGACGAAGGTGTGCGTTCCCTCGGCGCACGGACGGCCTTGGCAGGTGGCGGTCTCGCGCCGCAGCGGTTCCCGCCCAGGGCTGGAGAAGGCGTCGAACGCGAAGAACAGGTCTTCGATGTTCTCGGCAAGGAAGAACTCACCTGGCGCGGGTGACGTCACCTTGCCGCAACGGCCGCCCGAACCTCCCGTCGCGACGTTCTTCATCAGGGTGAAATCGGGCTTGCCGCTTCCACTTAGACCAACGCCAATGAGGGCGGTTTGCTGGCTGCGCACCTGATCCGCCAGGCCCCCGGGGCGGCACAGGTCTCGCTCGCCACGCTCCCGCGCCGCGTCCGCCTGAGCTCGACTACCAAGCGGCATCCCGGCGGCATAGGGCTTGTCCTCGCCGAGGACGCCCTCGGTGCCCGTCCCGTCGCGCGGCTCGATGTCGAACTGCCCGTCCGAGAACCACACGATCATCGAGCAACTCGAGTCTCGGGCCCCCTTCGTCCGCTGAGCAATCTCCTTACGGGCCCCGTCGAGGGCTACCCAGTAGTCGGTATCGACCCCGCGATTGGCTTGCCGGTAGGAGTCAAGATCCTGACGCACGGTCCCCAACGACGAGGCCGTGAGCTTGGTCCAGTTCAGGGTCCGCTCGTAGGTCGCATCGAATCCGGCCACCGCGACGTCAATGTGCGCCGATGTCGAGGTCGCCACCTGCTCCATCTGGGAGACGAGGTACTGGGCCGCGTCGACCCGCGCGCCCGTGGGGTCGGTCGACGTCAGCGAGCCGGACCGGTCGATGAGCAGCAAGATCTGCCCCCTTCCCCCGCCGGCGATACACCCCCCGATCCGCGCGCTCGCCGTTTGCTTGTCATCCGTGCTCCCCCGGCTCGAACCCGTCGCTTGCGGCACCGATAACGAGGAAAAGACGAGGAGGAGACCAAGGAGAAGGACGAGCGGGACCACAGACAGGCGCCGACTCATGACCACATCCCCCGCGCCACGTCATCGGCGACTTGGTAGGCGCTCAGCACGACGACGAGCAGGCACGCTACCGCGATGGCCCGACGGCCCCACTCAGCGACGTCGCTCGGGCGGTACCAGCCGGTGGCCCGTACGGCCCCGTCCCGTAGACCGAACACCGCCAGCAAGGAGATCGCCACGGGACCAGCGAGAATCCAACCGATAAGTCCCGCTGTCGCCGATCCGAACACCACGACCAGCACGGCTGCCGTCACCACTGCCACTGCACTGATGGCGAGCCACACGACGGGCGGACCCGCCGGCGTCGGCAATGACTCCTCGTGAAATTGGTCGGGATCGGATGGACCGTCTGCCACCCATGAAGGGGGCCCGGTGCTCCACGCCTCCGTTGTCGCACTTGACCATTGGTTGTCCGCGGGCCGCTCCCCGGTCGCCGGAATCGAGACCGTTGGCTCGTCAGCTGGCCTCCCCCACCCGAACGCGCTCGGATACTCCTCGTTGGGATCGTGGCCTGGGGTTGTGAAACTCAACGGGCTTGCCTCGCAACAGACCCGCCGATTGAGCGGCATGCGGATGCGTCTGGATCGGCGCGCGTGTGCTCATCAGGAAGTAGCGAACGTCGTGGGTGCCCACCGCGTGGCCTCGTTGCGCGTCGCGCGAGCATCAATCCTCCTGACCAAGCCACGTCCCTGCATGGCTCATTCAAACGATACTCACGCGGTGCCTGCGCCCCTGTCATGTCCCCAAAAGTGTTGAATCGTCCTTCACCGCCCACGTCAACTGCCCTGGCACACAGCGATCCTGCCCAGGGGAAGTCGGGATCCACCCTGCGAGATCGCCGTCTCGGGGAACCAGTCCCACGTTTGACCGGAACGGGCCCAGAACCACCACGTGTTTTCCTGCCCGGAGAGATACTGCGGGTTTTCACGGCTCGGGAACTGGCGCTGGCAGACGATCGCGACCTCTCCCTTGGAGAGGTAGACCCCGGTCTCGTAGCCCTCGGTCCCCCGGAAGACGTCACAGTTGCCGACGGGATAACCCGCCACCTTCGAGCCCGCCGATCGGCATTCCTTATGGGTCGAATCACGGATGACCTCGGCGCTGGTCGCGGCCCTGGGGGCGTTGGCATCACCGCTCGCCTGCCACGGAAGGTCGACCGTCGGTTCAGCCGAGGTCGTGGCGGGCTCACCGGCCGTCGCCGTTTCCGTCACGGTCGAGGTCCCAACCTCTGCGATGGGCTGATCATCGGACCCCAATGCGTTCGCGACCAGCAATAGTCCAACCAGGCCGGCGATCAAAGCCACCGCGATGACGGCAATCAGCACTCCGACGGACCGCTTCTTTCCCTCCCCGCCTGTCGCGCTGGGCTCGAGCGGCGCATTTGCCGAAGGGTCTGACCACGGACCGTGCGCGGACTCGGGAGGAGTCGACGCCTCCGGGTGCGGAGTCGACGGGGTCGACCCGCCCTTCGAGAGGCTCAGGCCACCGCCGCGGGGCGCACCGCACAGACCGCAGAACGCCCCGTCCACGCGAGATCCACACGTCTGACAGTCCATACTTGAGCTCCTTGGTCCCTCGGCAGCGCTAGCGCGAGTTCGTGCCCGCACGGCACGTCGATCCCCTTCGACCCTATGGGTCTTCGTGGCCGACGACTATCGGCGAATCCATTGAGTCCACTGCTGCCTATGGGCCAGTCGACTCTGTTGCGGTTTCGAGGTCGAGACCGCTGGTTGACTTCCCCGGGTCCAGGCCCGTGCTGGGCCCGCCTGACAGCGAGTCGGTCGCCTCCGCGATCATGGCGGCGGTAACCGGTGGGATCTGCGGGCCCTTCGGGACGGGACCGGCATCCTGCTCGCCGCCTCCCGAACGGTTCACCGCGAACCAGATGGCCCCTGCCGCGAGGGCGATGATGAGGGCGCCGACCATTCCCACCACGAGCAAGCCGCGCCGACTCGCGGACTCCGCAGGGGCGGCCGGGCGTGTCGAAGCGGGTGAACCAGGATGGTTCTCCCATCGCGCGGTGGGCTGGCTGGCGGGAGGTTGGCCCTGCCCGGAGGGTGGTCCGAGCGGGGCCGTGCGATCCGAGACCGCCCGACGGACGGCCGTTGTGCCCTCGGCCTTGTCGGGTGGCGGCGGGACCGGCTCGGTGTCGCTAGCCGGCCGAGCCGCGGTGGTGGACTCGTCCGGCTCTCGATCCGAGGGCGAGCTCATTGGACCGTGACTCCCGTGAAGGAGGGCAACCCCGCCCCCAATTGAACGTCGACCGTGTCCCCCTTCGGCGCGGGGAAGACGGCGTAGTAGTACGTGGGCTTGCCGTCATAGAGGTTGACTCCGCTCGTGCTGGTCGCGACGTCGGTCGAGTCAGCCTTCAGCGGCGAGTACCGCAGCAGGTTCGGTGCATCCAGCAGGTTCGGCGTGAAATTCCCGAGCGCGGAGTACAGGCTGACCGACTCGGACTTCGCCCCTTCGGACATGGTCGGCGTCACCGACAACAACAAGGTGGCGGTCTCGCCGTTGCGGCGCAATGACAGGAGCGACACCTTGGCTTCGCTCAAGGGCTTATCGACGGCGGTGATGACATGGGTCGACAGCGCTTTGGGCGGGTTGTTGGCGTCGATTCCGGCGTCGGCCGCGCCGTTATCGCTGCGGGCGTCCCCGCTGACAGTCGACCCGCTCTCGGGTTCGCCCTGGCTCGTGCACCCTGCGATCAGCACTGCGGTCATCGCGGCGGCGCTTGCCAGTGCCACTCGTCCACGCTTGATCATCGAAAGCCCCTCCACCACGACTGATCTGTTGATCCGAGGCACACCGTATCGGTTGGCGAGCCTCGCCATCCGAAGCCTTGTTGCCCGGTCGGACCCGGGGAGTTGCCCGGGTCCGACCGATGGTGCCTCTTACGGGGTCTCGTCCGAAGGGGGCTTCGCCGGCTGCCCGTACGACTGCCCGTAGCCAGGCTGCGCCGGAGGCTGCGAACCGGGCTGACCGTAGGCCTGCTCGCCGTACCCCTGCTGCGGCTGACCATAAGCCTGCTCGCCGTACCCCTGCTGCGGCTGACCATAAGCCTGCTGGCCGTACCCCTGGGGCGCAGGCCCATAGCCAGATTCGCCCGCGGATTGCTGGCCCGGCTGCGCGTACGGCTGCTGGCCATACCCCTGCTGCGGCGGCTGACCGTAGCCCTGGGGCGCCTGCCCGTAGCCCTGTTGGGGGTACCCGCCGGTCTGAGGCTGCTGGGCAGCATTGGCGAGAGTCTGTTTGATGAGCGGAGTCACGGCGAGGCCGAGCAAGGCCAGGCCGAGCAACAGCCACGGCAGCGGACCGATCAGCGGACTCGCCGACCGGTCATCGCGACCGATGAGGAAAACGATCGCGACCACCGCGATGAAGGCCCCGGCTCCGGTGGCCGCCATGACGCCTCGCCGGGGGTCCTTCCCGAGCGTTGCCGCAGTGGCGAAGCACGCCGCGGCCGCGAGCAGTGTGAAGACCGCCGAGCCCACCAGCCACGAGTCGAGGTCTCCCTCGGTCAGGACCAGGATCAGCACCAAGGTGATAAACCCGATCGCGAAGACGATCCCACTGATGCGCGCCACACCAAGAATCCAGGTCGTGAGGGCACCCGTGCCCGCGAAGGGAGCAGGCTGCTGCGCGTCGATGATCGGTGGGGCGAGCGCCGCGGTGAGCGCGAGGACCGCGAAGAGCATGCTCGATGTCGACATGCCGAAGGGCGCCGGACCGTAACCGTCAGCGAGCGCGGTGCTCCCAAGACCCACGAAGACGAAGGAGGCGATGACCACAGCCGTGAGCGCCGCGATTCCGGTCCACATCACCGCGTTACCGCGCTGCGCGGCGAGGATCGCGAGCCCGAGCGCGACGCCGATGACCGCGACATGGATCACCTGCAACACGATGGCAAGACTCGCGACCTTGCTGCTGTAGTCGAAGGCACCCATGTCACTGAGGTCCATCGCCAACTTGATGACCTCGTAGATCCCGAGCAGGACCGCGAGAGCACCGAGGGCCATCACCGCCCAGGTCCACAGCTGACGAGCGGAGGCGACCCCACGGTCGCCGGACTGGAGCGCGAGGACCGCGCCAGCGCCCGCCACGATCAGGCCCGATCCGAACCCGCCAATGTCCTGAGTCAGGGCGCGGATGACCTGGATCACGATGGTGATCAGGAGCGGCGCCACGAGCCCGAATCGGATGAGTCGGACCAGGGTCGGGGTCGACCGGCCCCGCATCGCGAACATCGTCACGTACGGCACGAAGCACGCCAGCGCGGCGAGGAGCACGAAGAGGACGTAGCCCACGTGGATGTCATAGGACGTCCAGGTCAGCCCGAGGGAGGACAGCAACAGCACGAGAGCCAGGCCATCGCGCACCATTGCGGGCCACTGCCCCTTCAGCAGCGCCCCGACGTCGATCGGCGGCGCGCTCTGCTGAGGAGCCCCGTAGCCCGGCTGCCCGTACCCCTGCTGGGGGTAGCCGTGCGCCGGCTGCTGGCCGTATCCCTGCGGAGGGCCCCACTGCTGCGGCGGGCCCTGCTGACCCGTCGGTGCGGGCGGCCCCGCGGGCGGGGGCGGGCCCCAGGCTCCGGGCGTGGAGCCGGGCTGGTCGGACGGACCGCCGGGGTAGGCGGGAGGGTTCGTCATGGCATCTCTTCCGGTGTTGGTGGCGTCAAGAGGTACCGCGACCGACCGCCTGTCATCCCTCGGCGATCGGGATCGCGCTTCCCCCTTCGCTCCTACCGTAACCGGATCGGGGCCTGGGAGGGCAGCATGGGTGGGCAGTGGACACACGCTAAAGGGGGTGGAGCGCACTCATCGTGCGCTCCACCCCCTTTAAGGGTGCAGGCGTCAATCAGCCGGCGACGACCTCGAGGGCGACCTCGGCCTGGACGTCATCGTGCAGACGCACAAGAGCCTTAGCCGGGCCAACCGCCTTGATCGGGGTCGGGATCTCGATGCTGCGACGGTCCAGCGAGGGCCCGCCAGCGGCCGTGACGGCCTCGGCGATCTCGCGGCTCGTGACGGCGCCGAAGAGGCGACCGCTCTCGGACGCGTGCGCCGAGACGGAGTAGGTCTGCCCCTCCAGGTTGCCCTTGATGGACTGGGCCTCTTCAAGGGACTTCACGGCGCGGGCCGAGCGGCTCGCGGCGATCGAGTCGACCTGCTTCTGGCCGCCCTTCGTCCACGCGGTGGCGAGGCCACGGCGGAAGAGGAAGTTGCGGGCATAACCGGGCTTGACGTCGACGATGTCACCAGCAGTACCGAGGTTGGTCACCTCGTGGGTCAGGATCACCTTCATGTCGTTTTAACTCCTTTACCGGTGATCAGCGGTTGCTGGACGAGTACGGCAGCAGGGCCATCTCGCGGGCGTTCTTCACGGCCCGCGCGATGAGGCGCTGCTCCTGCACGGTCACGCCGGTCACGCGGCGGGCGCGGATCTTGCCGCGGTCCGAGATGAACTTGCGCAGCAGCGCCGCGTCCTTGTAGTCGATGTTCTCGACCTTCGCCGCCTTCAGCGGGTTGGCCTTCTTCTTGGGCTTACGCACAACGGGCTTGGCCATCGTGGTGCTCTCCTATTCGGGTGAGAGCCCGAGGGTGTGCCTCGGGATGGGTATTGCGTTTAGTTTTCGCTGAACCGCGCGGGTTGCCCTGCGAGGCTCGACGGGGGTTAGAAGGGGGGCTCGTCGTAGCCCGGGGCATTGCCCCAGCCGCCGCCGTTTTGGCCGCCCTGGCCTCCTTGACCGCCCTGGCCACCGGGGTTGCCCTGCGGGGCGCCCCAACCACCAGAGGTGCTCTGGCCACCTTGACCACCCTGCGCCGGAGCGGCCTGCTGGCCTCCACCGGTCGCCCACGGGTCGTCCTGGCGAGCCTGGCCACCCTGCTGGCCGCCGGCGTTGCCGCCCCAGCCACCCTGGTTGCCACCGAAGTTGCCGCCGCCGCCGCGCTGGGTCTTGTTGACCTTGGCGGTGGCGTAGCGCAGGGATGGGCCGACCTCGTCGACCTGCATCTCCATCACGGTGCGCTTCTGACCGGATTCCTTGTCCTCCCACGAACGGGAGACGAGGCGCCCAGAGACGATGACGCGGGCGCCACGCTGGAGCGATTCGGCGACATTTTCCGCCGCGTCGCGCCAGACCGAGCAGCGCATGAAGAGCGTCTCGCCGTCTTTCCACTCGTTGGTCTGCCGGTCGAACTGTCGCGGCGTGGACGCCACGGTGAAGTTCGCCACGGCCGCACCGTTCGGGGTGAAGCGCAGCTCGGGGTCACCGGTCAGGTTCCCGATGATGGTGATGACGGTTTCGCCTGCCATGTGCGGTTCCTTCTCGCGTTTAAAGAGCGATCGCTTGGTTCAGCTGGTGGGTCGTCGACCGGATGTCCTCCGGCGTCGGACCGAAGAGAGTGCTTAGGCGTCGGCGCGCAGGAGCTTGGTCCGCAGGACCTGCTCGCTCAGACCCAGCTGGCGGTCGAGCTCCTTGCTCGTCGCCGGCTCGCAGGTGAGGTTCGCGACGGCGTAGATGCCTTCGGCCTTCTTCTTGATCTCGTAGGCGAGGCGACGGCGACCCCAGTGGTCGACGTTGTCGACGGTGCCGCCATCCTTGGTCACCACGGTGAGGAACTTCTCGAACGTCGGTGCAACCGTCCGCTCGTCGAGCTCGGGGTCGAAGATGACCATGAGTTCGTACTGACGCATGCTGATAACCCGCCTCCTTCGGTCTTGGCGGTCACGGTCTTTCCGTGACAGGAGGGTTGTGCATCGAGTCCCCTTGGGCACGGCGGAACCGCCGACCACAAGTGGGGACCGACCAAGGGTAGCCGCCAGACCCGCCTCGCCCGAAATCCCGGTGTCTCCTGCCTCGATCATCCGCGCCACGCGAGGCCCCCGGGGAAGGGAGATTCGGCGGTGGATCGTTCGGCGCACCTGGGAGTCGATGTGGACAACCTGGTGATAACAAGTGGATGGCGCCGTCGCGGGGTGCTCACCGCTGAAACGAGGCCCGCTCCGCGCATCCGTGACCTCCGGTCGCGGGAACGGACACCGGACGCGGACACAACCGCGCCCCATTCCCCCTTCCCCGCCAAACTTGTCGCCCGCCTCCCACCGTCCGCCGCCCCCACCCGGAAACGGACACCGGACGCGGACACAACCGCGCCCCATGTCCTTTTCCCCGCAAGCACCGGCGACTGGGCCGCGAGTGCTCCGGTCATGCCGAACTGCGCCCGGTCCGGCGAGCTCGACGTACGGCGGCGACCATCACTTCGGGGCGGTCCAATTCCGAGGTCATGAAGCGCACCATCGGATACCCGAGCGCACGGATCCGGTCCTCGCGCCGCTTCTCGGCGATGAGAGCGGTCCGCCCTTGCGCACCCCCGTACTTCACGGCACCGTCGATCTCGGTGACCACCCCATCCACGAGCAGATCGGCTCGCCCAATCACCTCGCCATCGTCGTCGCGAATCTCGTACTGCGGGATGACCTCAAATCCCTGGTCGGCGAAGATCACCCTCGCCCTGCTCTCGCCACTGGACTCGGACCGACGATCAGCACCTTCGAGAATTGCCTCGGCGATGCGATGGTCCTTCGGGCGGCGGGCGCGTTCGGCAAGGGCATGAGCGACGTCGGTGATCGTGCACCTCGCGTCGTGCAAGGCCGCATCGAGCGGGACGATCGCGGCCATGACTCCGGAACGCAATCCCACCTGAGCGATCGCGTCGGGGATCGACACGCACCGGAAACCGTCGGCGATCTGCGGATCATGTCCTTCCCAATCTGGATGGACGCGAAGGGCGCCGGCCACGCGGACTCGATTGACCGGACCTAAGAGGTCGACGGTGCTCATCGAGACGCGGTAGAGCCGGAGACGGTGCAGGGCCAGGGCGCTCTGGTACGCAGCAATCGACCCTGGCCGCGACCGCATGACGGCCCGCACCCGAAGTGCCAGGCGTTCCTCGGGATGCGCCGCCACCCACGCAGCGCCGAGCACGTAGGCATCGCGCCGGACGCGAACAATGTGGCCCCCGCGAAGGAGCCGCCGCAGGTCGGGCTGCTCCAGCCCCAAAGTCGCGGCGTCCCGCGCAGAGAAGACCATCCCGCGCGATGCGGCGAATGCATGTAGTCGCTCGTCCATGCCGATGCATCATGCTCCGCTTCGGTAAACCGCGCGCCGAGTTATCCACAACGACAGCGCCGGGGGCGCTGACCGTCGCGAGGGGGGTCGTCGGCCCCCTTCGGCGACGGCGGGGAAACGGACACCGGACGCGGATACAACCCCGCCCGGCCGCTATTTCCGCGGCACGACCCGCCCGCCAGCACACCCCCTCCACCGGTGGCGGGGAAAGGGACACCGGACGCGGATACAACCCCGCCCGGCCGCTATTTCCGCGGCACGACCCGCCCGCCAGCACACCCCCTCCACCGGTGGCGGGGAAAGGGACACGAGACGCGGATACAACCCCGCCCGGCCACTACTTCTGCGGCAGCAGCCGACGCCGAGGAGAAGAGAGGAAGCCGGTCACCCGCCATCACGAGACGGGCGGGGAACGGACATCGGGCGCGGATATAGCTGCGCCCGAGCACCTTTTCCGCGGCACGAACCCGCCGGGGGCCGTTACTGCGTCCGGGCGTCGACCGATTCGTCGGGGACCGCCATCACGGCCGCGCCCGGCGCGAGCATGGGGAGCGCGTCCGATGTCGCATCGGGGCGCAGGAGGGGATGGGTGTTGCGGTTCGGGACGTACCAAAGGCTCCACAGCAGCAGCGCCCAGCCCCCGGTGCGAACCACCAGAATCACCGCGTACCACGCGCCCGGCAGCGCGCGCTCGGGAGCATCAGCGGCAGGGATGTGAAGCCACAGGGCGGTCGCGTGCAGGGCCTCGACCGCGACGAAGAACAGATGCGCGCGCCACGAGATCCCGGCCGCGATCGCGAGGGGCAGCACCCAGAGCCCTGCCTGCACCGGCACCGCCTTCCCGAAAATCACCATGATCGGCACGATCACGGCGGCCACCTGCGCCCAGGTCGGCGCGGCCCAGGACACCCGCGCGAAGCGAATGCCGACAACCACGGCAAGCACCACCCCCGCCAACGCGACCGCTGTGGCGAGCCCGACCGGAAGGGGGTAACCGGCGGCCTGCGGGATATAGAGCGGCGAACCGTAGCCCGGTCCGGATTCCCACCACGCGCGCACCGGGCCGGTCACCAGCGCGCCGCGGGTCAGATAACTCAGCGCATAGCCGGCAGCCGCGGTGAGTGCCGCGAGGCCCAGGGCGCGCACGGCCCGCTCAGCGTGCCCCCACCGCAGGGTGCTGAGCGCGAGCGCCACCGCGGCGATCGCGACCCAAGCGTGCGCGAGCATCCCGAAGCCCAGGAGCACCCCGACCGGGACGACCTTGCCTCGCGCCCAGGCGAAGAAGGCGGCCACGACCAGAAGGGCGACCAGGGCGTCGGCCGAGAGCAGACCCGCGATCACCCACATCGGGGTGAGCGCCATCTGCGTCGCAAGATCGAGGCGGTCGGGGTGGAGCATCCCGACCATCCAGGTTAGGGCCATCGCGACCGCCGCGATGATGACGGTCCACAGCGCGAAGTACCAGCGCGTCTGGTCCAGCGCGCTCGCATCCGGCACGAGTCCTCCAACGAAGGACATCACCGCCGAGAGCAGGGGTAGCTGCTCAAAGACGGTCGGTCCGGATCGCCAACCGTCGAGACCGGCGTTCATCCCGGCCAGGGAGTACTGCGCCGGGAGGTCGGTGAAGCACCCCCGCCAAAACTGATCGTTGCCGTTCCACCCCTTCTGCAGGCAGTCACCCTGCCGCAGGACAGCAATCGACAGCGGAACCACGGTCAACGCGACGATGAGCGGCAACAGGGCGCGCACCGACTGGGACGCCGCGCTCGCGCGGCGTCCCAGGGGACCCCCGATCAGGGCGTTGGCCGAAGGGGGGAGAAGGTCACGTCCCACCTAGGGAGTACTCGGGGCTTTCGGCTTCTTCCCGGCAGGCGCCTCGGGTGTCGTCGGGGTAGAGGTGGTTGGGGCCGTCGTTGTGGTCGGGTCCTGGGTCGGGGTATCGGTCGTCGGTTCTCCCGTGGGAGTCGTCGAGGTGGTGGTCTCGGTCTTGCTGGTCGTCGAACTCGACGTCGAGGTCGAGCTACTGGACGTCGTCGTGGACGTCGACGTCGGGCGGGACGTCGACGGGGGCGGCGGCGGGGCCGTCATCCCCGGCGAGGGCTTGCCGTCTTGCGGCCGGTACTGGACGTTGCCGGGGGGCGGGAACTGCGCCACCGGCTCACCGTCGAGCGCCGCCTTCATAAAGTCCGCCCAGATCAGCGCGGGAAGCGAACCACCAGTGATCTCACCGAAGCCGGGGATGTTGTGCAGCCGGTTCTTCTCGGTGAGCGAACCGTCACCCTTGTAGATCCCGACGGCGGTCGCGAGCTGGCCCGGCGTGAAACCGTCGAACCAGGCGGCGTAGTTATCCGAGGTCGTCCCGGTCTTGCCCGCGAGCGGGCGCCCGAGTTGCCCGGCCGTGCCGCCGGCGGTACCCCCGGCGGTCGCGACCCCAGAGAGACCCTGGATCGCATCGCGCGCGACATCCTGCGGGAAGACCCGCTTGACGTTCGGCTTGGCCTTGTAGTCGAGCTTGTACGCGCCGGTGCCACTCACCGATCGGATCAGGTAGGGGTCAGCGCGCTTGCCCTCGGCAGCGATCGTCGCGTACGCGTTCGCCATGTCGATGACTCGCACCGAGTCGGTGCCGAAGGTGTTGGCGGGGGTCTTCGAGAGTGGCACCTCTTCCATGCCGTTATAGGCGTGGACGCCAGCGGTCTCGGCCGCCTTGGCCGTCGCGCCCGGGCCAACCGCGAGGTTGAGCTGGGCGTAATAGGTGTTGACCGACTTCATCGTCGCGGTGCGCATATCGATGACGCCGTACTGGCTGTTGCCGTAGTTCATCACGCCGCCCTGCTGCTGCACGGCGGTGCCCTGCGACTTGAACTCCGGGGCGTAGAAGGGGGAGGCACCCGAGTACTTCGTCGAGAGGGGAATCCCCTCTTCGAGCGCGGCCACCATGGTGAAGGGCTTCATCGTCGATCCAGCCTGCATCGCCGACTGGGTGGCCGAGTTATAGAAGCTGCCCTTCTCGCCATACTTCGGGCCGCCATACATCGCCCGGATCGCCCCGTCGCCCGGCTTGATCGCGACGAGCCCCACGTGGAGGTCCTTGCCCTCCGGCCCGGTCGGCATTTGCTTATCGACCGCCGCGACGGCTCCGGCCTGGGCGTCCTTGTCGATCGTGGTGACGATCTTGAAGCCGCCGCGATCGATGTCGGCGTCGGTGAGATCCAGCTTGGACTTCAGCTCCCGCCGAACTTCCTGGGTGATGAAGCCGATGTCCGAGGTGTTAGTCGTCGACCGCTTAATCGCCTTGGTCTTCGGGAACTCGGCCGCGTCCCGCTCCTGCTGGGTGATGAAGCCCTGGGTGACCATGCCGTCCATCACGTAGTTCCAGCGATCCTTCGCGGCGGCCTCCTGCTCCGGTCCGAGACGGGGGTCGTACAGGGAAGGACCGCGGATCACCGAAGCGAGCAAGGCCCCCTCGGGCACCGTCAACTTCGAAGAGCTCTTCCCGAAGTAGGCCTTCGACGCGGTCTGGATGCCATCGGCGCCGCGCCCGAAGTAGATCGTGTTGAGGTAGTTCTCCATGATCTGGTCCTTGGAGAGCTCCTTGTCGATCTTCACCGAGATCAAGATCTCCTTGGCCTTACGGCTCAGGGTCTGGTCCTGGGTGAGGTAGAAGTTCTTCACGTACTGCTGGGTGATCGTCGATCCGCTCTGCGTCTCGCCCCCGCGCAGGGTGGCCCAGGCCCCGCGGACGATGCCGCTCACCGAGATGCCGTCGTTGTCGTAGAAGGTCCGGTCCTCCGCCGCGATGAAGGCATCCTGGACACCCCGCGGGATCTTGTCGATCGTGACGGACTCGCGGTTGACCTCCGCGATCCGGTCCATCGGGGTCTTGCCATCCGCGTAATAGATCGTCGACGCCTGCTGGATCGCGCGGTCCTGCGGCTTCGGGATATCGGTCCGCAGGTAGGCCACCGCCACCGCGACCACACCGAGCACACCGAGGATCACCAGGGCGAGCAGGCCGCGCAGCAGGTATCGGCGCAGGCGTCCGCCCTTGCGCTGCTTCTTGGCGCCCCGGCGACCTGGTCCGGAGGCGTCTTTCCGGTTGCGCGCGGCGCGCGCTTCGGATCGGCTGTTCGCAGTGTTCGACATGACGACAATCTCGTGGAAGGGGGCAAAGGAAAAGGGCAGCCTCGGACCCATCGCGCCGTGGCCGTCTTTGATTATGACCACGCACCCTGTGATTTGGCTGCGTCGGCCATGAGAGGAACGCCCCACCCTACCGGCCTACCCCTCATCCGATCTATCGGCTCGATATATCTGGTGTAGGGTGTGCTGCGGCGTTGACCCCGTCACGCCCCCTCGAGCCACCCAGCGACCGACGAAGGAGAAGCAAGCATGCGCCGTCGTGACTTGCTCGACTTCGCCATCTTGGGCCTGCTCCACGAGGGACCGCTGCATGGCTACGAACTGCGCCGCCGGCTCAACGACGCCCTCGGCGCCTTCCGGGCGCTGTCCTTCGGCACGCTCTACCCGCGGCTGAAGGCCCTGCTTGAACGTGGCTGGCTCGTCGAAGACCGCTCTCAGGCGGCGCCCGGCAAGCGGCCGCGAATCACCTACGCCCTGACCGATTCCGGTCGGGAGCACTTCGCCACCCTGGCCGCACAGACCGATCCGGCCGCTTGGGACGACGAAGGCTTCGACGTGCGGTTGGCCTTCTTCGGCCACACCGAGCGAGATGTGCGGCTGCGGATCCTCGAAGGGCGTCGCTCCCGGCTCGAAGAGCGGCTCGACTCCATGCGTCGCGCCACCTACGAGTCACGTGAGCGCATGGACACCTGGACCACCGAACTCCAGCGTTACGGCGAAGAAACGACCGAGCGCGAGGTCCGCTGGCTCAGCGAACTCATCGAGGCCGAGCACCACGGCACGACCAACCGGCCCCCCGCCTCCGGTCCCGAACAGGCGAGCAGCAATCCCCCTTCGTCCCCCCACGACCAAGATCAATAAGGAGTAAGTCCATGAGTTCCATCCGCGTCGCCATCGTCGGCGTCGGCAACTGCGCGAGCTCGCTCGTCCAGGGTGTCGAGTACTACAAGGACGCCGACCCGGCGGGCACCGTCCCGGGCCTCATGCACGTCCAGTTCGGTGACTACCACGTGAGCGACGTCGAGTTCGTCGCCGCGTTCGATGTCGACGCCAAGAAGGTCGGCAAGGACCTCTCCGAAGCGATCAACTCCAGCGAAAACAACACCATCAAGATCGCCGACGTCCCCGAGACCGGCGTGACCGTCCAGCGCGGCCACACCCTCGACGGCATCGGCAAGTACTACGCCCTGACGATCGAAGAGTCGAACGAGTCGCCGGTTGATGTCGTGGCTGCGCTGCGCGACGCCAAGGTCGACGTGCTCGTCTCCTACCTGCCGGTGGGCTCGGAGGAGGCCGACAAGTTCTACGCGCAGTGCGCGATCGACGCGGGCGTCGCCTTCGTCAACGCGCTGCCGGTCTTCATCGCCTCCGACCCGCAGTGGGCCGCGAAGTTCGAAGAGGCCGGCGTCCCGATCATCGGTGACGACATCAAGAGCCAGGTCGGCGCGACGATCACCCACCGCGTCATGGCCAAGCTCTTCGAGGACCGCGGCGTCGTGCTGGACCGCACGTACCAGCTGAACGTCGGCGGCAACATGGACTTCAAGAACATGCTCGAGCGCGACCGCCTGGAGTCCAAGAAGGTCTCCAAGACCCAGGCCGTCACCTCGAACCTCAACGGCCCGCTCGCCGGCAAGATCGAGGACAAGAACGTCCACATCGGCCCGTCGGACTATGTCGCCTGGCTCGATGACCGCAAGTGGGCATACGTGCGCCTCGAGGGTCGCGCCTTCGGTGACGTGCCGCTGAACCTTGAGTACAAGCTCGAGGTGTGGGACTCCCCCAACAGCGCCGGCATCATCATCGACGCGATCCGCGCGGCCAAGATCGCCAAGGACCGCGGCATCGGCGGCGCCCTGCTCTCCGCCTCCTCCTACCTGATGAAGTCCCCGCCGGAGCAGCGCGAGGACACCGAGGGCCGCGCGCGCCTCGAGGCCTTCATCGCCGGGGACGAGCCCCGCTGATCGCCTCTTCGCGACGCTCCCGTTCACGACGCTGAAGGGGGTGAGCTTGACCGCTTCGGTCGGCTCACCCCCTTCTCGCGTCTGAGGTTCGGTCGAAGGGAGTCAGCCCTTAGTCGGCCGGCCCGCGGCGACGTGCGCCAGCCAGCGATCGACGATCGCGAGCTCAGCGGTCGTGAAGCCGGTGCGGAGCCACTCGTTGAGGTCGTCGACCGCCTCCAGGCCGAGGGCGCACTCGCGCTCCCCCGCCGCCGTGAGGGTGAGTGCGCTCGCCCGGCGGTCATGGACGGCCGCGGCTCGCTCAACCAGTCCTGCGTCGGCGAGGCGACCAAGGAGACCGGACATCCCCGCCGGTGATCCCCCGAGCGCAGCGGTGACCTCGGCACCCGACGCGCCGGGGTGTCGTCCGAGATAGAACAGGACGCCGTAACCGCTCGCGCTGATCCCGCGGGTGGATCCTGACCGGATCTCACGGCGAACCGATTTTTCCGCGCGGGCGAGCCCATCGATGAGCCGCGGGGCGCTCACGAGCGCACCCGGTCGTCGAGCCACGCGAAGAGCACCGGCCAGAGGGTCTCGGCGAGCTCCGGGCGCAGGAAATCGAGATGGCCAATCGCCCGAGCGCCAAACTCCTCGGGGGCGTAGGTTCGCCGCTCCACCTCGGCGTTCACGAGCCGGTCGGTGATGGCGTCGATCTGTTGCGGGGTGGCCCAGGGGTCGTCGGTAAAGCCGACCGCGAGGACGGGGCCGCTCACCCTGGCGGCCCGCGCGGCAGCCTCCATGCTCGGGTCGTCGAAGAAGTAGTGCCGCTTGCGGGTCCAGCGCGCCCAGTCGAGCCACATATCGCGGGGCGCGTCCTCGCCCATCCGCAGCGCCTTGGTCGGGAAGTAGCCGAGCACGCGGGCCGCGAGCGGGCCCGGGCCGTTAAAGATCAGCCACAGCTTCGCGCGTTCGGCAAGGCCCGGGACCTGGCTCGTCACGCCGGCGTGCGACGCGATCGTGATGAAGCCGCGCAGCCCCGCCGATCCCCGATCGAGGGCGAGCGCG
The DNA here is from genome assembly GCF_041365945.1 of Janibacter sp. GXQ6167. Lineage (NCBI taxonomy): Bacteria > Bacillati > Actinomycetota > Actinomycetes > Micrococcales > Intrasporangiaceae > Janibacter > Janibacter sp. GXQ6167. The sequence goes on along the minus strand of NZ_JBGFSK010000002.1, from coordinate 106,394 downwards.
TGCCCGCCGACACTGTGCCCGAGGGCGACCATCGGCAACCCGGGCCACCTCTCTTTTGCCCAGTCGGTCACTGCGGGGACGTCCTCATCCATCCAGTCCCGCATCCGCACCGTCGCGTGGTCCTTGGCGCTCCCGCTCGCACCGCCGGTCCCTCGATAGCCATAGGTCAGCGTGGCGTATCCCCGGCGAGCCGCCTCTTCCCGGAAGGCGCGGTAGATCTTGGTCGGCACGCCCGTCGCAGGGTGGATGACCAGGACGGCCCGCGCGGCCGCGGGTGCGCTGATCGTGGCGCCCACGACGCCGTCGCCCACGGGGATCACGACGTCCTCAGTGAGGACACCCGATGTAGTTCGCATACGAACTAAAGTACTCCACCCGCCGAGATCCCTGTCTGCTCCCTTTCCTCACCAGGTAGGAAGGGGGGATGCGCCACCATCGTCATCCCCGCCGGCGGGCTTCCACTGATCGCCAGCGCCCCCGACGCTCGACCCGGGCCGTCACCATGCTCGCTCTCGCGGCGATCGGCGTGAGCGGATGTGCGAGCGATCCGGCTCCCCCGCCGGCTGAGCGCTCCACCACCGGGCCGACGGAGCCGAGTTCACCCGCCACGTCTGACCCCCCGTCTTCGGCCACCTCATCGAGCACCTCTGGAGCGCCATCGTCGTCGGCGACGCCGCGGTCACCTGCCCACGTCACCGACATCGATCAGACCGGGCGGGTCGTCGTCGGCACCATGGGTGACCTGTCGCCAGCGTCGGTGCAGGCCTTCGCCGACGCCCTCGCCAAGGGGTCCCTGCGGGAGATCGCCACGAAGTGCCCCGAACTCACCGCTCAGCAAATCACCGCCTTCGGGGCCAACCGTGGCGCGATCCTCCCCCTCCTCACCCAGCCTCCGAAGGGAGGGGAGTCGGGCCTTGCCTGGCGCGACGGAACGACCCGGGTCATCGTCGCCTGGCCGGACGTCGAGGCCGCCTTCGCGTGTCCGCGCCTCATCGCCTCCTAGCGCGAAGCGACCAGTGCCGACCTCACTTCGTGGCGGTGATCTCGACCCGGCGGTTGCGCTGCTGCGCTGCCTTGATGACGGCCGGCGATCCCTTCTCCTCGGCGGCCGGTTTGGTCTGCCCGTAGCCTCGAGCGGTGATCGTCCAGCCCGACCCGAGGCGCTTGGCGATTGCCGCCCGGACCGCTTCTGCGCGCCGCTTGGAGAGCGCGAGGTTGTACGACGCGCTGCCCTGGCTATCGGTATGCCCGGCCACCGCCACGGTGCGCCCATCCTGCGCGGTGAGGGCTTCGGCCGCGGCGTCGAGGCTCGCGTCCGCCTGAGAGGTCAGTTTGTCGCTGTCGAAGGCGAAGAGCACCTCGGTCGCGAGGTCAACCTTCACCTTCTCGCCGCGCTCGACCGTCGCGGCATCGGAGCGAGTGCGGACCGAGAACTCGGCCACGTCGCTCGTCCCCTCGGCGGCCTCCCCGGTGGTTGGGGCGCCAAAGATCGGGAATCCATCGGACGGTAGGACGACCACGGTGTCCCCGCCCGGATCGCCGAGATCAAGGTCAAGGCGCACCTGCTGATCGGCTGCCGGCATATTGCCGCCCGGACAGGATGCGTCCTTGGCCCACCCGCCGCGGGAACCGCCGATGACCATCACCGAGCGCAGGCAGCTCCCTTGTTCCCCGATCAGCGGCGGGTTATAGACACCCCGCGTATAGGACTCCTTGGGCTCCCCTGGTTGCTGGACCCGCACCCCGGCTGTGACCCGTCCGTCAGCACGTTGCAGCTCGTCGATGACGAGGGTCTGGGTGAGACCGAAGGGGGTCCGCATCCCCTCGGTCGGGGCGGGCTCGCGCACCTCGACCCCGGCGAAGGTCCCAAAGGGCGCGATGGTGAGGTCGACGGTCGTCGCGTCCTTCGGAGCGCTCATCACGACCGAGACGGGCAGCTGGGCGCCCTCAAAACCGGGCCGCACCGAACTGCAGAGGCAGTCCCCGTCGGCGTTGCGCACCGGGAGATAGGTGAGATCGTCACCCTTCGCCGTCAGTTCGACAGAGGAGAAGTCCCCGCCGCGGACCAAGGTGACATATCCCGGCTCGGCGTTGATGCCGATATCGACGGGGTCTGCGGGCGTGAGGACACCGCTTAGCACCACCCGGTCGTCGGCGATGCGCACGACCGAGACGAGACTGAAGGCGGAATCCCCCTTCGTCTTGGTCTCGACCACCTCGGGTTCCGGCCGAGTTTCCTTCGTTGGCAAGGCGTAATCGGTCCCGGGGCTCACGGACGGACTGGGTGACTGGCTGGTCTCACTGCTCGGAGCGCTCTCACCGCTGCCGGCAGGCGGGGGTGCCGGTTCGTTGGATGTGCAGGCCGTCGCCAGGGCGACGATGACCGCCACGGCAGCAATCCTCGTCCCGGTCCGTTTCGTCACGCGCCTCATCTGCTCCCCCTCTGGTCCCCGATTCGATGGGCCCGACCCCGCCTTGACTGCTGTCCAGTCTCACCCACTTCGGCCGTACGATATGTGGCATGAGTCACACCGTCGAATCCGAACTCGTCGCCAATGTCATCGCCGTGCGCGCCACGGTCGGGCAGAAGGTGCAGGTCGGCGACGAGTTGGTGCTGCTGGAGTCGATGAAGATGGAGATCCCGATCGTCGCCGAGTTCGCCGGGACGGTCGCCGCGGTCAAGGTCACCGTGGGGGATGTCGTCCAAGAGGGCGAGGGCCTGGTTGTCCTCGACGATTGAGCGTTCGCGGACGCGGTTAACGACGCTGGGCGCGGTCGTTACCCCGCCCGGTGACCGCTATCCCGTCCGATCCCGCGGCGACCACGCCGCGCGCAGGGGCGCGTCAGTCCTCGGACGGCGCGGCAGCCTTGGCGTGATCGATCGCGGCATCGAGCAACTCAAGGTCATCGACGGTCACCAGACGGGTCGAGAGCGCATGCTCGACGAGGCGCGCCTTGCGGTTGCTCGCGAGCTTCCCGGGCCCACCATGCAGGCCCCGCGTACCGGCATCGGCGAGCTTGCTGCAGACGTTGTCGAGCTTGCGGTTGAACTTCGTGAGGCGCCAGCCGATCCGTTCGGCCGCCGCGGCCGAGCTCGGGATCTCGCCCGCTCCAGCGGTCGCCCGCCGGAGGAAGTCCTCGCACAACACCACGATCAGCAGCCGCTGATCTGGGGTCAGGTCGACCCGCCCGACCGTGGTCTCACCACCGGCGGTCCGGGTCACCACGTCCTGCTCCACCGTCGCGAAGGACGGGGCATCCACCACGATGTCGAAGTCGTAGGTCGTCGGCCCGGCCGTGAACCAGACCGTCACCCGATCGAAGGCGAGCGGGATCCGCGCGCCAGGATTCAGCAGCGCCTGGAAGAGGCCGCGGGTATCGGAGACGGTCGCGGTCAGGGTCGTGCCGACATTGCTCAGCCACCACAGACCCCCTTCGTTCGTCACTTGCAAGAAGGTGCGGTGGAGGAAGGGGTTGTCGTCGATCTCGACATCACCCTCGCGCCCGATGAGCAGGGGCCGGTCTGGATCCGCCGGGGTGAGTTCCCCGCAGAAGTCGATCGTCACTCCGCTGCCGCTCAACTGCCTGCCACCTCGCATTTCGTCTCTGACCAGGCGGTTCGCTCCTGGCCACGCACCACCTGGACCTGCCCGCAGTGCTCCTTGCCGGCATCGACCGCGATCGCAAAACTCGTCTGACCCGCCGGGATCGTCGAGGGCGTCCCGCGGTCCATCCGGCTGGGGTCATCGGAGGTCCGGATACGGTACTGATCCCCGTCCTGCAGAGAATCGTAACTAAACGTGAAGGTGAGCTGACGCGTCTGCGCTTGGACCGAGAGCACCGGCGTACCGGGCAAGTTCGCCTCATCACCCGAGGCCGTCGGGTCGCTCGACCCACCAAAGAGCCCGGTCGCGCCGGCGATCACCCCTCCGATCCCGAGGATCAGGACCAGGCCGCCACCGATCAGGGCCGCGAGGACGCGACGGTCCTTCAGGCGATTGGATGTCGGCGGCGGCAACGGAAGGGGGGTGCTGCCGCTCGCCGGAGTCGAGAAGGGGGCGCGGGCCCCGCTGTCGGGGCGCGAACCACTGGACCTCGCGCCCAGCGGCTCCGGGAGAGGCAGGGGTGGAGTGAAGGGGGGCGGCGGCCCGCTCGGCTGCGAATCACCCAGGGTGTCGCTCGGCGAAACGGGCGGCGGGCGCTCGATCACGTCGGCGTGACCGGCCTCGTCGAGGACCACGATCGCCGTGCGCGGGAGTCGCTCGTCCTGCTCGATCTGCTGAAGCGAGCGCGCCAACTCCATCGCGGTTGCCGGTCGCGCTAACGGGTTCTTCGCCATGGCCTGCGCGAGCAGTCGCTCCAGCGACGAGGGCACATCGGGTCGACCGGTCATCGGCACCGGCATGGAGCCGATCCGGGCCATCAGCGCGTTGGTGTTGTTCAGGCTTCCCGGGACCTCGAAGGGGGACCGCCCGACGAGCAGTTGCCAGAGCGTTGCGGCGAGGGCATAGACATCGGCCCGGGCGTCGCCATTGCTGCGACCGAAGAGGACTTCCGGCGGCGCCCACGGCACCGAGACACCGATGTCATCGTCATCGTCGATGGTCGCGCGGCGCCCCGCGATGCCGAAGTCGGTCAGCGCCGGAGTGCCGTATTGGCTCACGAGGACATTGGCCGGCTTGATATCGCGGTGAATCACACCGGCGCGGTGAGCGGTCTCCACCGCGCTCGCCAACTGGATGCCCGTCCGCAACACCTCCGAGACCGAAAAGCGCGAGGTCTTCGCCCGTTGGGAGAGGTTCGGCGGCGGGTAGTACTTCATCACGAGGTAGGGCCGGCCGTCGGCGGAGGTGCCGGACTGGAAGACCTGGACGATATACGGGTGATCGGCGAGTTCGGCCATCGTGTCGGCCTCGTCGATGAACTGCCGTTTAGCCGTCGCCGTCATGCCGTCGGTCTTCAGCACCTTCACCGCCACCCGCATGCGGGGGCGCTGCTGCTCGTAAAGGAGCACGTCGGAGTAGCCGCCGGAACCCAGCGGTTTGACGTAGTCCAAGCCCTCGATCTCGGGCGGGATGGGGACGCTCATCGACGGTCGGCGACCCCCATTTAGGACCCGTCCGGCTCGAAGGTGATCGTGTACTGGTCGGCCAGGGTGATCGTCGAACCGGGCTCCAGGCCCTGCTGATCAAACTGACGCAGGCGCATCGGCGATGACCCCGGAAGGGCGACGACGGTCCCGTTGATCGACCCGAGGTCGCGCACCATCACGTGCCAGCCGTCGATGATGATCTCGGCGTGGTTCCGGGAGATCTCGTTATCTGGGCTCGGCACGCGGACGAGGTGCGGCGTCTCTTCGGGCGCGAGATCCGCCGCGGCCTTCGGAGCGCGCCCGATCAAGGCACCGCGATCGAGCGCCAGCGCGGTCCCGTCCGGGAGGCGCAGCACGCCAAGCGCCGGCCGATCGACGAGCTCGGGCTCCTGGAAGGGCAGGTCCACGTGGCACACCCGGCACCGCGGCGCGTGGGGGGCATTCAGATGGCCATTCGGGCAGCGCACCGCGAGCACCTGCGGCCGCGCCGCTGCCGGCGGGGCACTCTCGGGGAGTGCGGCGCCCGCGCCGTACTCCGGTGCCGATTCCTGGGGGGTCGGCTCGGGCTCGCTGTAGGCGGGGAGTTCGGCCTGGGTCGCCTCGTCAAACCTTGGCGACGCGGCAGCCGCCGGCGCAGGTGCGAGGCGGTGACCGACGAGGTGGCCGTCCTCGAAGTGCGGGAAGCGCGCCTCCGGCGAAGCGGTCCCGTCGGATTCGCCCTCCTGCGCGGCGACGGGCGCCCCGATCGAAGCGAAATCGTCGGCCCCGGCCGGTTCGCCGTCATCGCTCGCTGGGGCGGACTCGGTGAAGGACGCCGGCTGCCAGGGTTCGTCGGCGCCGGTCATCGGCGCGCTCTCCGACGACGCCACCGCCAGGATGTCGTCGGGCTGTTGCGCATCCCCTGCGCTCTGCGAGGACCGGTCGAGATAGGCGTCGAGGTCGTCCTCGCTCGGCGGAGCTAGTGTCGCCTCGCCCTGCGGCGTGGGCTCGTGGTACCCGCCTGCCTCTGCGACCGGCCCGGAGTCGATGCTCGCCTCGCTCGCTCCGGCGGTGAGCGCGGCCCCGCCGAAGACCGACGGTGTTGCCCACCCATCGTCCGACGTGGATTCCTGCGGGCTCGAGGTGGTGAGCGACTCGGCGAGCGGCGCCTGCTCCTCTTCGCGTGCGTCCTGACCGTCGACCACGTCGTGGGCGTGAGCCGCTGGCAGGACCGCACCATCGTCGCCGAGGACATTGAGTTCGACCACCGACACATCGTCCGGCAGGTCCTCATCGCGCCACGGGGCGCGCGGACCGGCAGCGAGCTCCTCGCTCGGGCCGTCATCGCGGGTCACCCACGCCACCGCGCGACCGCGCACGATGACCCGGTTCGCCTGCTCGCAGCGACAGATCAAGGCAAAATCGGGAGCCTGCCGGAACCCGTCGGTCATCAACTCATCGAGGACGACATCGGCAGGATCGCTCTCACCCCGCGCGGCGAGTGCGGCTTCGACCCCTTCGGTCGAGGATCCGTGGAGCAGCAACTCCAGGCCGTCACGGCGCAGGGTCGTCCAGCCGTCGGGCGCATTCACGGTCAAATCCATTTCCTTGATGTCCTCTCGTGCGGGCGGTCAGCGGGTGGCCAGCCGCGAGCGCGGTTGGGTGTCATTGACGTCGTGCGTGCCATCGTGTGACCCGTGGTCCACGACCACCACGGTCACATTGTCTCGTCCGCCCGCCTCGACGGCGGCCCGGACCAGAGCATCGGCGGCGTCTTGGGCATTGGGGTGCGCCTCCAGGATGGCACGCAGCTCCTCATCGGGGACTTCACCGGTCAAACCATCCGAGCAGATGACGAAGCGTTCGCTCGCCTGCGGGTCCAGCAGCCATTGGTCCGGTACCGGGTTTGCGCCGCCTCCGAGGGAGCGGGTGATGACATTGCGAAGGGGGTGCCGACGGGCCTCTTCGGGGGTAATCACCCCGGCGTCGATCAGCTCTCGGACCTCTGAGTGGTCACGGGTCACCTGGGCGAGCTGGCCCTCGACGATCCGATAGACCCGTGAGTCGCCGACGTTAAAGACGAGCCAGCGCCACTCCCCTTCTCCCTCCTCGTCGACCCGCGCGAGGCCGGTCACCGTCGTGCCCATGCCCCGGCGCGACGGGTGCTGGCGCATGGCGGTTTCGATGCGGCGGTGCGCGAGCGCGATCTGGTCGATGACATCCTGCGCGCTCACCTGGTCGGGTACCGCGAGTTCGCTCATCGTCTCGGCGGCGATGCGGCTCGCGACCTCGCCCGCAGCGTGCCCGCCCATGCCGTCGGCGACGACCCACACCCGGTCGGTGACGGCGAGGTCGTCCTCGTTGTGTTCGCGCACGCGTCCCACGTCGGTGGCGGCGGCAGCGGTAACGGTCATCGGTCGCTTGGTCCTTTACGCGGTGATTCGCAGGGTCGTCAGGATGCTGCGCACTTCGGCGTACGCGGCCGGGGCGTCGGCGCCGCCCACCGATCCAGTCACCTGGATCAGGTCGACGATCGGCCCGCGCCGGGAGGAGGCGAAGAGGTGCACCTGGACGACCTGGCCGACCACCGGGTCCTGCCAGGACGCGTTTACTCCGCGCAGCATCGTGCCAGCACGTTCGAGGTCGAAGGGGGGATCGATGGTCCCGCCGTTTTGCCCGCGCACGTAGTCGCCGAGCTCGGTGATCGCCTCGACGAGGGTGAAGTCCGGTCCGCGCTGGTAGCCGCGCACGACGATGCTCGGCGCGAACCCGTCCTCACCGGCGGCACGGCGGCAGGACATGAGGGTCCCACCCAGCCGAACCGGCGCCCAGGTGTCCGGCACGTCAAGGCTCACCCCGGGCGGGCCGGGGAACTCCCGACTCGGGTAGGTCAGCGAACGCACACCCATCCTTCGTGGTCGGTCGGTGCTCGAGGGCGAAGGGGGTGGCCCGCGCGAGCCAGAGGCCCACTTCCGCCCCAGCACCGACAGTGTTATCGGTGGCGGCCCGGTGCGAGATGACCGGGACGTCGGGGCCATCCTGCCGCGCATGCCGCCTCCGGTAAAAGGATTCGGGCAACTCCGCACCGCCCGCTGATCCCTCACTGGCCGGCTGGCCCGCTCCTCGTACCCCCACGCGTGATCCCCCTTCGGCCCGTTGCGCGACCCGCAATCGATGCTCCCCGTGGCTCACGCTAGGCGGGCCATACCGGACGTGACGATGGGGAGCCCTCCCCCGGCGAGCCCCTAGCGAGGCGGACGAGGAAACCGGCAGGGTGAAGCCCCATGACCTGCGTAACGAAGGTAAGCCGATGAATCAGTCGCGCCTGCGCCGCAGTGCCCTCGGCGCACTCGCCGCCCTGGGGCTTGGCCTCGGCGTGCCGCCGGCGCAAGCCGACGATATCGACGGCGTGCCCGTCGTCGGACAGGCGGAGGCGACCCCCACGAGCAATCAAGACGACGGAGCACGCAAGGTCCTCATCACCTTGCACTCGGTCCGCCGCGTCGAGGGCCTCACCGTCGTCTATTGGTCCGTAGGTCTGCGCGCAGACTCCAAGGCCGGAGACCAAGCCGATGTGACGAATGCCTTCGGTCTGGACTCGACGGCGAACCTCTTCAGGCGGCGGGTGCACGGCGAGAGCATGTGCAATATCGGGGTCATCGACCGAGCCGCGAAGAAGGTCTACACCCCGCTCGCAATCGGCACCGACCCCACGACGCTCACCTGCGTCGGGAGCACCTTCGTCGACGCCATCGATCCCACCCCGGGGGCCATCAGCGTCGCCTACGCCGCCCTGCCGGCGCTTCCCGACGAGGTCGAGCGAGTCTCGGTGACCGTCGCTGGCCGAGTCTTCGCCGATGTCCCTGTCGAGAGCGGAGCGCTCCTCCCGGCGGTGTCCACCGATGAGCCGATTGCGGTCGGCACCGGTTGGCCGGTCATCGACCTGGAATCCGCACGCCGGGCCGATGCCGAATCCTCGATCTATCCCCTCACCGAGCATCGGGCCGACCTGACCGGCAACCTCGGCACTCGGGAAGAGAGTGAGACCACGTCGGTCGATATCGCGGCCGATGTCCTCTTCGCCGTCGATGAAGCAAAACTCACCCCGAAGGCCCGCGACCTCCTCCGCTCGGCGGCCAAGGAGATCACCGAGCAGAAGGCCACCGGAAGGGTGACGATCACCGGCCATACCGACTCGGATGGTTCTCAGAGCCACAATCTCGACCTCTCCACCCGTCGCGCGCAGGCTGCCGCCAAGGAGTTGCGCCCCCTTCTGCCCGACGGGCTCGAGGTCACGGTGGACGGGAAGGGCGAGTCCGAACCGATCGCCTCAAATGAGACCGCCTCCGGGAAGCAACAAAACCGCCGCGTCACCGTCACCTTCACGCCGGGGGGCACGTCATGATCGCCCGAGCTCTCGTGTCCGCCGTGGTGGTCGCCTTCGCGGTCGCCGGAGTCGCCGCGTGCACCGACGAGTCCTCGCCCACGACATCGGCCGATGGCACCAGCGAGCATGCGCCCGCCTCGACCCCACCGACGGCACCGGGCAGAGATGTCAGCGAGGAACTGCTCGCCTATGACCAACCCGAACCGATCGCCTCGACGAGCGGTGATCTGGAGACCTCCTTCGGTCAGCGACCGGTCACGCTGGAGATCCTCCAGCTGCGTTCCACGCCGACAGGCACCGTCTTGACCTGGCGACTTAAGGTCGCGAAGTCCACCGGGCACGACATCGATCGGCTGGACTGGATCAACCAGCCGAGGCTGATCGACCCGGCCGCCAAGGAGGCCTATCTCGTCGATACCGCCGGTCATCCCTTCGCCGACGAGGGCCGACGCGAGATCACCGTGAGCACCGGCGATAGTTTCGCCGGGCCGGGTCTTGCGACCCAGCAGGGTCTCTACCCGCCGCTGCCGAAGGACCTCACCGAGGTCCGGGTCAGCATGCCCGGGCTCGACCCCGTGACCGTGCCGGTCACCCGCTGACCCCCTGTGGGTGGGTGCGCCGTGGCGCCGCGGCTTTAGGCCGAGTCGTCCCGGTCGGCCCACCAGGTCCGCAGACGCTCGGCGGCGACGTCCTTGCCGAGCACCCCCTCTTCGATCCGGAGGTTGAGCAGGTAGGTGTAGGCGGTCCCGAGCTCGGGTCCGGGCGCGATCCCGAGGACCTCGGAGATCTCATGACCGTTTAACTCCGGGCGGACCTTGCCGAGCTCCTCGGCGGCCTGGAGTCGCGCGATGCGCTCCTCCAGATCGTCGTAGGTGCGCCGCAGCCGCTCGGCCTTGCGGCGGTTACGGGTCGTCGAGTCGGCGCGGGTGAGGCGGTGCAGGCGGGTGAGAAGCGGGCCGGCGTCGGTGACATAACGCCGCACCGCGGAGTCGGTCCACTGCCCGCTGCCATAGCCGTGGAAGCGCAGGTGCAACTCGACGAGGCGCGCGACCGACTTGGTCGTCTCCTTATCGAAACGCAGGGCGCGCATCCGCTTCGTCGTGAGCTTGGCCCCCACCAGCTCGTGGTGGTGGAAGGAGACGCCGCCACCAGGCTCGAAACGCCGAGTGTCCGGTTTGCCGATGTCATGCAGCAGGGCCGCGAGGCGCAGGACCAGGTCCGGGCCGTCGACCCGCGCCTCCTCGGCCACTCCATCGCCCGGGTGGTTCTCGAGATCCATCGCTTGCTCAAGGACGGTGAGCGAATGCTCGTAGACGTCCTTGTGCCGGTGGTGCTCGTCAATTTCGAGGCGAAGGGCGGGCAGCTCGGGCAACATCTGATCGGCGAGCCCGGTGTCGACGAGCAAGGTGAGGCCGGGGCGGGGGTCGGGAGCGAGGACCAACTTCACGAGCTCGTCGCGGATCCGCTCGGCCGAGACGATCTGCAAGGTCGGTGCCGCCTCGGTCATGGCCGCGACGACCTCGGGCGCGGGGCGCAGACCAAGTTGCGCGACGAACCGGGCCGCTCGCATCATCCGCAGCGGGTCGTCGGCGAAGGAGACTTCCGGCGCGCTCGGGGTCCGCAGCCGCTTGGCGGCGAGGTCCAGCAGGCCACCGTGCGGATCGACGAAGGTGAAATCCGGCAGCCGGAGCGCCATCGCGTTGACCGTGAAATCCCGACGCACGAGATCCTCTTCGAGCGACTCGCCGAAGGCGACCACCGGCTTGCGGGTCACCCCGTCGTAGGCGTCGGCGCGGTAGGTCGTGACCTCGACGACGAGGTCGCCGCGGCGGGCTCCGATGGTGCCAAACGCGCGCCCCATATCCCAGTGCGCGTCACCCCACTTCGCGAGGATCTGCTCGGTCTCATCCGGCGACGCACTCGTCGTGAAATCGAGGTCGGTGCTCACCCGACCGAGGAAGGCGTCGCGGACCGGCCCACCGACGAGGGCCAACTCGTGGCCCGCGTCGACGAAGAGGCGACCGAGGTCGGTCAGGACGGGCAGGACCGGGGCGAGCTGGGTGACGGCGCGCTCAGAGATGTCGGGCGGCAGCGGGGGGGTCGTCATGATCGAGCCAGGATAAGTGACACGGAGGCTTTAAAAGGTCGCGAGCGCGGGCACGGCCAGGGTGATCAGGGTCCCGGCGATGAGGTGCGGGCCGAAGGCGAAGGTGCTGCGCCGCCCCGCCCCCCGAAAGGCCATCAACCACACCGCGTGGAGCGACCCGGTGATGAACGCGAGGACGACGGCCACCATCACCGGCGGCCAACCGAGGTAGCCAAGGAGCAGACCAAGGCTCGGGGCGAGCTTGGCGTCTCCCAGCCCGAGTCCGCCGCCGATGATCGCGAGGACGGCGAAGGCGACGCCGAGCACGACGCCCGCGATCACCGCCCGGTGCCACGACTGCGGCGTCCCGGCGACAGTCCCTGCGATCAGCACCCCGAGCAGCAATGCCGCCCCCAAGGGTGCGGTGATCCGATCCGGGAGGCGACGCACATCGAGGTCGATGGCCGCGAGCGCGAGAAGGGGGGCGACGGCCAGCACCGCCACCGTCGCAAACCGCGCATCCGACGCCCGCGCTCCGCCGATCGCTCCGCCCGCGATGACCGCGGTCGGGATGATCCACGTCGGCCGAAGGGGGCGCACACCCCCTTCGTGGTCGTAGCGGTATCGCGCGTCGCGCAACCACGGCCACCACCAGAGGGCGAGGAATCCCGCGCCCAGGGCGCCCAGCGCGATCCCGAACACCGCACGCCCACCCCCTTCGCCTCGCCGACGCGAACAGCACCCACGGTAGAGAGGCGACGGCCCGAGGAACAGGAGCGCGACCTCCTCCCCTGATCGCAAAGGGGGCCCGAGCCGGGGCACCGACGGGGCGCGGCTTCGAGGCGTGTCGTCACCTGCGTCCCATGTGCCTCACAGGTGGACCTGGTTACAGTGACACGTATGACCAGCGCCGCTCCCGCTCCTCGATCGCCGCGGCGCCTGCCCGCGGTCGAGGAAAGGAGCGCCGGCGGAGTGGTCGTCGATGTCCACGAGGGCCAGGCCCGAATCGCCGTCATCGCGCGGCGTAACCGGGCCGGTCGGCTCGAGTGGTGCCTGCCGAAGGGTCATATCGAAGGCGCCGAAACCCTCGTCGAGACCGCGGCCCGCGAGGTGGCCGAGGAGACCGGCATCGAAGCTCGGGTGCTCGTCGAACTCGGCACGATCGACTACTGGTTTGCCACCCCGGACCGCCGAATCCATAAGTTCGTGCACCACTACCTGCTCGAGGCCGTCGGTGGTTATCTCACGATCGAAAACGACCCGGACCACGAGGCGGTCGACGTCGCCTGGCTGCCGCTTCGCGAAGCCCACCGGCACCTCACCTTCCCAAACGAGCGACGCATCGCGAGGGAGGCGTGGCAACGGTTAGCCGGCGACGCCTGACCTCGGCGGCCGCCGCAGCTCTGGCGGGTCTCTTGCTCGCCCTCGTCGTGGTCGCCTCGAGTTCCAGCGCGTCTCCGCGCCCATCGCCCGCCGCTTCGCTCACCGCCCCGAGCCGCACGATCGCGATCGACTCGATCACCCCCCTGCTGAAGAGCGGCGATGACGCGGTCATCACCGGACGGGTGATCAACACCGGCGGCAGCGACCTCGCGCGGCCGCGAATCGACGTCGTCGCCGGACCGGTATCGAGCGATCGCGAGCCGATCGCGCGGTGGAGCGCGAGCCGGGAAGTCCTCGGTGGGCCCGCCCTCGGATCAACCCGAGCCAAGGACGCCCTCGCCCCGGATACGGCGACCCCCTTCACCGTGAAGATCCCCGCCGAACGGCTCCCGCGCACCGGCTGGGGCGTGACCCCGATCAGCGTCCAAAGCGGAGACACCGCGGTCCACACCTACCTCACCCATGAGGGATCGAAGAACTATCAACCGGTGCGGATGCTCTGGGGCATCCCCGTCACCCTTCCAGCAGACCACGAACTCTGGGCGACCGGCCCGAGTCGACGACTCTCCGCCTGGGAGAGCCTGCTCGAGCCGCGCTCGCGGCTCTCGGACCTGACCGCCACGCCTCCGGAGAAGGGGGCCTTCTGGCTCCTCGATCCGACCTTGATCGAAGGGGGCGTCGACCCGGACCTGTCCGACCTGCCGGTTGAGGCGACGCCGGAGCAGGTCGACGGCCGGACCAGCCAACGCGAGGAGTACGCGCTCCGCGAAGAGTTCGCGGTGCGACTCGGCGATGACCTGGATTCCAAACGCACCCTCACCCTTCCGGTCGCGGACGCCGATATTTCGGTTGCCGACCGGCCCGGTACCGCTGAGCTGCTGCGTGCTCAGGTCGACAAGGCGCGGTCGAGCGCGGCAGCGCTCGGCACCCGCTCGGAGGTCGCCTGGCCGGCCGACGGCCTGCTCTCCGACGAGCGCGTCCCCGCGCTGCAGCGGGTGTATGGCGCGGACCCCGCCGCGACCATCGTGCCGACCACGACCTTCGGCTCCCCGATCCTCACCGGGTCGGCTGCCCGACGCACCCCGGACGGGACGCACCTGCTCCTCGCGGACTCCCAACTCTCCGACGCGGTTGCGCCGCTCACCGAAGACAACGAAGTGCTGATCCGCCAGCGCGTCGCCGCCGAGACGGCGGCGTATGTGCGCTTCGCCCCGGATGAGGCGCGCACCCTTTTGGTCATCCCAGACCGCTACAGCGCCCCCGACCCGGGCGCGTATCGCGCGCTGCGGTCCGCGGTCGCCGACCTGCCCTGGGTCACCACGACCGATATCGCCGATGAACTCGGCCGCACCGACAGCGCCGCCGAACTCGCCCTTCCCCCGACGACGAAAGAGGCGCAGGCGCTCGCCAAGGAGTCCGGTGCTCCGAGTCGCCCGGCCGTCTTCGGCACCCGCTCGGCCGAGCGGATCACCACCAATCTTCGCGCCCTGTCCTCCTTCGCCTCGGTCCGCACCGATGGCGACGGGTGGCGCCTCAGCACCGAACCGAGCCTGACCCAGCTCACCTCCGCGCGGTGGCGGGCCGACCCGGACGAGGCTCGGGCGCAGTTGCGCTGGACCGACCGGGTGACGAGCCTGCCGACCGATGGGCTCGAGGTGAGTTCGGGGCAGGTGAACTTTTTCGCCGACACCGGGCGGCTGCAAATCACCGTCGTGAACCGCACCGGCGCCAGCTTGGAAAGCCTGCGCGTGCGGCTCTCGCCGAACTCGCCCATCCTGCGGATCAGCGACCAACCCGAGCCCTTCGCGATCGCCCCCAACGCTCGGCACACGGTGACGGTCAGTGCCGAGGCCCGTGCGGCGGGCAACGTGCCGGTGAAGATCGAGGTCCTCGATCCGAAGGGGGAGCCGCTCTCGACCCCCGCGAACCTCCAGGTCCTCGTGAGCCCCACCGGCGATTGGGTGTATTGGGCCCTCGGGGCGCTCGCCGTGGTGTTCTTCGTCGCCGGGACCTGGCGTAGTGTGCGACGGCGCCGCCAACCGGCGACGCCACGTGTCCCACCCGAGGAAGCCCGCTAGATGAGTGCCGTCGACGAGAGCGCCGGTGAGGACGCGACGTCCTCCGACGCCAGCCTCGCGCGATCGAGCATCGTCATGGCCGCCGGCACCCTCGTCTCTCGGATCCTGGGTCTGGCGCGCAATGCCCTGACCGCTGCCGTCATCGGCTTCGGCATCATCGCGGCCGACGCCTGGAACGCCGCGAACACCCTCCCAAACCTCTTCCACCTGCTCCTCGCGGGTGGAGTGCTAAACGCGGTGATCGTCCCGCAGATCACCAAGGCCATGCGCCACGAGGACGGGGGCGTCACGTACGTCAACCGGCTCCTCACCCTGGCGATGACCGTGATGGCCGCGGTCACGGTCATCCTGGTGCTCGCCGCTCCCTGGTTGGTCCGCCTCTTCACCTCAAGCTCCTGGGACGGTCCATCGCGCGGCCTCGCCACCGCCTTCGCCGTGATCTGCATGCCGCAGGTGTTCTTCTACGGCCTCTACACCCTTCTCGGGCAGGTCCTCGCCGCGAAGAGTCGATTTGCAGCCTTCATGTGGGCGCCGGCGCTCGCCAATCTCGTCGCGATCGCGGGACTCGCCTGGTTCCCGCTCACCGGGCAAACGCTGAAGGCTCCGGTCTCTCAATGGACCCCGACCATGATCGCGGTGCTCGCGGGCAGCGCCACCATCTCGATCATGCTCCAGGCCCTGGTGCTGATCCCCTCGCTGATGAAGATCGGCTTCCGCTACCGGCCGGTCTGGGGCCTGCGTGGCTCGGGTCTTGGGTCAGCCTCCCGGATGGCCATGTGGGCCTTCGGCGCGGTCGTCGTCGGCCAGGCCGGGTACATCGTGACGTCCAATGTCCTGACCGGCTCGACCCAGGAAGCCGCCGTCGACCAGGTCCAAGTCGCGGGGCTCTCCGGCTACTCGCAAGCCTTCCTCCTCTTCATGCTCCTCCACTCGCTCATCACGGTGAGCCTCGTGACGGCGCTCTTTACCCGGCTCTCGCACGCCGCCCACGACCGGGACACTGCGGCGGTCACCGCGGACCTGCGGCGCGGGATGCGGATGCCCGCGGTCATCTTGATCCCAGGCACCGCGGCGAGCATCCTGCTCGCGCCGCTCGTGTTGCAAACCACGCTGATCGGCAACGACCGATCGAGCACCGACACCGTGGTCGGGGTCCTCGTCGGGATGATGATCGGGCTCGTGCCGTACGGCTGGCTCTACCTCATCCAGCGAGCGTTCTACGCCTACGAGGACGGGCGCACCCCGCTGATCCTGCAGGTCGTGGTCACCACGATCGCGACCGGCTTTAATCTCTACGCCGCGACCCGGCCCCCGGAACAGGTCGCCACCTGGGTCGGTATCGGCCAGTCGGTGAGCAACCTCGCCGCCGCGACCCTGGGCTTCTACCTCCTGCGGCGCAAGCTCGGCCCCCTCGGGTTGCGCTCGGTGCTCGGCCAAAACCTCAAGCTGATCATCGCCGCGGGGTTCGCCACCGCGATCGGCTGGTTCCTGCTGCGCGCCCTCGTCGGGTGGCTCGGTTCGGGCTGGAGCGCCTCTGCGGTCATCGCGCTGATCGTCGGGTTCGTGATCCTCCTGCTGTCGATGGTTGGCGCCGCCAAACTCAACGTCCGAGAGGTGGACGACGTGATCGACCGCTTCGCCGGCCGGGTGCTAAAGCGCCGGCGACCCCGCCACGCCCGACGCAGCTGACCCTGAGGCCGACGGATCACCCACCACACCCCCCGGCGTCCCCGCCGCGCGCAGGGTCAGGACCTAGGATGGCGCAGGCTAGGTGTCACCAACGACGAAGGGGATCCACGTGCACGGGGTTGGCCCAGGCTCAAACCTCGGTCGGTACGTCATCGGCAGGCGGCTCTCCTCGCGGCCAGGGACGGACGAGCGATGGACCGCGACTGACCCCAGCCGCGACCAGGACGTCATCCTCACCGTCATCGACCCTTCGGCCCCGCACCTCGCCGCCGCGCTCGACGCGGCCCGCCGCGCGGCCGGGATCGAACTCCCGCAACTCGTGCGCATCCTCGACGTCGATCGCGACGAGTCCGCGGCCTGGGTGGCCGAAGAGGCGATCGCCGGGCGCACCTTCGCTGCCGCGATCGGTCGCGCGGGCCTGCCGCCGGAGGAGGTCCGCCGGGTCACCGGGGAGATCGCGACCGCCCTCGAGGTCGCTCGCGGCCGGGGCGTGCATCACCTGGCGCTGAACCCGGAATCGGTCCTCATGGCCGACGACGGCCGGGTGCTCGTACGAGGCCTTGGGACCGATGGCGCGCTCGATGGCCACGACGAAGAGGGCGAGCGTGCCGCTCGGACCGACGCGGTGGCGACGGTCGCTTTGACGTATGCGGGTCTCACCGGACGCTGGCCCCTCTCGACCGAGAGCGGCGGCCTGCCCCCCGCGCACCGGACCGACGACGGGGTGGCCGCGCCCTCCCTTCTGGCCGTCGGTGTCCCCCGCGACCTGGACGATCTCTGCCGCGAGGTCCTCGACGAAGACCAGGGCCCCCAGACTCCCGGCGCGATCGCGCGCCTCATTGGTCCATGGGAGACCACACCCGCCAACCCGGCCCCCATCAGCGCCGTGCCGCCGCCGCCATCGCCACCCTCAACGCCGGCCGCCGTCCCTCCGCCCCCGCCGACTCCAGGCGCCGCGCCCTCAACGAACGAGGCCGAGGATGACGGGGGGAAGGGGGCTTCCGTCGCCGCCGCCGGTGGTGCGGCCGTCGCGGCCGTGGCCGGTGCCGGCAAGGCCGTCACCGACAAGATCAGTCAGTTCGCCCGCTCGGCTCGGGACAAGGCCGAGGACGTCCGGGCCGAACGCAGCGCGCAGCGAGAGACCCTGCGAGCCGCCGAGAATAACGACCAGGTCAGTCTCGACCAGGCCGGGACATCAAGCGATCTCGAGCCGCCCGCTCCCTTGCTCCCGTCCGGCTCCGGCGCCATGCCGAACCAGACCCAGCAACGCGCGGTGCTGTGGCTCATGGTGGCCTTCGTGGTCGGCGCCCTCGTGATCGGGCTGATTGGCGTCAGTCGGATCGGCGCCAATACCAACCTGGACGCGATCTTTGGCTCCGACGCGACGGCGCCCTCCACCACCACGAGCCGAACCAGCTCGACCACGCCCTCGTCCAGCCCGGGCACCAAGCAGGGCGAGCAGCTCGCGATCATCAAGGCGGTCGGTTACGACCCGGCCGGCGATGGGGTCGAACGCAACGCCGATGCCCCGAGGGTGTATGACGGCAACCCGTCGACGATCTGGCAGAGCGAGGGCTACAACGACCCCAACTTCGGCAACAAGCCCGGCGTCGGGATCGTCGTGGACCTCGGCCAGGAGCAATCCATCGGATCGGTCACCTTGACCCTGCCGAGCACCGCTCGCGCGACGGTCTACGCCGCGGATCAGCCGGCCAACAGCGGCCCCAGCGTCGGCAACACCGGTGGCCGGTCCGGCAATGTCACCCTGACCCCCAACGAGCCGATCACCGCCCGCTACGTCACGGTGTGGTTCACGACCACCGCGCCCGGTGACGACGGTCGCCACCGGGCCTCCCTCGCCGAAATCGTCGTGCGGGCCCCCTGACCTCCCCCACAATGAACCCGCCCCTCCCGGATCTTCGATCCGTGGACGACCGCGATCTCCTGGACCGCCACGTAGCCGGTGATCCGGACGCCTTCGGGGAGATCTTCCGGCGTCACCGGGACCGCATGTGGGCCGTCGCGCTGCGCGTCTGCCGCGACCACGAGATTGCTGCCGATGCCGTCCAGGACGGTTTCCTCTCGGCCTTCCGGCGGGCGGACACCTACCGGGGTGATGCGGCCGTTACGACCTGGCTGCACCGGATCGTCGTCAACGCCTGCCTCGATCGGTTGCGGCGCGTTAAACCCACCGGGGAGTGGCCCCGAGAGGACATCGCCGACACCCGCGACGCGACCGCCGAGGTCGAGACCCGGATGGTGGTGGAGGACGCCCTCGCCACGCTCCCCGAGGCCCAGCGGCTCGCCCTCGTCCTGGTCGATATGCACGGGCTGTCGGTCCGGGAGGCCGCGCACATCCTGGACGTCGCCGAGGGGACAGTGAAGTCCCGCTGCGCTCGCGGCCGGGCGACGCTCGCGAACCTGCTCGCGCCGCGCCTACCCGGCCTCACGCCACCGCCGGAGGGAACCGACCATCCCCTCGGTGCGTCAGACACCAGTGAGCCGACGAAAGGAGGATCCGCGACATGAGTGACCGACACCCGAGCACGCCGCCACCAGACGAGCCCGACCCGACGGGGGTCCGCCACCTCCTCGGCTCGCTCGGCGACCCCGGTCCCATGCCGCCTGACCTCGTCCATCGGATCCAAGGGAGCCTCGACGCGGCCGCCAAAGAACGCGCCAGCGCCGGGGCAACGCCGACGTCCGCGGCCGCGGCCGGCCCGAGCGAGTTCGAGGCCGCCCGTGCGCGGCGCCGCGGCACCCGCTGGGTCATGCCCGCCGCCGCGGCTGCCGCCGTCCTCATCGTCGGCGGTGCCTTCGGAATCGCCGCGCTGCGGGGGCTGAACTCCTCCGAGCAGGACTCGAGCGTGGCCTTCGGTGGCCCAAGCGGGGCGACCACCGAGGACATGGCCCCAAGCAGCGGGCCGGATCAGGCCGCACCGCCCTCGCTGGGCGCGTCCCCCTTCGTGCTCACCATCAGCAAGACCGCCTACACCAAGGAGGCCTTCACCGATCAGGCCCGCCAGGTCGCTGATGCTCCGGCGGAGCCGGTCTCTCCCAATGCCGCCGAGGCCCCGACGCTCGGCCCGATCGCGACCAAACTCGGCGCCCAGGACTGCTTGACCTCCCTCGGCAGCGATGCCACCGCCGTGCGCGTTGACGTCGGGACCTTCGACGGCGCCCCCGGGATGGTGCTCATCGCCCGGGGCCCGAAGGGCGAGCGCACCGCCTGGGCGGTCACGCAAGGGTGTCACCTGATCTACCGCGACCCCGCGCAGCTGTAGCGCTGGCCCCGTCCCCGCGGGAATCCGCAGCACCTACGATGGCGTTAGACCGGCTGGTGCGCCGATGATCGGCGACACCAAGCGATAGACATGTCGCGCCTGCCGCGACGCCATGCAGACCCCAAGACGAGGACGCACATCACCCATGACCGCTGACATCCGCAATGTCATCATCATCGGCTCCGGCCCGGCGGGCTACACCGCCGCCGTCTACGCCGCTCGCGCCAACCTGGCGCCCGTGCTCTTCGAGGGTTCGGTGACCGCTGGCGGCGCCCTGATGAACACCACCGATGTCGAGAACTACCCCGGCTTCACCGACGGCATCATGGGTCCGGATCTGATGATGGGGATGCGCGCCCAGGCCGAGCGTTTCGGGACCGAAATCATCACCGACGACGTGACCAAGGTCGACCTCACCGGCGAGATCAAGACCGTCGTCGACAGCGAAGGCACCACCTGGAGCGCCCGCTCGGTCATCCTCGCGATGGGTTCGGCCTACCGTGAGCTCGGACTCGAGGACGAAAAGCGCCTCTCCGGTCACGGCGTCTCGTGGTGTGCGACCTGCGACGGCTTCTTCTTCCGGGACCAGGACATCGCCGTCGTCGGTGGTGGGGACTCCGCGATGGAAGAGGCGACCTTCCTCACCCGCTTCGCCCGGTCCGTGACCGTGGTCCACCGCCGCGACGAACTGCGCGCCTCCAAGATCATGGCCGAACGTGCCCTGAACGACCCGAAGATCAGCTTCGCGTGGAACAGCGAGGTTGCCGGGATCGACGGTGACGCCAAGCTGAGCGGGCTCACGTTGCGCGACACCACAACCGGGGAGGAGCGCGACCTCGCCGTCTCCGGCTGTTTCGTCGCGATCGGTCACGACCCGCGCAGTGATCTGCTGAAGGGCACCGGCCCCGACGGCAGCGACCAGGTCCCGCTCGACGACGAGGGCTACGTCGTGGTCGAAGGGCGAAGCACCTGGACCGGTGTCCCCGGGGTCTTCGCCTGCGGTGACCTCGTCGACCACACCTACCGCCAGGCCATTACCGCCGCCGGCTCGGGCTGCGCCGCCGCCCTTGACGCCGAGCGCTGGCTCGCCGACACCGCCGACCAGGGCTGACGGCGCGCTGTCACCCCCTTCGCCTAGCATCACCAACCACACCCCAGACGCGCAGAAAGAGGAACTCATGGCCAGCACCACCGCCACGACCGACAACAGCTACGAACTCGATGTCCTCGGCAGCGACCTACCGGTCCTGGTGGACTTCTGGGCGCCCTGGTGCGGCCCGTGCCGGGCGATCGCGCCGGTTCTTGAGGAGCTCGCCGACACCTATGACGGCCGCCTAAAGATCGTCAAGCTCAACACCGACGAGAACCCCGAGGTCACCGCCCGCTACGGCATCACGAGCATCCCGACCATCTACCTCGTCAAGAACGGTGAGGTCGTCAAGACCCTGGTCGGTGCCCTGCCGAAGCCGAAGTTGATCCGCGAGATCGACGACGTTCTCTGAGCCGCCGCGCCGGTCCCCTCGGATCGGTTCGGATCGGTTCGACGAAGGCCCTGGGATCATCTCGATCCCAGGGCCTTCGTCATCTCCAAATGCGTTGCAGGGGAAGGGGATTCGCCATACTCAGAGGTTGGTGATCCCCATCTGGGCCAGGATCCGGTTGAGGTCGTCGACCGAGGCGAATTCGATCGTCATCTTGCCCTTGCGCTGACCGAGGGTGAGGCGCGCGCGGGTGTCGAGATGGTCACTGACCTTGGCGGCAATGTCATCGAGTTGCGGATGCCGTGCGCCAGGACGGGGCTTCGCACGCTGCGCCTTTTCCGGAGCGACCCCAAGCGTGACGATCTCCTCCACGCTCCGGACCGACAGGCCCTCGGCGACGATGCGCTGAGCCAGCCGCTCCATCTCCGCCCCGTCGCTCAGAGTGAGCAGGGCGCGGGCGTGCCCTGCGGAGAGGACCCCCGCCGCGACCCGTCGAGCGACGTGCGGAGGAAGGCGAAGGAGGCGGATCGTGTTGGAGATCTGCGGCCGACTCCGGCCGATCCTGCTGGCGAGCTCCTCCTGGGTGCACCCGAAGTCTTCGAGCAGCTGCTGATAGGCGGCCGCCTCCTCGAGCGGGTTGAGTTCGCTGCGGTGGAGGTTTTCGAGCAGCGCATCACGGAGCATGACATCGTCGTGGGTCTCTTTGACGATCGCCGGGACCGTGTCTTTACCGGCCTCGCGGCTCGCTCGCCAGCGACGCTCACCCATGATGAGTTCGAACGCGACGGGATCGTCACCGTGATCGACGCGCCGCACCACGATGGGCTGCAAGACCCCGATCGTCGAGATCGAGTGGACGAGCTCGGCCATATCGTCCTCGTCGAAGACCGAGCGCGGCTGACGGGGATTGGGTCGAATGGCATCGAGTGGGATCTCGGCGTAGCTCGCACCCGGCACTGGACTGAGGGCGGGAGCGTCCTGTTCGGCGCGCTCGATCGCCTCGGCCGCCTTGCCGGCAGCCGTATTTGGCAGGTGACTCTCTCCCCCTTCACCGGCTCGCTCTCGGAAGAACACATCGACCGGACGGCTCGTCCCGGCGGTCGACGGGTCGGGGATCAGGGCGCCGAGGCCACGGCCAAGGCCGCGTCGCTTCTCACTCATGCGGGGTCCTTCGCTTGCGGGTCAAGGGGGTGGGCGACGCCGCGATCGGCGATCTGGGCGGCGGCCTCGAGATAGGACAAGGCGCCGGTGCTCGCGGGGTCGTAGGTGATCACGGTCTGCCCATGGCTCGGTGCCTCCGAGATCCGCACCGATCGTGGCACCACGGCGTCGAGCACCTGGTCCGGGAAGTGGGTGCGCACCTCCTGCGCGACCTGCTGCGAGAGATTGGTGCGCCCGTCGTACATGGTGAGCAGGATCGTCGAGACATGCAGCGCGGGGTTGAGGTGCGTCTTGATCAGCTCGATGTTCTTCAGCAGTTGCGACAGCCCCTCCAGGGCGTAGTACTCGCACTGAATCGGGATCAAGACCTCGGTCGCTGCGACAAAGGCGTTCACCGTGAGCAAACCCAGGCTCGGTGGGCAGTCGATGATCACGTAGTCGAGGCGCTCTTGACCCGCGGCCTCCCGGTCGCTGGCCAGCGTAGTGAGCGCCTTGTTCATCCGGCTTTCGCGCGCAACGAGGGAGACCAACTCGATCTCGGCGCCAGCGAGGTCGATCGTCGCCGGGACGCACCAGAGGTTCTCGACGTCGGGGCAGGGCTGGACCACCTCGCTCATCGCGACGCCGTCGACCAACACGTCATAGATGCTCGGGATATCGGCGTGATGATCGATCGACAACGCGGTGCTGGCGTTGCCCTGAGGGTCGGTGTCGACCACCAGCACGTTGAGCCCGCGACTAGCGAGGGCGGCGGCGATATTGACCGCGGTCGTCGTCTTGCCGACCCCGCCCTTCTGGTTCGAGACGGTGAGCACTCGCGTGTGCTCGGGTCGAGGGAAACCGGCGCTCGCCAGTCGCGCGCGCTTGCGCGCATCCTCGGTGACGGCCTGAAGGACCGGGGAGTCGGCTAGCGCCTCTCCTGCTACGGAGTCGATGACACTCTCTCCTGTCGTGGGGGTCCGGGGTGTGGGGTCGGGTGGTTCGCCATGCGCGGACTCGTCGACCTCGTCGGTCGCTGCATCGGCCGCATCCTCATCGTCGGACTCGGCGATGGTGGCAGCCCCGTCACCACCGTCGTCGGCATCCGGGGCGCCGGTATCTGGGGTGGCCCGGCAGTCGTGGGTGCCGGCCCAACCGACGGGTGCACTGTCCTCTCGGGCGGGAAGTCCGGGCCAGCCCATGCCGGGAACCACCCGCCGGGCCGCGCTGGTTTCTGCGCTCGTCATGACCTTCGTCCTCTTTCCCACCCGATATCGCGAACGCCTTAGTCAACCTCACCGACCGCGACCCCGCCAACCAGGGACGGCGCGACGACCGGGGGCGCGTAGCCGTCGCGGGGGCGTTTCACGTGAAACGTCCTGGCACCGCAGTCACTGTTTCACGTGAAACATGCCGGCGAGCGGCGTCATCGGCCCCCGCAGAACTCCGCCCTGGTGACGTGCCGTTCCACGTGAAACACGACCGGTCCCTCCGGCGACTCGCAGCGTGGGCGTCGGCGCCTCTCCCCCGTTTCACGTGAAACATGCCGGGTCGACAGGTCCGCCGTCCGCACCGCAACCCCACTGGGTTTCATGTTTCACGTGAAACATGACGCGCGGCCCGACGGGACAACCGGCTATTTTCGTCCCTGGTGACCGGCACGGGAGGCGCGCTTGCGCTGGACCGTGAGGTCCATCGTCAGCGTCGGCTCGTCGAGGACGTCCCCGCCGTGCTCGCTGATTCGTGCACCGCTCATCCCAAGCCGTCGCAGCACCGGAGTCGCCGCGGTCAACTCCTCGGGAGCGCTTCGCCCCTTCATCGCGATCAACTGCCCACCATCGCTCACGAGCGGGAAGCACCACCGGGCGAGCTTGTCGATCCGGGCGACGGCCCGGGCGGTGACGAAGGGGGCCGACAGCACACCGTGCACCTCCTCGGCCCGGGCGCGATGCACCGTGACGCGGTCCAACCCAAGGTCGTCGGTCACCATCTGAAGCCACTCGGTGCGTCGTTGCATCGGCTCGACCAGGTCGACCGTGAGGTCCGGGCGGGCGATCGCTATCGCGAGGCCGGGGAGGCCAGCACCCGAACCCACGTCGATGACCCGCTCATCAGACGGGAAGGCGTCCTCGATCACGGCGCAGTTCAGTACGTGCCGCTCCCACAGGATCGGTACTTCCCGTGGTCCGATCAGCCCGTGCGAGACGCCGGTATCGGCCAGGTGCGCCACGAAGCGCTCGGCGAGCTCTCGGCGATCGCCAAAAAAGCGAAGGGCGGCCTCGGGAATCTCGGGGGGGTGATCCATGGGCTCAGCGTGTCACGGGTGTGCGGCCCCCGGCCAGTTCGCGATGCCCGCGGGCCTGAGGCATCCATGACCCGCGCGCCGCGGCCGAGAAGTCGGGGTGCTGAGTGCCCCCCGTCGCCGTCATCCGCCACCTTTCCGGTCCGGTGCGCACGGTCGAGAGGTCGATGTTTCACGTGAAACACTCCCCGCCGACGCGGTCCGGGTTCGAGGCCGCCAGGAGTAGCGGAAGGCCCCCGCCGGGTTAACCGGCGGGGGCCTTCACTTCGTATCGGTCCGAGCGGGTCAGGCGGGGTCGGGCAGGACCACGACGTACCGCCGGGGCTCGCTCCCACTGGATTCCGAGCTCAGCCCGGCCGCGAGCACCTCGTCGTGGACGACCTTGCGCTCGAAGGCGCTCATCGGGTCGAGGGCCATCTCCTCGCCGCTCTCCTTGACCTTCCCGATCGCCACCTTGGCCACCTCGATCAGCTCGGCCTTGCGGCCGGCGCGATAGCCGGCGATGTCCAACATCAGCCGGCTCCGATCGCCAGTGGCGGTTTGTACCGCAAGACGGGTGAGCTCCTGGACGGCGTCGAGCACCTTGCCGTCTTTGCCCACGAGGCGGCGGGGAACTCGCCCATCCTCCGAATCGACGATCGACACGGCGGCGCGGTCCCCGTCGATACCGAGGTCGATGTCACCGTCGAGGTCACAAATGTCGAGCAAGGTCTCCAGGAAATCGGCGGCCACCTCGCCCTCGCGTTCGAGCTGCTCGCGGCGCACCTCGCGGCGGCGTGGGCGCGCAGCCTCCTCCTCGGCGGCGGCCTGCTCCGGCACCTCCGCCGAAGCGGTGGGTTCCTGCTCATCGACCGCTGCGGCGGCCTGCTGTTCGGTCATTGGTTCTCCTTGAGGCGGACTCGGGCGCTACGGCCTGGTGCTCCATTCCTGAAGCGGCGGCCTCGGCCCATCCATGGGGTTTCTAGCTGGGGACGGGGGTCGGGGCGTAACAGCGGTTATCGCCCGGGCCCTCGGCCGCCCTTCTTGGCTCGCTTCTTGCTCTTGGGTTGGACCCGTTGCCCGCCGGTGGTGGCGATCCCCTTGGCCTCGAGCTCGGCCGCCATCTCGG
Organism: Janibacter sp. GXQ6167; assembly: GCF_041365945.1. NCBI lineage: Bacteria > Bacillati > Actinomycetota > Actinomycetes > Micrococcales > Intrasporangiaceae > Janibacter > Janibacter sp. GXQ6167. The sequence continues at coordinate 80,385 of NZ_JBGFSK010000002.1, read as the reverse complement.
CATCGTGCTCGCGCTCTCGGCGCTCTTCGGGGGTGTCGACCGGCTTGCCCTGGCGGCGGCGGCGCTCCTGCATGGCCTTCTCGGCCGCGGACCCCGGCGCCGGCATCCGGCGGATCACGTAGAACTGCTGGCACATAGTCCACACATTGGTCGTGAACCAGTAGATCAGCACACCGATCGGGAAGTGGATACCGGAGACGGCGAAGATGATCGGGAAGAGGTAGAGCAGGACCTTCTGCTGCTTGGCGAAGGGGTTATCCAGCGCGGCGGCCGGCATGTTCTTGCGCATCAGTTGGTACTGCGTCGTGAAGGTCGTCGCCGACATCAAGATGATGAGCACGATCGTGACGATCTGGACGTTGAGGTCGCTCGAGCCCCAGAACTGGGCCGAGAGCTGCGCGCCGAAGATCTGCGAGGACTCCGCCTGGCTCGCGATGTCCTGGGTGATCGGACCGATCGCGGGCTTGCCATTGGCGATGTCGTCCAACGAGTTAAGGACGCGGAAGAGGCCGAAGAAGAAGGGGGACTGGACCAGGATGGGCAGACACGACGACAGCGGGTTGGTCCCCGAGTCCTTGTAGAGCGCCATGGTCTCTTGGGTCATCGCCTGGCGCGAGTCCGGATCGTTTTTGCCCTTGTACTTCTTTTGGATCTTCTGCAGCTCGGGCTGGATCAGCTGCATCTTGCGCGAGGCGTGGATCTGCTTGACGAAGAGCGGGATCAGCGCCGCTCGCATCACGATCACCAGGCCGATGATCGACAGGGTCCAGGTCCACCCATTGGCCGCTGGTAGGCCAATCCAGGTGAAGAGCTCGTGCCAGAGATACATGATCCAGGCGACGAGCCACTCGAAGGGATACATGATGGAGCTGAAGCTCACGAGAGAGCCTTTCTCTTCGGATCAGGCGTAGGGGCCAAGCGAACCTGGCTCAGTTCAGGGGCGCCGCGCTGGTCCCAGGTGTCGGGCACGTGGTCGATCCCGCCCGGATTCCAGGGATGACATCGGCCAAGGCGATGCACCATCAGGTAGCTACCGCGGAACGGCCCAAATCGTCGCAGCGAGGCGAGCGCGTACGCCGAACAGCTCGGATAGAAGCGGCAGGTCGGCGGGCGAAGGGGGGAGATCGTCACCTGGTAGAGCCGGACCAGGGCGATGAGCGGCCACGCGAGCACCGCACCGATCCGCTCCCAGGCCGATCGGTGCGCCTCATTGCGCAAGGGTTCGCTCATCAGGCGGCCCGCCCCAGAGGTAAGAGCCGGCGTAGGTCGTCGGCAAGGGCGTCGGAACTCGCCGTCGACGAGGCGGGGTTTGCCCGCACGACGACATCGGTCCCAGATCCAATGGCGTCGATCAAGAGCGCGACTTGAGCGCGCAACCGGCGCTTGACTCGGTTGCGGACCACGGCGTTACCGACGGCCTTGGACACCACAAAACCGACGCGCGGCGGCAGGCCCGCTCGGGCGTCGGTGTGGTGAGCGTGGACGACGATGAGTCGCGACCCGCGGCGAGATCCGCCCCGGGCGCGCACGACCGCAGTAAAGTCCGCGCGCTCCTTGAGGCGGTGCGGCGCGGGCAACAACGCGTGCCGCCGTCAGGCGGAGAGCTTGGCGCGACCCTTGGCCCGGCGGTTCGCGAGGATCGCGCGGCCGGCGCGGGTCCGCATCCGCAGGCGGAAGCCGTGGACCTTGGCCCGGCGGCGGTTGTTCGGCTGGAAGGTGCGCTTGCTCATGAGCTTCTCCGGAAGGTGCTGTCTTGGACAACGTCCGTTGTCCATGGTGGTGTCGGTGTGCCAGTGGTGATCGCGTGAACGCGAAGCACCACCGCCGTCGGTCGCTATCGGAAACCCACCTCACGCGCACCTGCGAAGCGCAGGCGAGATGATCATGGGCATGCGAAGGCAGCCGATAGGCCAGAGGTAGACGGTACGGCAGACGCCGCGGCAGGGTCAAACCGCCGCCAAGGCCAAAAAGAGCCACACCCTGCCACGCGGCCTCGCAGATGTCCCTGCGACACGCCGAGATGCTCCGAGATCTGCGCCGATGGGCTTGCCCTGGGCGGCCACAGTTGTTAGCGTCACCGCGCTGACCATCGTCTGTCCCCATCTGTGGATAACAGTGTGGATGGATGCTAGCCAAGGGTCGCGACCGGACCTCGGCGCTACCGCCCGCGAGGGACGAACGAGACGACGTGCAGATTGTCTGGGATGGGGCGTGACAAGCGTGAGTGACGGCGACGTCGATTTTGCAGAGGTCTGGCGGACCACGCTCGACTCGCTCGACGCCGAAGGCGTCCCCATCGCGCGCCGCGCCTTCCTCAGCCTGGCTCGGGTCGTCGGATTGCTCGATGACACGGCCTTGATCGCGGTCCCCGACGATTTCACCAAGCAGTTCGTCGAGCAGCGCCTGCGCGTCCAAGTCACTCAGGCCCTCTCCGACCAGGTGGGGCGCTCCGTCCGGTTGGCTGTGACGGTCGACCCGTCCCTCGCCGACGGTGAGCCCGAGCCCGTCGGGGCGCCCGAGCCCGACTCCTCGCCCGAGGAGGTGCCGGATACGACGGTGGTCCCCCTTCGCCCGCTCACCTCGACCCTGCCGCTCGACGGCCGCGATGACGGATTGGTCGATGACGACGACGTGGCGCCGCGCCCCGGCCCGAGGCCCGTTCGGCAGGCCCCCGAAGGGGTCGAGGTCACCCGGCTCAATCCGAAGTACATCTTCGAGACCTTCGTCGTCGGCGCGAGCAATCGCTTCGCCAATGCCGCCGCCGTCGCGGTCGCCGAGGCGCCGGCCAAGGCATATAACCCCCTGTTCATCTACGGTGAATCCGGCCTCGGCAAGACCCATCTGCTGCACGCCATCGGGCACTACGCGCGCAATCTCTATCCCCAGGTGAAGGTGCGCTATGTGAACTCCGAGGAGTTCACCAACGACTTCATCAACTCGATCCGCGATGACAAGGCCGCGAACTTCCAGCGCCGTTACCGCGATGTCGACGTCCTGCTAATCGATGACATCCAGTTCCTCTCGGGCAAGATGCAAACGCAGGAAGAGTTTTTCCACACCTTCAACACGCTGCACAACGCCAACAAGCAGGTGGTCATCACCTCCGATGTCCCACCGAAGTTGCTCTCCGGCTTCGAGGAGCGGATGCGCAGCCGTTTCGAGTGGGGGCTCCTCACCGACGTCCAGCCACCCGACCTCGAGACCCGCATCGCGATCCTCAGCAAAAAGGCGATCCAGGAGAACCTCTCCGTCCCCGACGATGTTCTGGAGTTCATCGCCAGCCGGATCTCGACCAATATCCGCGAGCTCGAAGGTGCCCTGATCCGGGTGACCGCCTTCGCCAGCCTCAATCGTCAGCCCGTGGACATGGGCCTCGCCCAAATCGTCCTCAAGGACCTGATCCCCAACGAGACCTCCGGTCAAACGACGATGGCGACGATCATGGCCCAGACCGCCGACTACTTCTCGCTCACCATCGAAGACCTCCAGGGCCCCTCGCGCTCACGGGTCCTCGTGACCGGGCGCCAGATCGCCATGTACCTCTGCCGCGAGCTCACCGACGAGCCGCTCACCAAGATCGGTGGGGCCTTCGGCGGCCGCGATCACACGACCGTCATGCACGCCGAGCGCAAAATCCGCGAACTGATGGGTGAGCGTCGCGCGATCTATAACCAGGTCACGGAGCTGACGAACCGGATCAAGCAACAGTCCACCTGATCCCTTCTCCACACCGCTGTCCACAGATTTGTGGACAGTACGCCCTGCCCGTGGATATCTACCCCTGCGAAGGGGGTCCCGAGGCGCCCTTCGTCGGCACCCACACGACGACGAATCGTCCTGCCGCACAACGGGATCGACCCCGGCGACGGTCACGGCCACCTGTCCACACCCGGTGGACAACACTGTGGGTAGTTCAGCCTCACCTGACCCCGGGTCCAGGCCGTCTCGACCGAAAAATCGCGCACCATGTCCCCCGGCGAGCCGTTACGACCCTGATCGACGACCGCGCCCGGTGGGCAACGGTGGGGATCGGCGTCGGATGCCTCCGTTGAGCGTGGTGGATACCTGTGGTGGAGAGATCTCGATCCCCCGAACCGGCCCGTTCGTCCCCAGCCGCCCACCCTTACGTCAACACCGTCAGCTGAGGTCTGACCTGCCCAAACACGTCATATCCACACAATCCACCGGACCGATGACAACGATGACTTATCTCTAGGTCAGCTCCACGCCCCGAGCATGGTGCTGGGCCCCACGGTGGACATCGACCCGCGGCAAGCAAAACGCGCTCCCTGCACGCCGGTGCTGGGGTTACGGCTAATGTGGTTTACCCCTGCGCGTGACGGGGGAACGACTAACGAGCATGCGGTGTGCAGCCGCGCACCATGAAGGGCAGGTTCAACCGTGAAGTTCCGCGTCGAGCGTGATGTTTTGGCCGAAGCGGTCACCTGGGTTGCCCGAGGCCTTCCCGCTCGCCCCCCAGTCCCGGTCCTCGCCGGGGTGCTCATCGAGGCCGGTGCCGAGGGGACCCTGACGTTGTCGTCCTTCGACTACGAGGTCTCGGGTCGGATCACGGTCCCGGCCGATGTCGAAGAGCCGGGGACGGTGCTGGTCCTCGGCCGCCTCCTGGCGGATATCTCCCGCAACCTGCCGAACCGCCCGGTCGATGTGGTGACCGAGGGCGCGAAGGTTCAGGTGATCTGCGGCAGCTCGCGCTTCGCCCTGCTGCAGATGCCGGCCGACGACTACCCGACGCTGCCGACGTCGCCCGAGGGCAGTGGTTCGGTGGACGGCACGGTCTTTACTCAGGCGGTCGCCCAGGTCGCCGTCGCCGCCGACCGCGGGGACACCCTGCCGATCCTCACCGGCGTGCGGGTCGAGGTCGAAGGGGAGTCGATGACCCTGCTCGCGACCGACCGGTATCGCCTCGCGATGCGCGAGATCACCTGGTCGCCGGTGGTCCCGGACACGAGCGCCGTGGCCTTGATCCCGGCACGTACCCTCGCCGAGACCGCGAAGTCGCTCGGCGCTGCAGGCACGGTGGAGGTCTCCCTCGCCGGAGCTGCCGGTGGCGAAGGGCTGGTCGGATTCGAAGCCGGCCAGCGCCGCACGACGAGTCGCCTCCTCGATGGGGAGTACCCCAAGGTCGCCAAGATCTTCCCGGCCTCCAGCGAAACCGAGGCGGTCATCAGCACTCACGAACTCATCGAGGCGGTGCGCCGCGTCGCGCTCGTCGCCGAGCGCAGCACGCCCGTGCGCCTGCGCTTCTCCGAGGGTCAGGTCGCGATCGAGGCCGGTGCCGGCGATGACGCCCAGGCCTCGGAGGCCGTGGCCGCGACCGTCAACGGACCCGATATCGAGATCGCCTTCAACCCGGGGTACCTCCTCGACGGCCTGGGCGCGCTCGGCACCACCTTCACCCGGATGTCATTCAACGCGCCGCTGAAGCCCGCCATGATCACCGGGCAAGAGAGCGCCGACGCCGACATCGACACCACCTACCGCTACGTCCTGCAGCCCGTCCGCCTGGCCGGCTGAGGACGTCCACCCCCTTCGTTCAAGGAGTCACCATGCAACTCGGTCTGATCGGCCTCGGGAAGATGGGCGGCAATATGCGCGAGCGCCTCCGCCTCGGGGGACACGAGGTGGTCGGCTACGACCGCAACCGCGAGGTCTCCGATGCCGCGTCCGTGCAGGAGATGATCGATGCCCTCGAGGCGCCGCGCACCGTGTGGGTCATGGTCCCCGCCGGGGAGATCACCCGCGGCGTGATCGAGGATCTGTCGAACCGGCTCGAGCCCGGCGACCTGGTCATCGACGGCGGCAACTCCCGCTTTAGCGATGACGAGATCAACGCGGAGCTGCTGAAGGCCAAGGGCATCGAGTACCTCGACTGCGGTGTCTCCGGCGGGATCTGGGGCCTGAAGAACGGCTATGGCCTGATGGTCGGCGGGACGAAGAAGAATGTCGCGCGCGCGATGCCGATCTTCGACACCCTGCGCCCCGAGGGCCCGCGCGACGAGGGCTTCGTCCACGCTGGCAAGGTCGGCGCCGGCCACTACGTGAAGATGGTCCACAACGGCATCGAGTACGGCCTGATGCAGGCCTATGCCGAGGGCTACGAGCTGCTCGAGAAGAAGGGGATCGTGACCGATGTGCCCGGCTCCTTCAAGGCGTGGAGCCGTGGGACGGTGGTCCGCTCGTGGCTGCTCGACCTGATGGTTGCCGCCCTCGAAGCGAACCCGGACCTCGATGACGTCAGTGACTACGCCGCCGACTCCGGCGAAGGGCGATGGACCGTCGAGGAGGGCATCGCCAATGCCGTCCCGATGCCGGTCATCACCGCGAGCCTCTTCGCCCGCTTTGCCTCGCGGCAGGAAGTGAGCCCCGCGATGCAGGCCGTGGCCGCGCTGCGCGGCGGTTTCGGCGGTCACGCCGTGCTCACGACGGCCGAGGGCCAGGAGTTGCGCGCCGAGTCCTCGCGTGAGGCCGCGGCGAAGGCGGTCACCGCCAAGGGCAAGAAGCGCAGCGGCAAGAAGAGCTAGCTCTTGCACGTCCGGCACCTCACCGTCGCCGACTTTCGCAGTTATACCGGCGCCGACCTCGCGCTGCGCCCGGGGATCACGACCTTGCTCGGCCGCAATGGCCAGGGCAAGACCAATCTGGTCGAGGCGATCGGGTACGTCGCCTCGCTATCGAGCCACCGGGTCGCGACCGACCAACCGCTCGTGAAGTTCGGTGCGCAGCGGGCGGTGGTGCGGGCCGCGGTCGTGCGTGAAGGGCGCGAACAGCTCGTCGAACTCGAGATCACCCCCGGTCGAGCGAACCGCGCCAAACTGAACCGCTCTCCCCTTCCGCGCACTCGTGATGTGCTCGGCACCCTGCGCACGGTCCTCTTCGCTCCGGAGGACTTGGCCCTGGTGAAGGGGGATCCGGGCGAGCGTCGGCGTTTCCTCGATGACCTCCTCGTGCAGCGACAACCGCGCTGGTCCGGGGTCCGTAGTGACTACGACAAGATCCTCAAGCAGCGCGGCGCCCTGTTGAAGTCGGCCGCGCCCTATCTGCGTAAGGGGCGGCGTGGGAGCCGCCGTGCCGATGGGATCGACCCGGCGGAGGCCGCCGCCGACGCCCTGCGCACCCTCGACATCTGGGATGAGCACCTCGCGACCGTCGGGTCGCAACTGATCTATGCGCGCTTGCGGCTGATGCGCGATCTCGTGCCGCATCTGCAACAGGCCTATCGCGAGGTTGCCGACGCCACCTCGGAGGTCACCGCTCGTTACCGCAGTTCCCTGCACGACGAGGCGGCCGCGGCGATCGCGGCCGGCGAGGTCCCCGAGCCGGAGCAGATCCGCGAGCTGATCCTCGAGTCGCTCGCGCGGGTTCGCGGCCAGGAGATCGAGCGCGGTGTGAGCCTCGTCGGCCCGCACCGCGATGATGTGATCCTCGGGCTCGGTGAGATGCCGGCGAAGGGGTACGCCAGCCACGGGGAGTCGTGGTCGATCGCCCTGGGTTTGCGCCTCGCCGCATACCGACTGCTGCGCCACGACCTCGGTGACGACCCGGTTCTGATCCTCGACGACGTCTTCGCCGAACTCGACAGCGGGCGTCGCGAGCGACTCGCGGTGATGATCGCTGACTGCGAACAGGTCCTGATCACCGCGGCCGTCGTCGAGGACGTCCCCGAGGGTCTCACCGGCGATACCGTCCATATCCGCCTCGGAGAGGTGTCGTCGGCCCCGTCGAGCGAAGCGCTCGAGGATCCGGTCGCCGTCCCCGCTGCACCCGACGAACCATGAGCACCGACGACCCCGGCGCCCCGGAGCCGGGCGACGCGGCGACCGAAGGCGACGCGGCCGAGGAGGCCAACGCCGAGTTGGCCGAGCGGGTCGATGACGCCGCCTCGGCAGCCCTGACCCGGGCGCGCGCGGTCGCGGCTCAGCGCGGGCTGCGTCCCGGCAGCCGACCGCCGCGCAGAACCCGTCGCACACCGGGTCAGCCCGGCAAACGAGCTCCCCGCGACCCCGCCCTGATCGGCGACCAGGTCGATCGGCTCGTCACCGACCGCGGCTGGGGTGTGGATGTCTCGGCCGGTGCGGTCATGGGGCGCTGGCCCGACATCGTCGGCCCTCAAGTCGCTGAACACTGCCAACCCGTCTCCTTCGAGGCCGGAGTCTTGCGGGTGCGCGCGGACTCGACGTCCTGGGCAACCAACCTGGGGCTCATGCGCTCGGAGATCCTGAAGCAGATCACCCAGGTGGTCGGCCCCGATGTCGTCGAAACGCTGCGAATCGACGGTCCGAGCGCGCCGACCTGGTCCAAGGGACCGCGCCGGATCAAAGGCCGCGGCCCCCGCGACACTTACGGCTGAGCAAAAGAGCCGATCGTGAGGAGCAAGGGCGGGCTCAGGTCAGCGCGAGCACCGCGATCAGCGCGAGCGCGACGATGAGCGCCACCAGCGCGATGACGAGATAGCGGTACCGGTTCGCCCCCTTCGCAGGGGGTGAGACCGACGATGACGAAGGGGGAGGCGCACCCCCTTCATCACGGGGACCAGCACCGACGGCGCGAAGGGCGTCGCGGGCGGCCGGCGGCACGTCATCCCACGAGTCATAGCTCGTCCCGTTGACGGTATAGCGGCCCATGCGGCGATGTTCTCACGCCAGACGCATGGGTCCATTCACCTCACGGGACGCGCCACGCGCAGCCAGATCCGGCGATGTTCCGCAACGGGGAACATGGCTAGGTGGGGCGTACCGGGCGGAGCACTCTCAATCGCAAGAGCCCGATGGCACCGGTCCCGGCCGGTGCCGATCCAGATCACGCGCAAGGGAGCGCCCCACGTGCCCACGGTGACGATTCAGCCGAGCGGCGAGGAGATCTACCTCGCCCCCGGCGAGACCGTGCTCGCGGGGCTGTACAAAGCCGGCTTCGCCTACACCGTCGGTTGCCGACGCGGCGGCTGCGGGATCTGCAAGATCGACGTCACCGACGGCGACTTCACCTATAACCGACCGGTTGCCGAATCGGTGGTCTCCGAGGAGGAGCGCACCGACGGCACCTGCCTGAGCTGCCGGGCTGTCCCGGAGAGCGACATCACCATCGAGATGCGGGACGGCTCCCTGCGTCTTATCAACCCGTTGCTTCGCCAGATCAACGACTCGGCGCGTGCGCGCGCCCTGGCGAGCAGCACGGCAAAGGAGTAGGACATGGGCATTATGCGGATGGGGTACGTCCACGCGCGGGTCACCGATCTCGCCGAGGCCAAGCACCACTACGCCAACACGATGGGCCTGTACGAGACGCACACCGACGAGACGGCGACCGGCCGCCGGGTCTTCTACAAGGGCTGGGACGAGTGGGATCACCACTCGGTCGTGCTCGAAGAGGGCGGCGTGGGCGTGGCGAAGTTCGGCTGGAAGGTCGAGCGCCCCGAGGACATCGATGAGGTCGAGAAGAAGGCCCAGACCTTCGGCGTCACCGTCGAGCGGATGAGCGCCGGCGAGAACCCCGAGGTCAGCGACGGGATTCGCTTTACGACCCCGAGCGATCACGTCTTCGAGGTCTACCACGGGCAGACCCTGATCGGGACCGAGGTCGGCACCCACAACCCGGAGTGCTTCCCGCGGCATCTGGTCGGTGTCGGTGTCCCCGGCCTCGACCACGCCCTCGTCCTCGCCGAGGACGTGCGCACGATGGAGCGCTTCTTGACCGATGTCTTCGACTTCTTCCCGACCGAGCGCGTCCAGACCGATCTCAACGACGACGACGCGCACTACATCGCGACCTGGATGACGAGCAACAACCAGATCCACCAGCTCGCGGTTCTCGAGGGCCCACCCGGCAATGCTCAGGGCAAGCTCCACCACTTCGCCTTCAAGCTCGGCGACTGGAGCGAAGTGGGCCGCGCCGGCGACCTCTTCGCGATGGACGACGTGCCGATCGACATCGGCCCGACCCGCCACGGCATCACCCGCGGTCAGACGATCTACTTCTTCGACCCCTCCGGGAACCGCAACGAGGTCTTCGCCGGCGGCTACCTCGCCTATCGCGACCGGCCGACCGTGAAGTGGACGCCGGACCAGATCGCCAAGGGCATCTTCTACCACGCTCGCGAACTCAACGAGCGCTTCACCACCGTCTACACCTGATCGATCTCGCCCGGTGCCGGCCGGCCCCTGCCCCGGCACCGGGTGGTGACCCCCCTCATCCCACCCGCCGATCTCTGCCGGCTAGGAGGTTCGATGATGCATGTCCGCACGAGCACGACCCTGACCTACGCCGGGGCGCGCGCGGCCCTCGACGCCGCGTTCGCCAAGGCCACCGACCTGGGCCTCGCCCTGAACATCGCGGTCTGTGATGGCGCCGGAACCCTGCTCGCCTTCGCCCGGATGGACGGGGCCTTCGCGCACTCCGGGTCGATCGCGATCGATAAGGCCGCGACGGTGTGCGGCTTCGAGGGGATCGCGACCGACGACCTCTATGACGGACTCGCCGGCGAGGACGCGGTCGTGCGAGGGATCGCCAACCGCCCGGGCATCGCTGCCTTCGGTGGTGGTGTCCCGATCCGGGTCGGTGATGACCTCATCGGCGCCGTCGGTGTCTCGGGGGGAAGCGCCCAGCAGGACAAGGAGGTCGCCTCGGCCGGGGCGGCGGCCGTGACGACCAAGGAGCAGCGATGACCCCCTTCATGCAACGCGTCGCAGAGGTCGTCGGCGTGCCCGACGAGCCCCTCGACCTCGACACGCTCGCGCCGATGCCGGTCACCCGGATCAGCCAAAAGATCGCGACCAGCACCGGCGCCGATCGCCATGTCGCGATCCGCTCGCTCGCCGAGCAACTCGTGTGCGAGGCCAACGCGATCTTTGTCTCCGGGCATCGAGGTGACGACACCTTGGACCTCTACGACGAGACGCACCCAAGCGAGCTCGCCTTCAACGTCACCCACCGCGGGCGTGCGGTGCGTGTCTCGACGGTCTTCGCCGACGGGATGGCCTACGGGCGGCTCGTCGGGGACGGGTTCGCGAGCGAACTCCCGCAGGAACTCGACAGCGCCGATGCCCTGCCCGATCTGCTGATCCGGCTGATCGTCGAATCCGACCACGCCCATCAGCGCACCGCTTAACCCGCGCACCCAAGGAGAAAACTGCCGTGCAATACGAACTGCGTACCCAAGTCATCGAGCCGCAGCGCAAGACCTTCGACCACCTGGTGAAGCGCTACGGCGATCGGCCCGCCACTCGCTACGAAGAGGGCACGGTCGATGTGCAGGCCAAGGAAAACTTCCACTTCCGGCCGCTGTGGGATCCGAGCAAGGAGATCTACGACGAGGACTTCTCCGCCTTCAAGCTCACCGACCCCTACTCCTTCCTCGACCCCCGCCAGTACTACTACGCGCCCTATGTGACCTCGCGCGCCGGGATCTCCGATGCCTTCTCGACGACGCTGGACTATGTCGAAGGGAGGGGGCTGCTCGGCCGCCTCCCAGCAGGGTGGCGTGAGGTGCTCGCCGAGGTCATCGTGCCGACCCGTCACTACGAGTCCGGTGCCCAACTGGTCTCGGTCGATGTCGCGCGCTTCGGCTTCGGGACCTCGATCACGCAGTGCGCGGCGTACGCCGGCTTCGACCGGATCGGCAACGCCCAGCAGCTCTCTCGCGTCGGGATCGCGCTCGGCGAGCAGACCACCGCGGTGCTCACCAACGCCAAGGCGATCTGGGTCGAGGACGAGTCGATGCAGGGGCTGCGCAAGTTCATCGAGGAGACCATCACCGAGCGCGATTGGGGGGTCTCCCTCGTCGCTCTCGACACGATGGACCAGGTGCTCTACGGGCTGCTCTACGGCCATCTCGATGAGGCCGCCATCGACGCCGGCGCCGGGACCTACTCGCTGATCGCCGCCCACTTGAGCGACTGGTTTAAGGATCAGCGCCGCTGGCTCGATGCCCTCTACAAGGCCTGGCGCGAGGATCCCGAGCACGGCGATGCCAACGCCGCCCTGCTCGCCCAGACCGTGAACCGCACCCTCGATACCGCCGCGACGGCGCTCGCTCCGCTCGTCGCCGCAATCGACTCCCACGTCGACGCCAAGAGCGGCCCGGCGCTCGACATCGCGATCGCCGCCCTTCGACCGACCACCGCTAGCTGAAGGACATCGCCATGACCGAAACCCAGCAGACCGGCCGGATGGTCGGCGTCGACATCCAAGAATCCGAGCAGAACCGCGCGGTCGTCGAGGCCATCGAGGCCGATAACCCCGATTGCTCCGTGCAGCACATGCCCGGCCTCGTCCGGATCACGAGCCCGACCCGCTTGGTGATCAACCAGGCCACCGTCGAAGAGCGCCTCGGCCGCGAGTGGGAGACCCACGAGTTCCAAATGGCCATCGTGACCTACTTCGGTCACATCCAAGAGTGGGATGACGACGAGATCGTCATCGCCTGGAATCACTAAGAGGAAACCGACATGACGATCGCACCGAAGAAGCCGCGCAAGCTGTCGATGAAGGCCAAGTACGAGGCGCTTACCCGCGACCTCGACTGGGAGCCGAGCTATGTCGACAAGGATGAGATGTTCCCCTTCCTCGAGTTCGAGGGGATCAAGATCCACGATTGGAGCGCCTGGGAGGACCCCTTCCGGCTCACCGTCGACGCCTACTGCAAGTACCAGGCCGAGAAGGACAAGCGGCTCTACGCCGTGCTCGATGGTTTCGCGCAAGGCCAGGGACACCTGACGCTCACCGACGCGTCGTACCTCAACGCGATGAAGCTCTTCCTGCAGGGCGTCGCGCCGCTGGAGTACCAGGCGCACCGCAACTTCGCCTACCTCGCGCGGCATCTCGCCGGGCCTGGTCCGCGGTTTGCGGCGCTGTGCCAGAGCATCGACGAGATCCGGCATATCCAGACCGAAGTCCACACGCTGTCGAACTACAACAAGTACTACAGCGGCTTCCACAACTACCTGCAGATGCACGACCGCGTCTGGTACCTCTCGGTGCCGAAGTCCTTCTTCGACGACGCGCTCGCGGCGGGCCCCTTCGAGTTCCTGATCGCGATCGGGTTCTCCTTCGAGTACCTGCTGACGAACCTCCTCTTCGTCCCCTTCATGTCCGGCGCCTCCTTCAACGGCGACCTGCCGACGATGACCTTCGGCTTCTCGGCGCAGTCCGATGAGTCGCGGCACATGACCCTGGGACTCGAGGCGATCAAGTTCCTCCTCGAGCAGGACGAGGACAACGTGCCGATCGTGCAGGCCTGGATCGATAAGTGGTTCTGGCGCGGTTATCGGGTCACCGGCCTCGTTGCCCAGATGCTCGACTACATGCTGCCGCGCAAGGTGATGAGCTGGAAGGAAGCCTTCGAGCTCTACTTCGAGCAGCAGATGATGCAGGGGCTCTTTAAGGACCTCGAGTTCTACGGCATCACGCCCCCGCGCCACGTCGAGGATGCTCTCGCGGAGAAGGAGATCCTCTCCCACCAGGTGTACTGGATCCTCTACCAGTTCTCGCACGCCGCGGCCTTCACCACGAGCGTGCCGAGCGACGAGCACATGGACTGGCTCTCCAAGACCTATCCCGACACCTTCGACCGGTACTACCGGCCGCTGTGGGAGAAGGAGCGGGCCAATATCGAAGCCGGCGGTCGCCACTTCGTGCGCGGCCTGCCCCAGCTCTGCCAGGTCTGCCAGATCCCGATGGCCTTCACCGAGCCCGGCGACCCGACGACGATCTGTCAGCGGGAGTCGGAGTACAACGGCGAGCTCTTCCAGACCTGCTCCAACGGGTGTCAGTGGATCTTCGAGCGCGAGCCGGAGAAGTACATCCAGGCCTGGCTGCCCGTGCATCAGATCTACCAAGGGGTCTGCGGCGGACCGTCGGTCCCCGAGGTGCTCGATTGGTACGGGATCGAGGACGGGGACAACGGCGAGCACGCGGGCTCTCGCGATGACCGCAACTGGAAGCAATGGCACGACGACGCCGACCACGAGCGGCTCGGCACGGAGGTGGGCTGATCATGGCCGTCAACAGCATCGGCGAGTACTCGTTCCCGTCGCGCTCGCGTCAGGAACTCTATGGAGACGGCCAACTCGTCCACGTGTGGTTCAAAGAGAACCCGTGGTTTTGCGCCTCGGCGTGCTTTAGGGCGCCGAAGGCCATGTCGTGGGGCGACTTCTACTCCCAGTTGGTCGTCCCCTACGCCGAAGAGGACCCCGACTTCGACCCGAACGCCCGCCGCGAGTGGACGCTGCGTGGAGAAGTCATCACGCCCTCGGATGACCAGACGCTCGAGGAGCTCGGCGTCCGGCACAAGGAGGTCATCGGGATGAGGGTCCTGGCGGCGTAACCCCTTCCCCCTTCGCCTGATCGACCGGTGGGGCACGACCGCGACCCCTGCGCGGCGTGCCCCACCTTGATCGCCGCACCTACTTTTTTTAGAAGGACGTCATGGCCAAGTACACGATCACCGTCGAGCCCGTCGGTCGCGAGATCGAATGCGACGAGGACCAGAGCATCCTCGATGCCTGCCTGCGTAGCGGGGTGTGGCTGCCGCACTCGTGCACCCACGGCACCTGCGCGACCTGCAAGTGCGATCTGCTCGACGGCAAGGTCGATCACGGTGACGCGAGCTCGTTTGCGCTGATGGATTTTGAGCGGGAGGAGAAGCTGCTGACCTGCAGCGCTCGTCCGCGCTCGGACGTCACGATCGAGGCTGATATCGATGTCGACGAGGACCTCGAGGTCTTTCCGGTGGAGGACTACACGGGCACGGTGGCGGTGCTCGAAGACATCGCCGCCGATACCAAGCGCCTCGTCGTCGAACTCGACCGCGACCTGGGCTTTAACGCCGGTCAGTACATGAAGTTTGTCGTTCCCGGACGTGATGGTGAGTCGGCGTGCGACCGGACGTATTCGATGGCGAACCCGCCGACCGAAGGGCGGATGCTCGAGTTTCACATCCGACGCGTGCCGGGCGGACGAGGTACCGACGGGTGGGTCTTTAAGGACCTCGCGGTCGGCGACCTGGTCGCGCTGTCAGGTCCGTATGGGCGCTTCGTGCTGAAGTGCGGCGATGACCGGCACGCGATCATGGTCGGCGGTGGCACGGGGCTGGCGCCGATGAAGTCGATGGTGCGCCACGCCCTCGAAAACGAGGAGTACGACGGCGAGATCACGGTCTACGCGGGGGCGCGCTCGCGGGAGTGGCTCTATGACGTGGCGTGGTTCCGCGAGATGGCCGAGGAGTACGAGCAGCTCACCTACCGGCCGTGTCTGTCGGAGGAGACGGCCGAGCAGGTGGCGGCCTCGGGCGATGATCCGGACGCATACGCCTACGGGATGGTGACGGATGTGATCGCTGCCGACCATCAGCGCCTGACCGGGTGCGCGGGCTATCTTTGCGGTCCGCCGCTCATGGTCGACGCGGCGCTGAAGACGCTCATGTCCCGGCGCCTCTTCCCCCGCGATATCTACCGGGAAGACTTCTTCAACGAGGGCGACAAGGCTGGCGGGGGCCTCAACTCCCCCTTGATCAAGCGCTGACCCGGGCCGGCTCGGACCGCGGCCGCCGAAGTCTCGGGAAGTTCCGGGATTCTCGTGGAGTTCCGCGGGATGTTGGGAGTTTCCCGCGACGAAGGGGGTTCCCGTCGCGTCGGGTGCGCGGGCGGGGTATCGGGAAGTTCCGGGATTCTCGTGGAGTTCCAGGGGATGTTGGGAGTTTCCCGCGACGGAGGTGGCTTCGCGCGGGAGACGTCAGGCCGTGAGGCGCCCGAGCGCCTGGCGGATCTTCGCGGCGACGTGCCCGGGGTGGTCGAGGTCGGCCCAGGTCAGGCGAACGACCGCATAGCCGAGTGCGCGGAGCCGGTCCTCGCGCAGCTTCTCGGCGACGAGAGCGGCCCGCCCTTCCAGCCCGTCATACTTCAGCGCCCCATCGAACTCGACCACGACCTGCCCCTCGACCAGGAAGTCGACGCGCGCCACGAAGGCGCCGCCCGCGTCGGTGATGCGCACCTGGCTGCGCCACCGGAAGCCAAGATCGCTCAAGAGCACGTGGGTGCGGGTCTCGCCGACCGATTCACTCGCGGGGTCGGCGTGCGCCAAGAGCCCTTCAGCGCGCTGGCGCCCGCGGGGGCTAAGTGGTACGACACCGAGCGCACTCTTAACGTGCTCGAGGGTGCACTGTCGGGTGCGTAGTGCCGCCTCCAGGGGGACGAGTCCGCTCAACAACCCGTCGCGCGCCGCCGTCACGACGACCGCGGTGGAGATCGGCAGCGATGGGCAACCGCCCACCATGACCCACGCCAACGCGTCGGCGAACCGCACCGTGCCGACCTTTCGTGGCGGAGTGATCCGGACTCCCGAGACGACTCGTGGTTTCACGACATCGTCGACAACATCCACTTCGCGTTCGGGATCGAGCAAGGGCAGGCCGTGGAGCGCGAGGGCACTTTGGTGGCTGGCGATCCCACTGACTCGAGCGGCGAGCACCGCCCGCGTGCGCAGGGCGAGCCGCTCCTCGGGCGTCGCAGCACGCCAGACCTCGCCGAGGACATAGGCATCGCGTCGCACCCGGCAGATCTGCCCGCGGCTGCGCAAGCACGCCAAGTCATGGCGGTCCACGTCGAATCGCGCCGCCTGCTCGGCGGTGAAGACTCCACCGCGGCTGATCGAGAAGGCCTCTAGTCGCTCGTTCATCGGGCAACGGTGACAGCCTTCCCGTCGAGATCACAGCGGCTATCCACAGCGTTGCCCACACGGTGGATAACGTGGTGGAGGAAGGGCGGTGCGCGGCCGAGGTGGGCGGAGAGAGCCGGGCGAGCGTGGCCCCCTTCCGTCGAGGGAAGTTCCGAGATTCTCGTGGAGTTCCGCGGGATTTTGGGAGTTTCCGGGGACCGCGGGAGTGGGGCGAGGGGGCGTCGCCCGCGGGCAGGGTTAGAGGCGGCTGCGGCGCAGCGCGCGACTCAGCGTGAAGGCGGCCGTCCGGACGGCGACGCCGAGCGGGAAGGGGTCGATGGCGCGGGTTTGTCCGGTGATCGACAACCCCGCCCGGATCTGCCGGTTCATCCCGAAGACGGGTGCCGCGACACAAGAGATCCCGCGGTGCGACTCTTCGTTGTCATAGGCCGTGCCCTCGGCGCGGATCGTCGCGAGCGCCCGCTGCAGATCCTCCGCGCTCGTGATGGTCTGAGGCGTGAGACCACGGAGCCCGGAGTCGATGACCGACTGGATGACCGCGTCGGAGGAGTACGCGAGGATCACCTTGCCCACGCCGGTCGCGTGCGCCGGCAGCCGGCCACCGGTGCGCGACGAGAGCGGGAGCCCCGTCCCGCCGACAATCTCGACATAGACGACGTCGACGCCGTCGAGCACCGCGAGGTGGATGCGTTGGTGCGTGGCGGCCCAGAGGTCCTCCATGATCGGGCGCGCCGCCTGACTCAAGGTGCGGTGGCGCGGGACGAGCTCGCCGAGTTCGAAGAGGCGCAGCCCGAGGCGTAGGCGGGCATCAAGACCCCGCTCGAGCACCCGGTGCGTCACGAGTTCACTGGTCAGCCGATGCACGGTGCTCGTCGCGAGCCCGGTGCGCGCGGCGATCTGGCGCACCCCGAGGTCCGTCTCCCCGGAGTCGAAGGCGGCCAAGATGAGCGCGACCTTATCGACGACGCCCGGCGCCACCTCGTTCCGCTCAGCGGGACACATGGGTTGATCAAAGCACGAAGAGCCCGTCATCGTCAGGGGTTACCGGCCGGTTCAATGACGCGCCCCGGCCCCAATCCCCGAAAGGGCGGCACCCATGGTCCTCTCCTCCGCCGAGCACCCGTGGTGCGCTTCGACGCCCAAGCGGATGACCGATCGCGAAGGGGGCGCCGGGTTGCGTTCGGTGGGGACCGCGCTCGATGTGTTGGAGTGTTTCGCGACCGACGGCGAACTCGGTGTCTCCGATATCGCGCGGCGTCTCGGGGTGGCCAAATCCACCGCCCACCGCGTCCTCACGACCCTGTCGAGCCGCGGTTTCGTCGAGCAGGATGAGGACTCTGGCCTCTACCGCCTCGGGATCCACCTCTACGAACTTGGCCAGCTGGCTCAGGCGCGTAACGAGATCCGCCATGTCGCCCTGCCGACCCTGCGCGAGGTCGCGCGCGTCACCGGGCACACCGTCAACTTCGGCGTCCCCGACGGCGCCGACATCGTCTTCGTCGAGCGCCTCGAAACCCAGGCCGGAGTGCGCATCCTCGGCCACGTCGGACGGCGCCTCCCCGCGCACTGCACCTCGTCCGGCAAGGCCATCGCCGCGCACAACGCCGCGCTCGACCGGGCCCGCCGGGACGCCGGATTCCCCCCGCGACTACGCGGAACGATCCGGCGCGAAGAGGTGTGGGATGCCGAACTCGAGAAGGTGCGGCGCTCCGGCTTTGCGATGTCGACCGACGCGTCGTTCGAGGGCGTCTCCTCGGTCGCCGTGCCCGTGATCATCGATCGGGTGGCACTTGCATCGGTGTCGATCTTCGGCCCGACCGCGTCCGTGGGCCCGGACATCGAGCGCGTCGTCCCGGTCCTCACCGCGGCCGCGCGCCGGATCGCCCGGGCCGCGACCCAGTTGAGGTGAGCTCACCTCCCTTCGACCGCCGCCGTCACGACCGACGCAGCGCCGCCCGCCGCCGCGTCGCGCGGTAGCCCCCTTCCCCACCGGAACCCAGACCTGCCGCGGACCCGGTCACGGGACGGGGAAAAAACCGCGTCCGGCGACGGTTTCCCCGCCACTAACACCGCAACAGCGCACCACCTCGTCGGACGTTCCCGGGGGAGGAACGAGCCCGGATGAAGGGGGAATCGGCGACCTAGCATGCGAAAGCACCTTCGCGACCGATGGCACCAGGAGCCGTGATGGATCACCCCAGCGAGACGCAGACGCAGGCAGCGCAGCGTCTCCTCGACGCGTACGACAGCGGCGCGCCGACCGACCCCCTCAGCCAAACCTTCGACGGCCTCACCGTCGACGACGCCTACGCGATCCAGCTCGCGCAGGTGCAGCGCTGGACCGAATCCGGGCGCCGGATCATCGGGCACAAGGTGGGCCTGACGAGCGCCGCGATGCAAAAGCAACTCGGGGTCGACCAACCCGACTACGGCCACCTCATGGACGACTTCGCCTATCTGGAGCACCAGCCGATCCCGCTCGACGGTTTCCTTCAGCCACGGGTCGAGCCGGAGGTCGCCTTCGTCCTCAGCCGGCCCCTGAGCGGACCGGGCGTCACCGTCGCCCAGGCGATCAGCGCCGTCGACTATGTACTGCCCGCGCTTGAGATCGTCGACAGTCGCGTCGCCGACTGGAAGATCACCCTCGTCGACACGATCGCCGACAACGCGAGCTCCGGCGCCTTCGTCCTCGGCTCGACCCCCACCCGTCTCGAGGACGTCGACCTGCGCCTCACCGGCTGCGTCTTCACCCGCAACGCGCAGATCGTCGGGACCGGTGTCGGCGGAGCGGTCCTCGGCTCTCCGATCACCTCGCTGGTCTGGCTCGCCAACACCCTCGGCGCTCGCGGGGTCACCCTCGAGCCCGGCCACGTCATCCTCCCCGGCTCGGTGACCTCGATGGTCCCGATCGCCCCGGGGGACACCTTCACCGCGACCTTCGCCGGGCTCGGCTCGGTGACCGCACGCTTCGCCAAGGAGAACGCATGAGCACCCCCAAGGGCACGGCCGCGATCGTCGGTCCCGGCAATATCGGCACCGACCTGATGTTCAAGTTGATGCGCCGCAGCGAGATCATCGAGCCGCGCTACATGATCGGCGTCGACCCGGCGAGCGATGGTTTGCGCCGCGCCGCGTCGGTGGGCTTGGAGGCGAGCCACGAAGGGGTGGACTGGCTGCTCGCGCAGGATGAGCTGCCGGACATCGTCTTCGA
The DNA here is from genome assembly GCF_041365945.1 of Janibacter sp. GXQ6167. Classification (NCBI taxonomy): domain Bacteria; kingdom Bacillati; phylum Actinomycetota; class Actinomycetes; order Micrococcales; family Intrasporangiaceae; genus Janibacter; species Janibacter sp. GXQ6167. The sequence goes on along the minus strand of NZ_JBGFSK010000002.1, from coordinate 60,488 downwards.
GTGCACCTCGGCCAAGGCGCACGCCGCGAATGCCCCGCGTTACGCGGAGGCGGGGATCGTCGCCGTGGACCTCACCCCCGCGGCAGTCGGCCCGTATATCTGCCCGCCGGTCAACCTCGAGTTCAACCTCGACGCGATGAACGTCAACATGATCACCTGCGGCGGTCAGGCGACCACGCCGATCGTCAAGGCGGTCTCCCGGGTCGTCGATGTCTCCTACGCCGAAATCGTCGCCTCGATCTCGTCGAAGTCGGCGGGCCCCGGCACGCGCGCCAATATCGATGAGTTCACCGAGACCACGTCGGAGGCCCTCGAAGTGGTCGGCGGCGCCAAGCGCGGCAAGGCGATCATCATCTTGAACCCGGTCGAGCCCCCGCTGATGATGCGCAACACCGTCTTCTGCGCGATCCCCGCCGAGGCCGCCGAGCCGGGCGAACTCAACGACGCGGTCAATGCCTCGATCGAGCAGATGGTCGCGACCGTCCAGGAGTATGTGCCCGGCTACCACCTGCGCGCCGAGCCCCAGTACGACCACGCCCGCGACCTCTGGCACGGCATGGCTCGGGTCACCGTCCCGGTCGAGGTCCGCGGCCGCGGCGACTACCTGCCCGACTACGCCGGAAATCTCGACATCATCACCGCCGCCGCCGCCCGCGTCGGCGACCTGATCATCAGCCATCGCCTCGGCGTCTCCTCGGGCTGGGTGTCCGAGCACGGCGCGAGCGAGCCCGTCCCGGCAGGAGCCTGACGATGACCACGCCCCAGCACCCCTACGTCACTCCGACCTTCCGCGAAGGGGTGGACGTGCGGATTACCGACACCACCTTGCGTGACGGCTCGCACCCGATGCAGCACCAGTTCACCGAGGAGCAGGTCCGCACCACGGTGCGGGCGCTAGACCAGGCCGGAGTGCAGGTCATCGAGGTCACGCACGGCGATGGTCTCGGGGGGTCGTCCTTCAACTACGGCTTCTCCGCGGTCGACGAGATGGCCCTGATCAAGGCCGCAGTGGCGGAGGCCGAGCGGGCGAAGATCGCGGTGCTGATGCTGCCCGGCCTGGGTCGGGTCGAGGATCTCGAGCGCGCGCATGACATGGGCGCTCAGATCGCTCGGATCGCGACGCATTGCACCGAGGCGGACGTCTCGATCCAGCACTTCGGGGCGGCGCGCGATCTCGGGATGGAGACCGTCGGCTTCTTGATGCTGAGCCACAAGACGACGCCGGAGGAACTCGCCAAGCAGGCCCGCATCCAGGTCGACGCGGGGTGCCAGTGCGTGTACGTCGTCGATTCGGCCGGCGCCCTCATCCTCGAAGAGGCGTCCGACCGGGTTGCCGCCCTGGTCGCCGAGCTCGGGGGCGACGCCCAGGTCGGCTATCACGGCCACCAAAACATGTCCTTCGGCGTCGCCAACTCCGTCCTCGCCGTCCGCGCGGGCGCCACCCAGATCGACGGTGCCCTCTGCGCGCTCGGCGCCGGTGCGGGTAACTCCCCCACCGAGGTCCTCGTCGCCGCCTTCGAGCGCAGCGGCTACGCGACCGGGGTCGACCTCGGCGCGGTCATGGCCGCCGCCGAAGACGTCGTGCGCCCGATCATCCGCCGGCTGCCGTGGATGGATCGCTCGTCGATCATGCAGGGCTACGCCGGGGTGTACTCGAGCTTCCTCCTCCACGCCGAGCGCGCCGCCGAGCGCTACGACGTGCCCGCCCACGAGATCCTGCGCCGCGTCGGCGAAGCGGGCTACGTCGGCGGCCAGGAGGACATGATCATCGACGTCGCGCTCGGCCTCCGGCGCGAACTCCTCGAGGCGAAGGGGGTGCCCGCGTGACCTGGGATGTCGAATCGGTCGCGACTGAGCTCCTTGCGTGTGAGGACGAGCGGCGCGACCGCCCTCCCTTCACCGACGACTGGCCCGAACTCGACCTCGCGACCGGGTACCAAATCCAGGACCTCACCCTGCAGCGCCGACTCGATCGCGGCGAGCGCCTGATCGGCGTCAAGCTGGGCCTTACCTCGCGCGCCAAGCAGCAGCGCATGGGGGTCGACACTCCCTTCGTCGCCTGGCTGACCGACGCGATGATCCTGCCGGCCGGCGACCCGGTCCCCCAGGACCGCCTGATCCACCCACGCGTCGAGCCGGAGATCGTCTTCGTGATGGGCGAGCGCCTCGAGGGCCCTGGCGTGACTGCCGCGCAGGCGCTCGCTGCCGTCGATGTCGTGCTCGGCGGCGCCGAGGTGATCGACAGCCGGTACCGGGATTTCCGGTTCACCGCCGGGGACGTCGCTGCCGATAACGCGAGCTCCGGCGCCTTCGTCACGGGGCCCATCGCGCTACCGCCGAGCGAGCTCGACCTCTCTCTCGAAGGGGTCCTGGTGGAGGTCGACGGGGTCGTCACCGATTCGGCGACCGGCGCTGCGGTGCAAGGGCATCCGGCCGAAGCCCTCGCTCTCGCGGCCAATGACCTCGCCCGTCGCGGGCACGCGATCGAGCCGGGCTGGATCGTCTTAACCGGTGGCATGACCGACGCGGTCCCCGCGCCCGCGGGGGCCAGCCTCGCCTTCCACTTCAGCCGCCTCGGTTCGGTCCACGTGAGCGGCGGCGCCTGATGCCGCTGATCGAGGTCACGCTGACGCAGGGGCGCACGCCGGAGCAGATCCGCTCGATGATCAGCGCCCTGACCCACGCCGTCGCCGACAGCATCGACGCCCCCATCCCGAGCATTCGCGTCGTCGTGCGCGAGGTGCCGACGACCCACTTCGCCGCCGGTGACGTGACCCTCGCCGAGCGGCACGCCGCGCCCCCTAAGGAGTAGCCATGAGCGACCAGCCCTTCTTCGGCCACATCATCGACGGCGAGGAGGTGCCGTCCGCGGGCGGTGAGACCTTCGAGGTGTGGAACCCGTGGACTCGCGAGGTCTGGGCGAGCGCGGCCGATGGGCAGGAAGAGGATGCGCACCGGGCGATCGCGAGCTCGCGCCGGGCCTTCGATGAGGGGCCGTGGCCGCGGATGTCCCGGGCTGAGCGAGCGGGCGCGATCCACGCCCTCGCCGACCTGATGGAAGCGCGCTCGGATGACCTCGCGACCTTGGACTCGACCAACATGGCTAAGCCCTTCGCGCAGGCCAAGCACGATGTCGCCCGATCCGTGCACAACTTCCGCTTCTTCGCCGATCACCAGCGCGACCACACCGGCGAGGTCTTCCCGATGGATAGCGGCCACCACAGTTACTCCGAGTTCGGCCCGGCTGGCGTGGTCGCGGCGATCAGCCCGTGGAACTTCCCGCTGATGATGGCGACCTGGAAGATCGCGCCGGCGATCGCTTGGGGCAATACCTGCATCATCAAGCCGAGCGAGGACACCCCAGCGTCGGTGACCTTGCTGGGGCGGCTCGCCACCGAGGCCGGCCTGCCAGATGGGGTCCTCAATGTCCTCAACGGCCACGGCGCCCCCGCGGGCTCCACCCTGACCGGTGATGACCGGGTTGATCGGGTCACCTTCACCGGTTCCTCGCAGACCGGCAAGCTCGTGATGGCCTCTGCGGCAACCCATCTCGCCCCGGTGTCGCTGGAACTCGGCGGGAAGGGGGCCAACATCGTCTTCGATGACGCGGACCTCGATAACGCCGTGCACTGGGCGATCGAGGCGATCTTCCGCAACGCCGGGCAGATCTGCCTCGCCGGCTCGCGCCTCTTCGTCCAAGACGGGATCTATGACGCCTTCATGGAGCGTTTCGTCGCCGCCGCGGAGGCGCTGACGATCGGTGACCCCTTCGACCCTACGACGACCTTCTCCGCGCTCGCGAGCCGCAAGCACTTCGAGAAGGTCTCCTCCTATGTCCAGCAGGCGAAGGACCTCGACGGCACCCTGCGCACCGGCGGCGTGGCCGATGACGGCACGTGGGTCGTGCGGCCCACGATCATCGAGGGCCTTGGACTGGACTCGGCGCCGTACTGCGAGGAGATCTTCGGCCCGGTCTGCGTCGTAAACCGCTTCGACACCGAGGACAAGGCGGTCCACCTCGCGAACGACACCCGCTATGGCCTCAACGCCATGCTCTTCACCGAAAACCTCTCCCGCGCCCACCGCGTCGCCTCGCGCCTCAAGGCCGGGACCGTCTGGGTCAACTGCTTCTTCATCCGCGACCTGCGGACCCCCTTCGGAGGGGTCGGCGACTCCGGTGTGGGGCGCGAAGGGGGAGACTTCAGCCGGGAGTTCTTCACCGAGCCCAAGGCCGTCGTCATGCAGATCGATCGGGGTTAGCCGCGGCCCCGCACGGTGTCGGCACGTATCGTTGCCGCCCATGAGTAGCGACGATCGTCGATCCGAGCAGCCCGAAGGGGTCGAGGCGCTGGAGGACCTTTTCGGCTCCCGCGGGGAGCCGTCGACCCATCAGGCACCGCCGAACGCCGCGCCGACCCGGCCGATCCCGCCGCTGCCGGTGTCCGAGAACGCCGATGACGACACCGCGCCGCAGCCCGTGGTGCGGGCCACCCCGCCGCCGCCCGTCGTGCCTCCGGCCTCGCCGTCGCCGGCCTATCCGCCCCCCGCGTCTGCAGGAGCGCAGGGCCCGGCGGCAGGCACGCGCTCCGCGGCCCCTCGCGCGGGTGGCGCGGGCCTCTCCCCCTTCGCCCTGGTCGCGATGCTGGTCGGAGCCGTCCTCGTGGGCGCGCTCATTATGGGCCTGTTCCAGATCATGGGCTCGGACAACCAGAGCGCGGCGCCAGCGACGACCACCGTGACCACCACCCCAGAGCCGACCACGACCGGGGAACCGACCCCGACGACCCCAAGCTCGACCAGCACCTCGCCGAGCAAGAGCTCCACGAGTTCCACCGGGGTCAAGCGCAGCGGAACCAAGCCCGCCGCGGTGAAGAAGGTCTGCGCCGGATCGTGGCGCGGCACCCGCGTCGGTGTCGGCACCACATCGACCACCTGCGGTTTCGCCGTGCGCGTCCGCAAGGCCTATATCGAAGGGGGCGGCGACGGCTCCGCGATCACGGTCCGCGCGAAGAGCCCGGCGACCGGGAAGGTCTACCGGATGTCCTGCTCGGGGGCGGCGGTCACCCGCTGCACCGGAGGCAACAACGCGGTGGTCTACCTCTACTGACCCGGGTGCCCGAAGCCACCCGGGAAGTGGCCTACGGGACCGGGGCGGCCGTGCACGCGCAGTCGGGAGGGGTCCCCGGGACGGTGTAGGTAGTGCTGACCGGGGGGTGCGGGTTCGGATCTCCCCCGGCGGTCTGGGTGTGGCCCCAGGTGACGGTCATGGTGGCCTGGAAGTCCTGATTCGCGCTGTTGCTGCTGTCCGCTCGGAAGACGACCTCACGACACCCTCCCGGATCGACCCGGATGGGCAGTGGCGGCGAGGCGTGGATCAATTTCAAGTTGGTGCCGGTGGCCGTGTAGGTCACGGTGTAGAGCCAGATGGTTTCGGTCCCGGGGTTACAAACGGTGAACCGGAATTCGTACCCCTTGGGGAAGACCTTGCACGAGTCTCCCGGGCTCTTACAGGCCTTAATGAAAGTAAAGGTCGGTGCCGGCCCCGAGGTCGCGTACGCGGGGGCGGCGACGCCGATGGCGAGAACCGGAGCGGCCCAGGCGACCCCCTTGGTGAGGGTGCGACGGGTGATCGGTCGGGTATGCGGTGTGGTGGTCATCAGAAAAATCCCTCGGTGGTGCTCGCGGCAGGCGCGGTCCGACCCCATGTGTCGTTTGGCAGCGGCGTTGCTCACAGGGGAAAGGTGAGGTGTACAGGGGAAAAGCAGTGAGCCATAAAAGGCGAAAAGCGAAAGGAAGTCGATTCACGAGATTACGGAGAGCGCGAAACACCCACGCGGAAAATCGGGATTCCCGTGATCGTTTTGTTACCCTTGAGTAGCCGGTGTTTACCGGGTGCTCGCCCGCCGTTCTGCTAGGGCTCGCGTAACACTCAGATGGGGCGCCGACGCCGGGTCGCACCAGCGCGTCGGAGACGCGCTAGAAGCCCGGGTTGCGTGTGGGGGTTCGGGCGATCCCCCCTTCGGCGCTGTAATCCACCGTTACGGGCGCTCAGATGCGGCTTTAGGGGCCCGACGAAGGTAAGATGAGGAGTCAGTCCCGCGGCCGGCCGAGCACCGGCCGCGACCCGCGATATGTCGCATCTTTCGCCCCCTAGACGAGGAGCACCGTGGCCGAGCACACGCCTGAGCCCAATGAGCCCGATCCCGCGACCGAGCAGGACGCCACGGAGCCCGCATCGGCACCGGTGAGCGGCCCCGTCGAGACGACCTACGACGCGAGCGCGATCACCGTCCTTGAGGGTTTGGAGGCCGTGCGCAAGCGCCCGGGCATGTACATCGGCTCGACCGGTGAGCGCGGCCTGCACCACCTCGTGTGGGAGATCGTCGACAACTCCGTCGATGAGGCGCTCGCCGGGTACGCCGACACGATCGATGTCACCTTGATGGCCGACGGCAGCGTGCGGGTCAAGGACAACGGTCGCGGCATCCCGACCGACATCCATGAAACCGAAGGGGTGAGCGCCGTCGAGTTGGTCTTGACCCAGCTCCACGCCGGCGGGAAGTTCGGCGGCGGTGGGTACAAGGTCTCCGGTGGCCTCCACGGCGTCGGGTCCTCGGTGGTCAATGCCCTCTCGACGCGGCTCGATGTGTGCGTGCGTCAGAAGGGGCACGCCTTCCGGATGTCCTTCGACCACGGTGTGCCGACCGGCCCGCTCACCCAGATGGAAGAGACCGACAAGACCGGGACCACCATCACCTTCTGGGCCAACCCGGAGATCTTCGACACCGTCACCTACGACTACGAGACGATCCGGGCGCGCTTCCAGCAGATGGCCTTCCTTAACAAGGGCCTCACGATCAACCTGATCGACGAACGGGTCGACGAGCCCGAGACCGATGAGGTCGATCTCGATGACCTCGAGGCCGACGTCGCCGAGGTGGTCAAGGACGAAGAGGACGGCAGCGCCGCCGGTGAGGTCGTCCGGGCCCGCAAGGTCTCCTACCGCTACGACGGCGGTCTCGTCGACTACGTCAAGCACCTCAACTCGTCCAAGCGCAGCGATGCGGTGAACCCCGACATCATCGACATCTCCGCCGAGGACGCTCAGCGCTCCTTGTCGGTCGAGATCGCGATGCAATGGACGACGGCCTACTCCGAGTCGGTCCACACCTACGCCAACACGATCAACACCCATGAGGGCGGCACGCACGAAGAGGGGTTCCGCGCGGCGCTGACCAAGCTCGTCAACGACTTCGCCCGCCGGCAAAACCTGCTGAAGGACAAGGACGAGAACCTCACCGGCGATGACATCCGCGAGGGCCTCACCGCGGTCGTCTCGGTCAAGCTCGGCGAACCGCAGTTCGAGGGTCAGACCAAGACCAAGCTCGGCAATTCCGAGGTCAAGGGCTTCGTTCAGCGCGCGATGACCGAGGAGTTCGGGCACTGGCTCGGGGCGCACCCGAGCGAGGGCAAGGACATCGTGCGCAAGGCGGTCCAGGCCGCCGCGGCCCGGATGGCCGCGCGCAAGGCCCGCGAGGCCACTCGCCGCAAGGGCCTGCTTGAGTCCGGTGGGCTCCCCGGCAAGCTCAAGGACTGCCAGAGCAAGGACCCGAGCATCTCCGAGGTCTTCATCGTCGAAGGGGACTCGGCCGGCGGTTCGGCGACCCAGGGCCGCAACCCGGTGACCCAGGCGATCCTGCCGATCCGCGGCAAGATCCTCAACGTCGAAAAGGCCCGGATCGACAAGGTTCTTGCCAACCAAGAGGTCCAGTCGCTGATCTCCGCCTTCGGCACGGGCATCGGCGAAGAGTTCGACATCGCCAAGGCCCGCTATCACAAGATCGTGCTGATGGCCGATGCCGATGTCGACGGGATGCACATTCGGACCCTGCTGCTCACCCTCCTCTTCCGCTTCATGAAGCCGCTGATTGAGGCCGGGTACGTCTACCTGGCCCAGCCGCCGCTCTATCGCCTGAAGTGGACCAACCACGAGCACGAGTTCGCCTTCTCCGACCGCGAGCGCGACGGCATGGTCACGCACGGCCAGAGCCAGGGGTGGCGCCTGCCGAAGGAAAACGGGATCCAGCGCTACAAGGGTCTCGGCGAGATGAACTACCAGGAGCTGTGGGAGACCACGATGGACCCCGATCACCGGGTCCTGCTCCAGGTGACGCTCGATGATGCGGCCGCCGCCGACGAGGTCTTCTCGGTCCTGATGGGCGAAGACGTCGACTCGCGTCGGACCTTCATCCAGCGCAACGCCCGCGACGTGCGCTTCCTCGACATCTAAGCGGCCCCGCCCGCATCCCCCCTTCGCTCTAAACCTCAAAGGGAACCTCAGTGACCGACGTACCTCCCCCCGTCAGCGACCGGATCGAGCCGATCGACCTCAACGCCGAGATGCAGCGCAGCTACATCGAGTACGCGATGAGCGTCATCGTGAGCCGCGCGTTGCCCGACGTTCGCGATGGCTTGAAGCCCGTCCACCGCCGGATCGTTTACGCCATGTACGACGGCGGGTACCGCCCCGACCGCGGGTACAACAAGTGCAGCCGCGTCGTCGGTGACGTCATGGGTCAGTACCACCCGCATGGTGACTCGGCGATCTATGACGCGATGGTGCGCCTCGTCCAGCCGTGGGCGATGCGCTACCCGCTGATCGACGGGCAGGGCAACTTCGGCTCGGCCGGCAATGACGGCGCCGCCGCGCCGCGATACACCGAGTGCCGGATGGCGCCGCTCGCGATGGAACTCGTGCGCGATATCCACGAGGACACCGTCGACTTCGAGCCGAACTACGACGGCAAGACGATGCAGCCGAGCGTGCTGCCCGCGCGCTTCCCGAACCTGCTCGTCAACGGTTCGGCGGGGATCGCGGTCGGCATGGCGACGCAGATCCCTCCGCACAACCTGCGCGAGGTCGCCGAGGCCTGCCAGTGGCTGCTCGCCCACCCCGACGCCACCCGCGAGGAGACGCTCACTGCGGTCATGGAGCGGGTCAAGGGCCCGGACTTCCCGACCGGCGCGCTCATCATGGGCACGAAGGGGATCGAGGACGCCTACACGACCGGGCGCGGGTCGATCATCATGCGCGCCATCGTCGAGGTGGAGGAGATCCAGGGCCGCACGGCGCTGGTCGTCACCCAACTCCCCTACCAGGTCAACCCCGATACCCTCGCGCTGAAGATCGCCGACCTCGTCAAGGACGGCAAGCTCGCGGGGATCGCCGACATCGAGGACCACTCCTCCGGTCGCACCGGCCAACGCCTCGTCATCAAGCTCAAGCGCGATGCCGTCGCCAAGGTCGTGCTCAACAACCTCTACAAGCACACCCAACTGCAGACCACCTTCGGCGCCAACATGCTCGCCCTGGTCGACGGTGTGCCGCGCACCCTGCCGGTCGACGCCTTCGTGCGGCACTGGGTGGATCACCAGATCGAGGTCATCGTCCGGCGCACCCGCTTCCGGCTCGCCAAGGACGAGGCCGCGATCCACGTCTTGCGGGGCTTCTTAAAGGCGCTCGACGCCCTCGATGAGGTCATCGCGCTCATCCGTCGCAGCCCCACCGTCGAGGACGCGCGGACCGGCCTGATGGAACTGCTCGCGATCGATGAGATCCAGGCGACGGCGATCTTGAACCTCCAGTTGCGCCGGCTCGCGGCGATGGAGCGCCAGAAGATCATCGACGAGCACGACGAGATCGAGGCCCGGATCCTCGACTATCGCGACATCCTCGCCAAGCCCGAGCGTCAGCGCCAGATCGTCTCCGACGAGCTCGCCGACATCGTGAACCGCTACGGCGATGACCGGCGCACCCAGATCGTCCCCTTCGACGGCGACATGTCGATGGAGGACTTGATCCCCGAAGAGGACGTGGTCGTCACCATCACCCGCGGCGGGTACGCCAAGCGGGTCAAGGTGAGCGAGTACCGCAGCCAGCGTCGCGGAGGGAAGGGGGTGCGTGGCACCTCCCTTCGCGGTGAGGACGTCGTCGAGCACTTCTTCACGACGACGACGCACCACTGGCTCCTCTTCTTCACCAACCTCGGCCGGGTCTACCGGGCGAAGGCCTATGAGTTGCCCGACGCCGGTCGGGACTCCAAGGGCCAGCACGTCGCCAACGTCATGGCCTTCCTGCCCGAGGAGCGCATCGCGGCGGTCCTCGCGATCGAGGACTACGACGCCGCGCCGTATCTCGTGCTCGCGACGCACAAGGGCCTGGTGAAAAAGACTCGCCTCACCGAGTACGACTCACCGCGCACTGGTGGCCTCATCGCGGTCAACCTGCGAGAAGGGGACGAGCTCGTCTCGGCCGCGTTGGCGTCGGCGGAGGACGACCTGCTCCTCGTCTCGCGGCAGGCGCAGTCGGTGCGCTTCCACGCGACCGATGCCCAGTTGCGCCCGATGGGCCGCGCGACGAGCGGTGTGACGGGCATGAAGTTCCGCGGGGACGACTCGCTGCTCGCGATGAATGTCATTCCCGAGGGCACCGACCCCGACGTCTTCGTGGTCTTCGAAAATGGCGTCGCCAAGCGCACCAGCGCCTCGGAATGGACCCCGAAGGGGCGCGGCACTCTCGGCGTCACCGCGGCCCGCTCCGGGAAGGGCGGCCATCTCGTCGGCGCTCTCACCGTCGACGAAGGCGACGAGGTCATGGTCGTGATGGAGCGCGGCAATATCGTGCGCAGCCGCGTCGATGAGGTGCACCGCACCGGGCGCAACACGATGGGCGTGAGCTTTGCGACCCCGCGCAAGAACGACACGATCGTCGCCGTCGCCCGCAACACCGAGCGAGCCGAGGAAGGCTCGGAGGACCCGCAGGACGCAACTGACGGCGATGTCACCGCGGACGAAGTGACGCCGGAGGGGCCCGAGCAGGTACCGTCGGAGTCTGAGCCCGTCGCGGACGAGTCGGGCGACGACCAGGGGGACGGCCCTGACGGAGGTGACCGATGAGCACGACGCGCGAAACGCCGAGGGTTGATGAGGCCAAGGGTTCTGCGGTGACCGACTACGACGAGGTGCCGCCGCCCCCTTCGACCGAGTCCGATCGCGCGCGCGATGCCGATCGGACCAGCCAGACCGCCGCGGAGCGCCCTTCCCGCCGGGTCAAGCTCATGGTGGCCCGGGTCGACCCGTGGTCGGCGATGAAGGTGGGCTTCCTCCTCTCGGTCGCCCTCGGGATCGCGATGGTCGTGATGACCGCCGTGCTGTGGTCGCTGATGGCCGCGATGGGCGTCTTCGACGCGATCAATGACCTCACCGGTCAGATCGTCGGCGAGGGCGCGGGCGCGTCCTTCGACGTCTTGGACTTCATGGGCTTTGGCCGCGTGGTCTCGCTTTCGGTGGTCGTCGCGGTGATCGATGTCTTCTTGATGACTGCGCTCGCGACGCTGAGCGCCTTCCTCTACAACACGATCGCGAGCCTCGTCGGCGGGCTCAACCTCACCCTCACCGACGACTGATCAAGCGCGTTTTGGTCGCGTCGCTCCACATGGGGTAACCTCGGGCGTCGCGTCCTTGGGGCGTGAAATCGGTGCCGGAGACGGCGCCAACGGGCCTATAGCTCAGACGGTTAGAGCGCTTCCCTGATAAGGAAGAGGTCAGAGGTTCAAGTCCTCTTAGGCCCACCACGTCGACTCCCCTGTCGAAGGGTCCCGCCCATGAAGAAGATCCTCCTCGCCGCCTCAATGGCCGCAGTGGGCGCGCTCTACTTCGCGGCCAAGGTCGAACGCGAGCGGGCCGAGCGCGACCTCTACGCCGCCGCCGCAACCGCGCCCGGACCGACTTTGCTTAAGCAAGACCTCGATGCTTACCCTCCAGCGTGAGCATCGAGGCGGTGCTTAAGCAAAGACAACTGAAAAAGCCCTCGGGGGCGTGGCGCAATTGGTAGCGCACCTGCTTTGCAAGCAGGGGGTTGTCGGTTCGAGTCCGATCGCCTCCACCCACAGTGTCTTACGGGAACACGCGACATCAGAAGATGTGGAGTGTTCCCGTTTGGCTTCCTTGCCTCCGGCCTCGTGGACCATGGTCGCGAACGGCTCGGCCAGTGTCTGGCGTAGTTGCTCGTCTTCGGTGATCTCCAGCCGGGTGTAGAACGCTTGGTTCGCGAGCCTCCTGCTTCCGTCATCGGAGTGCGCGTAGGCGCGGTGCGCGTCGGTGAGCAGCCGCAGGCTGTCGTGAAGGAACGCCCGACCGCCGGTATGTTGTTCGTCGTGGTGGGTGAGGCGCTGCTCGATGTCGGCCAGCCCAGCGCGGATGCGGTCTTGATGCCGCTTGAGCGTCGGGAGGTCGATGGCGTCGGTGAAGTGCGCGGCGAGCAGCTTGTCGCTCTCGGCTTCGAGTCGTGCTCGGTTCGCGGTGAGGTCGGCGAACTCCTGGTCACGCCCGGTACCTCGCTTGTCGAATGCTGCGTCGACTTCGGCGGCGAGGTGTCGGTAGTCGTCTTCGCTGATCGTGATGTTGGCGTAGGAGTCCTCGACCAGTCGTTCCGCAACCTGCACGGGCACCGCTCGCCTCGTGCAGTTCGTCTTCTTCGCCGCTCGTCCGGAGCAGACGAAGTAGGCGTAGGTCGTGCCGCGCGGGTTGGTGGCGAAGTCGAGCAGCATCCGTGATCCACAGCTTCCACAGTGCAACAAACCCTTGAGATGGTGGGCGTGCTGGACATGTCGGGTTGCCTGCGCCTTGCGTGCCTTCAGGAGCGATTGCACCTGGTCGAACAGGGCAGGCTTGATGAGCGGTTCGTGCGCGCCTGGGTGGAGCGCACCCTTGTAGCGGATCACGCCCGCGTAGTACGGGTTGGTCAGCAGCTTGTAGAGCGTGTTCTTCCCCAGCGGCTTCGACGGTCGCTTCGGCGACGGCACGGTCGTCAGGCCGCGTGCGGTGAGGTCTCGCAGCAGCCCAGTCACGGAAGTCTGGCCCTGGGCGTAGGTCTCGAATGCCCACCGGATCAACGGAGCACGTTCGGGATCAACCTCAACCGTCCTGACCTCTCGGCCTTGCTCGTCGGTGCGACGCACATTGAGGTACCCGACCGGCGCACGCATCGGCGTTCCACCCTGCGCGACTTTTTGGGTCAGCCCCTTCGTGACCTCGGTAGCGAGGTTGCGACTGTAGAACTCGGCAATCGACGACATGATGCCGTGAACGAGCATCCCCGAGGGCGTCTGGTCGATGGACTCGGTAGCCGACACGAGAGTGACCCCGGCAGCAAGCAGAGCTTCGTGAATCTTCACGTCATCGGCGCGGTTGCGGGCGAGCCGGTCGAGCTTGTGCACTAGGCAGAACTGCACCCGCGTCGCGGCGATGAAGGCGAGCATGTCCTGCAACCCGTCGCGATCCGCCGAACGCGCAGACTCGCCCGCGTCCACGAACTCCCGCACGATCCGCGCCCCCAGCTCGTCGGCCTTGCGCTGGTTGGCCTCACGCTGCGCCGGGATCGAGAACCCCTCCTCAGTGCCGCCACGCTCAGCCTGCTCCCGCGTCGAGACCCGCAGGTAGGACACCGCAAGCAGCACCGGGGCTTCCTCCTCGGTGCTGGCGTCAGTGGTGAGCGTGGTGGTCATGATGGGCCTCCTTCGTGGTCGAGCCGGTCGCTTCGAGTAGTGGAGATCATGGTGGTCGAACCGCTCGGCGCTTCGGGGAGCCTGACGGTCCCGGAAATTTTCCGGCACCGACTGCGCCACCCAAGATCAAGGGCTCTATGCCGACGGGCAGCGGGAGCCCGTAGGGGTCGGGCTCGCCGTTGATCCATGCGCGGTGCCGGGCCTCGGTGATTCCGAGCACCCACTCGATGAGCTTGCCGAGATCAGGCTCGTCTCTCCGTGTCACCCGTAGCCGTAGGCGTCGATCCTCAGTCCTCATGACAGGTAGGTGCGCAGCACCTCCCAAAATGCGGATCACGACACCGGATTACTGCCCGTCAATCAGACCCTGTTCGAGACGACACGCCTCTTGCAGTTCGAGCACCGTACTACTCCGTATGGAATTGTCTTGTGGCCAGACTACGCCTCTTCGCCGTCCGGGAACAGGTGGAACGCGATCTTCGGCAACCTGGCCAGACCGCGCCCGAGCGCAGCAGTGAAGAGTTCGTCGGCGAGGTGCTCGAACTCGGGAGCGAGGAAGCTGGCCGCCGCATCAGCCACCCCAGGGTCTTCGGCAGGATCGTCGGCGCGGAGCATCACCACGATCACTCCACGGATGTCGTCACACCAGTCCTGCGTCGCCTGAGCGAGGGGCTTGATCGCCCCGGCCACCCCGTCAGCCATGAGCCGGATCAGCGCCTGACCCTCGCGACGGTCGAACAGACGATCGAGCGCGGCGACGATGTGTTCGCGCACCGCCTCGACGTCTGCGCCACGAGGCGAGGGGGTGCCGTCGAGGAACGCGAGGGTGCTGGCCCGCATGTGACTGATCGCATCCAGCGCCAGGCCCTCTTTCCCCTTGCCGGGGAAGTGGTGGTACATGCTGCCCTGTCCGATGCCGGAGCGTTGCTGGATCATCACCGGGCTCGTCGCTTCGAACCCACGTTCCGACAGCAACGTGCATGTCGCTGCCACGAGCTTCTGCTTTGAGTCATACGCCGGACGACCCGGACCCCGCCGCTTCTCCACCACGTTGATCACTCCTCACCGCTGGGCGGCTATGCTCGGCCACATCACCCAGTTCCATACAGACTAGTACGGACCTTGACCTGCAAGACGCGTGATCGCTCAAACGAGGTCAGCGGCAACGAGCGAGACTGACCCGTGTGGCGACCTGGGAGGAGCGGTACCCTGCTCGCGGTCTGCGTGTTTCCGGCGGCGCGTCAGTGGGCCCAGATACGATGGGATAGTGCTGATGGCGGACCTCCTGGATGTCGCCGAGGTCGAGCGAGTCGCCGCCCTCGGTGGGCTTGATGTGCGTACTCAGAGCGAGCTTGGTCAGTTCTTCACGCCTGCAGCTGCGGCTCAGCTCATCGCTTCGATGCCCCGCTTACCCGAGGCGGGAACTCTGCGTGTGCTTGACCCTGGCGCGGGCTCAGGCGTGCTTGCCGCAGCACTCGTCAGCCGCGCGCTATCGGAGCGACCGGGCCTGTCAATTGAGATCGTTGCGGTTGAGCGCGACCCCGCTGTGTTGCCGAGTCTTCGGGCCACGCTCTCTGCGTGCGAGCACGTCGGCGGTGGCCGGGTCAACGCCGAGGCTGTCGAAGCGGACTTCATTCTCGACTCCGTCGGCTTGGGCGCATCACTCAGCCTGGATGGCCAGTTCGATCTCGTGATCGAAAACCCTCCGTACGGGAAGCTAGCAGTGTCGAGCGCACACCGGACGGCCATGCGTGCTGCCGGAGTCGATGCGCCGAACCTGTATGCGGCGTTCCTTTCTCTGTCCGTTGCGGCACTCAGGGCAGGCGGGCAGGTCGTCGCGATCACTCCCCGCTCGTTCTTCAACGGCCCGTACTTCGGCGCGTTCCGTGCCCACTTGCTCGACTCGATCGCGCTCGACCGAGTGCACGTTTTCGATTCCCGCTCGACAGTCTTCGCAGATACCGGGGTCCTCCAGGAAAACGTGGTCTTCGCCGGAACACGAGGTGCGACGCCTGGGGTCGTCGAAATTTCGGTCAGCCGCAGCCATACCGATGACATCTCGTCCCGTGCCGTTGCCTACGAAGAGGTCGTCTTCCCCAACGACCCCCACCGATTCATCCGGCTGGCGACCAATGCCGACGACACGGCTGTCGCCGACGTGGTGCTCTCCCAGCCGTGCTCGCTGACCGATCTTGGTGTTCAAGTCTCCACTGGTCGGGTGGTGGACTTCCGGTCGCGTCATGCTCTGAGCGCCGTCGAACAGCCGGACGCCGTGCCATTGGTCTATCCCGGCAATCTCCGGGACGGCAGCGTGCTCTGGCCACGAGAGATTCGTAAGCCCCAGTGGTTCCGACCCAGTGATGACAAGGACCGCGGAATGCTCCTGCCAGAGGGCTGGTACGCGGTCGTCAAGCGTTTCAGCGCGAAGGAAGAGCGCCGTCGGATCGTTGCTTCGGTCTGGTCTCCCGTGGATAACCCCGGCGAGGTGGCGTTCGAGAACCACCTCAACGTTTTCCATGTCGGAGGCCACGGCTTGGACAAGGACCTCGCCAAGGGCATCGCCATGTGGCTCAACTCCTCCGTCATCGACAAGTTCTTCCGAACTTTCTCCGGTCACACCCAGGTCAACGCCACCGACCTACGAACCTTGCGGTTCCCCACAGCAGCCGCACTGCGCGACCTGGGCCGCAACGGTGCCGCGTCCCAGGTCGAAGTGGACTTCTTGGTCATGGAGTTGATCGCCGCGTGAGCGAGTTGAGCGAGACCGCCTATGAGCGAGTGGAAGATGCGCGGGTAGTCCTCGAAACGCTCGGCATGGACGCGGAGCGCAGTAACGAACGATCGGCGCTTGTGCTCCTGGCGCTTCTGCGCCTCGCGCCATCCGAGTCTTGGGCCGAGGCCGCGAACCCGATGCTCGGCACGCGGGCGATCATGGACTTCATCCGTGACGAGTACGGCAAAGACTACGCACCGAACACTCGCGAGACGGTCCGTCGGTTCACGCTCCATCAGTTCGTGGAGGCACAGCTCGTAGTGCAGAACTCCGATGAGCCGCAACGCCCAGTCAACTCCCCAAAGTGGAACTACCAGGTCACCGCCGAGGCGTTGGAAGTCCTGCGTGCATACGGCACCGACTACTGGCAGTTGGCCGTCGACCAGTACCTCGCGGAGCTGCCAGGGCTCAAGGCCCGCTACGCGGCTGCGCGCGAGATGGATCGCATCCCGTTGACCCTTCCCGACGGGTCGACCTTCACCCTGACCCCCGGCGGCCAAAACGTGCTTCTCAAGTCAATGGTCGAAGACTTCTGCCCCCGCTTCACCCCAGGTGGGCAGGTGCTCTACATCGGCGACGCCGGCGACAAGTGGGCGCTCTTCGAACGCGAAGCCCTGGCGGCGCTCAACGTGAAGGTCAATGAGCATGGCAAGATGCCGGACCTCGTCATCTACCTTCCAGACCGCAACTGGTTGGTGCTCTTGGAAGCAGCAAGCTCCCACGGCCCGGTGGACTCCAAGCGACAAGCCGAACTCACCGACCTGTTCGCCGAGTCAACGGCAGGTCTCGTCTACGTGTCGTGCTTCCCTGACCGGGCGGAGTTCCGCAAGTACGTCGACAAGATCGCCTGGGAGTCCGAAGTCTGGTGCGCCGACCACCCGACCCACATGATCCACTACAACGGCGAACGCTTCCTCGGGCCATACGCCTGAGCATCGAACGAGGAAACAGTGACAAACCCCGATACCAGCTTCACCGCCAGCTCTGTCCGACTACAGACCCTCCTTGAGAATGCGAGAGAGGGGCGACTCCAGCTGCCTGACTTTCAGCGCAGCTGGGTGTGGGATGAAGAGCGTATCCGGGGCCTGATTGCTTCCATTTCTCGAGGGTTCCCAGTTGGTGCCGTCATGACCCTGCGTACAGGCGGTGCAGTGGACTTCAAGCCACGGCCGTTGGAGGGAGCACCCGCGGCTGCGGCTGATGAGACTCCCGACTCCCTCTTGCTTGACGGCCAGCAACGTCTCACATCCCTGTACCAAGTACTGGTGCGCAAGCAGGTCGTGGCGACCTTGACTCCGAGGCGCCAGCGGGTAAGAAGGTGGTTCTATCTCGACATTGAGAAATGCCTGGACGAGGCCGGGGATCGTGATGAGGCCGTTGTCATCCTTCCCGAGAGCCGACGGGTGACGTCAGAATTCGGGCGGGTAGTCGAACTCGATCTCTCCACGCGCGAGTTGGAGTTCGAGAACATGATGTTCCCACTGACCTCGGTCCTCGACTACGCCGACTGGCAAACGGCGTTCGTAATGCAATACAGCGGGACTGCGGACTTCCAAACTCGGTTCCAGCGACTGAACGAGTTCCATGAACGGGTAATCAAGAACTTCACGGCGTACCTCGTGCCGCAGATTGAACTTTCAGCGTCCACAAGCAAAGAAGCGGTCTGTGTCGTTTTCGAGAAGGTGAATACTGGCGGTAAGGCGCTCGACGCCTTCGAACTCATCACCGCTATGTATGCAGCCGATGGCTACGAATTGCGAAAGGACTGGTTTGGCACAGAAGAGGGCGAAGGGCGGCATGGCAGACTGCGCGCAGCAATGCAGCTGCCATCAGCGGCAGAAGGCGTGCTCTCCGGGGTCGGGAACACCGACTTCCTACAAGCGATCTCGTTGTTTCACACACGAGACTTGCGTGAATCCGCGAAGGCGGAGGGCAAGGTGGGCAGAGAGCTACCTCAAGTCTCCGCGACCAGGCAGGTCCTGCTCAATCTCCCGTTGGACGCGTACAAGCAGTACCAGCACCGCGTCGAAGAGGGCTTCCTCTCAGCCGCCAAGTTCCTGATCCAGCTCGACATCTACCGCGTGAAGGACTTGCCCTACCAGAGCCAAGTTGTCCCACTTGCTGCGATTCTCGCCGAACTTGGTCGCGATGCTGACTCACCGGCAGCTATCGAGAAGATTCGTCGGTGGTATTGGAATGGCGTTTTCGGTGAGCTATACGGCTCGTCCACTGAGACGCGAATCGCGAAGGACTTCATCGAGGTTGTGGAATGGGTGCGCGGTGGTTCAGAGCCCTCGACAGTGCGCGACGCAACGGTACGAGCCGATCGTCTGGATACGATGCGCATGAGACTCTCTGCCGCCTACAAGGGAGTGAACGCACTGCTCATGAACCGCGGGGCAGAGGACTTCCGTTCGGGTCAGACATTCAGTCACACGATCTTCTTTGATGAGAACGTGGACATCCACCACATCTTTCCGCAGGACTGGTGCAAGAAGACGGGCATCCCGAAGCAGGTCTACGACTCGATCATCAACAAGACCCCACTTACAGCCCGGACCAATCGGATCATCGGAGGCATCGCACCGAGCGAGTACCTCGCGCGCATCGAAGGCGACGGTGCTGAGCCTGAGGAAGTCAATAGCAGGCTGCGGAGTCACCTCGTAGACCCGGCTCTGCTGCGCACCGACGACTTCGAGTCGGCGTTCCGAAAGCGCCGCAATGAGCTTGTGGTTCTGATCGAGAAGGCAATTGGAAAACCTGTAATCATCACAGAAGCTCCCGAAGCCGATGGGGACTTCGATGAGGACCCCACTGAAATCGAGGACCTCGGTTCCGACGCCTTGTGAGAAGTCATCCCGCTCGACCGGCTAATGCTCACGAATCCTGGCCCACACCGTGCCACGGTGGATGCCGAACTGCCTCGCCAGCGCGTTCACGCTGACGCCGCTCGCTCGGGCTGTTCGCATAGCGTCCACTTCGCTGTCCGTGAGGCGTGTTCGAGGTCGCTTACTTGGTTCCGCCGACGCGTCGATCAGGGGGTCGTCCGGCTCTCCGACAGGGGTGGCATCCTCGCGGATGCCCTGATTCCACGCGGAAACTAGCCTCTCAACCCGTAGTCGCCTGTTCCCATAGTGCTCCATTGCGCCCACCGAGTGAACGGCCTCGGTCCCGCGGAAACGTCGGACCGAGGCCGTTCTGGTTTGTCGGACGCGGCCGCCGCCCCGGTACGGGACGGAGGACCCCTCCCAAGAGAGTTCATCGAGGAGCTGCCGGATGGCGGTCGACATGTGGTGAGGCTATCGCCAGCCGGACCGAGCGGGGCTGAGTCTCGAAGTCCGTCCTCTCCGGGGATGCCGCTTCGGCAGGGCCTCGTCTGGCATGGGGAGTCCGGAGCCACACACGATGGCCGAAGGGGATCAGCGCCGGGGGTCGAGGATCCAGCGGCGGACAGCGTCGCTCGAGAGCGCGAGCAGGATGAAGACGTCGAGCGTCACGGCCACGAGCGTCGTGCTCGTGCGGATCTGCTGACCGTCTCCGAAATACGCCCACGCGGCGGTGATGATCGAGATCGTCGCGATCCCCATGACGAGCATGCGGGCGAGGTTGGACCCGCAGAAGAGCCCGATCGCAAAGAGCACCTGGATCACCGCGACGATGCTCAACACGATGATGGCGAAGTGGGTGTCCTCGGCTGCGAGTTCCATCTCCTCGGGCGCGACGACGGTGAGCAGCATGGCCGAGCCGACCGCGAGGGCGCGCAGCACGACGATCGCGACGCCCACCCAGACCTGCACGGGACGGCGCTGGTTGTGGGTGAGTTCATCGGCGGGGCCCGCCTGCAGCACGCTCACGTAAGCCCCGTGATCTCGCGTACGGGCGGCTCTCCCGGCGGGAGCGCCTCGCCAAGATGGCGCAGGTCGATGATCGGCAGATCGCCGTCGGTGTGGATCGAGTCGCCGCCACCGTTGCGGGAGTGGTAACCGGTCGAATAGTCCTTCAGCACGATCACCTCGACGCCGGGCGACGCCTCCCGCACCGTCCCCACGATGTGGTCACGCTCGCGGTCGATATCTCCGGAGATGCGGTGGGTGACCTGCAGCGTGAAGAAGGAGACGCCCACCGCGGTGTCGAAGCTCCCCGCGCCGAGCCAGTCCACCCGATGACCTCCGGGGAGCAGCCACCCTTCCGGGCAGCGCCAAAAGCGCACGTGATGCCGCTTGGCCGGGTTGCCGTCGACCTCCTGCTGGTAGGCGAGGTCCTGTTGTTTGCCCCAGATCAGAAGGGGGCTCACGGGCGCCTCGTCGTAGGAGACGCGCTTGAGGGTGGAGGTCACGATCTTGATGCTGCTCGCGAGGGTGACCTCGTCGGCCTGGGTCCACCGCGCCGCGCTCATCGCGGTCTTCAACTGCTCCTCGGTGCCGATGATGCCGAGGTTGACCGGGTCGCCGAGGAGCCCATCGGCGGTTCGGGAGCGACCGATGTAGTAGTCCGGGACGTACAACTGCGTGAGGATCCGGTGGACCCGGGGCAGCACTAGGTAGGCGAGCAGCGCCCAGAAGACGATGGCGAGGGCGATCCCCCACCACCCGAGGCGGAAGACCTCGTGGAAGACGAGCCACGCCAGCCAGATAGCGGCAAGACCAGCGAAGACGAAGAAGAAGGTGTCGAGGCGCCGCGCGAAGCGGGCGCGCCTGGTCTCGAGCATCTGCTGGCGTGGCTCATCCCACGACGGGGATCAGCCCTTGAACTCGTCGTGCCGACCCTCGTCGTGGCCGCCCTCGTCGGTAACGTCGGTCGCGTCATTCGGCGCGTCCGTGGACTCGCTGACGGTGCCGTCCTCGGCCAGCGGGTCATCGCTCGGGGTCACGCTCTCGAGGGTGGTCGCGTCGACCGGCGCCGCGAGGTCGTCACCGGCGGGCAGGCCCGGCTCGGCGATCTCGGCGTCCGGGGTGACCTCGACAGCGGGGGCTGGCGTCGCGACGCTGGAGTCGCGGCCGGTCTCCGGGGCCTTGTAGGGGTCACCGGCGGGCACGGCCCACGGGTCCTTCTTCTCGCCCTGGGCCTTCTTGGCGACGACCGCGGCGATGACGCCACCGATGACGGCGAAGAGGAGGAGCTTGCGCTTGCGACCCTTCTTCGGCTTCTCGCCCTTGGCGGCGGCGAGAGCGGCCTTGGCGTCGTGGTCATCGCGCAGCGCGGCGACGACCTCGGGGGCGCGCTCGCCGGCTTCCTTCCACCCAGCCTTCGCGGCGGCGGCCCCGGCGCCAGCGAGACCCACGGCGGCGGCGCTCACCTTGTCGCCGAACTCCTGGGCATCCTTGCCGGCCTTCTTCGCGCGCTTCTTGGCCTTCTTGGCGGCGTCCTCGGCGGCCTTGTCGGCCTCCTTCTTGGCCTTCTTAGCCTGCTTGCGCGCGCGACGGCCCCGGACCTCGGCGTCCTTTTCGGCGGTGGCCTTGAGCTCGGCAGCCCGCGCAGCCGCGGTCTCCTTGAACTCGGCCGCCTTCTCCTGGCCCACTTCGGCCTGCTCGGCGACCTTGTCGATCCACTCGTGCACCTTGGTGCTCGCCGCGTCAGCGGTCTCGTGGGCACGCTCCCGGCCGACCTCGGTGTTGGACTTCGTGCGGAACACTATTGCTCCTTCAGGTTGGGATTGGGGCAGTACTCCCCCATCCTGCCCCGGATCGGGCGGGCGGGGGAACGTTCAAAGGGACGAGTCTGCCAACATCGTCTCAGCGCTCATTCAGCGCCTCATGCGAGGATGAACGCCATGAAGGCAATTCTGCACACCAACCATGGCGACATCACCGTCACCCTCTTCGACAACCAGGCTCCGAAGACGGTCGAGAACTTCACCGGCCTCGCGACCGGCGAGAAGGAGTACCGGGACGACGCGGGCCGGACGAACCCCACCCCGTACTTCGATGGTCTCGGTTTCCACCGCATCATCCCGAACTTCATGATCCAAGGCGGCTGCCCGCTCGGTCAGGGCACCGGCGGCCCCGGCTACGCCTTCGATGACGAGATCCACCCCGAGCTCGCGTTCACCAAGCCGTACCTCCTCGCGATGGCTAACGCGGGCAAGCGGATGGGGCGCGGCACGAACGGTTCGCAGTTCTTCATCACCGTCGCCGAGACCCCGTGGCTCACCGGGAAGCACACCATCTTCGGTGAGGTCGCCGACGCCGACTCGCGCGCGGTCGTCGACGCCATCGCGGGCGTCCAGACCGGCCCGATGGACAAGCCGGTCGAGCCGGTGGTCATCGAGCGGGTCGAGATCCTCTCCTAAGGCTCGACAGCGACGAAAGACCACCGGTGACGAACCCACCATTTCAGGGACCCGGTCCCGTGGAGGCGCCCGAGGAGACCCCGGTCTGCCCGCGCCACCCGGACCGGGTCTCCTATGTCCGCTGTCAGCGCTGCCACCGTCCGGCCTGCGCCGACTGTCAGCGCCCGGCCGCCGTCGGCTTCCAGTGCGTCGATTGCGTCGCCGAGGCCCAACGGGACGCGCGCCCAGAGGTCACCGCGATGGGCGGTCGAGCGAGCGGGCCCGTCCCCTACCTCACCTACGGGATTATCGCGATCTGTGTCGTGGTGCAACTCGCAGTCATGGGAGCGCCACGACTTTGGGGCGACCTGGCGCTGGCCCCGATCGTCGCCGGTGAGCAGCCGTACCGGATCATCACCTCGGCCTTCACCCACGCCGGGCTGATGCACCTGGGCTTCAACATGTTCGCGCTCTACATGGTCGGGCCGTATCTCGAGATGCTGCTCGGCCGGCTCCGGTACGCGGCGCTCTACCTCTCCTGCGCGATCGGCGGGACCATCGCCTACCTGATGGTGCAGCCGACCGATTCGCTGACGCCCGTCGTCGGTGCGTCGGGTGCCGTCTTCGGCCTCTTCGGCGCGGTGATCATCTTGAACCGTCACCTCGGGCGCGACTCCTCCGGGATGCTCGCCACCGTGGCGATCAACGCCGTGATCGGCTTCGTGATCCCCAACATCGCCTGGCAGGCCCACTTCGGTGGTCTCGCCGTCGGGGCGCTGCTCGCGCTCGCCTTCGCCCAGTCCCGTCAGCAGCGCCGGCCGCTTATCGCCTGGGGAGCGATCGCCGTGATCCTCGGGGTCTGCGTCGGCCTGTGGTGGCTGCGCTACGGCTCGACCGCGCTCGGGATTGGGTAATCACACCGCTGTAACTTGTCCCCAGCTGTGGGAAACCCTGTGGATAACTCCGGTTATCCACAGGGTTTCTTGCGGTCATCCCCCGTGCAGGGGACGAAGGGGGATCAGCGCCAGCGGGTCGTCATGGCGAAGCCGGCCATCATCAGGGCGAAGCCCGCCCCGAGATTCCACTGTCCCCAGGCCTTCACCGGATAGGTGAAGTCGGAGATGTAGTAGATGACGACCCAGAGCAAGCCCGCGACCATCAGGGTGAGCATGACGGGGACAAACCACGACGGGTTCCCGATCCGCTGAGCCTTGACCTTTTCCCGCTTAACGGTCTCCTTGCGCTCCTCGACGGCGTCGGCTTCGGCCTTCTTGCGGGGGTCGCCGGAGCGGGCCTTGGCGTTGAGATCTTTGCGGTCGGCGGACTTCGCCACGGTGGGTACTCCTTGGGTTTGGTGCTCGCGCGCCGCGCCCGGGGAATAACGAGCGCGATGATTCTGCCTTAGCGTAGTAGGCGAAGCCGTCGGATCATGCCGGTGGACGCGCGAACCCCAGGTGAAGAGAGGGGCAGGGCCATGAAGAGCGAAGGGCGACACGTCGACCCCGACCAAGAACCCGACCGCCCCCGGATGCTGCGCGCGTGGCTCACCCACCGCCCGACGAAGTGGTCCTCCCTGGTCCCGGTCATCGCGCTCGCGGCGGGCCTCCTCTTCGCCGTCTCGGGCACGACGGCTCGCGGGACCGACCTGCGCTCCGAGGCGACCGACTTGCCCGATGTGATCCGATCACGCACTCACGACAACGCCCGGGCCGGTGTCCAGGTGAAGGTCCTTCAGAGCGAGGTCGAGGCCCTGTCCAAAAGGGCGGCCCCGGACAGCAAGCAGGTGAGCGCGCTCAACGACAAGATCAGCGCGGTCGGACCAAACGCCGGCAGCGTCCCGATCGAGGGCCCGAGCCTGACGGTGACGCTCGATGACGCGCACCTCAGCAGCGACACGATCCCCGAGGGCTTCACCGTCGATGATGTCGTGGTCCACCAGCAGGACGTCCAGGCCGTGGTCAATGCCCTCTGGCGCGGTGGCGCCGAGGGGATGATGATCATGGACCAGCGGGTCATTTCGACCAGCGCCGTGCGCTGTGTCGGCAATACGCTGATCCTGCAGGGACGGGTCTACTCGCCCCCCTTCACGATCACCGCGATCGGCGACCAGGCGAGCATGCAGCAGGCCCTCGATGCCGACCCGGGCGTGAAGATCTACCGCGACTATGTGAAGGCGGTCGGGCTCGGCTATGAGGTGAGCGCCGCGGACAAGACGCTCTTGCCGGCCTATGAAGGCACGATGAGCCTCAAGTACGCCGCTCCGCCAGAGCAGCCGTAGCCCGGACCTGCTGCCCGCACCCGGCATACTGGGGCGGTGGCCCGCATCCTCGTCGTCGACAACTACGACAGCTTTGTCTTTACGATCGTCGGCTACCTCCAGCAGCTCGGGGCGCAGACCACCGTCGTCCGTAATGACGCGATCACGCCCGCGGACGGCGCTGAGTACGACGGAGTCCTGATCTCCCCCGGCCCCGGTACGCCCGAAGAGGCGGGCGTCTCGATCGCGATGATCGAAGCCTGCGCCGAGCGAGCCCAGCCGATGTTGGGCGTCTGCCTTGGCCACCAGGCGCTCGGAGTCGTGACGGGAGCGACGGTCGGCCGCGCGCCGGAGCTCTTGCACGGCAAGACGAGCCAGGTCGTCCACGACGGCAGCGGCGTCCTCGCCGGGCTGAGCTCCCCCTTCACCGCGACCCGCTATCACTCGCTCACGATCGACCCGGCGACGCTCACCGACGAGCTGATCCCCAACGGGCACACCGAGACGGGGATCATCATGGCTGCGCGTCACCGTGACCTGCCCCTGCACGGTGTCCAGTTCCACCCCGAGAGCGTGCTCACGACCGGCGGACACCGCCTGCTCGCGAACTGGCTCGAGATCGTCGGTGATGACCAGGCCGTCGCACGGAGCGTGGGCCTCTCTCCCCTGGTCGGTGACACCGAGGGTGTCGCCCGCGCCGTTGCGGCCGGATAAGGGCGAAGGGGGTCCCGTGGGAGTTGTCGATCGGATCGACCACTTCCAGCGACGCCATAAGGTCGTCGGCTTCCCGCTCGCGGTGATCTACAAGTTCATCGACGACTTCGGCGGCTATCTCGCTGCGCTGCTCACCTACTACGCCTTCATCTCGATCTTCCCGATGTTGCTGCTCCTGTCGACCGTGCTTGGCCTGGTCCTCGCCGACCGGCCGGATTGGCAAGAGGCGATCCTCACCTCGGCGGTCAGTGAGTTCCCGATCGTCGGGGACGAGTTGCGCGAGACCGGCACGCTCGGCGGTGGTCCGCTCGGCTTGGTGATCGGTGGGCTCGCTGCGCTCTATGGCTGCCTCGGTGTCGGTCAGGCCCTCCAGTACGGGATGAACACCGCCTGGATGGTGCCGCGCAATAGCCGGCCCAACCCCTTCCTCAGCCGTGGCCGCGGACTGCTCCTGCTGCTCACGGCGGGGGTGGTGCTGGTCTCGACGACGGTGATGACGGCCTTCCTCCGATCGCGGCTCTCGGGGGCCTACGTCGGCGAGTTCATCGACCTGATTTCGATCATCGTCAACTCGCTCGTCTTCGCCTTCGTCTACATCATCGCGACGACCCGGCGCTTGGACCTGCGTGATGTCCTGCCCGGCGCGGTGATCGCGGCGCTCCTGTGGCAGGTCCTGCAGTCGGTCGGGGCAACCTACGTGGGGACGGTGATCGCCCGCGCGAGCAACCTCAACAGTGTCTTCGCCCTCGTCCTCGGCATGCTCGTCTTCCTCTACACGCTGTCGGTGATCGTGCTCATCACCGTCGAGATCAACGTCGTGCGCAAGGACCGCCTCTACCCACGGGCCCTGCTCACCCCCTTCACCGACAACGTTGACCTCACCCCGGCCGATGTGAAGGCCTACCGCCGCCAGGCCGCGGCGCAGCGCCTCAAGGGCTACCAGAAGATCGAGGTCCGCTTCGAGCGCGATAAGGCCGCGCCCAAGGACCCCGGGGCCTAGCCCCTCGGCCTACCCCTACGAGTTCTCCGGGTTGGTCGGGTCGTTGGTCGGCGTATCCGTGGGGGTGTCGGTCGGGGTATCGGTCGGCGTGTCCGTCGGAGTGTCCGTGGGGGTGTCGGTCGGCGTCGACGGCTCCGGCTTCGGGATCGCGTAGATGAGCGTGATCGTCGCGCCCTGGTCGACCTTGCCCGCCCCGGGCGAGGTGTTGAGGACGGTGTTTTCGGGTCGGGCGCTCTCGCGCGGCTCCAGCTTGGCGTTGAGCTTCAGATCCCGAAGGGTGTTCTGCGCCTGATCGAGGCTCTGGCCCGAGAGGTTCGGCAGCTGGACCTTGCCGGAGGCGACGACGACGTCGACCTTGCTCCCCTTCTCCGCCGAGGAGGCCAGGCCCGGGTTCGAGCTGATGATCTTGCCCTTCTCCTGCTCGGGGCTGTCCTCTTCGGTCACATTGCCGAGTTCGAGGCCGTTGTTTTCCAAGGCTGTGCGGGCCTCTTCGACGGTGAGACCCTCCAACTGGGGCACGGTCGTCGCGCCCGGGCCGCCGGAGTAGGTGTACTCGACGCGAGCGCCCCGATCGACCTGAGTGCCCTCTTCGGGGGACTGGGTCAGCACTTCGCCGACCGGTTTGTCGGACTCGACCCGCTCTCCCGCCGGGTCGAGCCCCTCGGCCTGGAGCCGGGCGTCGGCGGCGTCCTTATCCATCGAGACGATGCCGGGGACGCTCACCCGCTCGACCTCGGGCGCGCGGTTGCTGAACGCCCAGAAGCCCACGCCACCGAGCGCGAGCAACAAGATGAAGGCGACAATCCAACCCCACGGGCTGCGCCGCTTCTCGGGCGCACGGTTCGCGACCGCGGTGTCATCGTCGGCCTCGTCCTCCGGGGCCGGGGTCACCGGAGGGTTCGGCGGCGGGGTCATCGCCCGTGTCATCGCGGCGGTGGGGGTATCGGAACCCGCAGCAGCAGCGGCTGCCGCACCAGCAGCTGCGCCAAACCCGATCGAGGCGAGCGCGGCCGGGCTGATCGGGCGGTTCGCCTGGAACGAGCGCAGGTCGTCGGCCATATCGGCGGCGTCCTGGTAGCGATCGTCGCGGTCCTTCGCGAGCGCGTGCGTGGTGATCGCATCGAGCTCGGTCGGGACATCCGGGTTGATCTCGCTCGGGCGCGGGATCTCGGCGTTGACGTGCTGATAGGTAAGGGAGATCGGTTCGCCCGTGTACGGGGTGCGGCCGGTGAGGAGCTCGAAGAGGAGACAGCCGGTCGAGTAGATATCGCTGCGGTTATCGACGGTTTCGCCGCGGGCCTGCTCGGGCGAGATGTACTGGGCGGTGCCGATGACGGCGCTCGTCGCGGTCATCGTCGCCTGGGTGTCGGCGACGGCGCGGGCGATGCCGAAGTCCATCACCTTGACCGCGCCATCGGCGCCGATCATCACGTTGCCGGGCTTGATATCGCGGTGCACGATGCCCATCTGGTGGCTGTACGCGAGGGCGTCGAGGATGCTCGCGACCACCCGGGCCGCCTCATCGGGCTCGAAGGGGCCGTCGGCGTTGAGGACCTCGCGCAGCGTGCGCCCTTCGACGTACTCCATCACGATGTAGGGCACGTCGAGCAGGGCGCCCCCGGCCTCGCGGTACTGGTCCTCGCCGGAGTCGTACACGGCGACGATCGAGCGATGGTTCAGGCCAGCGACGGACTGGGCTTCGCGGCGGAAGCGGTGCAAGAAGGTCATGTCCCGGGCGTGGTCGCTACGCAGGATCTTGATCGCGACCGGGCGGCCGAGGCGGGTGTCGTACCCCTTGTGGACCTCGGCCATGCCGCCACGTCCGATCAGCTCGTCGACCTCGTATCGGCCGCCGAGCAGGCGTGGGGTGGATGGGCTCACGGTGCACTCTCCTTCGTGGATCCGGGACCGGAGAAGTCGTCTCGGCGTCGTGCGTTGAAGATCATTAGTTGAGCACCGCCTGCATGACGGCCGCGCTGATCGGACCGGCGACCGACCCGCCCGCGGCCTCGTTGCCGGCGTTGCCGCCGTCCTCGACGACCACGGCGACCGCGACCTCGGGATTGTCGGCGGGGGCAAAACCGGTGAACCAGGCGTGCGGGGCGGCGCCGGCGGTGTGCTGCGCGGTACCGGTCTTGCCGGCGACGCTCACGCCAGGCACCTGCGCGCGCGTCCCCGTCCCCGAACTCACGACGAGTTTCATCATGTCGGTCAGTTGGTCGGCGGTGCCGCGGCTCACTGCCCGCGAGAGTTCTTCGGGGTCGGTCTCGGAGAGGACCTTCAGATCCGACCCGAGGGTCCGGCCGACGAGATAGGGGCGCATGACGACGCCGTCGTTGGCGACACCGGCGGTCATCATCGCGACCTGAAGGGGGGTCACGCGCACGTCGTACTGACCGATCGCGCTCTGCGCCTCCTGGGGCGGGTTGAGGTTCGTCGGGAAGGTGCTCGGGGTGACCCGCATGGGCACCGAGAGGTTGTCGCCGAAGCCGAACTTGCTCGCCTGGTCACCGACGGCCTGGCCGCCGAGCTCGAGGCCCAGCCAGCCGAAGGCGGTGTTACAGGACTGGCGCATCGCGTCGGCGATCGTCACCTGGCCGCCGGGGCCGCACGCGCCCGGGTGAGAGTTCGGCAGGTCCGCGCTGGTCTGCGGCAGGTCGAGCACGGCCGGGCCTGGGATCGAGGAGTTTTCGTCCCAGCGGCCGTCCTCGAGCGCGGCGGCCGCGGTGATGACCTTAAAGACCGAGCCCGGTGGGTAGAGGTTGCCGCCGATCGCGCGGTTGACCATGGGCCGGGCGGAGTCTTCGTTGTAGGACTTCCAGGCGCGTTCGGCGACCTGCTGGTCGCGGCTCACTAGCGGGGTGGGGTCGTACGTCGGGTTCGAGACCATCGCGAGGATCGCGCCGGTCTTGGGGTTGAGCGCGACGACCGCGCCGCGCTGGTCGCCGAGCGCCTGCTCGGCCGCGGCCTGAGCCTTGGGGTTGATGGTGAGCTCGACGCTCGCCCCCTTCGGCTCGCGCCCGGCGAGGGTGTCACCGATCCGACCGTAGAAGAGCTTGTCGTCCTGGCCGGAGAGCAGGCTGTTTTCGGCCCCCTCGATACCACCGCCGGCGCCATACAGGAAGGAGTAGTACCCGGTGACGTGGGCGTAGCGCTCCGGCTGCTCGTAGACCCGCTGCCACTTGTACTGGCCGTCTTCAAGGGGTGTCGAGCTCGCGATCGGCTTGCCGTCGATCAGGATCTGACCGCGCTCCCGGGCGAAGGAGGACAAGACGGTCCGCCGGTTGTCGGCGCGTTCGTTGATCGCGCTCGCGCCGAGGACCTGCAGCCAGCTGCTCGCGGCGAGCAACATGACGAAGAAGATGCCGGTGATCATCGATAGGCGCCGGATGGGATCGTTCATTTGAGCGACACCACTTCGGTCGGTGCGTCGATCGCGGCCGGGTCGAGTTCGGGCTCGGGGCGGCGCGCGTGGTCGCTCATCCGCAGCAGCAGCGCGATGAGGGTCCAGTTGGTGAGCAGCGAGGATCCGCCGTAGGCCATGAAGGGCAGCGTCAGGCCGGTGAGCGGGATGACCCGGGTCATCCCACCGACGACGACGAAGACCTGCAGCGCGACGGTGAAGGACAGACCCACCGCGAGCAGCTTGCCGAAGCCGTCGCGCAGGCCGATCGCCGTACGCATCCCGCGCTGCACGAGCAGGGCGTAGAGGGCGAGGATCGCGAAGAGGCCGATCAGGCCGAGTTCTTCACCGAGCGAGGCGTAGATGAAATCGGACTCGGGAAGGGGGGTGAGCCACGGCCGCCCTTGGCCGAGACCGGAGCCGAAGAGCCCGCCGGCGGCCATCCCCATCAGACCCTGGTTCAACTGGTAGCAGGGCTCCAGTCCCTCGGGCCCGAGCGGATCGAGCCAGCAGAGCACCCGGACCTGAAGGTGGGAGAAGAGGAGGTAGGCCACGTAGGCGCCCGCGGCGGCGAGGGTGAGGCCGATCGCGATCCAAGACACCCGCTCGGTCGCCACGTAGAGCATCGAGACGAAGAGGCCGAAGAGGAGCAGCGAGGTCCCAAGGTCGGTCTCGAGGACGAGCACCAGGATGCTCGCGACCCAGGCGAGCAGGATCGGTCCGAGGTCGCGGGCGCGGGGGAAGGTAAAGCCGAGCACCTTCTTCCCGGCGAGGGCGAGCACATCGCGGGTCTGGACGAGATACCCAGCGAAGAAGATCGCGAGGAGGATCTTGGTGACCTCGGCGGGCTGGAAGGAGAAGGGGCCGATCCCAATCCAGATCCGGGCGCCGTAGATCGAGCGGCCGAGCCCGGGGATGAGCGGCAGCAGCAGGAAGATGAAGCCGGTGAGGCCCGCGAGGTAGGTGTAGCGGCGCAGTACGCGGTGGTCGCGGAGCATGATCAGCACCGCGATCGCGAAGATCACCCCGAGCAGGGTCCACTGGAGCTGCTTGAACGCCTGGCCCTCGCTGAACGAGCGTCCCGCGGCGATATCGAGGCGGTAGATCATGACGACGCCGAGGCCGTTCAGCATCACCACGATCGGCAAGATCAGCGGGTCGGCGTAGGAGGCCCGAAAGCGCAGTACGAGGTGGAAGACTAGGGCGATCGCCCCGAGCATTCCGGTGAGGAAGAGCAGGTCCGGAGGGGTCGTGCCGGTCTCGGCGACCGCGACGTTGACGTAGGCGAGGACCACCACCCCGATCGCGAGCGCGGTGAGGAGGAGTTCGACGTTACGACCCCGCTTGGGGGCGATCGTGGTGATCGCCCTCATCAACACTCCTGGCCGGATTCTCGGAGCTGAGTGCAGCGCACGGCGGCGACGCGCAGGCTGTCGACGCGCTGCTCGGCGGCGTCAAGGGATTCGACGGCGACGGTCTCTTCGACCGTGGAGCGATAGAAGCCGGGGAGGTCACTCAACGGAATGTCGGTCTGCCGAACGGCGTGGGAGAACTGGATCGGGCCGAGGTTTTGGTTGATGCCCTGATAGATCGTGACCCGGGAGTCCTGCGCGCCGACGTAGTACTGGTTCTGGGTCCAGGTCCAACCCGCGTAGCCGAGGACACCAACGATCAGGGCGAAGACGGCGAGCACGCCGAGGCGCTTGGCCCAGCGGCCGAGGGCTCCGGGGCGCTCCTCTTCGGCCAATCGGATCTCTTGGGTCGGGGCCTCGTCCGAAGGGGGTGAGAGCGCCGCCGCCTTCGCGGCCGGCGAGTTCTCGATCGGGCGGGTGCGCTCTTGGCGCAGGGCCGCGGAGCCGACGACCTGGGGCTGGGTCGATGGAGGGGTCTCGAGGGCATTGAGGTCGACGACATCGGCGACGATGACGGTGACGTTGTCGGGGGCGCCGGCCTTCAGGGCCAGGCCGACGAGTTCATCGGCGGTCGTCCCGGGAGCCTTGCCGTCGCGCAGGATGTCCTCGATCGTGTCGCCCGCGACGAAGCCGGAGAGCCCGTCGGAGCAGAGCAGGTAGCGGTCGCCGACGATCGCCTCGCGCGCGCCGACATCGGGCTCGTCGCCGGGATCGCCGGTCAGCACGCGCGTCACGACGCTGCGCTGCGGGTGGGTGGAGGCTTCCTCTTCGGTGATCCGCCCTTCGTCAATCAGCGTCTGGACGAAGGAGTGGTCGTGGGTGATTTGGGTGAACTTCTCGCCGCGGAGCAGGTAGCAGCGGCTGTCACCGATGTGGGCGAGGATGAGCTTGTTGCGGGCGCGCATGAGCGCGGTGACGGTGGTGCCGAGGCCCTCGAGCTCAGGGTTGTCCTCGGCCGCGCGGGAGAGCTCGGCATTGGCGGTCGCGATGGCCTTGGAGAGTTGCTCGCTCGCCTCCCCGGCCGTTAAGGACTCGTGGTCGATCGAGACGAGCTCGGAGATCACCGTCGAGCTCGCGATATCGCCCCCGGCGTGGCCACCCATCCCGTCGGCGATGACGAGCAAGTGCGGACCCGCATAGCCGGAGTCCTGGTTGTTCTTGCGCACCATGCCCGCATCGGAGCGGGCGGCGTAGCTAAAGGCGATCGACATGTCGGTGGCTTAACCTCGCTAGTTCCGCAACTCGATGACGGTACGGCCGATCCGGATGCTCTGTCCGGTCTCCATGGGCACGGCCTCGCCGACTCGGTACTGACCGAGGTAGGTGCCGTTGGTGGACCCGAGGTCCTCGACGTACCAGCCGTCGTCGCCGCGAACGATGCGCGCGTGCCGGCCGGAGGCGAAGTCGTCGTCGAGGACCAGGGTGCACTCGGGGTTGCGACCGATGAGCACTCCCGGTTCGCGAAGCGGCAGGTGGGTGCCGGTCAGCGGTCCGTTGGTGATGACGAGATGGTTGGGGATCTTCGGGTCCCGGCGCGGGGCCTCTTCGGCTCGACGGGCCTTGCGTTCCTTGCGGGTCTCGCGCCGTCCGCCACCTGAGCGAGAGATCACCTTGGTGCCGTACAGGTCGGTGCGCAAGACGCCCGCGAGCGACATCACGAAGATCCACAAGAGCAGGAGCAGGCCGAGCCGCAGCACGGTGACGGTCAGCTCGCTCATGGGCTCAAGAATCCTTACTGCTCGGAGGTAACGGGGGTTTAGCGCGAGGCTGTGCGGTACTTCACCGACGTACGTCCGACGGTGATCCGGTCGCCGTCGGTGATCCGGGAGGCGTCGACCTGGTGACCGTTGACGAAGGTGCCGTTGGTCGAGCCGAGATCGCGCAGCGAGGCGTCCAGGCGATCGCCGGTGTCGACGATCCGGATCTCGCAGTGACGGCGGCTGATCCCCGGGTCGTCCAAGACGATGTCGGCGCTGTCATCGCGGCCGAGGACCGTGAGGTTGCCGAGAAGGGGGTAGCGCTCGCCGTCGACCTCGATCCAGGGGCGCTCGGTGACCGACACCCGGCGAGGGGCCGGGGGTGCGGGTCGAGCTGGAGGACTCGCCGGACGGGCCGAGGTCGGCTGCGGCACAGGAGGGGCCCCGGCGGCGGCATTACCGGCCGGCGCGGAGGGGACCGGCGGGACCGGTGGGGGCGACGGAGGTCCGTCCGGCTGGGGCGCAGGCGCAGGGTCGGCGTCCTTGCTTCGGGCGGCAAAGGAGTCGCTGTACTCGTCGTAGTCGTCGGCCGCGTAATCGTCGGCGGACTCTTGGACCTGGGCCGGGCGCTCGACTCGCTGGCGGGAGGTCGCGGGGCGTACCCGAAAGACACCGACCTCGAGCTCGGGGTCGGCGTCGAAGAGGACCTGGAGCGGGCCGCGCGGTTGGTAGCGCTGGCTCTCGGCGTGGTCGCGGGCGGCGGCGATCAGCTCGTCTTCGAGTTCGACGCCGTACTCCATGAGCCGGTCGAAGTCCTCGTCGGAGAGTTCGATCGTGAAGAGGTTGGGCACGATCGTGTTGCCCCGGCCGAGCAGCGTGGCCCGGTCGTCCATCGCGCGGCGGACCGCCGAGGCCAGCTCCAGTGGCTGCACCTCCGAGCGGAAGGCCTTGGCGAAGACGCCGTTGACGGTGCGCTCGAGTTTGCGCTCCATGCGTTCAAACAGACTCACGTGCGTGGCCTCCCTTCGGCTCGATCGGTTACTCGATTGTCAGCACAATCCGTCCGATCCTATCGGCGCGCGGCTGGGAGAACCCTGGGGCGCGCTAGATGAAGGCCGTTTGGGCGTCCTCGGGGTTCCATGAAGTCCGTCGCGCTGATGACGCCTTCGACACCGAGTTCAGCGCAGCGGGGGCGGTGCGGTAGCCGACGCCGTGCTTGTGTTGAAGGGCGCGGTTCGACATCCCAGCCCGGGCCTCGCGGCGGATCGCGGCGTAGAGCGCGACGCGAGACTCACCCGCGCCACCGCTCAACGCTTTCGGAGGGTTTCCCACCGCGTCGGGCGGAGGGGTTCGATCGGTTTCGGCCGTCGCTCCCTGACGCCACGTCCTGGGGAAAGGAGCCCCCTCAGATCAGTTGGTGAGGTCCTCTTCAGCATCCGGAATGTATCCCCCGCCAGCGGCCTCTTTGAAGCTAGCCGTGCAAGCATCCAAGAAATCTCCTTCGTCCCCCGGGCCTACGTAGATGGGGTCGATCGCACCACTCTCGGGCTCAAAGGCGTCCGACATCGTGCACTTGATTAGCCGTCCCATCGGACCCAGCTCCTCGCCAGGGTTTGCGTGAGCACGCCAGTCTCGACCTTCTAACCGTCCGATCTCGCGAGCAGTCGGCTGGGTACGTTCGTACACGAGGAAGCCAAGTAGGCCAGCAATTGCGACGGTGGCCAGAGCGATGACCGCGAGAAGCGCGATCAGGAGACGGCTCGGTCCTGGCTTAGCCATGGAAGCAGGTTGCTCGCCAGGGACGCTCGAGCCTGGCTCGCCAGGAGAACCGGTCGTCACATCAGCAACCCTAGCCATAGGTCAACGACAGTGACCCGAGCTGCTGTCATTGCTGCTGCCGCGGCTGAGCGTTCGTTAGGTCACTCCGCGGAGGCGGGTTCTGCCTCGGGATCGGCGATGCGGCGGGGCCACCAGAAGCGCTCGCCGAGGGTGAGCGCGATCGACGGGACGAGCACGGTGCGCACGATGAGGGTGTCGAGCAGCACACCGATACAGATGACCAGACCGATCTGGGCGAGGACGACCAGGGGCAGGACGCCGAGGACGGCGAAGACCGCGGCGAGCAGGATGCCGGCGCTCGTGATGACGCCACCGGTGGCGGCGAGGGCGCGGAGCATCCCTTCGCGGGGGCCGTGCTCGCGGGACTCTTCGCGGGCGCGGGTGACGAGGAAGATGTTGTAGTCCACGCCGAGCGCCACGAGGAAGAGGAAGGAGAGGAGCGGTACCGAGTCGTCGAGGGCACTAAAGCCGGAGATGCCGGTGAAGATCCACCACGAGACGCCGAGGCTCGCCAGGTAGGTGCCGACGACGGTCGCGACGAGGATGACCGGGGCGACGGCGCTGCGCAGCAGGAGGACCAGGGCGCCGAGGACGAGCGCGAGGATCAGCGGGATCAGCAGCATCCGGTCGCGTTGGGCGCCGTCGGCGATGTCGATGGCTTCGGCGGTCGTGCCCCCGACGTGGGTGTCGTCGAAGGAGGAGACGGCTGACCTGAGGTCGCCGACGGTGCGTTCGGCGGCGTCGGAGTCGGGTGGGTCGGCGAGGACGGCCTGGATTTCGGCGATGCCGTTCGCCCCGCCGGTGGTGCGGACGTCGGTGACGCCCTTAACCCCCTTCGCGGCCTCGGTGACCTGCTCGGGGTTGGCCTTGGTGACGATCACGGCCGGGTCGGCGCTGCCAGCAGGGAAGGACTCGGCGAGGCGGTCGGCGGCACTGATCGCCTCGGGGGTGCGCAGGAACTGCTCGTTGGCGGGCAGACCGAGGCGGACTTGGGTGAGGCCAATGCCGAGGACGACGAGCAGGGCGAGGGTTCCTGCGACGAAGGCGGGCGGGCGCTTGGCGACGGTGTCGCCGACGCGGCGCCAGAGGGAGCGGGTGTCGGTGAGGGCGGCCTGGCCCTGGTGGGGGACCTTGGGCCAGAAGATCCAGCGGCCGAAGAGGGAAAGCACGGCCGGGAGCACGACGAGGTCGGCGATGACGGCGATGGAGATGCCGACGGCGCAGGCGAGGCCGAGCCCGCGGGTGGCGGGGGTAAGGCTGAGCAGCAGCGTGATGACGCCGACGACGACGGTGGTGCCGCTGGCGAAGATCGCCTCGGCGGCTCTCGTCAGGGCGGTGTGGAGGGCTTCGCGTCGCCCTTCGGCCGTCTCTGGGGCACGGCGGAGCTCATCGCGATATCGACTGATGAGGAGCAGGGCGTAGTTGGTCCCGGCGCCGAAGACGAGGACGGAGAGGATGCCGGTGGTGGATTCGTCCCAGGCCACGCCGATCGAGCCGGCGGCTTCGAGCACGTGGGTGGCGACCATCGTCGCGACGCGGTCGGCCGTGCCGATAACGGTGAGGGGGATGATCCACAGGATCGGCGAGCGGTAGGTGAGGATCAGCAGGATCGCGACGACGGTGGCGGTGGCGCCGAGGAGTCGGAAGTTGGCGCCCTCGAAGACCGCGGCGAGGTCGGCTTGCACGGCGGCCGGGCCGGTGACGCGGGCGGTGACGCCGTCCGGTGCTTCGTCGGAGAGGCGGTCGCGCAGGGAGGTGATTTCGTCGGCGTTGGCGCTCGCGCTGGAGGACTCGGTCGGGATGACGGCGAAGGCGGCGGTGCCGTCCTCGGCGGGGATCGGCCGGGCCTGCTCGCCCCCTTCCTTCTGTGCGACCTGGGCGATCTGCCCGATCTGGGCTTCGGTGAGCTTGCCCTCGTCGGCGGTGAAGAGGATGAGCGCGCTCGACCCGGGCTCCTCGGGGAGCTGGTCGCGCATCTCGGCGGCGAGGGTGGAGTCGGCGCCCTTCGGCAGTTGGTCCCCGATCTCGGGGGTGCGCTCGGCCTGGCCCCAGACGCCCATGACGAGCCCGACGGCGATGAGGGCGAGGAGGATGACGATGGGCGCGGTGCGCCGATTCGTCACGACGCCGGTCAGGCGGTCGAGCATCGGTAGACTCCCGGAAATAGGTCAGCAGATAACTAACTTGGTGAGCAATCGTGGACGAATCTACGCGGTCGGGTCGGCCGGTGTCGAACGCCCCTTGGGGTGAAGGCGATCGGCCCACGCCTCCGGAGACGATGCTCGCCCTGCGCGAATTGGTGCGAGTGGCGCAGCGCACTCCGGCCGTGGTGGCGCGTCGTGCGGGGCTGTCGCACTCCGAGCTCCAGGTGCTCGAGTTGCTCTCTGATGGGGCGACGAGTCCGGCTGAGCTCAGTCGGGTCGTGGGTGTCACGTCCGCGGCGATGTCGGGGATTGTTGACCGGCTCGTGGCCCGGGGGCACGCGTCGCGGGCGCCACACCCGGCCGATGGCCGGCGGACTGTCGTGGATATCTCGGACTCGGGGCGGGCCGAGGCGATCGGCCACCTGTCGCCGATGCTCGCGGAACTCGCGGCTGTCGATGCGGCGATGACCGATGAGGAGCGCGAGGCGGTGGTGCGTTTCCTGACGGCGGCGACCAGGGCGATTCGTCAGTTGGAGGGTCCGTAGGGCTGGTGGTGGGGTGTCGGTTTTTGGTTGGTGTGCCCCCTTCGTGGCGAGGGTCGGTCGCGGTGGATGTGGTCGTCTAGCGGAATCTACCGACGGGGCTAGGCATCCCTAGCGAGGGTGATCGACGAACTGGTTTGGCGGATCAGACCGGCATGCAGCACACTATGGGGGCTGGTCGTGCGCTTCGCGCGGTCGGCAGCACTCACGCGAGAGTGGCGGAACGGCAGACGCGCTGTCTTCAGGTGGCAGTGTCCTTATGGGCGTGGGGGTTCAAATCCCCCCTCTCGCACTATTGGCTGGTCAACGAATCAGCCAGAAAAGCTGAACGAAACTCCCGGTCGGGTCACCCGGCCGGGAGTTTTCGCGTCTGGTGGCGCGCCGATGTCGTTCCGGACCGCGATCAGGAGGTCGTGGGGAGGGGCAGGGCCGCGTGGTCGGACCTGATGGGGCGCCTGTTGGCCACGGTCGGGCGCGGCGAGGCGCAATTGTGCAGCAGCTTGTTGCACTTTCTCGGCTGGTGGTTCGCGGCCCGGATCCCGCCGCCGTGGTGATGGGTGCTCGGCCGGTCAGGGTGGGTCGGTTCCCGAGGTGAGCCGTTTGAGCAGGCTGGCCTTGTACTTCTTGCGGTTGGCGCGCGCGATCCGTGGGTGATCGCTGAAGTCGAGGGTCTGCTCGCCGAGGAACGCGACCCAGGGGTCGTCGATGCCTCGGGTGTCGTACCAGTCCTGGATGATCTTTAGGTTGGTGCCGAAGAGGGAGAACGCGGCGGCGATGCCCTGGCCGGCGCGGTTGCGGACCTGGGTGTAGAGGCGGACCAGCTTGCCGGCGTGAACGCGGGCCTGGGAGATGCCCTGCTCGGCCATGTTGCGCCGGCCGTAGCTGGCCTTCCACTTCGTGGTCATCCACAGGTCGCGCTGCCGGAGCTTGATGTCGTCCTCGGGACCGAGGGTGAACGTGATGGAGCAGATGCAGGGCTCGCCCTTGACGCACCGGGTTTTCGGCAGCAGCGACCATCGCATCGACCGTGGCGAGTTGGGGCAGCGGACACGGCGGACGCGTTTGTGGGCCGGTCCGCGGAAGCGTTGCCGACCGGCTTCGTCGATCGCGGTCAGCGGCTGACAGACGAAGGGTTGGAGCCGGTCGTAGATCTCGTGCTTGCGGACTTTCTCCTCGGTGGTGTCTGAGATCTTCGGGGTGGGCAGGTCGGTGTAGAGCGTCTCCGGGGTGCCCTTGGTGAAGACACCGCCGTTGATCATGAGCACCTGGTCGTTGGTCCACGCGGTATGGATCTTCCGGTCCTGGGTCTTCAGGTCGATGATCTGCTCGATCCCCGCGCGCCTCAGCGGTGCAGCGAAGTCGTCGTCGCTGCCTTGGCTGATGCCGCGATCGACGGCGCACTCTCGGACCGGGACGCGCTGGTGCCACCACAACACGAGCCCGGCGGTGACTCCTGCTCGGTCCGAGGCCGCCGCCCGGATGCCCGCGGCGAGGACGACTGTGGGCGCGGGTGCCGGGGGTGTCCGGGAGGTGGGGCGATCGGGCGCGTTGGTGACGACAGTGACCTCTTGACCGGTGAACCACGAGCTCGGGTGGCTCGGCGTGGCGGTCCGGTGACCAAGACCCGCGTCGGGGTCGGCGCATTGCAGGATCTCGCCGGTGCGCTTGTCGACGAATCCTTGGGGCCGTGCGGGGGACTCGAAGTCCATGCCGTCGGCGGCGACCGTCGCTGTGGTGATGAAGCCTGGTGGCAGGGCGGCCGAGCAGATGAGGGACATGACGGCGTCGAGGTTGAGCATCTGAGCGTTCTGGTGGTCGTTCGCTGCGAGGGTGATGCCGTCTCGCGCGGCGCGGTCGAGCTTGAGAGCGGCACGCTCGACCTGCGAGTAGGACACGGGGCCAGCGATGCCGAGCTCGCGGCGCTGCGCGGCGTTGAGGCTGACAAGGAGGTCCGCGATCCGCGTTCGGTACATGTTGGTCGGGTCCACCCGGGCGTGGAGGCAGCAGGCGATGAGCAGCGCGCGGAAGGGGATGTTCCTGGGACGGCCAGTACGGGCAGTGAGGGCGTCGGCGATGGCAATCAGTTCGGCTGAGTTGTCGACGGCGGCCGTGGCGTAGCGCAGCTGGTCGGCCACGGTCCGGTTCCGGGGCCGCCATCGAGGCTCGATTGCCGGCTGCGTCGTCACGATCGTCGCGTCACTCTAGGTCCGCGAGGTGCCGGTTCGTCACTGCTTCGGGCGGCTCGGTGAGGAAGGGCATGAGCAGCGTGAACGCGCGGGTGGTCTTCAGGCCGGCGTGCCGGGCGAGGACGGTCAAGTGCACGCCGCGGTCGAGGTGGTGCACGAGCCAGGTGCTGCGTAGGCGCTCGGTCTCCAGCCGCAGGTCGGTCGGTGTGTCGATGGCGCGGATGGCGTTCCATGTCCGGGAGCGGTCCCATTCGCTGGCGCGGAACCCGGCCAAGTTCTCGCGCGGGTACTCGGCAGCGAGCCGAAGGAGCGTGGCAGCGTCTCGAGCGCGCACGACTACCTGCCGGGCGCGTGTGCCGTGGACCTGCAGTCGGGTGACGCCGTCGGCGGTCTGTAGGTCGGAGGGTGTCGCGGTCAGGTACTCACGCGCCCAGAGTCCCGCGCCAAGCCCGAGTGCCAGGACGGCGTCGAGTCGGCGTTGCTGGTATCGAGTTGGCAGCCGTAGTGAGCGAAGGCGGTGCTCGTCCCGGGCGCTGTACGGCGGGTGGCGCAGCCGCTGCGGCAGCATCGGCTCGGGCGCCGGCCACGGCGCGTCCTCGGTGAGTGCGCGACCCATCGTGCGCAGGACCGCCCTCCTGGTGGCGGTCGACGGAGAAGACAGCTCAGGGCAACCGATCTCGGCATAGCGCCGGATGTTGTCCGGGGCGAAGATTTCCTCCCGGTCCAGCGGGATGCCCTCGCGCTGCGACCACACGGCGAGAGCCGTGACGGTCCGAAGCCACTCCCGGGCTCGGTGTGGCCCTTCCGGGTCGAGGTCGCGAACTGCCGCACGGACGAAGTCCGCGACTCCGCTCCACTCTTCGCGAGTGGCCAAGTGTGGGCGGTACTGCTCGATGGCCTGGCCAGCGGTCAGCGCGGGCTGACGGCGATGCTCGTTGACACGGCGGCGGGCGGGACGAGACGATGGCATGCAGAAGCTCCTCAGTGAGACGGGGAGGTTTCGGGGCGGACCACGAGGTGCGAACTCGTTGTCCGAGCGGCTGGCCGGGAGTGCGAATCCCGGCCTTTGCCGTTTCTGGGCGCGTCGTCGGGCGCCGACCTGGATCGCCTACCTCATGGGCGGCTCCACGGAAACACCCAGGCAACGGCCCAGGAGCCGGGCCGCGACACGGCTGACCGGCTCCTGGGTCTCATGAGCGTGGTCGAACAGGACCGCGGCGACCGCCGCTGGCAACCGGATCTCGAGGCGCACGACGTCGTCCACCCCGAGCTCACGGGCGTCGCGACGGCGCCCGGTAGCAGCACGGCGCAGGCGCACCTGCTGTGTCTCCTCGATTCCCATCACCCTTCTCCTGCCGACCTTCTGAAGTTCTCTGCCGCCTCGGGCGGTCCTTCTCATGCGCGTCTCCCGACGCGCTCGGCAGGTGGTCGGCCTGCGGGTGTTGGTGAGGTCAACGGTAGCGACGCAAGCGGTCGCGTTCCAGAACCCACGCCGACAGGACCATGGCTCGGGATGTGGCCACCTCTGTCAGTGCCCCCTGTCATCCTGTCGGGCTGGCCACCGTGGTCGGCGGCAAGCCGGCCTTCTCCGGCGCGGAGACTGCACCATGGATACCCTGATTCGTGTGATCACCGGAGACCTGAAGAGCAAGATCGACCGCATCTGGGACGCCTTCTGGTCCGGTGGCATCAGCAACCCCATCGAGGTGATCGAGCAGATCACATATCTCCTGTTCATCCGGCGACTCGACGAGCTCCAGACCCTCAAGGAGAACCGCGCGCGCCGCCTCAAGGAGCCGGTCGAGGACCCCACCTTCCTCCCCGGCCAGGACCATCTCCGCTGGAGCCGGTTCAAGAACGACGACCCCGCCGTCATGTTCAAGGTCGTCGGCGAGGAGGTCTTTCCCTTCCTCCGTCAGCTCGGCGGCGAGGAGTCGACCTACTCCGACCACATGAAGGACGCGCGCTTCACGATCCCCACCCCGGCGCTGCTCTCCAAGGTCGTCGACATGCTCGACGACGTGCCGATGACCGACCGCGACACCAACGGCGACCTCTACGAGTACATGCTCGGCAAGATCGCCACCGCCGGCCAGAACGGCCAGTTCCGCACCCCGCGACACATCATCCAGCTCATGGTGGCGATGACCGCGCCCACCCCGACGGACGAGATCGTCGATCCA
Source organism: Janibacter sp. GXQ6167 (assembly GCF_041365945.1). Taxonomy (NCBI): domain Bacteria; kingdom Bacillati; phylum Actinomycetota; class Actinomycetes; order Micrococcales; family Intrasporangiaceae; genus Janibacter; species Janibacter sp. GXQ6167. The sequence continues at coordinate 18,505 of NZ_JBGFSK010000002.1, read as the reverse complement.
GCCTGCGGCACCGCGGGCTTCCTCGTCGCCGCGTCCGAGCACCTCCGCGAGACCCACCCGACGGTGATGACGGACACTGCCCAGCGGAAGCACTTCAACCACTCGATGTTCCACGGGTACGACTTCGACAACACCATGCTCCGCATCGGCAGCATGAACATGTTGCTCCATGGCGTCGAGGCCCCGGACATCCGCTACCGCGACAGCCTCTCCGAGGGCGCCGCGTCCGACGAGGGCCGCTACTCGCTCGTCCTCGCGAACCCGCCCTTTGCCGGCAGCCTCGACTACGAGTCGACGTCCAAGGCCCTGCTCAAGGACGTGAAGACGAAGAAGACCGAGCTGCTCTTCCTCGCCCTCTTCCTCCGCCTCCTCAAGCCCGGCGGACGCGCGGCGGTCATCGTCCCGGACGGTGTCCTCTTCGGGTCGAGCACCGCTCACAAGACGCTGCGCAAGCGACTCGTCGAGGACCAGAAGCTCGACGCTGTCGTCAAGCTTCCCTCGGGAGCGTTCCGCCCGTATGCCGGTGTCTCCACCGCCATCCTCTTCTTCACCCGCACCGACTCGGGCGGCACGGACGACGTGTGGTTCTACGACATCCAAGCGGATGGGTGGAGTCTCGACGACAAGCGGACTCCGTTGCTGGCCGAGGACAAGCTCGGCTGTCTGTCGTCCGCTCCCCTTTCCGACGACGAGCACCTTCGCAACAACCTCCCCGACGTGCTCGCCCGGTGGGGTTCTCGCGCAACCGAATCGGGGCGAGCGCGGACCGAGCAGTCGTTCTTGGTCCCGAAGGCGGACATCGTCGCGCAGGGGTATGACCTGTCGCTCAACCGATACAAGGAGGTCGTCCACGAGGAGGTCGAGCACCGCGACCCGCTTGACATCATCGCCGACCTCGAAGCTCTCGAAGCCGAGATACAGCAAGGGCTCACCGATCTGAAAGCCATGCTCAAGTGACAACGGTTGCGCTGGGCGACGTGGCTGATATCAACCCTCGCGGCGACAGGCCGTCCGTCCACGAGGAGGTGTCTTTCGTTGGCATGGCCGATCTGTCGGCCGAGATCGGTGTGGCTGGCCCCGGTACTGTCCGTCCCTTCGAGGACGTGTCCAAGGGCTACACGATCTTTCGGGACCAAGATCTGCTCGTCGCGAAGATCACTCCGTGTTTCGAGAACGGCAAGATTGGACAGGCTCAGCTGAGTCGACCGATCGGGGTCGGATCGACCGAGTTTCATGTTGTCCGCCCCAACGCTGATCGACTAGACCCCCGATACGCGCTGCACTTCCTCAGGCAAGCCTGGATCCGTCAGGCAGGCGAGTTGCGTATGACAGGCAGCGGCGGGCAACGCCGTGTGCCCGCTGGATTCGTGAGCGGCCTCGAGGTTCCACTGCCGCCGATCGAGGAGCAGCGCCGCATCGCCGCCATCCTCGACCAGGCGGCCCGGTTGATGTCCTCAAACAATGAGGCACGGAAGGGAGCGGCCACATTGGTCCAGGCTGTCTATGCCCAAAGGGTTGCATCGACCGACGCCCCCAAGGTTGCGCTTGCCGACCTCTGCCACAGCCCGGATGACATCAAGTGCGGCCCCTTCGGGACCCAGCTGAAGAGATCTGAGTTCCGGTCGACGGGGGTCCCGTTGTGGGGTATCAAGCAAGTCAACCGTGCTTTCGGTATCCCGACCCATGAGTTCCTCGATGAATCAACGGCCCAGCGATTGCGCTCGTACGACATCGTGCCGGGAGACATCGTGATGACGCGCAAGGGGACCGTTGGGAACTGCGCTGTCTACCCAGAACATGAGAAGCCGGGAATCATGCATTCAGATCTTCTCCGCATCCGGGTTGACACCGATCGTGTGCTACCGGAGTTCCTCTCTCATCAGCTTCATCACAGTCCCGCCGTAGCAGGCCAATTGGCGCGCCAAAGCTCAGGCGCGGTCATGCCTGGGCTGAACGTGGCGAAGCTGAAGGGTCTTCTGGTCCGGATCCCCGCACTCGATGCACAGCGCGAGTTCGTTCATCGCTTGAAAGGGGTGCAGTCGGTTCAGGATCGAATGCAGCGGCAGGGGGACGAACTGGCCGCATTCTTCGCAGCGCTGCAGGGCCGGGCATTTTCGGGGAGGCTGTGACACATGCCGGTGGAGATGGGGATGTGGCGGATCGACGGGGACACTCCGAAGCGTCTAACCTCAGCGATGCTGCCGTCCGAGGCGACGTTGGAGCAGTACCTCGAGAAGGACCCCTCGCTGCTCGGGGAGCGACTCCTCGTTATCGGCCGGCAGGTGAAGACGCCGCACGGCAAGCTGATCGACCTGCTCGCCATGGACGGCGAGGGCAATCTCCACGTCTTGGAGCTCAAGCGGGACAAGACCCCACGCGATGTTGTCGCTCAGGTGCTCGACTACGGCTCGTGGGTGAGCACCCTCGACCGTGACTCGATCATCGACCTCGCCAACCACCACCTCGACGTGCCCTTCGAGTCCGCCTTCGAGGAAGTCTTCGGCACCTCCGCACCCGACGAGCTCAACGCCGCGCTGCAGCTGACCATCGTCGCCACCGACCTCGACCCCGGCTCCGAGCGGATCGTCACCTACCTGCGGACCTTCGGCGTCCCGGTCAATGCGGTCTTCTTCTCTTACCTCGAGGACGACGGTCGCTGCTACCTCGCCCGCTCGTGGTTGGCGCGGGAGGACGAGAGCGAACCCGGTGGCACGGCATACCCAAAGACCAAGAAGGGCAAGCGTGCCGAGTGGAATGGACGTGACTGGTTCGTGTCCTTCGGCGACGATCCCGTTGGTCGGTCGTGGGTGGACGGGGAGAAGTACGGCTTCGTCAGTGCTGGCGGTGACGTCTGGTACTCACGCAGCCTGCGCAACCTGCCTCTCGGGGCGCGCATCAATGTGCACATCCCGTCGCGCGGCTACGTGGCGATCGGCGAGGTCATCGGGCCTGCGGAACGCTTCGACCGCGCGCAGATCAGTGTCGACGGTGTCGAGGTCCCACTTGCGAGCCAAACCTTGGTCGGCACATATCTGCGTGGTCGAGATGGAGAGGGAGAGACCGACGAGATGGGGGAGTGGGTCGTGCCGGTCCGGTGGTTCACGTCGGTGCCGGCCGAGCAGGCGTACTGGGAGAAGGGGATGTTCGCCAACCAGAACAGCGCCTGCAAGCTCCGCCAAGAGTTCACGCTCGAGCGGCTCGCGCAGCACTTCGACCTCGACGGCGACGAGGGGGAGTGAGTGCTGGTGGGGGACGTGATCGATGGTCGGCGCGAAGTGGCCTTCCGCGTGTCCGCGACGCCGGCAACCTTCGCGACCGCAGGGGAGAAGCCCTGGCGGGCGGAGGTTGAGGCCGCTGCCGCGATCGGCGTCACGGGCCAAGCCTCGTTTGAGGGGCGCCTGGGGATCGGTCTCGACTTCGTTCTGCCGACCCGTCCAGGCGGCCACCCCGGCTGGGACCTGGACAACCTGATCAAGCCGACCATCGACGCGTTGGCGACCGTCATCGGCTCCCGACCGGGACAGTGGCGCAGTCCCCAGGTCGACGATGAGCGGGTCGACGAGATCCGCGCCCGCAAGCGGGAGGTCCTCGACGGAGAGTCACCGCACGGGACCATCCGGGTGTGGACCCTTGACCCCTCGGCGAGTGACCAGGGGGCGACGTGACGTCGAACTTCGACTTCGTTCCCGCCGGCTGGGGAGAGACGCGCTCCGACGCGGTGCGGGCGGAGACCTATGGGCGCACCGACCCCAGGTCCTGTGTGTTCTATGCACGTCGCGTGGTCGAGCAGGTGGTGGTCCGGATCTTTGACCTCGAGCGTCTCGCCGCCCCGTACAAGCCGGACTTGGCGGCCCGGATCGGCGACAGCGGGTTCCGGTCGGCTGTCGGCGCCGACATCGCGGCCAAGATGGACGCCATCCGCAAGGTCGGGAACGTTGCCGTCCACGAGAACCGGCAGATCACCCCGCAGACGGCGCTCAACGTCCTCCGGCAGTTGCACGACGTGCTCAAGTGGGCGGCGTACACCTACTCGACGGCACCGGACACCGTGCCGACGAGCGCGGCATACGACCCCGCCTCCATTCCGGAACCCGCGAGCAGCGGCGCCCAGCCGCCGTTGTCGACCGCGGAGCTGAACCAGCTGCTGGCCACGTTCGAGGCCAAGGAGGCCGCGCTGGCGGAGGCGAAGGAGACCAGTGCAGCCCTTCAGGCCGAGCTCGAGAAGGCGCGGGCGGAGGTGGCCACGGCGCAGGCGGCCAAGGCCCCTCGGGCAACAGCGTTCGACTGGGATGAAGCCTCGACGCGGGAGTTGTTCATCGACGCCGACCTGTTGGAGGCGGGTTGGGCGCTGACCGCCGGCCGGGATCGGGAGTTCCCAGTCACCGGCATGCCGAACCAGAGCGGCGATGGGTTCGTCGACTATGTGCTGTGGGGTGACGACGGCCTTCCCCTGGCCGTCATCGAGGCCAAGCGTTCACGGAAGGACCCGGCGGTCGGGCAGCAGCAGGCCAAGCTGTATGCCGACTGCCTCGGGTCGATGACGGGGCGGCGACCGGTCATCTTCTGGTCCAACGGCTACCAGCACTGGATCTGGGACGACGCCGCCGGCTACCCACCCCGGCGGATCGCCGGATTCCTCACCAGGGACGAGCTCGAGCTCATGGTCCAGCGGCGCCACACGCGGCTGCCACTCAAGGACGCGGTCATCGACAGGGCGATCGTCGAGCGGCACTACCAGACCCGGGCCATCCGGTCTGTTGGTGAGTCGTTCGAAGCCCATCGACGCGAGGCGCTGCTCGTCATGGCGACCGGGTCGGGCAAGACCCGCACGGTCATTGCTCTTGTCGACCAGCTGATGAAGCGGGGCTGGGTGAAACGAGCGCTCTTCCTCGCCGACCGTGTCGCGTTGGTCAACCAGGCCGTGGGGGCGTTCAAGACGCACCTGCCAACGGTGGCGACGATCAACCTGGTGGACGAGAAGGTCCCCGATGGGCGCGTGTTCGTCTCGACCTACCCGACGATGATGGGGCTCATCAACTCAACCGATGGTGTCGGTGGCCGCCGGTTCGGGCCGGGCTACTTCGACCTGATCGTCATCGACGAGGCCCACCGATCGGTGTACGCCAAGTACAAGGCGATCTTCGACTGGTTCGACGCGATGCTCGTGGGCTTGACCGCGACGCCGAAGGACGAGATCGACCGCAACACCTACTCCCTGTTCGGACTGGAAGCGGGGGTGCCAACCGATGTCTACAGCCTCGACGAGGCGGTGGCCGAGGGATACCTGGTGCCGCCGGTGTCGGTGTCGGTGCCGTTGAAGTTCATGCGGGCTGGGATCCACTACGACCAGCTCTCCGAGGCCGAGAAGGACGAGTGGGATTCCCTCGACTGGGGCGAGGACGATCAGGTCCCGACCGATGTCAACCCCGAAGAGCTGAACAAGTGGCTCTTCAACGCCGACACGGTCGACAAGGCGCTCAAGCACCTCATGGAGTACGGGCACAAGGTTGCCGGCGGTGACCGACTGGGCAAGACGATCATCTTCGCGAAGAACAACGCCCACGCCGAGTTCATCCGCGAACGCTTCGACGCGGCATACCCCGAGTATGCGGGTCACTTCGCGCGGGTCGTGACGTACAAGACCGAGTACGCCCAGAGCCTCATCGACGACTTCTCCGTGAAGGAGAAGGCGCCGCACATCGCGATTAGCGTCGACATGCTCGACACCGGCATCGACGTGCCCGAGGTCGTCAACCTCGTCTTCTTCAAGCTCGTGCGGTCGGTGTCGAAGTTCTGGCAGATGATCGGCCGTGGCACCCGGCTCTGCGAGGACCTCTACGGGCCCGGTGACCACAAGGCCAATTTCTACGTCTTCGACTTCTGCATGAACCTCGAGTACTTCAACCAGCCCGGTGCCGGGTCCGAGGGGTCGGTGCAGAAGTCGCTCGGGCAGCGACTCTTCGAGGCGCGCCTAGGACTCGTAGCGGCACTCGATCACGCTGACCTCGCCGACGAGGTCGGAGCGCTGCGTGATGACACGGCCAAGCAGTTGCACAAGGTCGTTGTCGGTATGAACCTCGACAACTTCGTGGTGCGTCCCGAGCGGGAATGGGTCCAGAGGTACGCGGAGTGGGAGCCATGGACGTCTCTATCGGCGCAGGCGGCCGGCGACATCGCCACTCACCTGGCTGGTCTCCCGTCTGCCGTACGGGACGACGACGAGGACGCCAAGCGGTTCGACCTGGTGATCCTCAAAATCCAGCTCGCCAAGCTCGACGGCGATGAGTTGACCGCGGATCGCCTGCGCCAGCAGGTCCAACAGATCACGTCATCACTGCTCAACCAAAGCGCCATCCCTGCCATCGCCGAACAGCAAGCGCTGCTGGCGGAGGTCTCCGAGGATGAGTGGTGGGTGGACGTCACCCTGCCGATGCTCGAGTTAGCGCGCCGACGGATTCGTGGCCTGGTCAGGTTCCTCGAGAAGACCAAGCGCCCGATCGTCTACACCAACTTCGAGGATGAGATCGGCGACGGGTCGATCGTCACCCTGCCCGGAGTTGCCGTCGGCACCAACTGGGAACGGTTCAAGGCCAAGGCGCGTGCCTACCTGAAGGACCACGAGGACCACGTCGCCTTGCAGAAACTGCGTCGGAACAAGCAGATGACCGACACCGATCTGTCCGCCTTGGAAGAGATGCTTGTTGCGTCCGGCGCCGGCGGAGCCGAGGACATCAGCCGAGCGCGCGAGGAGTCCCAAGGGCTCGGCGTCTTCATCCGCTCGCTCGTCGGCCTGGATCGTGAAGCAGCGACCGATGCCTTCTCCGAGTTCCTCACCGACTCACGGTTCAGCGTCGCGGAGATCCGGTTCATCCAGCTGATCGTCGAGCACCTGACGGCCAACGGGGTGCTGGAGGCCAAGCGCCTCTACGAACCGCCCTTCACCGACCATGCCCCGACGGGACCGGACTTCCTCTTCAACGACAGCGATGTGGATCGGCTGGTGGTCGTCCTCGACCAGGTCCGCGCCCGCGCCGTCGTTACCCAGACGGTCGCGTGACGGTGGCATCCCGCACAGAGTGTCTGGTTCTTAACGAAATCTAACCCCTCTTATGATCGCCGACAGGAGGGACGGGAAAGCGCCACGGATCCGCCGGGCTTGCTGTCCAGTCCGACAGGTCCATGGCCTTGAAGGGCCGTCGTGACGTCATAGCTCGAGTCATCGGAGATCGGCAGCATTGCGGGCAGCATGCTTCACGCATCGGGACTACTACGGAGGGAATGATCATGGCCTTGGCTATTCCAGTCGGCACCGTGCTCACCAACATGACCACCGGCGACAACTACAGACTCGAAGCGACAATCGGACAGGGAGGATTCGGCACGATTTTCGCCGCATCGCCGGCCGACGGCCGTCCCCTTCACGACGGCGTCCCCTTCTGCGTGAAGGTGGGCCTAGATGCAGATGTCTGGCATGGCGAGGCCTTCTACGCCGGACTTCTGAAGGGCTCCACCAGCGTAGTTCGACAGCTCGACGCCTTCCCAACCTTCATTCCCGTGCGCGGTGGGCAGCGTCTAGGTTTCGCGATCGTCATGGAGTACATCCCCGGCGGCAGCGTCGCCGACCACTTCGGGCTCGGCGCTGAGCCATGGGGCGAGGAGCAAGTCCTCAGGAAGACCAAGGTGCTGCTGAGGACCCTCGATCTGTTACATGAGAGGGGTGTGAGCCACCGAGACATCACCCCCATGAACGTGTTCGTCGGAAACCGAAAGGCTCTCAAGTTGGGCGACTTCGGCATCGCGAAGACTGGGCTGATCCGTTCGGGCGTTCGCGCCGACGTAGCAAACTGGGCCTTCGCCCCCAACGATCTCCAGGCCTTCTGGCGGCCTGCGGATGACGTGTTTCAGGTCGGGCTTCTCATGGCCACCCTTGCATCCGGAGAACTGCAGGACAACACGATGGGCAAGGTCGCGGTGAACCGGTTCACGACCAAGGGTCCGCTGCGTGACGCGATCAAGGCGGCGATCTCGGTGAAGTCTCAGCGCCCCCAGAGCGCGGCTGAACTCGTCAGACTCCTGTAGCAGCCGGGACTTGACTCACACCTTCGCTACGTCGGCGCGGGCACCTCACGGCTGGACGGAAGCTCGGGCTCGTTCTCCATCGGGAGCCCAAGGCGCCGGCTCGCATCATCCCGGCGCGTCGGGTGAGTCCGCCGTCCGAGGCCGGTGTAGCTCACCCGGCCGACTACGGTGTGGACCGAGAGACGTTGAGGGGTGCGAATGGGCGACGAGATCGAGTTGATCAGTGACGGCGAGGGCGTGGTCATTGCCGGAGAGGCCGCGGCGGTCGAGCGGTTCCTGGCAGAGCACGACTGGCTCGGCGCGGCGCTTGAGTACCCCCCCGGCAGTCTGTCCACGTGGCTGCGCACCGCGGGCGACCTTGCAATCAGCGCTGGGCAAGTGGCCGAGCACTCGACTCGCTATCTGAAGCTGACGCCGGAGTCCGCGCAGAAGCTCAAGGATGCAGGTGGCCTCATGCCGACGAAGAAGGACGGCATCAGCTACGCCATGCTCGGCAAGCCGGGAGACGTCAGCTCGTGGCTTCAGGTGGAGGACGGCGCCGCTGCACTGCTGACCAACCCCGCGGTTCTGGCCGGACTCGGTGGAGTGATGAGCCAGTTTGCCCAGCAGGCTGAGGCTCAGGAGCTCAAGGCGCTGCTCGTGCGGATGGACGAGAAGCTCGACGACCTGCGCCGGGCCCAGCGCGACGAAGTGCTTGCCAAGTTGGACGCGGCGGCTGAAGCGATCAAGGAGGCCATGACGATACGAGCGCATGGCGGGGATCCGGAGACCTTATGGGACAAGGTGCAAGGCGAGTCGAGTGCCATTCACGAGGTGCAGCGATACACCCTCCGAGCGCTCGGAGCGCTGGCGGACAAGGTGGAGGGCAAGACCAAGACCGGTGAGCTCAAGAAGGTGGCACGAGAGATCGAGGGTGACATCGGTCTACAGCTGTCGATCCTTGCCCGGTGCTTCGAGTTGCAGGACGAGTTCCGCGTCGTCGAGTTGGACCATGTCCACGCGACGGCTCCGAAGACGCTCGCGGGACACCGTCAAGGTGTCGAGGCAGCCCGGCAGCAGCGCCGCGACGACGTACTCGAGCGAACCAGTCGGATCATGGGGCGCCTCGACGCGGCGGGGGAGGTCGCCGCGGCAAATGTCCTCCTGCACGCCCGATCGGCCCGCTCCATCGTCGGCTCGCTCAATCGAACGGCGGAAACGATCGCTGACTTCCACGCGCCGCTGGGAGTCACCCTCGACCGGGAAGAAGTTCTACTCAAGGCCTGGACCGAGGCATTGAGGGATCGGGAGCAGCTCAAGACCGCAGGCATCGAGGTAGGACAGAAGGCATCGATGGCCGGCACTGCCGCCATCGGCATCGGTGTCATGGCCGTAGCTGCCTCCAAGAGCCGGGAGAAGTAGGCGCCGGCGGCATCACCGACGAGCACGTCTGTGGATGAGTGGGGCGTCGTCGAGCCCTGACCGGTGCGGCTCCCGTGGGGGCGTTGCCAGACGTTCAAGACGGGCGGGGCCTGATTGAGCGACTGATTTACTCCTGGTCACCGGGAGTAGCAAGTATAGGTCTCTACATGCAATACTTCATACTCCCGGTTACCAAATGTATACGGAGAGGTCAATGCTGAAGATCACCCTCACTGACCGCGACGGCGACAAGCCCGTGGCGTCCCTGGGCCAAAGGGCCCTCTTTGACCGTATGGCTGGCGACTGGGTCCTCAGCCCGGAGCGGGCGAAACGCGAGCGGTTTGCCTATGCCGTCCACGACGGGAAGGTGGTCATGGCCATCGAAGTCCTCGGCGTTGCACTCGCCGGGCAGTCCGCGAGCCCGAGCACGGACGACCGCTACCGCCTCGTGGGTAAGCCGCTGAAGATCGGCCACCCCGTCTACGATGCCTACGTTGGGAAGCACGCCGAAGGCACTCGGAATCCGATTCGGTATGAGGACTCCACCTTCGACATGGGCGCTTGCCGGTGTGGCTGCGGGGCTGAGACGAAGTCGCTGTTCCTGCCGGGGCACGACCAGCGGGCAATCCATTCGCGTATCGCCCAGGTGGGATCCGTCGCCGCCTTCCTCGACTGGTTCGACGAAACCTGGTCTGCGGACTGATCGAACGGCGCGTCTCGGCACGCCACCCGTCAGCCGTCCACCCACCTGTGCCAACCGCACCGAAGCTGACGTGCCAACCCTCCCGTGGCATCCACGATTGCGCTGGTCAGCGAATTTCGTTGACCAGCCACTATTGTCCTGAGTCGCGACATCGTCTACACGGTGTCGCGACTCAGGGCTTTTTTTGTAGGTTTGCGCGGCGGTTAAGTGGCGGTCTGGTCGCTTGTCATTGCCAGCGGTGCCGCACCGGGCCCGGATTAGGATCGTGACTGGGTGCACGACCTGCGCCGTCGGTCCCCTAGCATGTTCAGAGAGCGCATGCATGCGTTCTTGAGGCCTTCTATCGAGGCTCTGAGCGGTGTTTCAATATCGACAGGTGCGGATTCTTTCGGGTCGCCGCTGTGCTCGTTCGCCGCCCACCAGTGGAGACGCTCCCAGGCTGAGACAAATGCCGTCCACGCCTCCCCGACCTCGTCTTCGGCGATCAGGAGCATTTTGACTGTCACCTCGTCCATAGCGGCTAGAAGAGGAACGCCCCCGGCCGGCGTCGGCGACAGTTGAATGTGCCGCTCTCCTGACGAGACCCATACGGCGTTTAGCCTGCGTTCCTGATCGACGGCGTGAGCCAACGCGTGTGAGTAGAGCTGAAGACGCTCTTCTCGCCGCCTCTCTTGACTGGCTTGCTCATGATTCTCCGAGGCTAGGCGCTCGGCGTGAGTTCGACCTTGAGCCGCCGTCCGAAGGGTTGCGCCGATACCCGCCAGTGCTACAACGACCGTTCCGGATGGTCCTACCCACTCCCAAGCCATGCGAGTAACTTGCCACAGGTTCGCAGGCGGCTCGGGAGGTCCAGCTGTCGCCTTGTCGTCGTAGGCCGGTGCGGGTCATGCGACTGAAGTCCCGCATTGGCACCACGCGTTGCGGGTTAGGGGGTCCCGTCGGTCTCACATGGTTGGGTGAACTGTGACCGACGAACGAGGGCGTTCGCCAACCAATTTGTTGCGATTCAAGAGGCTCGTCGGCCTGGATGGCGTCGACAAGAGGCGCCGACTGCTAACGCATGATCGATGGTGCTCACCGCCCTAAGCGGCGCGGTGTGTCTGCCAGTTCTTGAACTCGTCTCGTAGGGTCGGACCGTGAGCAGTTCGATCTCCACCCCTTTGCGTCCGGAGCCAGGTCAGGTTGTCGAAGTGCGGGGGTCGACGTGGGCTGTCGCCAATGTGCAGGTCCAGGGGCTGCCGCGCAGTCCTGCCGACGAGGCCACTGCGCAGCTGTCGCACGTTGTCGACCTTCAGTCGCTAGACGAGGACCGTCTGGGGGAGCAGCTTTCGGTCGTTTGGGAGCTCGAAGTGGGTCGCACTGTCACTCCCGCACAGGGACTCCCGGACGTCATCTATGCGGACGCCTTCGATGAGCCGGCCACCCTCGCAGGGTTCATCGACGCGATGCGGTGGGGAGCGGTGACCAGTGCCGACGCGAACCGATACCAAGCACCCTTCTGGTCGGGCGTGAACGTCGAGGCCTACCAGCTTGAACCACTCCGTCGCGCCCTCGGTGCCCCACGCGCGAACCTCCTGCTCGCTGACGACGTCGGCCTCGGTAAGACCATTGAGGCCGGCCTGGTGATTCAGGAGTTGTTCCTGCGTCACCGCGCTCGCACTGCCGTCATCGTCTGCCCGCCCAGCCTCGGGCTGAAGTGGCAGGACGAGATGCGCGAGAAGTTCGGTCTGGAGTTCACGATCGTCAACTCCGAACTGATGGCTCAGGTCCGTCGCACCCACGGCCTGCACGCCAACCCGTTCCAACTCTTCCCGCGCGTCATCGTCAGCATGGCGTGGCTCCCGCAGGTCCGTGCCCAGCGCCTGCTCCGCGATGTCTATGGCCAGTCCAACGACCCCAAGACCGGAAAGCGGTACGCCTTCGACATCCTGGTGGTCGATGAGGCCCACCACGTCGCGCCTTCGAGCCCATCATCCATCGCTGACGGTCGCGGCTATGCCGTCGATACCCAACGTACGGTGGCGGTTCGTCAACTGGCCGAGAAGTGCGAGCATCGCCTGTTCCTAAGTGCGACTCCCCATAACGGCCACCCCGAGTCGTTCACGGCCTTGATGGAAATGATCGACCCGCGCCGTTTCGCGCGTGGCGCGAACCTTGACTCCGCCGCGCTGAAAGACGTCACCGTCCGTCGACTAAAGACTGACCTGTCCGGCAAGGGATTCAAAAAGCGCAAGGTCAGCACCCTCGATGTAACGCCGTCCGACTCCGAGCAGCAGATGTTCTCCTTGCTCGACGACGTCGTCACCAAGAGCGCGAAGCAGAACGGCACCAAGCCTGGCGGCGACATCGTCACGATGCTGCTGAAGAAGCGATTTCTGTCCAGCCCGTTCGCCTTCGGCATGACGCTGAGCCACTACGTTGCCTCGAAGGCCGGGCGCGGTCTGTCCGATGACGAGTACGACGACATCTTCGGAGAGGGCCAGTCGGACGAGGAGGAGGGCCTGTGGGAGCAGAACGAGGCAGAGAAACTGCGCGAGTCCAAGGGGTCCGACCCGCTCGTCGCGGCCGAACCGGGCCAACTCGAGACTCTTATGGAGTGGGGACTGGGCTACGAGAGTCGTGCCGACTCCCGCCTCGAACGACTTATCAGGTTCCTCGACGCGGTCTGCCGCCCGCTGGCACAACGTGGTCCAACGAGCGCGTCGTGGTCTTCACGGAGTATGCCCACACGGTTGACTGGCTGAGTCGCGTGCTGAACCAGAAGGGCTACACCGGTGATCGACTTGCGGTCATCCAGGGGTCGACGCCAACGGACGAGCGCGAGTACATCCGTTCGCAGTTCACTGCCGACCCCACCAAGGAGCCCGTGCGCGTGCTTCTCGCCACCGACGCCGCTGGTGAAGGTATCGACCTCCAAACCTACTGCCACCGGCTAGTTAACTTCGATATCCCGTTTAACCCCTCGCGCCTCGAACAGCGCATCGGCCGCATCGACCGGTACGGCCAGACCGAGGAGCCGCAGGTCTTCCACTTCGTGCCAGTCGTCGACTCCTCTACGTACTCCGCCGACCTGAACTTCATGGAGCGCATCGCGCGTAAGATTGCTCAGGTCGAATACGACCTCGGCTCCGCCAACCAGGTCGTCGGCGAGGAGATTCAGGGCCACTTCGGCAAGCACACCCTGGCCAAGGCGAAGCCCAAGGGTGTCGACACCAACGAGGTCATCAACTCGGCCCTCGCAGGTGGCAGGGAGCTCAACGCCCGCCTCACCCACTTGGAACAGGGCTACGACGAGTCCCGCACGGAAATGCACCTCGACCCGGCCAACCTGCGTCGGGTGGTCGACACGGCGCTCCGGATCAACCACCAGTCGCCACTGATCGAAAACCACGAGTTCGCTCAGGACACCGACGCCGAAGTCTTCACCGTCCCCACTTTGACGACCGGCTGGCACGACACGCTGCGTGGCCTCGACACTCGACTCAAGCCCGGCGAGTTGCGACCGATCACCTTCGACCCCGCCGCGTTCGACGAGGACCACAAAGTTGGGCCGGAAGACCTCGTGTACGTCCACCTCGGGCACCCCATCGTGCAGAAGGCCCAGCGCCTCCTGCGCCGCTCGTTGTGGAGTGTTGACTCGCCACTCAACCGGGTGACCGCCGTAGTGGTCGACGACCTCGCAGAATCTTTCGTCGCCGCCGTCACCCGCATGGTGCTCGTCGGCCGCGGCGGTGTCCGGCTCCACGAAGAGGTGTTCCTCGCCGGTGTCCGGTTGAAGGGTCGCCGCGCGATGGCCGAAGAGAAGGCCGAAGCCGCGCTCGACAAGGCACTCGACGGTGAGCGTCTCTCTGTGGCCGCCGACCGTGTCCGCGATCAGCTCTGCGATCTGTGGAACGTTCCTGACGCACCGCTGCGTCTGCGGCTGGAAGAGTCGATGCAAGCCCGTGCAGGCCGTCGTCACGAGTTGGTGATTGAGCAACTCGCCAAACGCCAAGCCGCCGACATCCAACGCGCGAAGGAAATCTTCGCGGCATTCCGTGCCAATCTTCGGGACTCGCTCGGACGGCTGCGTGCGGAGGAGGACGAGGCGCAGGGCCAGTTATTCACCGACCCCGACCAGACGCGCCAGTGGAGGCGTGACATCGACGCCATGAGCCGCCGACTCGACGAACTCGACGATGAAGAAGCACGAGAGATCGCCGCCATCGCCGACCGTTACGCCGACGTCAAGCCCCACACCACGGCGGCAGCCGTGGTGTTCGCACTGACTCGCGCTGACGCAGACGGGTGGATTGAGTGATGGCCCGCCCCAAGAAGAGCACCACGACTCGTGGCGCCATGACGATCAACGCCTCCGACCAGCACCGTGCCTGGCTAGAACTCGTCGACACCGAAGGACCGTTCCTCGCTATCCCGCCGCTGAAGCGGGTGTGGCCCCAAGGGATGCCCAGGCTCGCCGATGAGCGCAAGACCACGCTCGTTGATGCTCGTAAGAACTTCGAAGCCGCATGGGAGTCCCTCGACCGCTTGCCCGACTCCGAGACCGCTCAGGACTCCTACCGCGTGGCCCGCGACAAGTGGGTTGAGACGATCCTGCGTGATGTCGCCGGATGGGCCGATTCCCTTTCGTGGGGCGACATTCCCGGCGTTGAGGCGCAGTCACCCAATCGAGCGGTGACGGTCCGACCCCAGGCATCTCTCGACGGCGCCGACGGCATCGGCGCGATCGTCCATGTCGTCGACTCTGTTGACTCGCTGCGTCAGACCCCCGGTGACTTGTGGGCCGCCAACCCCATCGACCGCGTCGAGGTCATGCTTCGTGAGAACAAGATTCCGATCGGCATCGTCACCGACGGCCGCTGGTGGGGCCTCGTCTGCGCCCGCGATGGCGCGATGGCCGCCTCCGGCATCGTGGACGCCCTGACATGGATCGAAGAGCCACGTACGCGCGACGCCTTCTTCGCGCTTATCGGACGACAGCACCTCATCGGCGGGGACCCGACCGAGCGGCTTCCTGCCCTCTTCGAGGAGTCCGTCGCTGCGGCAGAAGAGATCACCGAAGCTCTCGGTGCCCAGGTCCGCCGCGCTGTTGAGCTGCTCATTCAGTCCTTCTCCGAGTCCGCCGCCGACGCACGCCGTCGGGGCCTGCCGAACCCGCTCCCACCGGTTGATCCGAGAGGGGGCGCCCACGACAGTTATGAGGCCGCCGTCACGGTGATGATGCGGGCTGTCTTCCTGCTCTTCGCCGAGGAGCGCGGACTGCTGCCTTCGGGTGAGCTGTTCGAGCAGGGATACGGCATTGCCCGCGAACTGGAACGCTTGATCGCGCGTGAGACAGAAGATAGCGAGGAGGCCCTCGACGCGACCTCGCTCACCTGGCACCGGCTCCTCGCCACCAGTCAGGCCCTCTACCAGGGCGCGAGCTTCGAGAACCTTCGGATGCCGGCCTACGGCGGCTCACTGTTCGACCCGGCCCGTTTCCCGTTCCTCACCGACACCAACGAGCAGGGGACGCTCGCCATCACGGTCTCCGACCGCGTGATGCTCCACGTCCTGCGCTCAGTCCAGGTCGCCGACATCAAGGGCGAAGCCCGCCGAATCTCTTTCCGCGACATCGACGTCGAGCAGATCGGCTACATCTACGAGGGCCTTCTTGGCTACACAGCATCCATCACCGGCGAAGTCACCGTCGGGCTGAAGGGCACCCTGGGCGCGGAGCCGGAGATCCCGCTCGCGAAACTCGAAGAGTTAGCGACCGAGCACGCCGACCCGAAGGAGCTCGCCGCGGCAATCCGCGCCTTCGTCGTAGGCGACCAGCCTTCGGCAAAGCCCTCTTCGGCGGCGGCCATCGCCAAGGCAATGAGTGCGGACGTAAAGCCAAGCATCGTCAGCGCACTGACTCAGGCTGTTGGTGGCGACCTCGAACTGCGTGACCGGGTGCTGCCGTGGCTCGGCCTGGTCCGCCTCGACCTGCGCCAGCGACCCTTCGTGGTCCTTGATGGCGGCCTCGTCGTCAAGGAGACCCCTTCCCGCAAGAACGCCGGCGCGCACTACACACCCAAGTCGCTTGCCGAAGACGTCGTACTCCACGCGCTCCAGCCCCTCTGCTACTCGCCAGGACCGCACCAGACCGCTAATGAGGAGGAGTGGAAGCTCAAGCCATCCCACGAGTTGCTGAGTCTCAAGGTCGCCGATATCGCCTGTGGCTCGGGCGCGTTCCTTGTGGCAGCCGCTCGGTATCTCTCTGAACGTGTCGTGGAAGCGTGGACGTCCGAAGATCCGCGCAACGCTTCCCGCAAGGATCTGTATACCCGCGCGATCCGCCAGGTCGTCGCGAATTGCCTCTACGGAGCTGACATCAACGACATGGCCGTCGAGATGTGCAAGCTCTCCCTCTGGCTCGTCTCCCTCGACAGGGACCTGCCGTTCTCCTTCGTCGATGACAAGGTGTTGCTGGGGAACTCGCTGCTCGGGATCACCAGCCTGACACAGCTCCGACATCTTCATATCAACGAGAAGAAGAAGCCGAAGTTCGTCTTCTCGCGAGAGTTCGACGTCGACATTGACGCCATCATCCACAAGGCTGCCGAGCTGAGACGCACGCTCGCGACCGAAATCAAAGAAGACGACCCGGCACGTACGAGCGCCGCCAAACGGCGTCAGTTGGCGGATTTCCGGAAGGTCACCTCTGACCTGCGTCGCATCGCTGACGGCGTGGTTGCCGTTGGTCTTTCGCGCGGCGGCAAGCCTGGCAAGGCGCTGGACGACGCGTATGACAACCTGCGACTTGCCGTGCGAGCCGCGTACCCCGACCACGGCAACCCCGACGACGCCTCCCTCGAGTCTCTGATCGACTCCGGACTGAAGCCGACGGTCGTGACCGACTACGAGCGGTGGCAGCCTCTTCATTGGGTGATCGAGGCGCCCGACGTCATCATCGACAACGGCGGCTTCGATGCCATCATCGGCAACCCGCCGTTCCTTGGCGGAAAGAAGATCAGCGGAGCCGTGGGCACGGAGGTCCGCGAGTGGTTCGTCAACCGTCTGGCATCGGGCGTGAAAGGGAACGCTGATTTGGTCGCCTACTTCTTCCTGCGTGCCACGTCGCTCTTGCAGGCGAAGGGCACCCTGGGGTTGATCGCGACCAACACCGTTGCTCAGGGCGACACCCGTGAGGTTGGGCTTGACGTCATGGTCACTAACGGCTTCACGATTACCCGGGCGATCCAGTCTCGTTCCTGGCCGGCGTCGAGCGCCAATCTGGAGTACGCAGCCGTATGGGGCACTGTCGAGACGGTCCCGGAGGACCTCCCACGGGTCGCCGACGGCGCCGATGTGCGGCGGATCAGCACGCTACTTGAACCAGTCGGGAGAGTCGCAGGACTCCCATCCCGCTTGGCCGAGAACGCCGGCATTGCTCACATTGGCTGCCTGGTGCTTGGAATGGGCTTCACCATCTCGCCGGAGCTCGCTGCCACGTGGGTCGAGGATGAGCCTCGGGTCAACGAAGTCGTCTTTCCCTACCTCAACGGCGAAGACCTGAACCAACGACCCGACAGTTCTGCGTCCCGTTGGATCGTTGACTTCGCCGACCGGCCGATTGAGGTTGCAAAGACCTACTCTGCGCCCTTCGACCATGTGGTTGTGAACGTGCAGCCAGAACGCGCGAAGGGGCCGAGGAAGGCGTACCGCGACCGTTGGTGGCAGTTCGCTGAGAAGCAGATGTCCATGAGGCGGGCAATCGCGGATTTGCCTGAGGTGCTGGTCATCGCCCTTGTCAGCAAGACCGTCATGCCGCTGCGAGTTCCAGCGGGTCAAGTGTTCAGCCATGCGCTCGGCGTCTTCGCCACTGATGGCTACGGCGACCAAGCAGTCTTGTCATCAAGCCTTCACCAGCTCTGGGCGATCACGTACGGCTCGACACTAGAAACGCGAGTGCGCTACACGCCCTCAGACGTCTTCGAGACTTTCCCACGCCCAGACAGCGCCAACGCACTCCAGGAGATTGGCCGGGCACTTGACGCAGAACGCCGGCGAATCATGCTTCGGCGCGACCTTGGGCTTACCAAGTTGTACAACATGGTGAACGATCGATCGGTGGCGGGCGACGCAGATGTCGACCGCATCCGCGATCTTCACGTCGAGGTTGACCTAGCAGTCAACGCTGCCTATGGCTGGGACGACATCGCGACCAACCACGCGTTTCACGAGTACCGGTGGGCTGACCCCGTTTCGTAGGTCCGGTCGTTATGCGAGTCGTCCTGTTGCCCGCGGTGGCGGGCAGGGAGACTGGTCAGATCATGACGAACAGTAGGAAGCGTC